>NZ_CP061311.1:1210119-1810119 GCF_018688095.1 Polynucleobacter sp. AP-Titi-500A-B4 | reverse complement strand
TCTGCTGCCGGCATGTACCCAGTGCAAACCATTAAAGCGATGGCAGAGATTTGTGTTGAGGCAGAGAAATCAGACCGCGTGAAATTGGATACCGACTTCTTGGATCAAACATTTGCTCGGATTGATCAAACCATTGCTTTGGGCGCTTTATTTACCGCCCACCATCTCAATGCGAATGCGATTGCTGCCTTAACTGACTCTGGCTCAACGGCGATTTGGATGAGCCGTCACAATATTCATGTGCCTATTTTTGCTCTCACTTCAAAGATTGCCACTCAACGTGCTTTAAGTACTTATCGCAATGTCACACCAATCGGTTTGGATTACACCAAGGATAGAGATACAGCTTTGCAAGAGGTTGAGGCGTGCTTGAAAAAGCTGGGCGCAGTCAAAAAAGGCGACACTGTGGTTCTGACTTCTGGTGAGCCGATGGGCGAACCCGGCGGTACCAATACTCTCAAGATTATTCATGTGAAGTAATTCACGGCCGATCAAAATTTATTATTTACTCATTACACATTAAGAGAACATCATGGCTTTAGTATCTTTACGACAACTCTTGGATCATGCAGCCGAGAACGGCTATGGTTTACCAGCCTTTAACGTGAACAACTTAGAACAAGTGACTGCAATCATGGAAGCGGCAAATGAGGCTGACTCCCCAGTGATCATGCAAGCGTCTGCTGGTGCACGCAAATATGCTGGTGAAGCCTTCTTACGCCATCTCATTTCTGCTGCAGTTGAGGCTTATCCCCATATTCCAGTGGTGATGCACCAAGATCATGGTCAAAGCCCAGCAGTTTGTATGGCTGCTATTAAGAGCGGTTTTACTAGCGTGATGATGGATGGCTCCTTAGAGGCTGACGGAAAATCTGTTGCAAGTTATGAATACAACGTAGATGTTTCTAGAGAGGTGGTGAAGTTTTCTCACTCTATCGGCGTTACCGTTGAGGCCGAACTCGGTGTATTGGGGTCTCTTGAGACGATGAAGGGCGATAAAGAAGATGGTCATGGCGCGGATGGCTTGATGACTCGTGAGCAGTTGCTCACGGATGTGGAGCAAGCCGCGGACTTTGTAAAGGCTACTCAGTGTGATGCTTTAGCAATTGCGATTGGTACTAGCCATGGCGCATATAAATTCACAAAAAAGCCAACTGGCGATATTTTGGCGATAGATCGTATTAAAGAAATTCATGCACGTATTCCGAATACACACTTAGTCATGCATGGCTCCTCTAGCGTTCCGCAAGAGTTGCTTGCTGAGATTCGTGAATTTGGTGGCGATATGAAAGAAACCTACGGCGTGCCTGTTGAAGAGATTCAGGAAGGTATTAAGAATGGTGTTCGCAAGATCAACATTGATACCGATATTCGTTTGGCAATGACGGGCGCTATCCGTCGTTATCTTTTCGAGAACCCAAGCAAATTCGATCCTCGCGACTATTTAAAGCCAGCTCGTGAAGCAGCTAAGAAGGTGTGTATTGCCCGTTTCCAAGCTTTTGGTTCTGCTGGTCAAGCATCCAAAATTAAACCTATTCCATTAGAAAAAATGGCTGAGTTGTATAAGAGCGGTAAGTTAGCTCAGATTGTGAAGTGATTTAAATATGCCAGCTCTTTACGCCACTTCTATTAAGTCATTACCTCTGCTTTCCAAAGGTAAGGTGCGTGATGTTTATGCGCTGGGTGACGACAAGCTTTTGATGATTACTACTGATCGCTTATCTGCCTTTGATGTGGTGATGGGTGAGCCTATTCCAGAAAAAGGCATTGTTCTCAATCAAATGGCGAACTTTTGGTTTGATAAATTGGGCAAGGTAATTCCAAATCATCTGACTGGAATCGATCCTACGACTGTAGTGCCTGCTGATGAAGTAGATCAAGTTCAAGGGCGTGCAGTAGTTGCAAAGCGTTTAAAGCCAATTTTGGTTGAAGCAGTAGTGCGCGGTTACTTGGCGGGTAGCGGTTGGAAGGACTACAAAGACACTGGCAAGGTTTGCGGTATTTCATTGCCATCCGGTTTGGAGAATGCCCAAAAATTACCTGAACCCATTTTTACTCCTGCCGCAAAAGCGGAAGTTGGTGAGCATGATGAAAATATCTCTTTTGAGAAAGTGATTGAGCTTATTGGTGAGAAATTGGCCAATCAAATTCGTGAAGTGAGCATTCGTCTTTATAAAGAGGCGTCAGAGTACGCAGCTACTCGCGGAATCATCATCGCCGACACCAAATTTGAATTTGGTCTGGATGATGCAGGTCAATTAGTGCTGATGGATGAGATTCTCACCGCCGATTCCTCACGATTCTGGCCAGCTGAAACCTACTATGTTGGTTCAAACCCACCGTCTTACGATAAGCAATTTGTGCGCGATTGGCTGGAAACTGCCCAGGTAAACGGTAAGCCATGGCCTAAGACAGCTCCAGCACCGCAATTACCTGCCGAAGTCATCGAAAAGACAGCCCAAAAATATCGCGAAGCCTTGAGTCGCCTAACTCAGGGATAATAGAGCCCTTAATCGATATAAACGCGATACTTAGGGCATTTGGAGAGGTAGATGAGCAAGAAGCCAATAGTCGGAATAGTGATGGGTTCCAATTCAGATTGGGACACTATGCAGCACGCCGCACAAATGCTGGAGCAATTTGGCATTGCTCACGAAGCAAAAGTACTCTCTGCACACCGCATGCCTGATGATATGTTTCAGTATGCTGAAAACGCTCAAGCGAATGGCCTTCAAGCAATCATTGCAGGTGCAGGCGGTGCAGCGCATTTACCGGGCATGCTCGCCTCCAAAACAATCGTTCCAGTTTATGGTGTTCCTGTTGCAAGCAAATATTTGCGTGGTGAAGACTCTTTGTACTCTATCGTACAAATGCCCAAAGGCATTCCTGTAGCAACTTTTGCTATTGGCGAAGCTGGTGCAGCAAATGCCGCTTTACATGTTATCGCAGGTCTAGCTTTGCATGACGCTGATTTAGCAAAGCGTCTAGAAGAGTTCCGCGTTAAGCAATCCGATACCGCGCGTTCAATGAATTTGCCGGGGTATTAATTACATGGCAGATCGTTTGGAACCCATTTTGCCGGGTTCGTATTTAGGTATATTAGGTGGCGGTCAATTGGGGCGAATGTTTACTCAAGCAGCACAAGCTATGGGTTACAAGGTCTGCGTTCTTGATCCAGGCGCAGATAGTCCTGCAGGTTCTATTGCTGAAAAATTTATTCAGGCAGACTACACAGACTCAGCGGCATTAAAAGAAATGGCATCTCTTTGCGCATCTGTAAGCACTGAATTTGAAAATGTTCCGGCTCAGGCTTTGGATGAATTAGAGTCTTTAGGTGTGTTCGTGGCGCCCCGAAGTAGCTGCGTTTCTTTGGCGCAAAACCGCATTGCTGAGAAAAATTTCTTGGCAACTTGGAAGTCTGAAACCAATATTGGGCCTGCTCCTCATTTTGTGATCGAGCATGATGCCGATATTGCTAATGCCCCTGCAGAACTTTTCCCTGGAATCTTGAAGACTGCTCGGATGGGCTATGACGGCAAGGGCCAAATGACGGTTGTTGCTGCAACTGATTTGTCTGCTGTGTGGACTGAGCTCGGTAAGGTAGCTTGTGTATTAGAAAAGCGAATGGACTTGGATTTTGAAGTCTCCGCTTTGGTGGTGCGTGGTTATGACGATGCAGTAGTAGCCTACCCCGTTTCTCAAAATATACATCGTGATGGTATTTTGCATACTTCTACAGTGCCTGCACCATCGATCAAGCCTGCTCAAGAAAAGAAAATTATTGAAGCAGCTAAAGCGCTGATTCGAAAAATTGATTATGTGGGCGTGCTTTGCATTGAATTTTTCATTCTGAAGAACGGTGATATTGTTGCTAATGAAATTGCACCACGCCCTCACAACTCTGGTCACTACACCATGGATGCCTGTGTGAGCAGTCAATTTGAGCAGCAAGTGAGAGCGATGGCGCGTTTGCCTTTAGGCGATACCCGTCAATTAGCCCCTGTCTCTATGTTGAACCTTTTGGGCGATCTTTGGTTTGAGGGTAGTGAAGATCAAGCGAAGGAGCCCGCTTGGAATAAAGTGCTTGCACATCCAGATGCGAAATTACATCTCTATGGAAAATCTGCGCCACGCATGGGTAGAAAGATGGGGCATATTAATTGTTTGGGTGAGGCTTTAAATGAGGCTCGTCAAAATTGCGCAGCTGTTGCTACTGAATTAGGCATCGAGCCCTAGAAATGTCCAGCGATAGTACGCCACTGCAATCATCTGCAGTGATCAATGAAGCGGTGCAAACTTTAAGGGACGGTGGATTGGTCGCGTTTCCTACAGAGACAGTTTACGGCTTAGGTGCGGATGCCAGAAATCCTGCAGCCATTAAAAAAATCTTTACCACCAAAGGCAGGCCGTCAAATCATCCTTTGATTGTGCATATCGCGCCGCCGGATAAATTCGATCAGACCCAAGTCGATTGGGTCTTCGCTTTAGCCCCTTGGGCAAGAGACATATCCGAAGATGCCTTGAAGTTGATGAATACATTTTGGCCTGGGCCACTCACGCTCGTATTTAAGAAAGATAAGAGTGTGTTATCTGACCTTACGGGCGGTCAAGACACTGTAGCGATGCGTGCGCCAGCTCATCCAATGGCTCAAGAGTTATTAAGAAAATTTAAGGGCGGAGTGGTTGCGCCTTCAGCAAATCGTTTTGGAAAAGTATCGCCAACTAGTGCGGCGGATGTTCGCAGTGAGTTTGAGGGTGAGTTGGGATTAATGGTGCTCGATGGCGGTGATTGTGAAGTCGGTATTGAATCGACCATTATTGATTTCTCGAACGGCGATCACCCAGTCTTACTACGCCCTGGTGTGATCACTCCAAAAGAGATTTTGGCGAAGACGGGTATTCAGGTTTATCAAGTCGGTGAAGAATTTAAATCAGGTGATCAATTGCCTAGGGTATCCGGAAGTCTAAAAGCGCATTACGCACCAACCACCCCTTTGCGTTTATATGCCCCTGGTCGAGTATTGGATGCGTTAAGTGAATTTCCGGATATTAAGTCACGTGTAGCGGTGGCAGTTTGGGATTCAGAATCTTCTTTGGGTGAAGGACACCCATCCGTTCACTTTGAGGAAGTAGAAGTACCTAGTGATAGCAGTGCATTTGCCAGTCGTTTGTATCGTTCTTTGCGAGATCTAGATCAGCAGGGGTGGGATCTACTCTTATTTCCTGAGCCCCCGCCTGGGGAAGAGTGGGATGGCGTAAGAGACCGACTTCAGCGTGCCTGTTTCGGTTCGGGACCATCTTCGAGTAACCACGACAGTAATTGATCGTGCGCATCTAAACCTCTCCAAGCATTGGGGTGGTTAATAAATGAACTTACCGCATACATCTTGCCTGATTTGCTAATCACATAACCTGAAATCGCACGAACATCAGCAAGTGAGCCTGTTTTAATTCTGGCTTCAGGCTTTTTCTTTAAATGTAAAAATTTGCGCAGCTGCGTCATTAAGCGATTGCGCATTGTTCCATCAGCGCCTGCAATGGGTAGGCTGTTGTAGAACACCTCACCAATTGGGAGGTTGCGCGCAGTGAGCAAGAGTTGATTCATTTGCCCAGCAGTGATTGCTTCATTGCGCGAAAGGCCAGACCCATTCTCAATGACTAGGCTAGGGAAATTTAAACCATTTTGTTTAAGCCAGCCCTGCACCACGAGATCGCCATTAGCGGTTGTTGCTGGCTTACCCATTTTTTCAAGTGCTAGCGTTAGCAGGAGTTGACGCGCCATAACATTATTTGAATACTTATTAATATCTTGGACATCATCAGCCAAGCTAATACCCTCAAACTGAAGTAATAGTCTTGCGGCTATGGGTACAGTTGCGTCTTTACCAGTAGGGGGTTTTACCCAGCTACCACCTGCCAACTCCCAGGCGGCAGTGAAGCCCTGGGTCAGAAAAGTATTGGCATCCAGAGCCACCACATTGTAATTAACGCCCTTGCAACCACTGGGAAACGTACCTGAGAATTGTGCGGTCAGTAATTGATCTGTATTCGTTCCTGTCTCAGGATCTAAGTTGAATCGAATATTGCTTTTCCAGTTATCGCAGGCCCGCTCCACGAGTTGCATTTGGTTTACAACCTTGAGTTGAGACAAGGTAGGGGTGTAGCTAATGTCGATGAAGTCAGCGGTACGCGATTTACCAATCTGAAAAGACAGCGTTCTAAAAGCGTATAGCAAGGGATCTGGTGGAACGTTATAGGCGCGGAGAGATTCACCATCAATAGTGTTATGTTCCATCACGCTAGGAGCATATGCGCTTCGATCAAAAAATAAATTACCATCAATTTTTTGAATTCCGAGCGCCTGTAGATCTTTCATAAGCTTGGCTAGCTCTTCGGGAATAAGTTTTGGATCGCCGCTTCCCTGCAAATAAAGATTGCCTTTGAGCGTACCTTGACGCACTACACCATCCGTAAATATTTTTGTCCTCCAGCGATACTGTGGCCCGAGAATATCTAGGCCTGCAAGCGTAGTGAGAATCTTCATGGTTGAGGCAGGATTCATGGCCTCAGAGGCTCGCCAGTCCAAGATAGTCTTAGCATCATGCTTGCCAGGCTTTCCTGGATCAATCTCGCTCACAGAAATGCTAATGGCATCTAGAGGGATTTGATTGCGCTCTAAGCTATTTGTAATGGCTGCTGGGATCGGTAGATCCTGGGCTTTTGAGGTGCCGGAAATAAAGTAGCAAGCAATCCATAGGATTGTTAAAAACAAACAACATTTGCGGTGAAGAGTGTGTTTCATTCACCATAGAATAAACCTAGAGTGTCAGAAGATAAATGTCTTGCACCTTAAGAGCCGGTGTACCTTGTTTGGTAGCGTTCGATTACTTGGTTTTGATTCTCCAATAGCGCTTTAAAAGCAGCAAGCTTGCTAGGTAAAACTGGTTCTTTTTCTAAGGATTCGCAAGATTGAATGAATTGCTTGGCGCCAAGTAGTTGAGCACCGCCTTTTACCTTATGGAGCAGGCTTGATAAGCTTGCCTCATCAAGTGTTGAAGAGCTTATAGCTAGCAGTGCCTCATCATGTACCTTTTTGATCTCACTCAGTATCACGAGAATATGGGCGGGATTATTTTTTAGAAGATTGGAGAATGCATCAAATGAGTATTCCTCCTCTGAAGCATATGCCAGATGCGCCTCCTCTTGAGACTCAAAATATCGGGCGAGTTCATTCTCAAGACTCATGAGACTTAGCGGCTTAATGAGTACGCCATTCATACCCGCAGCTAAAAACTGATGGCGAGACTCTAGGGCGTAGATATCAGCGGTTACTCCGATGATGACAAGATTCTTAAAGCCTAGCACCCGAATTTGTTGCGCTAATTCAGAGCCCTGCATGCCGGGTATGGATTGATCGGTAATTAATAAGTCATATTCACTTTCAGTAATCATCTGCAGTGCGGTATTAGCGTTATCGCATACAGAGACTTGAATGCCTAATGCATGAAGCTGTAGGGAGATAATTTGCCTACTTGCAGGATGATCTTCAACCACTAATGCGCGTAACTCATGATCTTTTCTCTGATCATTCTTTGAGATGAATCTTCTAGAGCTTGAAGCGATAGATGGGGAAGTCACATTCTTAGATGGAGCAAGGCTTGTGCGAGGAAATGCTACGCAAAAGTGAATATTACTTCCAAAGCCCGGTGCGCTGTCGAAGTAAAGCTGGCTATTCATTGAAGTAACTAAGTGATTGGTAATGGTCAAGCCAAGACCGGTGCCATTCTCTTGATCACTTTTGCCTGGTATCTGTTCAAAGGCTTGCAAGGCTAGCTTAATCTCTTCTGTACCCATGCCAACCCCAGTATCGATGACACGAAACTCAATGAGCTGACCTGCATGATCATCTGCTAAAACACTAATAGAGAAATAAATCTCGCCATGTTCGGTAAATTTAATAGCATTGCTAATGAGGTTTTGTAGAGTCTGTCGAAGTCGTAATGCATCGATCATGAGCACTTCGGCAATGCGTGGATCTTTGGATGTATGGAGTAATAAATTTTGCTTTTGGGCAACTGCTGAGAATGCATGATCAATATTGTCGATTAAGCTATTGAGGCAGCATGGCTCTGGGTTCAGGGTAAGTTTGCCCGCTTCAATCTTAGAAAGATCCAAAACTTGATTGAGTATTCCCAAAAGAGATTGAGCGGAGGTATGTGCGCTTTTGAGTAGAGAGTTTTCCTGTGGCGAAAATTGTTGGCTTTTTAATAGAAGCTCTTGAACTCCCAGAATAGCATTCATGGGTGTCCGAATTTCATGGCTCATGGTTGCAAGAAAGGAGGACTTTGCAGCATTTGCTTTTTCAGCGAGTTCTTTTGAAGAGAGTAGGCTTGCAGCCTCTTGCTCTTGGAATAACTGTTTTTGTCGCATATGCCATAGCAGTAATCCGCTAGCCAACACTACTCCTAAGGTTGTTGCCCAGGGCAATGCCTTCCAGCCACCAGCGCTGATATCTGGAGTATTTGGATCTAGCGCAAAGAGTTGTCGCGACTCTAATGGATCCAGGTTAGTGAAAAAACGATCAAGCACTTGATGCATTGGCGCATCTTCATGTGAAATCAACCAGCGATAGGCAAATGGCTCACGGTTATATAGGCCATCAATTTGAAGCTGTGGATTCTTGAGCTGTGTAATCAGTTGCTTGGCCAGCCGAATGGGTAGTACTAATGCCTGAATGTCATTTCTTAAAAGGTCTGCCGCTAGCTGCTCTACATCAATAGAGGCGCGGGCTTGAGGATCGGATCTTAGGGGTGGATTTTCATAGCCACGATCAAAGTAGGCAATATTGTCGGGAGTAATAGAGCTATTTGGTTGATTACGTTTTGTAATGACAGCATCTTGCCCCCAAAAGATGGCTTCCGATAGGGAGCCAAAGCGAAGATACTCATCACTCATCATGGGTGGGTCAATCATGAAATCTACCTCGCCATTAGAAAGTTGCACTAAACCTTCCTGGTCTGACTGTCTCCACTTCGGACGAAACTCTTGTTGGGTAAAGTCCCCCAGTTTTTGGAGTATTAAATTAAAAACTCCTGCCGTTCCACTTCCTTGTTGATTTTCAAGATAGGGCGCATATTTTTGATGAATGCTGAAGTGAACTACAGGATGAGCATCGATCCACCGTTGCTCTGCAGGACTTATAGTTGTGGCTTGCGTTACTCCGCTACAGATGAAGCCATACAGCAGTAAGGTGCACATGATGAATCGATGCATGCTTTTTAGCTTTCGATAATATTGTTCATTCGGCAGAACAAAATCAAATCTGCAATGTTGTTGATGCCCAGCTTGTCGAAGACTCGCGTCTTATAAGTGGCAACAGTTTTATTGCTAATGTGAAGCAAGTCTGAAATTTGTTGATTGGTATTGCCTTTGCCAAGGTATTTCATAACCTGTAACTCACGATCTGAAATCAATGCGAGTTTGTCGTTATCAGTTAACGAACTATTGCCATTTTTCCCGTGAGTAAAAAAGTTGTAGCCCTGAGAGATTGCAACGCACGCTGCCAAGATGACGTCGGCCCCAGCTGTTTTGTTGACAAAGCCGTGGCCGCCGAGAGATCGCACTCTGCCACCATAGACTGCTTCATCCATGCTGGACAAAATTAACATGCGAACATCGGGATACATAAGACCAATCCGCCTTATGACATCAAAACCATCCGTCTTGGGCATATCAAGATCCAGAATGATCATGTTTGGATTGATCTCTTTAATGGATCTGAGGCATTCTTCGCCATTCTGGGCTTGGCCCACTACTTCAAATAGCAATTGGTCTTGCAACATACTTTTAAGAGCCATCAGCATTGCTGGATGGTCATCTACCAACATCACGCGTTTTCTCATTACTTGTCTCCATTTCGGTTTAGGTGTTGATGAGGGTGCAGCGAAAAAATGGCTTTGGCGATTCGGCTATCGTTGATCTGTAGCATTTGATGGCGACTTAAGGGAGGCATCATTAGTCCTCCGTAGCAGTGATCTATTTGCCAGTCAGAGGCGTTTCCTAAATCCTTTACAAGCCCTACATTGCTAGCATAGATTTGTGTTGGCGAATATGGCGAACGTCTGATTTTTGCTAGCACATCATGTGAAAGTGTTTGTTCGCGGAAATGGCTCATATTCAAATGAATTCCTTCCATTTGCATTTCATCAACCCAATGCAGTTGCTCAGTGCTGCCTGTGAAATGAAGGAGGTGCAGCAATACGCCAAGTCGACGCAAGCGCAGTAAACCCTCTTTGCAGTCATTCGCAAGCTCTGGCGTAGGCAGTGATTGCATGCCAAGGGTTATCAGGCCGACGGGTAGTCGCGAGTTGAGAATGAGGTCACTCAATGCATCTACATAAGCACTCGAAGCGATCGCATGCGTTGGTATGGGCAAAATACTGGGTATAAAGCGACCACTGCGATACCAGTAGGAAATCGTATCTAAGCCCTCCATAAACAAACGGAGTAGTTGCATGTCTGAAACTGCAAGTAATGGTCTAAATAAAGAGCCAGTCAGTTTTGTCCCCTTGTGGTTAAAAATGGGTTCGTGACTAATCGCTTGTCGCTTGGACCAGGATTGGTGTTCTTCGAGGGCTTGGCTACTTAGGCCAAGCCAGGGTGCGCCACAGGCGTCGCGTACTTCTTGGAAGGGTTTGTTCTTCCATGCCTTTACAAGCGTGTACAGCCGGGATTTCGGGCTCATCAGCATTCTCCAATCGGTGACTATCCAGTCTAGGCAGGACGGATTGGAGCGGTAAGGGCTTTAGGCTGATTTATCTGTAGGAATAGTCCTACCAGCCTGTCCACAGTATAGATAGGGGCTAAATCCTTAAAGAATTTATGGAGATCAGCCCTTGAAATCTCGGGATTCAGGCCTATATAATCAGCACTCCCTACACGCGAGTGCTAAATCAGTTACTTTTGAAGCAAATTGGCTTTAGTTTCCGTGAGAGAGATTATAAAGCATTGATTTATATAGATTTTTAATTAGTTAACACTTACTAACATAGGAGAAGAGATGAATTTGCGTCCTTTACATGATCGCGTAATCATCAAGCGTTTGGATCAAGAATCAAAAACTGCATCTGGAATCATCATTCCTGACGCCGCTGCAGAAAAGCCTGATCAAGGTGAGATCTTGGCAGTTGGTCCAGGTAAGCGTGATGAAACCGGCAAGTTAAATCCACTCGACGTCAAAGTAGGCGATCGCGTGTTGTTTGGTAAATATGCTGGCCAAACAGTCAAAGTAGACAACGAAGAGCTCATTGTGATGCGTGAAGACGACATCATGGCTGTTGTTCAGAAGTAATTTCGGTATTTAAGAGAGGAATTTAATCATGGCAGCAAAAGACGTTGTATTTGGAGATAACGCCCGTACCAAGATGGTCGAAGGCGTAAACATTCTTGCGAACGCAGTAAAAACAACTCTCGGACCAAAGGGTCGTAACGTTGTTATCGAGCGTTCATTTGGCGGACCAACCATCACTAAAGATGGTGTGTCTGTAGCAAAAGAAATTGAACTGAAAGATAAGCTTCAAAATATGGGTGCTCAGATGGTGAAGGAAGTTGCTTCCAAAACTGCCGACATCGCTGGTGACGGTACAACCACCGCAACTGTTTTGGCGCAATCTATTGTTCGCGAAGGCATGAAATATGTTGTTTCAGGCCATAACCCAATGGACTTGAAGCGCGGTATTGATAAAGCTGTTACTGCTGCGATCGAAGAGCTCGCAAAAATTAGCAAGCCTTGCACTACTACTAAAGAAATCGCTCAAGTGGGCTCTATCTCTGCAAACAGCGACCACAGCATCGGTCAGCGCATTGCAGAAGCGATGGAAAAAGTAGGCAAAGAAGGCGTTATTACAGTTGAAGATGGCAAGTCTTTGGAAGACGAGCTCGAGGTAGTAGAGGGGATGCAGTTTGATCGCGGATACCTTTCTCCATACTTCATCAATCAGCCTGAGAAACAAGTTGCCGTATTAGAAAACCCATTTGTTCTCTTGTTTGACAAGAAGATTGCTAACATTCGCGATTTGCTCCCAGTGCTCGAGCAAGTAGCGAAATCTGGCCGCCCATTGTTGATCATTGCTGAAGATGTTGAAGGCGAAGCCTTAGCAACTTTAGTAGTAAACAATATTCGCGGCATTATCAAAACTTGTGCTGTTAAGGCTCCTGGTTTTGGTGATCGTCGTAAAGCGATGTTGGAAGATATTGCGATATTGACTGGCGGCACTGTGATCGCCGAAGAAATTGGCCTCACACTCGAGAAAACTACACTTGAGCATCTAGGTCAAGCAAAGCGTATCGAAGTTGGCAAAGAAAACACCATCATCATTGATGGTGCTGGCGATGCTAAGGCAATTGAAGCGCGCGTGAAGAACATTCGTGTTCAGATCGACGAAGCTACAAGTGACTACGACAAGGAGAAGTTGCAAGAGCGCGTTGCTAAGTTGGCGGGCGGTGTTGCAGTGATTCGTGTTGGCGCTGCTACTGAAGTAGAAATGAAAGAGAAGAAAGCTCGTGTTGATGATGCATTGCATGCAACTCGTGCCGCAGTTGAAGAAGGTATTGTTCCTGGCGGTGGTGTGGCTTTGATTCGTGCTATGCAAGGCATCAAGGGCTTGAAAGGCGACAATGCTGATCAAGACGCTGGTATAAGCATCGTATTACGTGCAATGCAAGAGCCTCTTCGTACTATCGTTAGCAATGCTGGTGAAGATGCTGGCGTGGTTGTTAATGCTGTTCAAGAGAGCAAAGGTAACAACGGCTACAACGCAGCTACCGGTGAATACGGCGATCTCGTTGCACAAGGTGTGATCGATCCAACTAAAGTTACTAAAACCGCATTGGTAAATGCAGCCTCTGTTGCTGGCTTGTTGTTGACTACTGATTGTGCAATCTCAGAGTCTCCAAAGGATGAGTCTGCTGGTGGCGGCATGCCTGATATGGGTGGTATGGGCGGCATGGGTGGTATGGGCGGCATGATGTAATAGCCGTACATTTCCTCGATCGCTCGATCGTAGAAACTAAAACGCCTGGTTCAAAAGACCAGGCGTTTTCTATTTCTTGTAATTGATTTATTTCAAACAGTAATCAGTCAGGCTGAATGCCACCATCCTTTATTACCTTCTTCATTTTTGCTAATCCCTGCGCAATCATTTCTTTTAAATGATCTGGTCCCAGCGGCACAAATTCAAAGCCCTGCTGAATCAGTTGTTCACGCAATTTTGGATCCTTAAGCGCAGTTGCTAAGGATTCATTGAGCTTTTCAATCATGGCTGGTGAGGTACCTTTAGGTGCTAGTAGAGCCCCCCAAGTTGAGAACTCATAACCTTTCACGCTCTCATTAATGGTTGGGACATTTGGTAGTAGCGGCGACCTTGTTTTGCTGGCGACCCCTAGTACTTTTAGTTTGCCAGCGCGAATATGGGGAAGCACAACTGATAAAGCACTGATCATTACGGGTACTTGGCCAGCCATGACATCAGTTACTGCAGCTGCTGCGCCACGATAAGGAATATGCACTATGGGCGCGCCAGTGTATTGGCGGAAGATTTCCATACCAATGTGTTGTGGTGAGCCATTGCCTCCTGATGCATAGTCAATCTTGCCAGGCTTTTCTTTTGCGATGCGCACTAAGTCTGCCGCGGTATTACCGGGAAAGGACGGGTTAGCAACCATGACAAAAGTAATCGCCGCCACTTCAGAGATGGGCGCAAAACTTTGCACGGGATCGTAATCAATCTTTTTGTAAAGATTGGGAAGCATAGTGAGGATGCTGTCATTAAACGCACCTAATACATAGCCATCAGCAGGACTTTGTGCAACTTTTGCTGTACCAATTAATCCCGCACCACCCGGAATATTCTCTATCGTGATTGCTTGACCTAAGTTTTCACTCATTTTCTGTGCAATCGGGCGCATCAGAATATCTACACCACTACCCGCTTGAAGTGGCATGATGGTTTGGATGGGGCGACTGGGATAGTTTGCTTGAGCGCTGACTGACCCCGTCCAAAATATTGCGCAGAGGGAAATCAGAAGGGGTATTAATGTTGGCTTGATTTGCATATCGTCTCGGTTTATTTAGTAATTAAGCGTTTTGTTGACGCTTCTTAGTCATATCTTAGCGTAATAAAAAACCGCCCGAAGGCGGTTTTTGAGTGGTTAAGGCTTGTGCTTATTCAACAGCTTTAACCATGTCTTCTACGACCTTCTTCGCATCACCGAAGACCATCATGGTTTTATCCATGTAGAAGAGTTCATTATCTAAACCAGCATAACCAGCGGCCATCGAGCGTTTATTGACGATGATGGTTTTGGCTTTGAAGGCTTCCAAAATTGGCATACCAAAAATAGGGCTACCTGGTGTTCGAGCTGCAGGATTGACAACATCATTTGCACCCAGAACTAGTACTACGTCAGCTTGTCCAAAGTCGCTATTGATATCTTCCATCTCAAATACTTGATCGTATGGCACTTCTGCCTCAGCCAGGAGAACGTTCATATGACCAGGCATACGACCCGCAACCGGATGAATCGCGTATTTCACGGTAACACCATGATGAGTTAACTTTTCTGTTAACTCTTTGAGTGCGTGCTGCGCGCGAGCAACTGCAAGACCATAACCTGGAACGATGATGACAGTATCAGCATTTTCCATTAGGAAAGCAGCATCTTCTGGTGAACCTGTTTTGTAGTTCTTAGGGCTGCCATCATCGCCGCCGCCTGCAGCTGCTTCAGCACCAAAGCCACCGAGTAATACGGCAACAATAGAGCGGTTCATCGCTTTACACATAATGTAGGACAGAATTGCACCTGAAGAGCCTACGCAAGCACCAGCGATGATCAATACTGGGTTATTCAAGGTAAAGCCAATACCTGCTGCTGCCCAACCAGAGTAGCTGTTAAGCATGGATACAACCACTGGCATATCAGCGCCGCCAATGGGGATGATCAATGTCACACCTAATACCAAAGCAATCGCGCACATCGCCAAGAAGGCTGCGTGGCTGTCACCCATGTAATAAGCAATGCCCGCCCCAACCATCGAAATAGCCAAGATTAAGTTGAGTAAGTGCTGACCAGAGAAAGTGACCGGTTTACCACTGACTTTTCCTGATAATTTACCAAAAGCAATCACAGAAGCAGTAAAGGTGATTGCACCAATAAATGCGCCAATAAACAGTTCAATCTTTTGCGCACCAGTATGTTCTTGTGCAGGATTAAAGACTGCGGCAATGGCAATCAACACAGCAGACAAGCCAACAAAAGAGTGCATCAATGCCACTAACTCAGGCATTTTGGTCATTTGTACGCGTTTGGCTGCGATCGTACCGATAATTGCACCACCGACAACAGCGCCAATGATCAGCGAGAAGACTGGCTTAAAGTCAGGAATAAAGAAGGTAGTAATTACGGCTAACAACATACCAATCATGCCGAAGGTATTGCCTTGGCGTGAGGTAGTTGGTGAGGACAAACCACGCAATGCGAGGATGAACAACACCGATGAAATGAGATAAGAAATAGCGGTTATGTTTGACATTATTTTGGTCTCTATAGATCTTGTTCTATTTATTTAGCAGCTGCATCAGCCTTAGGAGCTTTTTTCTTAAACATCTCCAGCATGCGACGGGTAACCATAAAGCCACCAAAAATATTGATTGAGGCAAGGAAAACCGCAATTGCACCAATCACGCTGGTGAGGGTGATCTCATCGCCACCAATAACTTCGGTCTGCAAGAGTGCGCCAACAATAATGATTCCAGAAATAGCATTAGTAACAGCCATCAAAGGGGTATGTAGTGCAGGGGTTACATTCCAAACCACGTGGTAGCCAACAAAAATAGCCAAGACAAACACGGTGATGTTTTGGACTGTGAGGATGCTTTGAAAAGCAGCGAGATCCATGATGTTTCCTTCGTATGAATGTTCTATTAGTTTTTACGGATGGCTTGGCCATCACGACACATTAAGCAGGCGGTAACGATGTCGTCATCACTTGGGATAACTAACTTCGCTTCTTTATCGACAATCAGCTTCATGAAATCGAGCAAGTTACGCGCGTAGAGTGCAGAGGCATCAGCAGCAACCATGCTTGCTAGATTGGTGTAACCGACAATCTTTACGCCGTTCACGTCAATCACCTTATCTGCTTGAGTCAGAGGGCAGTTACCTGAACCGTTATCACCCTTGCCAGCAGCCAAGTCAATCACGATAGAACCTGGTTTCATATTGGTAACGGTATCGCTATGCAAGAGAACTGGCGGCTTGCGCCCTGGAATCAATGCCGTAGTAATCACGATGTCAGCTTGTTGTGCGCGCTCAGCAACCAGAGCTGCTTGACGCTTCATCCATGCCTCTGGCATTGGGCGGGCATAGCCACCAACGCCTTGAGCGATTTCACGCTCTTCATCTGTTTCGTAAGGAACATCAACAAACTTGGCGCCTAAAGATTCAATTTGTTCTTTGGCAGCAGGGCGTACATCGGAAGCTTCAATAACAGCGCCCAAACGCTTTGCAGTAGCAATAGCTTGCAAGCCAGCAACACCAGCACCAAGAATTAATACGCGCGCGGCCTTCACAGTACCAGCAGCAGTCATCAACATTGGCATGAAGCGTTGATATTCATTCGCAGCAACCATCACTGCCTTGTAGCCAGCGATGTTTGCTTGAGATGACAAGACATCCATGCTTTGTGCACGAGTGGTGCGTGGAGCTGCCTCTAATGAGAAGCCTGTAATACCCTGAGCAGCCATAGCGGCAATATTGTCGTTATCAAACGGATCGAGCATGCCAATCAGCACGCTGCCAGATTTGATCTGCTTGAGTTCTGCAGCCTCGGGCGCGCGTACCTTGAGAACAATCTCGGCACCAAAGGCATCAGATGCGCTACCAATCGATGCGCCTACAGATTCATACGCAGAGTCCGGTTGACTGGCTTGTACTCCAGCACCTTTTTGGATGACAACAGTATGGCCTTGGCCAATCAGTTTTTTAACGGTTTCTGGTGTGGCAGCAACCCGAGTTTCTCCGGGTCTCGTTTCCAGCGGCACTCCTATGCGCATGGCATGTCTCCAAAAGCAAAATTTATAAAGAATCTATTCTATAGATAAACAGGGTAGGTTTTACCTATCTATTGGGGCCCCAAGTCCGCCGGCTATGGTTTTGCCTAAAATCATGCGAAGTCTGGTTGAGACTTCTACAATGGGGTTTATCTGTCTAGAAAGCATTTTCGCATTTTTTTGATGAACCAGCTCAATTCTTCCGGAATCCCACCTACAAACCCCAAGAAAGTCGTTATTGGCATGTCTGGGGGCGTAGATTCGTCGGTTGCCGCCTGGATGCTCAAGGAACAAGGCTATGAAGTTATAGGCCTTTTTATGAAGAATTGGGAGGATGACGATAACGATGAATATTGTTCGGCCCGCCAAGATTGGTTGGATGTTGTCTCAGTAGCGGATTTGATCGGAATTGACGTTGAGGCGGTCAATTTTGCGGCTGAATACCGCGAACGCGTTTTTGCTGAATTTTTACGCGAGTACGCTGCAGGGCGCACCCCTAATCCAGATGTTCTTTGTAATGCTGAAATTAAGTTCAAGGCCTTTTTAGACCATGCCATGAGTCTGGGTGCAGATGCAATTGCTACAGGCCACTATGCAAGAGTGCGCCATGAAGGTAACAGGGTGCAATTATTAAAAGCCTTAGATGCAACAAAAGATCAAAGTTATTTTTTACATCGCTTAACTCAGCAGCAATTGGCAAACGTTTTATTTCCATTGGGCGAAATCCCAAAAACAGAAGTTCGTACGATTGCCGAAAAAATTGGTTTGCATAATGCGAAGAAAAAAGATTCCACTGGAATTTGTTTTATTGGTGAGAGACCATTTAGAGAATTCTTAAACCGCTACTTACCCCGTGTGCCAGGCCCCATTAAAACGCCGGAAGGCAAAATTGTTGGCGAGCATATGGGCTTAGCGTTTTTTACTTTAGGTCAGCGCAAGGGCATCGGCTTGGGCGGCAGCCAGGATGGCAATGGCGATGCTTGGTATGTTGCTCGAAAGGATGTAGATAACAATACTTTGTATGTTGTTCAGGGCCATGAACACCCATGGTTATTGGTCAACCAGCTTGAGTCCATTGATGCCAGTTGGATTGCTGGCACTGCACCAGCATCAGGAAATTATTCTGCCAAGACGCGATATCGCCAAGCTGATTCTACATGCACACTCAGTGCAGATAACCAGTCCTTGAAATTTAGTTTAAGTTTTCCAGAAGCGCAGTGGGCGGTGACGCCTGGACAATCTGCTGTTTTATATGACGGTGATATTTGTTTGGGTGGCGGAATTATTTCCGCCTAAATACAAATAAGAGCTTATGCAGCAGGCGGTTCAGTTTCAATAAATGAAGAACGCTGTAATAATTTTTGGTACAGGCGATCTAAATTTGGATATTGAACTTGCCACTTGATCTCTGGAAAGCGGAAGAGCAAATAGCCAATTGCACAGCCAACGGCAACATCAGCTAAAGTCATTTGATTGCCATGACACCAGGCATTTCCACCCAGTTTTTCAGACATTTGACGAAGTGCATTTTGAATTTTTCCCATTTGGCGATCAACCCAAGCGGAGCTTTGTTGATCAGCAGGGCGCCAAGTGCGCTCCAAGCGCGCCAAAATACCGGCATCCATGACTCCGTCGGCCAGGGCTTCCCAGGTCTTGACTGTCGCACGCTCGCGATTATCGGTCGGTATCAATCTACTGACTGGACTTAGGCCATCAGCATATTCAGCGATGGCGCGAGAGTCGTAAATAGCCTCCCCATCATCAGCAATAAGGCAGGGAACCTTCCCTAGGGGGTTGGAATTGGCGATTTTGGTGTCTGCAGCCCATACATTGTCTAATTCAAGGTCAACATCAAGCTTTTTTTCCAAGAAAACAATGCGTACTTTACGTACATAGGGGCTAGTGAGGGATCCGATGAGTTTCATAGGGCACAGTATAGCTACCCAAACTGAGCTTTGCCCAAGCCCAGAACGCATTAAAATTAGGTTTTATTGATTTATCCAATGCAAAGGCAATATTCGTGAGTCAGCCGCTTTCTACCCTCAATGCCCTTTCCCCCTTAGACGGTCGCTATGCCGGAAAACTGGATGCTTTGCGTCCTTGGCTATCTGAGGCTGCTTTTATGCGCCAGCGCGTTTTTGTAGAGATTCATTGGTTGCTCGCTTTAGCGGCCGCTGGTTTGCCAGATGTTCCGAAGATTAATGCCGCAGACGAGGCCTTTTTACTCTCGCTTCCAGAAAACTTTTCTGATGCAGATGCACAGCGCATTAAAGATATTGAAGCTGTAACAAACCATGACGTTAAAGCAGTTGAGTATTTCTTAAAAGAGAAGGTAGCGGGCCGCCCTGATTTATTAAAAGCAAGTGAGTTTATTCACTTTGCTTGTACCTCTGAAGATATCAATAACACTTCACACGGGTTGATGTTGCGGGGTGCGCGTGATGATGTGTTGTTGCCACAGCTGCGCAAAGTACTTTCTGTATTAACTGATTTAGCCCTTGAGAATGCAAAGGTGCCTTTGCTTTCTCGTACGCATGGCCAACCTGCTTCACCAAGCACTTTAGGAAAAGAGATTGCCAATATTGCCAAACGCTTAGAACGTGCCATCGAATCTATCGCTGCGGCGCCACTCCTTGGCAAGATGAATGGAGCGGTTGGTAATTACAACGCACATTTATCCGCCTATCCAGATTTTGATTGGGAAAATTTTTCAAAGAATGTTGTTGAGAAGCGTCTTGGCTTAACCTTTAATCCCTATACGATTCAGATTGAGCCGCATGACGGCATGGCGCAACTCTTTGATGCAATTGCTCGCGCTAACACTATCTTGTTAGATATGGATCGTGACTTCTGGGCATACATTTCGGTTGGCTACTTTAAGCAACGTACTAAAGCGGGTGAGATCGGTTCATCTACCATGCCTCATAAAGTCAACCCTATCGACTTTGAAAATTCCGAAGGTAACCTAGGTGTTGCGAATGCCTTGTTGCGTCACCTGGCAGAAAAGTTGCCGATTTCTCGTTGGCAACGTGATCTCACTGACTCCACTGTCCTGCGAAATTTGGGCCCTGCATTTGGTCATAGCGTATTGGCATATGACAGCGCGTTGCGTGGTTTAGGTAAGCTGGAGGTTAATCATGCAGCGATTGCTGCAGATCTCGATGAGTGCTGGGAAGTATTGGCTGAGCCAGTACAAACTGTGATGCGCCGTTATGGCATCGAGAACCCCTACGAGCAGTTAAAAGAATTGACTCGTGGTAAAGGCATTAATCAAGCAGATTTGCAAAACTTCATTCGTGGCTTGAAGATTCCAGATGATGCAAAAGCGCGTTTGCTCGAGATGACTCCATCTTCTTATCTTGGTAAGGCGGTCGAATTGACCGAACGTCTCAAAAAGTGAGCGTGACTTCCAATTCAGAATACGGGGCGCGTCCTTGGTTTTGGTTTGCTGTTTATCAACTGCTATGGCATCTCTTCTTGCCATTGGCTTTTGTTCGCTTAGCTTGGCGTGCACGCCATTCATTTGCTTACTTACATCACATACCTGAGCGTCTCGGCTTTGGCTATGACAAGCCGGTTCTCAAAGGCTCCATTTGGATCCATGCAGTTTCGGTTGGGGAGACTCGTGCTGCTCAGCCATTGATTGAGGCATACCTCGCTCGTGGCGAATCTATTTTGCTTACGCACATGACCTTAAACGGCCGTCGAACTGGTAGGCAGCTATTTAGCAAAGCCATTGCCACTGGAAAAATTCGTCAGGTGTATTTACCTTACGACCTTTGCTGGTGTGTAGAGCATTTTCTCAAAACGTTTAAGCCGAAGTTTGGACTCTTCATGGAGACTGAAGCTTGGCCAACAGTCGTGTTTCGTTGCGCTGAAATTGGCCTACCTTTGTTTCTGGTCAATGCCCGTCTTTCCGAAAGGAGTGCGCGTCGAGTAAATCGCTTTGGTGAAGCTGGGCGTGCTTTATTTCAAGCCTTTGCCGGCATCTTGGCGCAAACTGAATTTGATGCACGACGTTATCGCAGTCTTGGTGTGAAAAATGTACTCATTTCTGGCAATCTCAAGTTTGATGTTCCTCTGGATGCTAAGTTAGTTGCTCAAGGCAAAGAATGGCAGAAGGATTTACATGCAACAAACCGTTTGATGGTGTGTGCTGCGAGTACGCGTGATGGCGAAGAAGAAATTATTCTCAAGGCCTGGAAAGACTTGCTCCTGACCAAAGCGTTTAATGCCTTACCTTTACTTTGCATAGTACCTCGTCATCCTGAGCGTTTTGCGGATGTGGCTAATCAAATTCATGCGGCAGGATTAAAGTTCCGCCGTCGTTCAGAGTGGTCTGGCTTACCCAAGGATGGCACTGAATTGGATGTCATCCTTGGTGACTCTATGGGCGAGATGTCAATGTATTACAGCGCATCAGATTTGGTGGTCATGGGTGGTAGCTTATTGCCTTTTGGTGGACAGAACCTGATTGAAGCTTGTGCTGCCGGTTGTCCTGTTTTACTTGGAGAGCACACTTACAACTTCCAGCAAGCAGCTTTGGATGCCATTCAAGCTGGGGCGGCAAAGCGCATTAATGGCGATGTGCCGCTTGGGGAAACAACCGCTTTGATGAAATCCTTACAAGAGTTGCTCTTGAATTCAACAGAGTTAAGCAAAATGAGTGAAGCCGCACAAGCCTACTCAGTTGAGCATCAAGGAGCGACTAAAAAAATATTAGCCGCTCTTGATCAACAAAACTTTTCTTTAAGCTAGTCCCGCCTAAACGCGTGCCCCGAAGTTCGGGTCGTCATTGCGTGCGTTGTCATCTGGCTTTTTATCGCCCTTGACTAAATCTTCGCGAGTTACGCCTAGCCACATTGCTAGTGCAGCAGCAACGAATACTGAAGAATAAATACCAAACAAAATACCGATCGTAAGTGCCAAGGCAAAGTAGAAGAGCGTTGGACCACCGAAGATCAGCATCGCAAGTACCATCATCTCGGTACTACCGTGGGTAATGACGGTACGACTAATTGTGCTGGTAATGGCGTTATCAATAATTTCGCGGGTGTTCATCTTGCGATATTTGCGGAAGTTCTCGCGAATACGGTCAAAGATCACAACTGACTCATTTACAGAGTAGCCCAACACCGCCAGGACAGCAGCCAATACTGACAGTGAGAACTCCCAGTGGAAGAAAGCAAAGAAGCCCAGGATGATGACTACGTCATGCAAGTTGGCAATGATGCCGGCAAGCGCAAATTTCCACTCGAAGCGGAAGGAAAGATACAGCACAATGCCGATGATTACAAAAATCAATGCTTTAAGACCATCAATCGCCAACTCTTGACCAACTTGTGGTCCCACGAATTCAACGCGCTGTAGTTTGACGCCAGACGTTGCTGGTTCAAGCGCCTGCATCACTGCATTACTTTGATCTGCAGAGGAAATGAGCTTTCCTTCAGCATCTTTTTGTAAAGGTAAGCGAATCATCACATCACGTGAGCTGCCAAAATTCTGAATTTGGGTATCGGCGTAGCCCAGTTTTTCAACTTTAGAGCGGATCGAGTCGATGGGGGCGGTCTGTGGATAGCTAACTTCCATGACCGTGCCACCTGTAAATTCAATAGACAGATGCAGGCCGTTATGCCAAAGGAAAAAGACTGCAGCTAAAAAGGTAATCAAAGAAATGGCATTGAGCGCCAATGCGTGGCGCATAAATGGAATGTCTTTTTTGATTCTAAAAAATTCCATGGCTTATTTCTCCTGTGGACGCCAAACTTGGCCGATCGCGAGTTTTTGAATCTTCTTGTGTCTGCCGTACCAAAGATTGACAAGACCGCGAGAGAAGAAGACAGCCGAGAACATTGAAGTCAGAATACCCAAGCAGTGAACTACTGCAAAGCCTTTGATAGGGCCAGAGCCAAAGGCTAGGAGCGCTAAGCCGGCGATCAGGGTTGTCACGTTAGAGTCTAGAATCGTTGCCCATGCTTTATCAAAGCCAACGGCAATGGCAGTTTGAGGCGCTGCTCCATTACGCAACTCTTCACGAATACGTTCGTTAATCAATACGTTGGAGTCAATCGCCATACCAAGAGCCAATGCCATCGCCGCGATGCCCGGTAAGGTGAGGGTAGCCTGTAGCATTGACAGTACAGAAATCAGTAGTAATAAGTTCACGGCTAACGCAACTACTGAGAACGTGCCAAATAACAAGTAGTAGGCCATCATGAAAATAGCAATGGCTGCAAATCCAATTAGGAGCGATTTAAAGCCTTTTTCAATATTCTCAGCGCCCAAGCTTGGTCCGATGGTACGCTCTTCAATGATTTCCATTGGCGCCGCCAATGAGCCCGCGCGCAATAAAAGGGCCAAGTCATTGGCACTCTCGGTAGTGGGCTGACCGGTGATTTGAAATTTAGAGCCAAATTCACCTTGAATGGTGGCAATGGTTAGCACTTCGCCTTTACCCTTTTCAAACAAAATCATGCCCATCGGTTTACCGATGTTTTCACGAGTTACTTCTTGCATCACGCGACCACCGGCGGCATCTAAAGAGATGTTGACTGCAGGACGTTGGTTCTGATCAAAGCCAGCACTAGCATCAGTAATGCGATCGCCGCTGAAAATCACAGACTTTTTAAATACACCTAAACGGTTTTCACCGAAACGGAAGGTATCCATTCCTGGAGGCGGTGTTTCACCAAGCCCAATCGTCGACACGATTGGATCTGCCAAGCGAGATTCCAGGGTGGCAGTACGACCAATAATATCTTTGGCACGCGCCGTATCTTGTACGCCCGGTAACTGCACCACAATGCGCTCAGCGCCTTGTTGTTGAATCACAGGCTCTTTTACCGCAAGCTCATTTACTCGCTTATTGAGAGTGATGATGTTCTGTTTGACGGCATTATCTTGAACGTCTTTTAAAGCCTTGGGTTTGAATTCACCGAATAACTTTACAGATCCACCACTGTTTTTAATCAACCAAACTAAATCTGGTTGAGATGTATTTAAAAGAGTACGTGCTACTTCAGCTTCATCTGCGCTACCAAAGTTAATGGAGATTGACTCTGGGCTACGATCAATGCCTTGATGGCGAATATTCTTATCGCGCAATTGACTGCGGATATCGGTCGCTAAAGAGGTCACCTTTTTCTGGACGGCACCTTTCATATCTACTTGCAGAAGGAAGTAGACGCCGCCACGCAAGTCTAGGCCGAGCGGCATTGGCAAAGCATTGATTGCATTTAACCATCCAGGGGTATTGGATAAGAGGTTTAATGCAACGGTGTAATTGGGGTCATTCTGATCAACATTCAATTTCTGTTGCAAGAGATCGCGTGCACGTAATTGAATATCTGTATTGTTAAAGCGAATTTTGATAGAGCCTACATTGCCAGCGCTCTCAAAAAATATGCCAGTACTGTTGATATCTGCCTCAGTCAGAATCTTTTCAACACGAGACTGTGTCGCCAAATCAACCTTGATGGTTGGTTTGGCGGACGAGACTTGAACCGCTGGAGCCTCACCATAGAAATTAGGTAATGAGTAAAGTCCGCCAATTAATAATGCAACGGCGATAACTATATATTTCCAGAGAGGGTAGCGATTCATATCGAGATACTTTTAATCAAACGTATTAAGCAGACTTCAGCGTGCCTTTTGGCAATACTGTGGTGATAGCACCTTTTTGTAATTGCACTTGAGTATTTGCAGCAATCTCAACTGTGACTACATCATCTTTTAGTGCTGATACTTTGCCGAAGATGCCGCCAACAGTAACCACCTCATCACCAACAGCTAAAGCTGCAAGCATTGCTTTGGTTTCTTTTTGACGCTTCATTTGTGGGCGAATCATGATGAAATACAAAACCGCAAACATCAAAATCAAAGGTAGGAAGCTCATCAAGCCACCAGCATCTGCGCCCGCGGCTGGAGCCTGAGCAAAAGCGTTACTAATCCACATACAAAACCTCCGTTAATTACCAATTGGAAACTGCTTCATTTTTAGGCTTTAAATAGAAAGCCGTAAACCCGCAATTCTAAACGGTATGGGGCTTTAGAGTAGATTTGAGGGGGTTAATACCCCTCTAGGGTGGTTAATCCTGCCCAGGTTCCACGCCACGTTGCCGATTGGCGTGGAATTCCTCGCGATAAGCACTAAAACGATCCTTGCTAAGGGCTTCCCTGACCTCAGTCATGAGTTGAAGGTAATAAGACAAGTTGTGGATCGTATTGAGTTGTGAGCCCAGAATCTCATTAGCCTTTTGGAGGTGATTTAAGTAGGAGCGGGTGAAGTTTTGGCAGGTATAGCAAGCGCATGTGGGATCAAGAGGGCGATCATCGTCTTTGTAGCCAGAATTGCGCAATTTCAGGTCGCCAAAACGGGTAAATAGCCACCCGTTCCGAGCGTTACGGGTAGGCATCACGCAATCGAACATATCAATACCCAAGCTCACCCCTAACATGAGGTCTTCAGGTGTACCTACTCCCATGAGGTAGTGGGGCATCTGTTTGGGTAATTTCGGTGCGGTGAAATTCAGAATTCTTTCAAACTCAGGTTTTGGTTCTCCTACAGATAGACCACCAATAGCGATGCCATCAAAGCCTTGCTGACTCACAGCATCTAATGAGAACTCACGAAGGTTCTCAAACATACCACCTTGTACGATACCAAAAAGACCATTGCCAGTATTAAGTTCTCTAAAACGTTTGAGTGAACGATCGCCCCAGCGCAGGGACATTTCTAATGAGGCGCGTGCAGTTTTTTCTGAAGTAGGCTGACCCTTGATTTCATAAGGCGTGCACTCGTCAAACTGCATTGCGATATCGCTATTGAGTACTGCCTGGATTTCCATCGATACCTCTGGCGACATAAATAGCTTGTCGCCATTAATGGGGGATGCAAAGGTGACACCCTCTTCAGAGATCTTGCGTAATGCCCCCAAGCTAAATACTTGAAAACCCCCTGAGTCAGTCAGGATGGGTTTATCCCAGCCCATGAAGCGATGCAGACCACCATGTTTTTTGATGACATCTAAACCTGGCCGCAACCAAAGATGAAAAGTATTTCCAAGAATGATTTGTGCTTTAGCTTCATTGAGATCACGTGGCGTCATCGCCTTCACAGTGCCATAAGTTCCCACGGGCATGAAGATTGGGGTTTGCACACTGCCATGGGGAAGATCAAGCTGACCAAGGCGTGCAGGACTCTGGGAGTCGCGCGCCAAAATATTAAAGTGAACAGGTTTGGTCATGGCTTTGTATTCTCAAGTCGGCAAAGAAACATCGCATCCCCATAACTGAAGAAACGATATTTCTGATCAATTGCATGTTGGTATGCGGCGCGAATATTGTCCATACCCGCAAAGGCACTTACTAACATCAATAAGGTAGATTTTGGCAGATGAAAGTTGGTTAGCAAACAATCTACTGTTTTAAATAGAAACCCAGGGGTTATAAATAGATTGGTCTCGCCACTGCTTTGGCCATTTAGGGCATGACTCTCTAGTGCGCGTAAGCTCGTAGTGCCAACAGCAATGACTCTTCCACCATGAAGCTTGGTATCTGCAATGGCCTGTAGGGTCTCCTTTGGAATAGAGAACCATTCATAGTGCATTTTGTGTTTGGATAAGTCTTCTTCGCGAACTGGGGTAAAGGTACCTGCGCCAACATGTAAGGTTACGGTGGCCCGCTGAACTCCCTGATCATTGAGTTGCTTGAGAATCTGTGCGTCAAAATGCAGTCCAGCAGTTGGCGCAGCAACGGCTCCTGGATTTTTTGCAATAACAGTTTGGTAGCGCTGCGCATCTTCACCATCTGGTTGGTGCTCGATGTATGGAGGAAGGGGTAGCTCGCCGAAGCGCTCGAGTAAGGCAAATACATTTTCTGGAAAGCGCACTTCATAAAAGCGCCCATCATAGTCAATCATTTCGACTGGAAAGGTCTCGCCAGCTTGGTTGTAAACATGAACCATGGAGCCGGTCTTTGGAACTTTGGAAGCTCGGATCTGAACCCACGCTTGTTTATCGCCGCTAATGCGCTCGATTAGGAGCTCAACATTGCCCCCAGTCTCTTTTTTGCCGTGAAGTCGGGCTGGGATGACTTTGGTGTCGTTAAAGACTAATAAGTCCCCTGGCTTTATCAGGTTAAGAATGTCCTTAAACTGACGATCTAATAACTCGACGTGATTACCCCCATCAAGCTTGACCTCTAGGAGGCGGCTATCAGTTCTATTCGCCAAGGGATGCTGGGCGATTAGCTCGGTTGGGAGTTCGTAATTGAAGTCAGAGAGTTGCATAGCATTACCATCAGGTATGGGATTTTAACGATGACTAGCAAACAAGCGCCAAACACACTGCAAAAAATGGGTTTAGACAGCCCAATGGCCCTTGCTTTGCATCTGCCATCGCGATATGAGGATGAGACTGAGTTATGCACGATTGAGGAGGGCTTAATACAGGGGCGTTTTAGCTCAGTACAGACCCAGGGAATAGTCATTCGAAATCAAGTCCTCTTTCGGCCTAGAAGGCAGATGCTTGTCACGATCGAAGACGATACGGAAACTTTGCAACTTCGGTTTCTGAATTTCTATCCAAGCCAGCAAAAGCAAATGGCGGTTGGTACTCACGTTCGCGTACGAGGTGAGATCCGCGAGGGCTTCCAGGGTCCTGAGATGGTTCATCCAACGGTGCGTGCAGTGAATCCTGATGCACCACTGCCAACAAGCTTGACTCCAGTCTACCCAGCAAGCGCAGGAGTGTCACAAGCAGCAATTCGTAAGGCAGTTACTCAGGCATTGCGCGATCCGAGTTTGCAAGAGAGTTTGGCTGAGTTCTTACCAAAAAAATTGATGGCGGAATTACTGCCCAGTCATGATTGGCCAAACCTACAGGCTGCTATTACTTATCTCCATCAACCACCCGCCAATGCTGATACACAAGCTCTATTAGAGCGGACGCACCCAGCATGGCGACGAGTACAGTTTGAAGAGTTACTTGCTCAGCAAATTTCTTTAAAGCGCGCACATGCGATTCGCAGAGAGCGACATGCACCCAGTTTTAAGCTGACTAAAGAGAATAAGAGCCTCGAAGCGGGATTGCTAAAGGTCTTGCCATTTCAATTAACAGCTGCTCAGGCCCGAGTTTGGAATGAAATTGGCACTGATTTATCTAAAGCATTCCCAATGAATCGTCTTCTTCAGGGCGATGTAGGTAGTGGTAAGACCGTTGTAGCTGCGTTGGCGGCTGCACGCGTTATGGATCATGGTTATCAAGCGGCAGTAATGGCGCCTACTGAAATCTTGGCTGAGCAACATTACTTGAAGATGAAAGAGTGGTTTGAGCCTTTAGGGGTCCAAGTTGCTTGGTTATCCGGTAGCTTAAAGGCTAAAGAAAAAAGATTGGCTCAAGAGCTTATTGAGAGCGGTGCGGCCCAACTGATTATTGGTACCCATGCATTGATTCAGGAGAATGTGAGTTTTGCAAAACTGGGGTTAGCGGTCATTGATGAGCAACATCGTTTTGGCGTGCGCCAGCGTTTAGAGATTCAGCAACGTGTTGGCTCTGAATTGTTTTACTGCCATCAATTGATGATGTCTGCTACACCAATACCGCGTACTTTGGCGATGACCTATTACGCAGACCTTGATGTTTCGGTAATTGATGAGCTACCTCCTGGCCGTAAGCCGATTGCCACTAAAGTTGTAAAAGCTAGCCGTCGAGATGAAGTGATTGGCGGATTACAAAGCTGGCTCTCTAAAGGTTTGCAGGCTTATTGGGTTTGTCCTTTGATTGAAGAGTCAGAGGCCTTGCAGTTGCAAACTGCAGTAGAGAGTTTTGAGCAATTAACTCAGGCCTTGCCAGACTTCAAGGTTGGTCTAGTGCATGGGCGTTTAAAAGCGGATGAAAAAGCAGCCGTGATGGCGGCGTTCAAGGCCAATGAAATTCAACTGCTAGTCGCAACTACTGTGATTGAGGTGGGTGTTGATGTGCCTAATGCTGCATTGATGGTGATTGAGCATGCTGAGCGCTTTGGTTATGCCCAGATTCATCAATTACGTGGGCGTGTGGGTCGGGGCTCCGCCGATTCAGTATGTATTTTGATGTATGCAGAGCCTTTATCTTTAGCGGCCAAAGAGCGCCTACAAACACTGCGCGAGACTTCAGATGGCTTTGTGATTGCAGAGCGTGATTTATCACTTCGGGGCCCTGGCGAACTATTGGGTGCTAAACAATCTGGGGATGCCATGCTTCGCTTTGTAGATTTGCAGCGAGATGCGTGGCTCATTGAGCTGGCTCAGCAGGCGGCTGAACGTTTATTGGCAGACCATGCTGATATTGTTGAGCGTCATTTAGAGCGTTGGTTAGGTTCTCGAGCAGAGTTTCTGAAGGCATAATTCTGGCTATGTCATTTAACGATCGGCTCAAAGCTTACGCCTATTTAATTCGCTTAGATAAGCCGATTGGCACACTATTACTTTTGTGGCCAACGCTATGGGCTCTGTGGTTGGCAAGCTCCGGAATTCCTGATTTCAATATCTTATTTATTTTTGTGATTGGTACGTTTTTAATGCGTAGTGCTGGTTGCGCTATGAATGATTATGCAGATCGCGATTTTGATCGTCATGTCCAAAGAACCCAAGGACGCCCAGTTACCAGTGGAAAGATTTCTGGAAAAGGAGCCGTTGCTGTTGCCGTTGTATTGGCTCTTCTTGCATTTTTGTTGATTCAGCCTCTCAACACTTTCACGAAGCAACTTTCCGTCTTGGCCTTGTTAGTCGCTTTCATATACCCCTTTACAAAACGTTTCTTTGCTATGCCACAGGCAGTACTTGGTATTGCATTTGGTTTTGGTATTCCTATGGCTTATGCGGCAATTTTGGACTTTATTCCATTAGAAGCTTGGGTCTTATTTGTGGGGAATATTTTTTGGGCTATTGCCTATGACACGGCCTATGCCATGGTCGATCGAGAGGATGATTTACGTTTGGGATTGCGAACCTCAGCGATTACTTTTGGAAGCTATGACGTGCTAGCGATCGGCATCAGTTATGCAATCTTGTTTGTAAGTCAACTTTGGGTGGCACAACTGGCCGACCTGAGCAACTACTTTTTAGTCGGTTGGTTAATGGCTTTAGGCTGTGCGATCTACCACATGAAACTCGTCTCTACTAGAGGTCGAGAAGAATGCTTCTTAGCCTTCCGTCACAATAACTGGCTGGGAGGGTTTTTATTCTTAGGGATTGTTTTGGGGCTTAGTATGAATTAGGCTAGTTTTTGCCTAATTCATCACCCATCATTTTGCCGCGCTGACTTGCAGCATCAATTGCTTTTTCAAGAATCTCATGCCAACCATGTTGTTTCATGACTTCAAGTGCAGCAGCGGTTGTGCCACCTTTAGAGGTCACACGTTCACGCAAGATACCGGCATGTTCTTCCGAGTTGTGGGCTAGCTGAGTGGCGCCTTCTAGGGTTGCATAAGCTAATTTGCGAGCGGTCTGTGCATCTAAGCCTAGCTTTTCACCTGCAGACTGCATCGCCTCTAAAAATGCAAAGACATAAGCAGGGCCACTGCCAGAAACTGCTGTGACAGCATCCATCAATTTTTCTTCAGAAACCCAAACCGCCTGACCAACTGCATTGCAGATAGTTTCAGCCAGGGCGCGATCAGATGTATTGACTGCAGCATCTGCAAATAAACCGGTAATGCCTTTACCGATCAGCGCAGGGGTATTGGGCATGGCGCGCACACAACGTGCGTGATCTAACCAGCGACTCATATCTTTGAGTCGAATTCCTGCAGCAATACTCAAGATGAGCGGACCAGACGCACTCACATGTTTGAGTTTAGAAGCTAAGCCTTTAGCAACCACATTAAAGTCTTGTGGCTTGATGGCCATGACCACCACATTATTTTTTGAAAAATCAAATGTAATCTGCTCCAAGGCGCCAATACCTTGGACGCCAAAGTCTTCATGTAGTTTTAAGGCAGTTGTTGCATTTGCTTCAACCACAGTGATTTGATTGGGTTCAAACCCATTTGCTAGCAGACCACTAATTAAGGCGCGACCCATATTGCCGCCACCAATGAAAGTGATATGTGCATTGCTATTGTTTTGCATGTTCTTGTGTTGGCTCATTTAGTAATCTTATCGCGCTTCCCAAAAATGGCTGTTCCCACACGAACCATGGTACTGCCTTCAGCTATGGCGGCCTCTAAATCATCAGACATGCCCATAGAGAGGGTGTCGAAGAATTGATAGTCTGGGTCGACTAAGTGACGAGATTGAATGCCTTGAAAACAATCGCGGACAGCGGCAAACGCCTCCCGCTGCATCTTGGGGTCTGGGTTGGGTGCTGGAATAGCCATGAGGCCACGCAGTACGATGTTGGGTAATTTGCTAATTGCATCACATATGGCTTCTGCCTCTGAGAGTGGAACACCGCTTTTACTCTCTTCTTCGCTCACGTTGACCTGAACGCATACCTGTAATTCTGCCAAGCTGGGAAACTCGCCCCGTTGGGCGGACAGGCGCTCGGCAATCTTGAGTCGATCCACACTATGAACCCAATCAAAATGCTCAGCAACTTCTCTGGTTTTATTACTTTGTAGTGGCCCAATAAAGTGCCATACCAGCCAAGGGCGTAACTTTTCAAGTTGAATAATTTTTTCAATACCTTCTTGAACGTAGTTCTCGCCAAATGCCGATTGTCCGGCATGCATCGCCTCTTCAATGGCAGATGCGGGAAAGGTTTTACTTACTGCTAAGAGCTCAATGTCTTCTGGTTCGCGTTTTGCGGCTAGGGCTGCAAGTTCAATACGCTGCCGCACCTGCATGAGGTTAACCACAATTGAATTCATTGGGCCTTGGAGGATTTGCTGATCAATTGATCTACGATTTCAATCCAGTGAAGTACTGGCGTGTCATCTTGCTGGAGGTGGGTAATGCATCCAATATTTCCGGAAACAATTACATTAGCTCCTGACTCTTCGCAGGCTGCATTCAGGTGCGCTAACTTGTTCTTACGTAGCTGCTCTGAAAGCTCTGGCTGAGTAACTGAGTAAGTTCCAGCAGAGCCGCAGCAGAGGTGGCTGTCATTGCACAAGCGCACGCCAATTCCTAAACCAGAAAGCAAGCCCTCAACCTTGCCGCGTATCTGTTGACCATGCTGCAATGTGCAGGGTGGGTGATAAACCACACCAGGTTTTTGATCAGAGCCAATGAGTTGAACTAATTCATCTTGCAGTGAAGGCAAAATCTCCGCAATATCTTTAGTCAGACCTGAAATTTTCTTTGCTTTAGCGGCATATGCAGAATCATGCGCCAAGAGATGACCGTAGTCTTTGACCATTACACCGCATCCCGATGCGGTCATCACAATTGCTTCAACGCCTTGCTCAACCAGCGGCCACCACGCATCAATATTTTGCTTAGCATTCTCTAGGCCGCCTATTTGATCATTTAGGTGATAGCGAAGCGCGCCACAGCAAGTTGCGTTGGGTGCGCTAATCAGTTGAATCTTTAAAGCATCCAATACTCTTGCAGTTGCCGAATTGATATTCGGTAGCATGCCGGGCTGAACGCAACCTTCCAGAATCAGCATCTTACGACTGTGCTGTGTTCTTGGTCTGGCATAAGGATCAGTTGCTTGACCTAAAGCTTTATTTTTAGTGAGTGGAATCTTGCGCTTGATACCACTTGGCATCAAGGGGCGCACCAAACGACCCAAAGCCATTGCTGAATTAAATAATGCTGGTTTAGTTAAACCTTCTTTAAGGGCCCAACGAGTTATACGCTGACCTAGTGGGCGCTCTGGGGTATTTTCTTCTGCCCATTTACGTCCGATATCGATTAAGTTTCCATATTGCACGCCACTAGGGCAAGTGCTTTCGCAATTACGACATGTGAGGCAGCGATCCAAATGCAAGCGTGTCTTTTCTGTTGGCGCTTGACCTTCAGCAATTTGCTTAATGAGGTAGATACGGCCGCGAGGTCCATCAAGCTCGTCGCCAAGTAATTGATAGGTAGGACAGGTCGCGGTACAAAAACCGCAGTGAACGCATTTACCCAGAATACGGGCAGCTTCTATCCCTTCTGGGGTATTGGCAAATTGAGGGGCGAGTTGAGTTTGCATAGAAATACTTATGGAAGACGTTTAGTGGCAAATACACTGGCCGGATCAAAAGCCAATCTTAGGCGTGCTTGTACTGCTTCAAGAGCTTTAGAGTGCGCTTGCTCGCTCAGCAAAGTAAAGCGCTCAAAAGATGGATCTACATTGCTGCCTTGTTTAAATCGCGTTGCATGACCGCCATGATTAGTGGCCAATAGTTTGATGGCAGCAAATGTTGCTTCATCACCATTTGCTTTGATCCAGCGTTGTTGGCCATGCCATTCGAGAACAAGATTATCTTCAGAGTTTGGTACTGCCAGTGGTCCACATACTGCAGGTAGGGCTAGGCGATAGAGGGTTTGATCAGCGCCGAGATTGGTGAATGGTAAAAGTTTTTGCTCGCGCAAATCATTCCAAAAAACTTCAGCTATCGTTGGGTCGATTTCCTTGGCAAGTACTAAAGAACTCATCAAAGGAATGGCGGCCTTTACTGCAGCAGCAGCACCTGCCAAGCGAATCGTTAATTCACCATCAGTATCCTTGCCATTGCCAATCCAGCAGCTTGCTGATAGAGGGAGGGGCTGACCTGCCCATTCATTGAGAACCTTCAATGCTTTCTCTTGAGGGATTTGGCAACGTAAGGTTGCTGTAGCAGCAGGCTTTGGTAAAACTTTTACTGATGCCTCAAGTAATAAAGACAGCGTTCCCATCGATCCTGGGAGTAGACGAGAGACGTCGTAACCCGCAACGTTCTTCATGACTTTGCCGCCAAAGGAGAGGTCTTGACCCTTGCCGTCCAGAATACGAGCGCCTAGAACAAAGTCACGAAAATTGCCAACGCTGATGCGACCGGGCCCTGCGAGTCCTGCAGCAATTGCGCCGCCAAAAGTGGCATGCTCCCCAAAGTGGGGAGGCTCAAATGCGAGAACTTGGTTTTTTTCTTTGAGGGCCGCTTCAATTTCTTTGAGTGGCGTGCCAGCACAAGCAGTAATCACTAACTCTTCAGGTTGGTATTCCAAGATGCCGGAATAGGGGCGCGTATTTAATTTCGCATTGGAATTAGTATTTCCGTACCAAGCTTTCGTGCCTCCACCTTCAATGGAAAGTGAAGTTTTATTATTGGCTGCATTGAGAATCTGCTCACGAAAACTTTCTATCGTTGAATTAGGAGCGGTCATTAAAAGCGCTCCAATTCTGGGTGAGGCAGATTGCCGCCACTAATGCGCATACGGCCATACTCAGCACAACGGCTCAAAGTAGGAATAGCCTTATCTGGATTAAGAAGTTTTTCTGGGTCAAATGCCGCTTTGACGCCCCAGAAGGATTCACGCTCACCTTCTCCAAACTGCACACACATCGAATTGATCTTTTCGATACCCACACCGTGCTCACCAGTGATAGTGCCACCCAGCTCTACACATGCTTCCAATATTTCTGTGCCAAATTCTTCAGCGCGATGCCATTCTTCTTGATCGGCACCATTAAACAAAATGAGTGGATGCATATTGCCATCACCTGCATGGAAAACGTTCAAGCAACCAAGACCATATTTTTCTTCCATGCCTTGAATGCGCTTTAGTAATGTAGCAATGTGACGACGCGGAATCGTACCGTCCATACAGTAATAGTCAGGGGCTAAGCGGCCTGCAGCGGGGAAAGCGTTCTTGCGACCACTCCAAAACTTCAAACGCTCAGTTTCATCTTTGGAGATTTGAATGCCGCTTGCACCCGCTTGCTCAAGTACCTTGGTCATGCGTTCAATTTCTTCGGCAACTTCTTCTGGTGTGCCATCTGACTCACAAAGCAAAATAGCGGCTGCGTCTAAGTCATAGCCTGCATGAACAAACTCTTCTACTGCCCGAGTAGTAGCCTTATCCATCATTTCTAAGCCTGCAGGAATAATGCCAGCAGCAATAATAGCGGCAACGGCATTGCCACCTTTTTCAATATCGTCAAAGCTCGCCATAATGACGCGGGCTAGTTTTGGTTTGGCAACCAACTTCACGGTTACTTCGGTCACTACAGCAAGCATGCCCTCGCTACCCATCATGATTGCTAGTAAGTCTAAGCCTGGAGAATCCGGAGCCAAGCTGCCAAATTCGATGATCTCGCCATTCATGAGAACGCCACGAACTCGCAAGACGTTGTGTAAGGTCAGACCATATTTTAGGCAGTGCACACCACCAGAATTTTCATTGACGTTGCCACCAATTGAGCAGGCAATTTGTGATGAAGGATCTGGAGCGTAGTACAAGCCTAAGTGACCTACTGCTTCTGAGATCGCCAAATTACGTACTCCTGGCTGAACCACTGCAGTGCGAGTAAATGGGTCAATACTGAGAATCTTCTTTAATTTGGCGAGTGACAGTACGAGGCCCTGAGATAAGGGCATTGCACCGCCAGACAGACCAGTACCAGATCCACGAGGCACTACTGGGATTTGCATTTCAAAACAAATCTTCAGAATTTGAGCTACTTGCTCTTCGGTTTCTGGAAGGGCGACAGCTAATGGCATGCGCCGATAGGCTGCCAAACCATCACATTCGTAAGGAATCGTGTCTTCTGGCTCCCAAAGCAGGGCGTATTCCGGAAGAATCGGGCGCAGGGCTGAAACCAGTTTGGACTGAAGGGCGCTAATAGCGGCCAGATCGGGGGGCGGGGTCACCATATTCATAGCAATCATTTTAGCCATTTACCTATAATTAAGCTCATGGGAAATCGACTATCAAAAATTGCCACAAGAACGGGCGATGCTGGCATGACTGGTCTGGGAGACGGAAGTCGCGTTGAGAAGGATCATTTGCGTATTTGCGCCATGGGTGATGTTGATGAGCTCAACTCAGAAATCGGTGTTTTGATGACCGAAGACTTCCCCACAAGCATTGCCGAAGAGTTGAGTGCCCTCTTTTTACAGATTCAACATGATTTATTTGATTTAGGTGGTGAACTCTGTATTCCAAACTACAAGTTACTGAATCCTGATCATGTAGCCCAATTGGATATCTGGCTAGAGAAATACAACAAGGAATTGCCACCACTAACAGAATTTATTTTGCCTGGCGGAACGCGTGCTGCAGCACAAGCTCATGTATGCCGCACTGTTTGTAGAAGAGCAGAGCGCTCCATCGTGCGCTTAGGCTGGGAAGAGCCTTTATATGATTCCCCTCGTCAATACGTCAATCGTTTATCAGATCTTCTCTTTGTCGTTGCTCGTATTCTCAATCGTGCCGCAGGTGGAACAGATGTACTGTGGAAGCACGAAAAAAAAGAGACTAAATAAATTTGCCTCTTTCATTCTTTCTGCTGATTAGTTGTAGCGAGTTACAACATCACTTTTTCTTGCTTCTGCGTTTTTTAACTGCAGCGGCAAGACGCTCTAATACCTGAACTGAATCATCCCAATTAATGCAGGCATCGGTAATGCTCTTGCCGTATTCCAGCTTGCTAGGATCATCTTTGCCCGGTGTGAATTTCTGAGCACCGTCATTGAGATGACTTTCAATCATGACACCAAAAATCTGATGTGAACCAGATTCGATTTGCTTGGCAACATCATCTGCAACAACAATTTGACGCTCATGTTTCTTACTGGAGTTAGCATGCGACAAATCAACCATCAAACTGGCGCGAAGCTTACCAGCCTCAAGCTCAGAGCATGCTGACTGAACAAATTTTGCTTCATAGTTAGGTTCTTTGCCACCACGTAGAATCACGTGGCAATCTTTATTACCTTTCGTTTCCACAACCGATACCTGACCATTTTTGTGAACAGACAAGAAGTGATGTGGACGACCTGCCGCTTGAATTGCATCTGTTGCGATTTTGATGTTCCCATCAGTGCCATTCTTAAATCCGATCGGCGCAGATAAACCAGAAGCAAGTTCGCGATGTACTTGGCTCTCAGTTGTGCGCGCACCAATAGCACCCCAAGAAATGAGGTCAGCAATATATTGTGGAGAAATGACATCTAAGAATTCGCTGCCCGCTGGCATGCCGAGGCGATTAATTTCCATGAGCACTTGGCGAGCAAGGCGCAGACCTTCTTCAATGCGATATGACTCATCAAGGTAGGGGTCATTAATCAAACCCTTCCAGCCAACGGTCGTACGTGGCTTTTCAAAATACACGCGCATCACAACTTCTAATTCACCAGCAAAGCGCTCACGCTCAGCTAGGAGACGTTGGCAATACTCCAATGCTGCTCTTGGATCATGAATCGAGCAAGGCCCAATGATGACGAGTAGGCGATCATCTTTTCCGTGAATAATGTCGCGGATCTTTTTACGCGTCTTGCTGATTAATGTTTCAGTCGGTGTTCCAGAGATTGGAAAGAAGCGAATCAGATGCTCTGGCGGTGGCAGAACAGAAATGTTATCAATGCGTTGATCGTCGGTGTCCGACGTTTTATCAACGGCGGAGTACCAATTAGCGGGATTCGTATTTTGTTGGCTCATGCGGCTATTTTAAGCCGTAATTTGCCAATATCAGGCTGTGCCGCCAACAGTCAGGCTGTCGATCCTTAAAGTAGGCTGGCCAACCCCGACCGGAACGCTTTGACCTTCTTTGCCACAAACCCCAACTCCGCCGTCCAATTTGAGGTCATTACCGATCATGGAGACCTGTTTTAAGGACTCTGGACCACTCCCAATGATGGTGGCGCCCTTGACCGGGTATTGGATTTTTCCATTTTCTACCCAATAGGCTTCTGAGGCGGAAAACACAAATTTACCGCTGGTGATATCTACTTGACCGCTGCCAAAATTGACTGCGTAGAGACCTCGCTTAATGCTGGCAACAATCTCTTGAGGATCATCTTTGCCGGCCAACATATAGGTATTGGTCATCCGGGGCATCGGTAGTGATGCAAAACTTTCGCGGCGTCCGTTGCCTGTTAGTGGCATATTCATGAGTCGTGCGTTGAGACTGTCTTGAATATAGCCCTTTAGGATGCCATCCTCAATCAAGGTAGTGCATTGAGTGGGAGTGCCTTCATCATCGATATTAAGGGAGCCACGACGACCAGATAGAGTTCCATCATCTACTACAGTGACGCCTTTGGCCGCAACGCGTTGACCAATGCAGCCTGCAAACGCAGAGGAGCCCTTGCGATTGAAGTCGCCCTCAAGCCCATGACCGACTGCTTCATGTAAAAGAACGCCTGGCCAACCTGGCCCCATTACGACGGTCATAGGACCTGCTGGTGCAGGGCGTGATTCTAAATTGACGAGTGCGCCATCTACTGCTTCATCAACATAGCGATTGATTAAGTCTGCATCAAAGTAAAGATAGTCATGGCGAGCGCCACCACCTGAAGAGCCAGATTCGCGACGACCGTTTTGTTCTGCAATCACATGAACGGAGACGCGTACCAGTGGACGAATATCAGCCGCAAGCAAACCATCCGCTCTTGCCACTAAGACGACATCAAATTCACCCGCAAGACTCGCCATCACTTGAATAATGCGAGGATCACGGGCTTTCGCACGACGTTCAATACTTTCAAGTAAAGCAATTTTTTCTTTAGGCTGCAATGAATCTAATGGGTTTAGATCAGAGTACAACTTATTCGATACAGGGTTGAATAACTTGCTCGCTACTGCTTGCTTGCCGCCTTCAGGCCCAATTACGCGCGTTGCTTTTGCGGCCTTACTTAAAGCCTCTAAGTTAATTTCATCAGAATAGGCAAATGCAGTTTTATCACCGTAGATGGCGCGTACTCCAACACCCTGATCAATATTAAAACTACCAGATTTCACAATTCCCTCTTCAAGACTCCAACTCTCGCTGCGGGTATGTTGAAAATATAAATCGGCATCATCTAAACGATGAGCGAACATATTGCCAAAGGTGCGATGGAGATCTTGTTCTGATAAACCTGTTGGCTCAAGCAAAATAGATTTGGCTAACTTGATGAGATCCGCCTGCTTTTTGGCTTTTGTCCAATTTGCTGGAAATAGTGCTTCTGGTGCATTCATGTGATTCGGCAGAACTTTCTTTAAAGCTTGCGGTGCGCAAGGGCTGGTAATTGAGAGCGTACCTCGTTTAATTTTTCTTTGCTGAGAAGCCCTGAGATAAAGCCTTCCCCTTCAGGTAAATCAGCCAAGATAGCGCCCCATGGGTCAATCAGCATACTGTGACCCCAAGTGCGTCGTTGATTGAGATGGGTGCCGCCTTGTGCTGAGGCCAAAACATAGCATTGGTTTTCTATGGCGCGAGCACGCAACAGAATTTCCCAATGGCTCATGCCGGTGGTGTACGTGAACGCCGCTGGAATGATATGGCAATCTACAGCGCCCATTGCGCGATAGAGTTCAGGAAATCTCAAGTCATAACAAATGCTCAGACCAAAAGACCACTCTTGATTCTGGTGGAAGATTTTGAGTATCCCCGGCGTATTGCCTGCCTCAATAGTTTCCGATTCTTGGTAGCGCTCGGTTTTAGTTTGAAAACCAAACAGATGAATTTTGTCGTACCGACCGATTTGTTTGCCAGCTGGATCGAATGTCAGCATGGTGTTGAGTACTTTTCCTGGATCTTTTGATTCCAAAGGAATGGTTCCTGCTACCAAGTAAATCTGATTGTCTTTGGCAAAACTGGCCAGACGTTCTTGAATTGGGCCGCTACCAAAGCGCTCTCTGATATTGACTTTGTCAGTATCTTTTAAGCCCATCATACAAAAATATTCCGGGAGTACGACTAGTTGCGCGCCAGCCTGAACGGCAGCGCTAATTAATCTACCTGCCATATCCAGATTTTCCTGAAGATCTGGAGAAGAGATCATTTGAACAGATGCGATTTTCAGGGTAGCCGATGTGCTCATAGGAATTTAGTTGGAAGTTTTAGCGGGACTGCCTAAATTATTTTGGGGTGCTGAGTTTGGGGTGGTATTGGAGCTAGGCTTGCTCTGTTCTTTGAGCAATTCTTTGCTGCGAATAGAATTAAACGTTTTAGAATCTATTGGCTGACCTTTTTGATCCAAGGGCACGATCTCGGGGTCGTCCCAAGAGCCTTGTACTAAATAATCTGATTGCAGGCTACGGTTGATCTGACTTGTCAGAAGGTACTGGCCAACTAAAGCGCCTAAGCCGACGATCGGGTTGATTGCAAAGGCAGCAAGCGAACCTGCAGTAGCGTCAATCGTAGGGAAGATCGTGATCCGTAAATCCTGCGTCTGTTTTGGAATATTAATTTGACCACTCATCGCTACGCGTGCTTGATCAAGGTTCATATTAAATTGATTGGTTTGGGCAACACCATTACTAATATCAAAGTTGCTTGTAATGGAGTTAAAGGGCGTGCCCTTAGTCACAATATTGCCTAGACTGCCTTGTAGGTCTAATGTTGCAAATCTAAATAAGCTCTGGAGGCTAAGAACATCTAAAAGCTTTGCGCCACTAGTGTTCACTTCCAGTAGGCGTCCCTTTTCAAGATTAAGACTGGCCTTTCCTGAGAGGGTTTCGAACTTTGGATTAAAGGGTGAACCATCCCACTCCGCATTCGCACTCACTTTTCCTTGACCACCTTCAATGGATTTTTGGGCAGTCCAATGCGCAATAATTTGACCAGCGTCCTTAACGTCCATATTGATATTGAGAACGCTATGATCAACGGTGTTTTTTGTTGCTCCAATCCATTGGCCTGTGACAGTACTTGAGCCCTGTGGATTATTGGACTGAATAGAATCCACTTTCAAAGTGTTTTCATTCGTCCTAGTTTTCAGTTTGACCTGACCAAGTTGCGCTTTTGACCAGGAGAGATCATCGATCGTTAAATCTAGGCTGGGAATTAAAGCAGGACTTACTGGTTTCTTGGTGGCTGTATTTGCAGTAGGATCAGGGATTGACTCAGGGATTTTGAGTTTGGTAAGGCGTCCGCTGATAAGGCCACTAGTGTTGGTCTTATCAGCCTCATAGTATTGAATTTGGCCCGCAGCTTGTTGCGAGCCCAACCGCATTTCCCACGCACCCTTCTTTTTATTTGCGACGACATTCACATCTTGCCAATGACGCTCCAGTAATGTCAGCTTTTTGACCTGCGCAGTAATTTGAACATTGCTAGAACTTGCTTCTGTATCTTGCACTCGCGCAACTGTCTTGGATTCTAGGAAATCCTGCCATGCATCGAGGTTGAGTTCGTTGCTGATAAGGCTCAGGTGAAAGCCTTGTTGGGGAAGGCTAGGTACCGCGCCAATCCCAAGACCATAACGTAGCTCATCATCGTGATTCAGAACCCCCTGGATGGTGTAGAGATCACCAATTTTTCCAGTCCAGCTCAGTTGATTAGGGCTTGTTTTGTCATTGCTGAAAGTTTTTATGTTGACGTTTCCGGACAAGGGGGTCCCGGCTAATTTCTTAGCTGGAAGTGGCGCATTCATTGACCAGTTCCGAAGATCAAAATGGATATTAGAGTCGCTACCTAATTTATTGAAGCTAATAGTGCCATCATATTTAACCGAGCCATTCATGGCATTCAGTATTGGACTAAGTTGCGAGCGTGAAGTTTTTGCGAAATAGTCTTTTACAAAATTAGCTTGAATGTCGCCTGTAATGTTGAAATTTTGCTTATTACTATTTTGGTCAGTGCTACTAATTTTGATCGAGCCACCAAGAAAGTTTGCGGAAATATCTTCAAATTCAGGGTTGTTCTCGGTGATCCGGATATTGCCTTTGAGATTTTCAAACGGCGGAATGCTGCCCCATTCCGCTTTATTGCCAGGAAGCGTTAACTTCAGATCAACATTGGTTTCAGCAGAACCCGATAGGGGAACCTTTAAGCCAAGATTGAGATTGACTGGCCCACTGACGCGCAGATTTTGCTCAAGCTTTTCTTGTTTTTTTCCGCTAGGAGAGGCGTAGAAATATTCCAACATCTCAGATGCTTGACCTTGGGCGTTACCACTTACGGCAAGAGTTAATTGTTTAGCGCTAACATTAGGAATTTCGGCATGAAATGTATTTAAAGCGACCTGTTTGTAGTTGGCTTTTGTAATATCAACTGTAAAGTTTGAGTTGGTCATTGCAACATTACCATTCACGTTGGTAAAGGTAGACCAAGTCCCTTGATTCCTTGGGAGTTGTGGAACAGGCGTAAAGGCTGCCCCTGCAATCGGAAGATTTAGACTGAACTCACCCTGTTGCTTATCTGGGAATGGAACTTGATTGGGATCACCCTTAATATGAAGTTGCCCATTTTGAATAAGGCCTGCATCAAATGCTTTGCTGAGATATACCCTTGCATCCTTGCCCATGCCAACTGGTAAATAGCGATATGCAGTTTTTGTATTGGCCTTTACGAAGTTCATATCTAAGGCCATAAAGTCAGCCTCTTTGGGATTGCCAATGATGTAGTTAAGGCTGAGGTTGGTAGTGATGTCGGGATTACTTAAAGAAAGTTTTTTGGTGCTAACGACCCAATGCCCTTTTTGTTTAGCCCAACTGATTTGTCCATCTGCGCTGTCAAGGTGAATTTTCGGGTCTTCCAGGAAGTCATAGATCTCTAACCCAAGGTTGCTGGAGTTCAGGGTAAAGCTACCTTCTTTTTGATTGCTAGAAATAAAGCCAGATAAATTGGAGACGGAGGGGATCGATTTATTGATGCCAATAAAGCTAAGGTTGATCAGTTTGGCACTAATCGTGAAGTCCAGCTTATTGGATTTAAACCAGCCGCCAGGAATGTTTAGTGCAGATAAAGCAGATTTACTTTCGGACCAATGAATATCCAAATTCTCTAGATCGCCCTCAGCTTGGGAGGTCTTGATCCATTGATGAACTTTTTTGGAGAGCGGTAGATTGAGTGCAAATAAGGCAACATCTTCTACTGAAATCTTAGGGGAAGAAAATCCAAATTCTTTGATTTCTCCATCGGCACCGGGAGGTCGCCAACGAAAGGTCATTGGACTGAGATTTTCTAGTGGCGCAGATTTTGGACTCTCTACATCCCGCCATGCAAATGTTTTTGTAGAAATGGAGATTAAGCCATCATTTGTTTCTTGAAGAAGGTTGGCCTCGAGCCTTCCCAATGCAATCGCATCTTCACTTTTGGAAGATTGCACTACAAGGTCATCAACTGCGACAAAAAATTCACCACCATCTGGCTTGGCGTTATCAATCTTGATTTTTCCTTTTGAGCTCAGCACCCCTTCTAGAGTATTGAGGCTGAGCTTAAAGTCTTTGGCTATTTGCTTGAGATCTAGGTCTGTCAAATTCCACGAGACGGTGCCAATCCAGTCATGCCAGTTACCTGCTTGACCACCAAGATGATGTACGAAGTCCACCTTGACTTGCGTTGTGCCTTTGGTCCATGGGGTGGTTGTCGTGAGTGAGCCTTCGTGGCTGCGGATGCCGTTATAAAGAGACAAGTTCAAAATCTCAACGGTAGCTGGCGTTTTTTTATTGAGTTGATCATCCCAGATGAGTTTTACCTTGCTGACTTCAATTGCATCTTGTGCAAATAGCCAATTTTCTGCAGAGTAATCACTGGTACCGCCATCAATTGAAATTCCGGCAATCGTAATGGCACCCTTCGCATTTCGTAGCGCATAAATCTCTGCGCCCTCAAAATGAATTTCATGGAAATACGGCGCTAGGTGATAAAAAGATTTCCAGCTGAGCTCGCCATAAATCTTATCGATCATGAGTAATGGCTTCGATTGATCTGATCCGCTGAAGCGCAGACCATCCATTTCAAAGGCGGGCCTAATTCCCGTCCAAGAAACTCGCAGATCCTCTATTGAAACATTTACGCCGACGCGAGCGCCAATGAGTTTTTCAACAGAAGCCTTGGACTTTTCAATTTGAGGCCAAATGACATAACGAACGCCAATGTGGCCAAGAATAAAAAACGCTATAACAAAACCAGCCAGAATCAAGACACGCTTACGCCACCCAGCACCCAAACCTGGAGGACGTTTTGCAAGCATGCTCTTGAGGCGAGGCGGAATGATGTTTTGCAGCATGGGCTCTATTATCCGTCAGGCTCTGCATGACCGCCAAGCATCTGGAGCTTGAATTTAGGTCGGTATTAAGATGGGGGTATGGATGAATTTTCTAGGCAAATTGAGTTTTTAGAGCGGCATTCTAATTACGCTCGTCGTTGGCTCTATGCCAAACCTGAGTGGCGTGAGTGGCTCAAAGCCCATGGATCCCAAAAAATTGATTTATCGGGAATTCAGAGTTTGCTGGAGGCCTGCAAGATTGACGGCCTGGATGGCGACCATGATGAGGCGCAATTTATGGCCGATTTGCGCTTGGCTCGTCAACGTCTGATGCTGTGGCTAGCTTTTCGCGACCTCAATGGCATGGCCAATTTAGATGAGGTTACGCATAGCCTGAGCCATTTTGCTCAGTTGGCAATCGCAGATTCCATTGCATGCATTCGCCAAGATTTGCGAGCTCGCTTTGGCCTTCCCTGGAGTGATTCAACCAATAGTGAGATGCCGTTGATGGTAGTGGGCATGGGTAAGTTGGGTGGGTATGAGCTTAATCTCTCATCCGATATTGATTTGATATTTTTGTATGAGCATGAGGGTGAGACACGGGGCGGACCAAAAAGCTTATCGAATCATGAATGGTTCACCCGTTTAGGCAAGCGCCTCATGAAAGTATTGTCTGAACTGGATGCGAATGGTTTTGTGTTCCGGGTGGATATGCGCTTGCGACCTAATGGCGATTCTGGTCCCTTGGTATGTAGTCTCGATATGCTTGAGGAATATTTGCTGGTTCAAGGTCGCGAGTGGGAGCGTTATGCTTGGATTAAAGGTAGGCTCATCGCGCCATTACCTAGCTCGCATGATTTTCCTTATTGTGAAAAAGCCCTTGAACAACTCATTCGGCCATTTGTGTATCGCCGGCACCTCGACTACGGGGTTATAGCATCCATTCGAGACTTGCATGCGCAAATTCAACACGAAGCCGAGAAACGATCAAGTGGCCATGAGGGTCGCTCTCACGATATCAAGCTAGGACGGGGTGGCATTCGGGAAATTGAGTTTCTAGCACAAATGTTTCAGCTCATGCGCGGTGGCACTGATCCTCGTTTTAGAGTGCAACCCACTTTACAGGCTCTCAATCTCATTAAACAGCGCGGCATATTACCAGCACAAGAGGTAGATGAGCTGCAAGCTGCCTATATTTTTCTGAGGCGACTTGAGCACCGCATTCAGGTTTGGGATGATCAGCAAACCCATTACTTACCAGATGATGAGGCTGCACGTTCACGCTTAGCAGTTGCCATGGACTTTTCGGATGAGTCAAGTTTTTTAGCCGAGCTAGGGCATCATCAAAATAATGTCGCACGCTTATTTGAAAAAGCGTTTCTACTGGATGATGAAAAACGTCTTGATCTTGCTCCGCTAGTTGAAGATTGGGAGCCAGATGTAGCATGGTTCCCACTGTCTTTAATGCGTTGGCAGGCGTGGATTACGAGTTCAAAAGCGAAGCAGTTACCAGAAAAAAGTCGCCTGATTTTCGATAACTTAATACGGAGTGCTGCAGAGATTTTGATGGCAGATACCGCCAATAAGACCACTGCAGATCAAGCCTTATTGCGTTTCTTTGATTTACTTGAGGCTATTGCTAGGCGCAGCGCTTATCTATCGATCTTGGCTGAATATCCAAGAGCCTTATTTAATGTGTTGGCTTTATTGCGCTCTTCCCAGTGGGGTGCGCAGTACCTGACCTTGCACCCACACTTGTTGGACTATCTCCTGAACTCTCGAACTGAGAGATCACTGATAGAGCATCCTGATAACTATTGGCGTGAAGTAAAAGCAAATTTAAATGTTCGCTTAGATGACGTTATGTCTGATGGTGATGGCTCAGAGCAGGCAATGGATATCTTGCGCGTCACCCATCACACCGAAACCTTTATTACACTGCTGGCCGATTTAGGGGTAGGTGTAGAGCACGCGTTGCCGGTGGAAAGAGTCAGTGATCATTTATCTGCATTAGCGGATCTGATTTTGCAAGTTACTCTTGAGCGAGTTTGGCCTTCTGTCGCGAAAAAATTTGGCTTAACTGCTGATGCTGTTCCTGCTTTTGCTGTCATAGCATACGGCAAGCTGGGAGGCAAAGAATTGGGCTACGCCTCTGATCTGGATTTGGTATTTCTATATCAGGCGAGCGAGAATGATTACACAGCCCAAGAGATTTATGCGCTCTTAGCCAAACGCATGATTAATTGGCTTACGACATTTACGGCTACAGGTAGTTTGTTTGAAATTGATACTCGTCTGCGCCCTAATGGTTCGGCTGGGTTCTTAGTGACCAACGTAGAAGCGTTTAAGAAATACCAGATGCGCGAAGGTGACAATGCTGCTTGGGTTTGGGAGCATCAGGCTTTAACCCGTGCTCGCTTTGCTGCTGGCAATCTGACCGTAGGCTCTGAGTTTGATGGTGTGCGTTCTGAGGTCTTGAGTCAGAATCGCAATGTCGATCATTTGCGTACCGAGATTTTGGATATGCGCCGCAAGGTGCATGAAGGGCATCCTAATGGCACCGGTCATTTTGATTTAAAGCATGATGCTGGTGGCATGGTAGATATTGAATTTATTGTCCAGTTCTTAGTTCTGGCGTATTCACATCAGTATCCACAACTGATTAGTAATCTTGGCAATATTGCATTGCTGGGGATTGCTGGTGAAGTTGGTCTGATCGATAGCAGTATCGCTGCTCAAGCTGGGGATGCCTATCGTCTTTTAAGGGCGCGTCAACATCGCTTACGTTTAGATGGTGCAGAAAAAACGCGTATTGACCTTAACGGAGAATCCGATCTTCTAGACGCCAGGGCTTGTGTCTTAGATCTCTGGCTACAAATCTTTAAAGCACCTTCTAGCGTTTAAATCAATTTAATGCTGCTCAAGCAGTTCGCGTGCATGACGACGGGTAGTGTCGGTGATTGTTGCCCCACCTAGCATTCTGGCAACCTCTTCAACTCGCTCTGTTCTGCCCAAGGGCTGGACTTGTGAGACAGTCTTATCCCCGCTTTGAGATTTGCTGACCTTTAGGTGATGGTTGCCTTGGGCGGCTACCTGTGGCAAATGGGTGACACACAGAATTTGATGGGATTGACCCAATTGATGCAGCAACTTGCCAACCGTTTCGGCAACCGCACCTCCAATGCCAGCATCTACTTCATCAAATATGAGGGTTGGGGTAAAGGAAGCTTTGCTAGTAATCACACTAATCGCCAGGCTGATACGAGCAAGCTCGCCACCGGAGGCCACTTTAGCTAGTGAGCGCGGTGTACTGCCTGCGTGGCCCGCCACCAAAAACTCGATTTGTTCAAGACCATGGGATCCGCCCTCCTGTAGTGGTGAGAGTGCAATTTCTAGGCGTCCACCGGCCATAGATAAATTTTGCATGGCATCTGTCACTAGTTGTCCTAATTCTGTAGCCGCTTTCTTGCGTTTCAGGGAAAGTTGCTTTGCTACTTTGAGGTAGCCATCTTCTTCTTGTTTTACTTTTTCACGGAGCACCTCAATATTTTGCGATGCTGTTAGTGCGTCTAAGCGCTCAATAGTTTCCAACAACAGTTTTGGTAAGGCATCTGTTTCGGTGCGATATTTTTTTGAAGCGCCGTGTAGGGCTTGCATGCGTTCTTCAACTTGCTCAAGACGGGCTGGGTCTAGATCTATTTTTTGTAGATAGCGATTGAGGCTATGAATCGCTTCATCTAGTTGAATTTGTGCGCTCTCCAAAGATTCGCTAATGCTGTTCAAAGCTTGGTCATGTTCAGCTAGGGCGCTGATATTTCCGCAAACTTTAGAAAGAGAAGACTCAAGAGAGTTATCAGCATCACTCAAAATTTCTATAGCTTCTTGGCATCCACCAATCAACTTGGCACCATTGGCTAATCTGGCATGTTCACTCTGGATATTGGCCCATTCACCTTCTTGTGGAGAGAGTTCAGTGAGCTCTTCTAATTGCCACTGCAATCTTTCGCGTTCACGCTCAACATCTTGACCTGCATTTTCTGCCTGCTCTAAACGGCGACGTGAGTCATTCAGGGTTTTAAAGGCTTGTGCCACTTCTGTGACTAATGACAGCAAACCTGCGTGACGATCCAAGAGTTCACGTTGCGCACCACCCTTCAGCAGCAGTTGATGTGCGTGTTGTCCATGGATATCCACTAATTGATCGCCAGCCTCACGCAGTTGAGCTAGTGTGGCAACACTTCCATTGATGAAGGCGCGACTACGGCCATTACTCTCTACAGTTCTTTTTAGCAGCAGACTTTGACCATCCTCCTCCATTGGGAAGCCTTGTTCATCTAGCCATTGGCTAAAAGATTGGATCAATTCCGGATCAATTCGAAAGAGTGCAGAAATTTCTGCGCGGGTACTGCCTTCGCGAATTTGACTGCTATCAGCGCGCTCACCCAGCACAAGACTTAGGGCATCTAGCAGTATTGATTTGCCGGCACCCGTTTCACCAGTTAAGACTGTGAAGCCACTAGCAAAGTCGAGCTCAAGTTGATCAACAATGACAAAGTCACGAAGGGAGATGGTTTGAAGCATGTATTAGCGTAGCAAGAAACTCGACATCAGAATGTCGACGGATATTCATTCCAATGCAATTTCTCACGCAATGTCTTGTAGTCGCTGTGATTGCTGGGGTGCAGTAGGGCGATAGTTTTATCAGATTGACGTACTTCAATCTTGTCGCCGCTTTGTAAATTCGTTTGCGATTGCATATCAAAATTGACGATCACTTCTCGACCGTCTACTACCTCAATAACCGTCACACTGTCTTGTGGCAAAACGATTGGCCGATTCGAGAGTGAGTGGGGCGCGATAGGTGCCAGTAATATACCGGCGACGTGTGGATGCAGTATGGGGCCACCAGCAGATAGAGCATATGCAGTTGAGCCTGTTGGGGTGGACACAATCAAACCATCAGAGCGTTGGTTGTACATGAAGGACCCGTTGACATGAACAGCGAGTTCGACCATCCCAGAAATTCCAGAGCGATTGACGACAACATCGTTTAGCGCTAAACCATGATTAATTTTTTTGCCATCACGAAGTACGACAGCATCTAGTAGTGTTCTAGTATCGGCTTCATAGTTACCCGCAATAATTTTGGGCAAGGTAGTGTGAACAGATTGGATCGGAATATCGGTCATGTAGCCAAGGCGACCCATATTGATGCCGACAAGCGGAACATTGCTTCCTGCTAATTGACGGGCAATGCCCAGCATGGTGCCGTCACCCCCCAAAACAACTACGAGATCAATTGCCCCAGCAAAGTCTTTTGCAGTTTTTGTAGGGTAGCCAGTCAAACCAAGGTTAGTCGCTGTCTCAGCCTCAATAAAGACCTCACAGCCCAAGCCCGAGACCACTTTGGCCAGGTCTTTTAGGTGTTCCTCAATACCGTCAGCATGAAATTTGCCAACGAGCGCTACCCGGCTAAAGGCCTTCTTGGAGGAATTTGGGGATGGGCTTAACATATAACGATTAAACCATAGGCATAAAATCCCTTCCACCATGGATGAACGTTCCCGCGCCTTACTAAAAACCCTCATCGAGCGCTATATCGAGGAGGGTCAGCCTATTGGCTCGCGCACACTCTCGAGGTTCTCAGGTCTAGACCTCTCGGCCGCCACTATTCGCAATGTGATGGCGGATTTGGAGGATATGGGTTTGGTGACCAGCCCACATACCTCTGCGGGCCGAATACCTACGCCAAGGGGTTACCGCTTGTTTGTGGATACGATGGTGACGGTGCGTCCGCTTGAGGAATTGGCAGCCCGTGAGGTTGAAAAAGGCCTTTTGCCGGATTCTCCACAAAGGGTATTGAATTCAGCGGCCCAGATTTTGTCTAATCTCACTCATTTCGCTGGCGTGGTGATGACACCAAAGCGCGCCCAAGTTTTCAAACATATTGAATTCCTTCGCTTGGGTGAGGGCAAGATTTTGCTCATCATGGTGACCCCAGAGGGAGATGTGCAAAACCGTATTTTGCCAACCAATCAAGATTACACGCCGAGTCAATTGATTGAGGCGGGCAATTACATCAACGCGCAATTTGCTGGAAAAAGTTTTGAGCAAGTGCGCTTGCATCTCAAATCTGATCTGGATAGTTTGCGTGCAGATATATCTGGCTTGATGGCCCTAGCATTGCAAAGTGGCGTTGCTGATTACGATATGAGTCGTGGCGAGATGGTTCTATCTGGCGAGCGTCGCTTACTCAACGTCGGTGACTTAAGTTCTAACCTGGATAAGTTGCGCAAGATGTTCGATATGTTGGAGCAAAAATCTGTGTTAATGCAATTGCTGGATGTATCTAGCCATGCCGATGGAATTCAAATCTTTATCGGCGGGGAAAGCGATCTTTTGCCTTACGAGGATCTGGCTGTCATCAGCGCCCCATATAGCGTGGATGGGCAGATTGTTGGTACATTGGGGGTTATTGGCCCAACCCGGATGGCTTATGACAGAGTGATTCCGATTGTCGATATCACCTCTAAATTATTGTCTGGCGCATTGAGTTCTTAAAAATATATTTACTAGAGATCCATTACTTTGAATCAAAATCCACACTTACGCGCCTCTAAAACAGCCGTGCTCTTATTAAATTTGGGCACGCCATCTGCGCCAACCCCAAAAGCAGTTAGAGCTTATTTGAAGGAATTTCTTTCTGATCCGCGCGTTGTAGAAATTCCACGCTTTATTTGGTGGTTCATTTTGAATGGCATCATTCTGCCAATTCGCAGCAGTGCTTCTGCAAAAAAATATGCAACGATATGGCTGCCACAACTAGGTTCACCACTCATGCATTACTCCCGCTTACAAGCCAAAGAGTTGGGTGAAAAATTTTCCAATGAAGGCCACACCGTTTTAGTCGATTTGGCAATGCGTTATGGCAAGCCATCCACTCAAGAGGCCCTTGAGAGCCTGAAGGCTCAAGGTATGGAGCGCTTGCTGCTGTTACCTTTGTACCCTCAGTATTCAGCAACAACAACCGCCTCAAGCTTTGATGCGGTATTCCGAGTGTTGAGCACTTGGCGCGATCAACCAGAGTTGCGCTTAGTAAAGCACTATCACGATAATTCTGCCTACATTGCAGCATTGCGCGATCAGGTCTTAAGTTATTGGGATAAGGATGGGTACCCTGATTTTGCAAAAGGCGATCGTTTTGTAATGTCTTTTCATGGTTTGCCTAAGCGAAATTTAATGAAGGGTGATCCTTACCATTGTGAATGCTTAAAAACGGGTCGATTGCTTGGAGAGTCTCTTGGATTGGAGCCAGGTCAATACATTGTGACTTTTCAGTCTCGCTTTGGTAAAGCAGAATGGTTAAAACCCTATACAGCACCAACGATTGAAAAGTTAGGAAAAGAGGGATGTCAGCGTATTGACATTTTTTGCCCAGGATTTCCGGCAGATTGCCTAGAAACACTAGAAGAGATTGCGATGGAAGCCCGCGAAATCTTCCTGGAACATGGTGGCAAGGACTATCGCTATATCCCTTGCTTAAACAGCAATCCCAAGTGGATAGAGGCTCTGAGTGATATCGCTCACCATCATTTGCAAGGCTGGTCTTTGGGGGTTGAATCTGCGGCTGAATTAGCGAAGCGTAATGAAAGAGCTGAGCAGGCCGAGAGAATGAAGTCTTGAAATTGAATAAACTGACCCCATATAGTAAAGCAATAGCACCCATTACAGAAAAGTGAATTCGCGTCCATGACACAAGAAAATCAAAACCCATCACCAGAGCAAGAGAATCCCGCGGTAGAGCCTGCAGTAGATGCCGCTACAGAAACTCCAGCAGCGAAAACACCCGAGCAGGAAATTGCCGAGCTCAACCAAAAGGTCTCTGATTTGCAAGATAATTTTCTGCGCGCTAAGGCTGAGGGTGAGAATATTCGTCGCCGCGCTGTTGAAGATATTGCTAAGGCGCACAAGTTTGCGATCGAGAGTTTTGCGGAGCACTTAGTTCCAGTGACTGATAGTTTGTATGCCGCGTTGAGTACGGATGCCGGTGATGCGAAAGCGTTTAAAGAAGGTCTAGAAATTACCTTGAAGCAGCTTTTGTCTGCCTTTGAAAAAGGCCGTATGACAGAAATTAATCCTGCAGTGGGCGATAAATTTGACCCGCACCACCATCAGGCGATTGCCTCTGTGCCATCTGAGCAGGAAGCCAATACCGTGGTTTCAGTGCTTCAAAGGGGTTACACCGTGGCAGATCGGGTCCTCAGACCAGCTTTAGTGACGGTGAGCGCCCCGAAATAAATTAAAAATTTAGGGCTAAAACCCTAAAAAAGGCATAAAAAGGGCAGATTTCTGCCTTTTTTGCCATTTCACCCCTTGAATTCCCCTTTTTAGACCCCATTTATTCGGTATTGGAATATTCGTGGCAATTCATTTGAATCGCCTAAAACAACCTAGAAGTACAACAAAGTAACTTAATTTTTTGGAGCAATTATGGGAAAGATTATCGGTATTGACTTAGGAACCACCAACTCGTGCGTTTCAGTCGTTGAAAACAATGCACCTAAAGTTGTCGAGAACGCAGAAGGCGCTCGCACAACTCCTTCCATCATCGCCTACGTTGAAGATGGCGAAGTATTGGTTGGTGCGCCTGCAAAACGTCAGTCAGTGACGAATCCTAAGAACACTATCTACGCAGTGAAGCGTTTGATGGGTCGTAAATTTACTGATCCTGAAGTACAAAAAGATATTGGGCTCATGCCTTACGCAATTATTCAAGCAGACAATGGTGATGCTTGGGTATCAGCACGTGATAAGAAAATGGCGCCACAGCAAGTTTCTGCTGAAATCTTGCGTAAGATGAAAAAGACTGCTGAAGATTATCTCGGTGAAGAGGTGACTGAAGCAGTGATTACTGTTCCTGCCTACTTCAATGATAGCCAACGTCAAGCCACTAAAGACGCTGGTCGTATTGCTGGTTTGGATGTCAAGCGCATCATTAACGAGCCAACAGCAGCTGCCCTGGCTTTCGGCCTGGACAAACAAGACAAAGTGGATCGTAAGATCGCTGTGTATGACTTGGGTGGCGGTACATTCGATGTGTCCATCATTGAGATTGCTAACGTGGATGGTGAGAAGCAATTTGAAGTGCTCTCTACCAACGGCGATACCTTCTTGGGTGGCGAAGACTTTGACCAGCGCATCATTGACTGGATCATTGCTGAGTTCAAGAAAGAACAAGGTGTTGATTTGAGTAAAGATGTTTTGGCATTGCAACGTTTGAAAGACGCTGCTGAAAAAGCCAAGATCGAATTGTCATCTGCACAACAAACAGAAATCAATTTGCCATACGTGACAGCTGATGCTAGCGGTCCTAAGCATTTGAACTTGAAGTTGACTCGTGCTAAGTTGGAGTCTTTGGTTGAGGAATTGATCAACCGTACAGCTGGCCCTTGCTTAACTGCCATTAAAGATGCTGGTGTAAACGTAGCCGATATCGATGATGTGATTTTGGTCGGCGGTCAAACTCGTATGCCTGCGGTTCAAGACAAAGTAAAAGAAATCTTTGGCAAAGAGCCACGCAAAGACGTAAACCCAGATGAAGCGGTGGCTGTTGGTGCTGCGATTCAGGGCTCTGTATTGTCAGGCGATCGCAAGGACGTATTGCTCTTGGACGTTACCCCACTCTCATTGGGTATCGAAACTCTTGGTGGCGTCATGACCAAGATGATTCCAAAGAACACTACGATTCCTACTAAGCATTCACAGGTTTACTCTACTGCGGAAGATAATCAGCCTGCCGTAACCATTAAGTGCTTCCAGGGTGAGCGTGAGATGGCTGCTGCTAACAAGTTGCTCGGTGAATTCAACCTCGAAGGTATTGCACCTGCACAGCGGGGTATGCCACAAATTGAAGTGACCTTTGATATCGATGCCAATGGTATTTTGCATGTCACCGCAAAAGACAAAACCACTGGTAAAGAGAACAAGATCACCATCAAGGCAAACTCTGGTTTGACTGAAGAAGAAATTCAACGCATGGTGAAGGATGCTGAAGCCAATGCCGCTGAAGATAAGAAAGCATTAGAACTAGTCACTGCTCGCAATACAGCGGATGCCTTGGCTCACTCTACTAAGAAGGCCTTAGAAGAGCACGGTGCTAGCTTAGAGGCTGCGGAAAAAGAAGCAATTGAAGCGGCGCTCAAAGAGTTGGATGAGGCGATCAAGGGTAGTGATAAAGAAGCGATTGAAGCCAAGACCGAAGCTTTGGGTAAAGCCAGTCAGAAGCTGGGTGAAAAAGTCATGGCTGCTGAACAGGCTAAAGCTGGTGCAGCTGCGGGTGCTGCTCCTGGCGGCGAGCAAAAAGCGGCTCCAGACGCTGATGTAGTTGACGCTGATTTCAAAGAGGTTAATGACAAGAAGTAATTCTGAAATCAGATATTCATTAACGATATTTTGAAGTACTTAAATAACAAGTCGGCCTCGTGCCGACTTGTGTCATTGAGGTTGTTGAGAGGAATAGGCCGTGCCTAAAAGTAAACGCGATTTTTATGAAGTGCTTGGTGTAGCAAAAGGTGCCAGCGACGAAGAGCTTAAGAAAGCCTATCGCAAAATGGCAATGAAGTATCACCCTGATCGCAACCCCGATAGTAAAACGGCTGAAGCTCAGTTTAAAGAAGTCAAAGAAGCTTATGAAACACTAACTGACCCTAATAAGCGCGCTGCTTATGATCAGTATGGTCACGCTGGTGTTGATCCATCTATGGGCGGAGGCTTTGGTGGCGGAGGATTTGGTGGTGGTGGATTCGCCGATGCCTTTGGCGACATCTTTGGCGATATCTTCGGTCAAGGTGGCGGCCGTCACGGCGGCCCGCAAGTCTATAAAGGCGCTGATTTACGCTACAACATGGACATTACGCTTGAGCAGGCTGCCGAAGGCTACACCACTCAAATTCGTGTTCCTAGTTGGAGTAATTGCAAACCTTGCCATGGCACTGGCGCTGAACCGGGTTCAAAAGCAGAGAAATGCTCTACTTGTGATGGTCATGGTCAAGTCCGTGTCCAGCAAGGTTTCTTCTCGATGCAACAGACTTGCCCCAAGTGTCGCGGCACTGGCGAATATATTCCGAAGCCTTGCAAAACCTGTCATGGCACAGGCAAACACAAAGAACAAAAAACCCTTGAGATCAAAATCCCTGCAGGCATTGATGATGGTATGCGCGTGCGCTCAGTCGGTAACGGTGAGCCTGGTATTAACGGCGGCCCATCTGGCGATCTCTATGTAGAGGTTCGCGTTAAGCCTCATAAAGTGTTTGAGCGCGACGGCAGCGACTTGCACGTGCAGATGCCAATTTCGTTTGCGACGGCAACGATTGGTGGCGATATTGAAGTGCCAACCCTCTCAGGGCGCGTGGAATTTCCAATTCCGGAAGGAACACAAACTGGTAAAACTTTCCGTTTGCGTAATAAAGGCATTAAAGGTCTACGCTCCAGCTTAGTAGGCGACTTATTTGTTCATGTGCTGGTGGAAACGCCGGTGAAATTGACGGATGAGCAAAAGAAATTGCTGCAGCAGTTTGATGAAAGCCTCAAATCTGCGGGCGATAAACATAGCCCTCAACAAAAAGGCTGGTTTGACGGCGTCAAGAGTTTCTTTAGTTAATTAGCCAGCAAAGCCGTGCTCAAGTCCGGGGAACTTTCCGGACTTCACTTCGCGCACATAGGCTTTAATAGCAGCTTCTACGGAGTGGTGACCTTCCATAAAGTTCTTCACGAACTTGGGAGGTCTACCTGGGCTGATGCCCAACATATCTTGCAATACCAATACTTGACCTGAGCAATCAGGGCCAGCGCCAATGCCAATTGTTGGAATGTGTAACTCAGCGGTAATTTTTTCGCCTAGAGTTGATGGGATCGCTTCCAGCACTACCATTTGAGCACCAGCTTCTTGGCATGCAAGTGCTTGCTCCAACATATGGGTTGCGGCATCTTTTGATTTGCCCTGAACTTTGTAGCCCCCCAAAAGATGAACCGATTGAGGAAGCAATCCAAGGTGAGCGCAAACTGGGACGCTACGCTCTACCAGGTAGCGAATGATATCTACTTGCCAATCACCGCCCTCTAGCTTCACCATATCAGCACCAGCACGCATCAGTTCTGCAGCAGAATCTAAAGCTTGTACTGGATCGCCATAGCTGGCAAATGGTAAATCAGCAATCAGAAAAGCGTGAGTATTGGCACGAGCCACACATTCTGTGTGATAAGCCATTTGCTCTACAGTGACTGGGGTTGTACTGGAGTGCCCTTGAATCACGTTGCCCAAAGAGTCGCCAATTAATATGACCTCGACCCCACAGCGATTCAACAATGCAGACATCGTCGAATCGTATGCGGTAAGCATAGTAATTTTTTCTTGCTCGGCATGCATCGCCAAGAGCTTAGTAATCGAAATTGGCTTGTCGCCTTGTAAGTAACCCATGGCGAGAGTTTAATGAATTAATGGGCCGTTTGGCTATAAACGGCTTTTTCCCCGCAATTGCAGTTACGGCAAGGGAGTTTTTCGATTCTTTGATGGGCGACTTTGGGTAAGTAGGCCTTGAGTTCGCCAAAATTGGGTAGGAAAAAATCAGGAGCGATTTCTAAGAGGGGCAGCAGAACAAATGAGCGCTCAATGATTCTTGGATGGGGAAGCATCAGCTCAGTCTCATTTTGGGTAACGCCCTCAAAAGACAAAATATCTAAATCTAGAGTGCGAGGTGCATTCGCATAAGGACGCTCTCTACCAAACTCTTGTTCAATCGCTTGGCAAACATGAAGTAAGCCATAAGGACTTAACTGAGTTTCGATTTCAATGACAGCATTGATGTAATCCCCACCAACAGCTTCAACTGGCGCGCTCTGATAAAAACAGCTCTTGGCAAGAACATGTAATTCTGTGCGTTGTGCAAGACAGACGATGGCGTCAGTGATGAGCTGACGAGTGTCGCCGATATTGCCACCAAATCCGATAAATGCTCGTGCCATACGATTCCAAACTAGAGATAAAACTACTTTACTGAAATTTCTCTAAGTCTGCTTAGCTTGCCAACGGTTCAGGTGGGGTGGCTGATTTGGGTTTCCGCCGGCGGCGTCTTTTGGCGGGAGAGCTGGCACTGGAGCCGGATTCATTTTTGGCGCTCGCCATTAATTCCTCTTGCCCAGCAGGGTCGGCAGCAATGAAGTTCGTCCACCACTCTCCTAGGGCTGGGTTTTGCTCCCCAGTCGCACAACGCAGTAGCATGAAATCATAGCCTGCCCTAAAACGGGGCGATTCGATTAATCGGTAAGGATAGCGTCCAACCCGTTTTTCAAAGCGAGGCTGCATAGACCAGATTTCTCGCATATCGCTTTCAAAGCGACGTTGAATCGTCATCCCACTGCTTTGGGTGGCAATTGTGTCATCCATTGCATCGTGAAGTGCTGGGATATTCGACATTCCTGAAGCAATGTTGGCTTTCCAGTTCTTGAGAAGGTCTGGCCAGAGCAAAGTAGCAAATAAGAATCCTGCTGAAACACTCTTGCCAGATTGAATGCGTTGATCAGTATTGGCTAGTGCTAACTTTACAAAATCATTTGCACCCTTGGAAGATTCACTGTTATCAAGGATGTGGTCTAAGAGTGGTAGCAGGCCATGATGAAGGCCTGCATCTCGCAGTCCTTGAATCGCTGACCAAGAGTAGCCTGACATTAAGAGCTTGAGAATTTCATCAAAGAGTCTGGCAGATGGCACGTCTTGCAATAGCTTACCTAACTTAGCGATGGGTGCACGAGTATCGGCATCTAAACTAAATCCGGTCTTAGCAGCAAAACGTATTGCTCTGAGCATGCGTACTGGATCTTCGCGATAACGCTTTGCGGGATCACCGATCATACGTAAAGTCTTCTTTTGCATATCTACCATGCCGCCGTGATAGTCGAGGACGGTCTCGGTAGATGGGTCGTAATACATGGCATTAATTGTGAAGTCGCGACGTGCAGCGTCCTCCCCTTGGGAGCCCCAAACGTTGTCGCGCAAAATCCGACCACTTTCTGCTACATGGTCACCAGCGTTATCTAGCAGGGCTCTAAAGGTTGAAACCTCAATAATCTCTGGGTGACCTTTGCCAAAAAAAGTCACGTGCACAATTTGAAAGCGACGACCAATGAGGCGCGCCTTCCGAAATAATCTTTGTACTTGGTCTGGCGTTGCATTGGTAGCAACGTCAAAATCTTTCGGACTAATACCTAAGACCAGATCGCGCACCGCACCACCTACGATGAAAGCTTCATAACCTGCCTGTTGCAAGGTTTGAGTCACCTTCACAGCATTTTTGGAAAGCAGGTGAGGGTCAATACGATGTGTCTTTTTGGGAATGTGTTTGGGTGCACCCGTATTGTTTGCTTGCGCATGCTTGACCATAGGGTCACGACGCAAGATACGTTTAATGAATTTAGTGATCATGCAAACAGCTCAAGAATAGGCCAGCCACGCTTTTGCGCTTCGCTGCGTAAGCGATCATCGGGATTGGTAGCGACGGGATGACTAACTTTCTCAAGCAGCGGTAGGTCATTCATAGAATCTGAATAGAAATAGCTGCATGGTAATTGAGACAAGCTTAGCTTTTGCTTGCTTAGCCAGTCCTGAAGATTCTGAATCTTACCTTCACGAAAGTTGGGCGTACCTTTAATTTCACCAGTGAAGTTGGCTAGAGGGCTGCCATCCATAGTTGCGGGCTCTGTAGCAATCAAATGCTCAATACCAAAGCTCTCGACGATCGGACGGGTCACGAAGCTATTGGTCGCAGTGACGACGCAGCATAAATCTCCTGCATCTTGATGCTGCTTTACTAAATCGATTGCTTTCTGGCGAAGCTGTCCTGTAATGACCTCTTCCATAAATTGGTCATGCCATTCTTTTAATTGAGCGCGTGAATGCTCTGATAAAGGTTTTAAGGCAAAGCGCAAAAACTCATGAATATTAAGTTTGCCGTCTTTGTAGTCTTGATAGAAGCGCTCGTTTTTGCGAGCATAGTCTTCACCATCAACAACGCCTAGGCGTGCTAAGAATTGACCCCACTCATAATCGCTATCGCAGGGCAGTAAGGTGTGATCTAAATCGAAGAGGGCTAGCTGGGTCACAAATTTAGTATGGATAAATTATTTAGGCTGCAATAGCTCGCGCACTAGGGGCAAGGTTACAGCACGTTTTGTTTCTAAAGAGTAGGCATCTAAAGCATCAATGAGGGCCATTAAATTCGGCATATCGCGATAAAAGCGGTTTAACAACCACGGTAATACATCAGGCGATAAGACGAGCCCTCGAGCTTTGGCTGCTTGCTCCAAGGCTTGTATTTTCTCATCATCATCTAAAAGTTGGGTTTGGAAGATTAAACCCCATCCTAGACGTGTCCTAAGGTCTTCACGCAGAGTGAGATTGGCTGGGGCAGCGTTTCCGGCCATAAAGATGTGAATATTTTTACTTGCCTGTACCTCATTTAGGATGCGAAAGAGAGCGCCAACCAAGCGCTCATCCAAACGATCTACGTCATCCACAGTAATGACTGAGGCTACATTACTGTGGACTAGGGCTGGTAACTTTTCTTCAAGACGCACCCAAGTCGTTGGCTCATTGGGATTTAAGGCAAAGTATTCAAGATCGGCAATGTCAGCTGCACTCGTCATGGCCCTGAGTAAATGAGAGCGACCAGAGCCTTCGGGTCCCCACCAATACATCCAGCGATGATTTAGTGGATTATTGGAAAGTTGTTCGCTAGAGTTTTGCCAAGAGTTGCAAAGTGTTTTTAGCGTTGAAATCAGCGCATGATCTTTGCCAGGCAGATAATTTTCGAGACTTGCTTTGGGGGTATGGCTGATGTCTAAAGCGAATTGTCTTGGAAGCGAAGGTGTATTCATTAAAACAAAATTATTTTTGATACCAAGAGCTTTGTGTATACACAGACCAGAGGTATTGAACCAGTACTAAGCTCACGGCACTAATTGGCAATGCCAATAGGACGCCAAAGAAACCAAAGAGTTTTCCGAAGAGGAGCAAGGCGAATAACACGGCCACTGGATGCAGGCCAATACGCTCACCAACCAGGCGGGGCGTTAGGACAAAGCCTTCAAGGAACTGTCCCAGACCATACAACACTAGAACGCCAATCAATTCTTGCTGTGGACCAAATTGCAAAAGCGCAGACACAATAGCCAAGCTAAATCCCAATGTAATCCCAATGTAGGGAATCACAATCATGAGCGCAGTAAAGATACCTAGGGCAACTGCACCTTTGATACCGATGATGCTCAGACCAATACTATAAAAAGCAGACATGATCGAGATCACAATCACCATGCCATTGAGATATTGCGAAAGTAGACCATCAGTGTGCATTGCTAAGTGATGCACAGTTTCTTGGGCGCGCACAGGAACCAGTGTTTTGACTAGTCCAAAGAAGTGATCCCAATCGATGAGCAAATAAAACATGACAAACACGATCAAAATGGCATTGACGAATGCACCAATCACGGAGCTGCCTGACATGAGCACCGTTTCAAAAGTACCGGTCACCAATGCATCAGCGTTGTCGCTAATGTGCGCTGAAATTTTGTGAGATGCAGATGCTTTTAAAGCCCCCCAATCAACATTGAGATGGAGGTCGGTTAATTTGGGTCCAAGCCAAGCTTGAGTATTCGCAATCCATTCAGGCAATTGCGCCTTAATGAGAGGAATTTCGGTTTTGAGGAGTCCAACAAAAAGACTCAAAATCGCAATGACCACGGCCAAGCCAAGGATTACCGTCAGGCCGGCAGCAACAGCCGAAGGAATGCGGCGCCCTTCCAGCCATAGAAAAGCGGGCCTTAGGATGTAGGCCAGGATGAATGCAGCCAGAAAAGGGGTAAAAATTTCAGCCATTACGAGTAATCCTCTAGAATTCAATGATTCTACTGACCCAGTAGCATTTTTTACTAATATTCCAGCCAAGACATGACCTCACCTACCAATTCTTCCTCAAAAGGCCTTTCCTACCGTGACGCTGGCGTCGATATCGACGCTGGTGATGCCTTGGTTGACCGTATTAAGCCTTTGGCTAAAAAGACCATGCGAGAGGGTGTTTTAGCTGGTATTGGTGGTTTTGGCGCCCTTTTTGAGGTGCCTAAGCGCTACAAAGAGCCAGTTTTAGTTTCGGGAACTGATGGTGTTGGTACAAAACTACGCTTAGCTTTTGAGTGGAATCGTCACGACACGATCGGCCAAGATTTGGTTGCGATGAGTGTGAACGACATTTTGGTTCAGGGTGCTGAACCTCTCTTCTTCTTGGATTACTTTGCTTGCGGCAAGCTCACGGTAGATACAGCAGCAACAGTTGTTGGTGGGATTGCTAAAGGTTGTGAATTGTCTGGTTGCGCATTGATCGGTGGTGAAACTGCAGAAATGCCTGGCATGTATCCTCCAGGTGAATATGACTTAGCTGGCTTCGCGGTAGGCGCAGTTGAAAAATCTAAAATCATTACTGGTAACACTATTGTTCCGGGCGATGTGGTTTTAGCAATTGGTTCGAGTGGCGCACATTCGAACGGTTACTCATTAGTGCGCAAAATTATTGAACGTGCTGGCGCAAAACCCAGCGATGATTTAGGCGGTCGCCCATTGGGCGATGTTGTGATGGCACCTACAGAAATTTATGTGAAGCCATTACTCAAATTAATCTCTGAGATCGATGTTAAGGGCATGGCCCATATTACTGGCGGTGGTTTGGTCGATAACGTACCACGCGTCTTGCCAGAAAATACACAAGCAGTGCTTCATCGCAGTAGCTGGCAAATGCCAGATCTCTTCCGTTGGTTGCAGATGAAGGGTGGCGTTGCAGATGCAGAGATGGTGCGTGTATTTAACTGCGGTATTGGCATGGTGGTGATTGTTGCCCCAAGCCAAGCAGATACTGCGATCAAATCATTAACTACTCAAGGTTTAAAGGCGTGGACTGTTGGTGAAGTAGTGGAGCGCCCTCAGGGTGCGCCACAAACTATCGTGATCTAAGACGATAGTTGCTCGTTTATTACTTTAGGTTTTTCTTGCAGTAATCCAAGGCCGCCTTCAGCTCTTCAGGGTTGAAGGGGTCAAAAGTATTTCTACCCGCGATGGCTCTAAGCCAAGTCAGTTGCCGCTTCCCCAGTTGTCTTGTCGCAGCCAATGCTTTGTAGCGCATTTGCTCAGCATCAATATCACCATTGAGATATTCCCAGGCTTGTCGATAGCCTACAGAACGAATAGCTGGTAGATCTGCATGCAATTCAGAATTGTTTCGCAGTACCCTGACTTCATCTAAAAACCCTGAGACTAGCATTTCATCAAAACGCTTTTCTAAATTTTGATGTAGACGTTTGCGATCGCTAGGTTCTAGTGACACCAACTTAATCCAATCAGGAATAGCAGAGCCTTCTCTACCATCCTCGCTGGGTGAATCAGCTAGCAATGCAGACATCGGTTTGCCAGTAATTTCAAATACCTCAAGTGCGCGTTGTACACGTTGAGAATCATTTGGCTTTAGTCGAGCAGCACTTTCTGGATCTATCTTTGCAAGCTTGGCATGCATGGCAGGCCAGCCTAGAGTTTTACCTTCTTCGTCTAGGCGAGCACGTATCTCGGGATTAGCGGTTGGCAAGGAAGAGAGACCGTGCGCCCATGCTCTCCAATACAACATCGTTCCACCAACTACTACAGGGATATTTCCGCGATTCTGAATTTCTTCGCAGAGTCGTTTTGCATCGTTAGCAAATCTTGCCGCTGAATACACCTCAGTAGGTTCAAGAATATCAATCAGATGATGAATGACTGCAGCTCGTTCTGCTTGAGTTGGTTTCGCACTGCCAATATCAAGGCCGCGATAGACCAGGGCGGAGTCCATGCTGATGAGTTCAATCGTGAGGCCAATCGATTTGGCATACTCCGCCAAAGACATGGCGAGATGGGTTTTGCCTGCACCGGTAGGTCCCACAATACATAGTATTGGATTTGCTGCTGGTGACTGCATAGGCTGAATGTAGGGTTCAGTTTGCATGCCTCATTATAAGAGCCTGTTAATATCCGCATCAAACCTATCATTGGAGCGTAAGTTGATTGATACCCTTTTGCAGTTAAGCGATTTATTGCTACATATTGATCGCCATTTAGATATTGTGATTTCACAATACGGTCCTTGGGCATACGGGTTGCTATTTGCGATAGTGTTTGCAGAAACGGGTCTTGTTGTTGCACCATTTTTGCCAGGTGATTCGCTTCTATTCATTGCGGGCGCTTATTGCGCTACAGAGCACTTCAATCTTTGGACTTTGTGTATTGGTTTGTTGGTTGCGGCAGTGGCAGGCAATACAGTGAACTACTTTATTGGCCGCTGGATTGGCAAGAAGGTATTTAGCAGTAAATCACGCTGGATTGATCAAGGCGCCTTACTCAAGACACACGCTTTTTATGAGAAGCATGGCGGCAAAACCATTATTGTTGCGCGCTTCTTGCCGATTATCCGAACCTTTGCCCCGTTTATTGCTGGCGTATCTGAGATGAATTTCTCACGCTTTCAGTTTTTCAATATCACTGGAGCAGTGCTCTGGGTATTTGGTCTAGTGATCGCAGGATATTTCTTTGGCAACATTCCTGTGATTCGTCAAAACTTAAATGTGATTGTGCTAATCGGCATTGGTGCTGCAGCGATACCAGTCGTTCTTGCTGCGCTCTACAAAATTTTTCAGCGTAAGAAAAACTAATCAATCTTGCTTAATGCAGTTTGGTTTGGCTTTCCAAAGTCGCGATGTGTTCGCGAATGTCGCCTGCGTCTTCAGCTTCAGGAGCTTCGCTGAGATAGCGATGCATATCCGCCAGGGCGGGGCGTAAATACTCTAACTGTGCAAAGATCAGACCGCGATCTCTGATCTCCTCAATCGAGTCCGGCAGCAAAATCACCAAGCGTTCCTGAATGCCCAACAGACGCTCCCAGCGCTCATGTTCGGAGTAAATCATTTTGAGGTTGCGTAAGAAGCGCGACAAGATTTCTCTTGGGCTAGAGGCCCGCAGGAAGACATTCAGCGGGAGGCTGAGCTCGCCGCGATAGCCCTTCGCATCAAGGTAGGGGTCAAGCATTTCTTGTAATTGATTCTTTGAAAGTGAATCACCGGTCAATGGATCCATAATCACTTCACCCTGTTGCAATGAAATGCGCATCATGAAGTGATTCGGAAATGAAACGCCGCGAATCTTCAATCCAATTTGTTGGCCTAGCTCTATCATCAAAATCGCTAATGAGATCGGAATGCCTCTGCGATTCTCCAGCACATAGTGCAAATAAGAATTTTCAGGCGCATAAAAATCATTTGCGTTTGGTCCAAAGCCTAGCTCGGTGTAAAAGAAATGCTTCAGAATTTGCAAGCGCTGAATTGGTGAAGTATCAGGAGTAATGCGTGCCTTTAATTTATTACCCAACTCGTCGAGATGATCGAGCACGCCTTGCACATCCAGATCAGGATAGGCATGTTGTGCTACTGCGATTGCCGCCTCCGTTAACGGGAAGTGCTCGTCTTCAGTAACTAATGAAGTGAAATAGTCGAGTTGTTGTGTTGGCATACATCCTATTTTGCATGACGCAAGAATTTTTGCCAGCGAATTCCGACTAAAGCCAGAGCGCTAAAGTAAACCAGGGCCGCAACAGCTAGCCACATCGCCAATAGCCCAATACGGGTCCAGGGTTCGGCCTGGAGGGCGATCCAGTTATGTGCATTAGCCGCATAAAAAAGTACTGCCCCAAAGGGAATTAACGCCAGAACGAGCTGTCCTAAATACTTTGCCCAGGCTGCGCTTGGAAGGGCGCCCCGTTTATGCAGGCCAACCCACAAAAGGGCGGCATTAAGGCAGGCGCCGGTACCAACGGAGAGCGCAAGACCTGCATGCCCTAACCAAGGAACAAATACTAGGTTGGCCAACTGTGTTGCCACTAAAACAAACAAGCCGATTTTGACTGGAGTACGAATGTCTTGGCGCGAATAGAATCCAGGCGCCAAAATTTTGACGAGGATTAATCCAATGAGACCAACGCCATAGGCTGCTAAAGCGCGTTGCGTCATCAACACGTCGAGCGCATTGAATTTTCCGTAGTGATATAAGACTGCAGCCAATGGTTCGCCAAAAATAAATAGTGCGATGGCCGATGGTGCAGCAAGCAAGAAAGTCAGTTGTAATCCCCAAATCAATAATTCACCAGCATGAACTAAATCATTCTTAGCATTAGCTTTGCTCAAACTTGGCAGCAATACGGTGCCTAATGCAACACCAAGTAGTGCCGTTGGAAACTCCATTAAACGATCAGCATATGAGAGCCACGAGACGCTGCCGGCTTGTAGACGTGATGCAATATTGGTATTAATGATCAAAGAAATTTGTGCAACCGACACGGCAAAGACGGCTGGCCCCATCAATTTGAGTACGCGCCTTGCATCAGGATTGGCGATGGCGGCTTTGATTGCGCCTGGGAGTAAACCTATACGCGGCAAGAGACCAAGACGCGCTAGCGCAGGAATTTGGATGGCTAATTGCAACACGCCGCCCAATAGAACGCCAATGCTAAGTGCGTAAATTGGTTGCTCTAAATGCGGCGCCAAAAAGATAGCGCTACCGATTAGGGCGAGATTCAGTAAGACGGGCGTGAAAGCTGGAATGGCAAAGCGGTGATAAGTATTTAGTATCCCGGCTGAGAGGGAGACCATTGAAATCAGCCCGATATAGGGGAACATGATTTGGGTCATCACAACGCTGGCGTCATAGGCTGGTCCACCACTAAAGCCTGTAGCAATGATCAAAATGAGCAAGGGGGCGCCAATGACTCCAAGCAATACCGTGAGCAGTAAAGCCCAAAATAAGAGCGTGGCGACCGCATTAATGAGGGTTTTGGCCTTGTTTTGATCCTCATTTGTGGAAATTTCACCCAAAATCGGTACAAAAGCCTGAGAAAAGGCCCCTTCGGCAAAAAGACGGCGGAGCAAATTGGGTAGCCTAAAAGCCACATTAAAGGCATCCGTCCACTCGGAAGCCCCGAAACTACGGGCAATCAGGGTCTCCCGTAGCAGCCCCGTAATACGGGAGAGCATGGTCAGGGAGCTAACCTTGGCAGCGGCAGAAAGCAGGTTCATGAGCCGATTTTCACCTATTTATGGGTGGACTGGGCTTTTTTGCCCCTTTCAGGTAAAATCTTGGGTTTTGGCGAGCTTGCTTATGTATCTAGCAAGTCCGCGAGATTTTTAACTAATCGCATTTTGCAATTTATAGAGGCAAGGTTTAAAGATGGCCAATACAGCACAAGCGCGTAAGCGCGCACGCCAGGCAGTAAAACAGAACGAGCACAATTCTAGCTTGCGTTCAAAGCTTCGCACTTCCGTTAAGGCAGTTCGTAAAGCTATTGAAACTGGTGATAAAGCTGCTGCAGCGAAGGTATTCGCAGCAACTCAATCAACAATCGATAAGATTGCTGATAAAAAGATTGCTCATAAAAATACTGCAGCACGTCAAAAGTCACGTTTGTCTGCAGCTATCAAGGCGATGGCAGCGTAATTTAGTAATAGTTTTAGGCTGGTCGAATCAAGTTTCGACCTAAGCCCGCTCCTTATCAGAGCGGGTTTTTGTTTTTAGGGCTAGGTTTGGGGTTTGGGTTCAAACTCACAGGCTTCTTCAATCGGTAGGCTATTGTCTTTGGCAAAGTTCATGACAAAGTCGAGCGCTCTTGGATCGAGGTCACCTAGCCTAGTATCGATGACAACGCATTTCACTTTTGCAATAAGCACTGGTCTGACATAGGGCGAATAAGTGAAGCGAGGGTCTCCAGAATCTCCTGGAGGGCGAAAAGTAGCCATCACCCCGCAAAGACGCTCCGCCCAATCACTGGGCCGAAATGGTTTTCCAGAAGTGGTAATGCCTTGAATGAAAAGCTTTTTGTGGTTCAAGTTGGCGTAAAGAAGTTCGTAAGAATCAGTATTGCTAAGCCCTCTAGCTTAACAGCCTGAGGTGGTCGTAAGATGGCTTTATGTTCTATTTTCGTGCAGTTGAAAGTTCTAAGAAAAAAATGCAAGCCAAAACTTTAGTAGAAAGCTCAACTATGACATCTCTGGCAAAGCCTCAAGTGCCTGGTCAGGTAAGGCACTACCTGCAGTTTTCTGACCTCACTCGTGAAGAGTATGACTATCTACTCAAAAGATCGGCATGGCTAAAGTCAAAGTTCAAGAGTTATGAGACTTGGCATCCTTTGCATGACCGTACCTTAGCTATGATTTTTGAAAAGCATTCCACACGTACTCGCCTGTCATTCGAAGCGGGTATTCATCAGCTTGGTGGTCACGCTGTATACCTAAACACCCGCGATACTCAGTTAGGTCGTGGCGAGCCTGTAGAGGACGCCGCACAGGTGATTTCACGGATGACCGACATCATCATGATTCGTACCTTTGGTCAGGAGATCATTGAGCGTTTTGCCGCGAACTCTCGCGTGCCGGTGATTAATGGCCTAACCAATGAATATCATCCTTGCCAAGTGTTGGCGGACATCTTTACTTTCGTGGAAGCCCGCGGACCAATTCAAGGAAAAACCGTTGCTTGGGTTGGTGATGCCAACAACATGGCCTACACCTGGATACAGGCAGCTGAGTGTTTGGATTTCCAGTTGCGCTTTTCTGCGCCCGAGGGCTATCAGTTAGATCCTGCGCGTTTAACAAAGAATGCCGCGAAACATTTAACTGTTTGCGCTGATCCAAAAGATGCTTGTAAAGGTGCCGACCTAGTAAGCACTGATGTATGGACTAGCATGGGCTATGAGGCTGAAAATAACTCTCGTATGAATGCTTTCCAGGACTGGATGGTTGATGAAGAGTTAATGTCTTTAGCAAAGCCAGATGCTTTGTTTATGCATTGCTTGCCAGCGCACCGTGGTGAAGAAGTTTCTGCAGGTGTCATTGATGGTCCGCAAAGTATTGTGTGGGAAGAGGCGGAAAATCGTTTGCACGTGCAAAAAGCCCTGATGGAGTATTTGCTCTGCGGCCGTTTGGATTAAATTATTTGCAATTCGTTTTAATTAATTTTGATTGAATAAGAAATCATGTCCGATATTAAAAAAGCTGTACTAGCCTATTCCGGTGGACTCGACACTAGCGTGATCTTGAAGTGGCTTCAAGATACCTATGGTTGTGAGATCGTTACTTTTACGGCTGACCTAGGCCAGGGTGAAGAGCTGGAACCAGCGCGTGCCAAGGCTTTGCAGTTTGGCATCAAGCCAGAGAATATTTTTATTGATGACTTGCGTGAAGAGTTTGTACGCGACTTTGTATTCCCTATGTTCCGCGCCAATACGATTTACGAAGGCGAATATTTATTGGGTACTTCCATTGCGCGTCCATTGATCGCAAAACGTCAAATTGAAATCGCTCGCCTAACGGGGGCTGACTCTGTATCCCACGGCGCAACTGGCAAAGGTAACGACCAAGTTCGCTTTGAGTTGGGTTACTACGCGCTTGAGCCAGGCATCAAGGTCATTGCGCCATGGCGCGAATGGGATCTCCTCTCACGTGAGAAGTTGATGGCTTATGCTGAAAAGCACGGCATCCCTGTTGAGATGAAGCATAAGCAAGGCGGCTCACCCTATTCTATGGATGCAAACTTATTGCACATCAGCTATGAGGGCCGTCACCTCGAGAACCCAAATGCAGAGGCTGAAGAGTCTATGTGGCGTTGGACAGTTTCTCCAGAGAAAGCTCCAGACGCTCCAGAAATTATTGAAATTGAATTTAAAGCTGGTGATCCAGTAGCGATTAATGGTAAAGCGTACAAACCGCATGAGCTATTGGCTGAACTCAATCGGGTTGGTGGCATGCATGGCATTGGCCGCCTTGACTTGGTAGAGAACCGTTTTGTTGGTATGAAGAGCCGTGGTTGCTACGAGACTCCCGGCGGCACTATTCTTTTGAAGGCACATCGTGGCATTGAGAGTATTACTCTTGATCGCGAAGTAGCTCACTTGAAAGATGATTTGATGCCACGCTACGCCAGCTTGATTTATAACGGCTTATGGTGGTCCCCTGAGCGTCTAGCCTTACAAACCTTGATTGATCACACCCAACAGATGGTCAATGGCGTAGTTCGCCTCAAGCTCTACAAGGGTTCTGTATCCGTGATTTCACGTGATTCTGCCAATACTTTGTTTGATCAAAATATTGCCACCTTTGATGATGATGGTGGCGCCTACAACCAAGCGGATGCCGGCGGCTTTATTAAACTCAATGCCTTGCGTATGCGCATTGCTGAAATCGCAAAGCGTAAGCGCACACAGAAATAATCAGAAGCTATTAGAACTAAACGAAATAGAAAGAACTCAGATGCAATTTGATCAAGTGTCAGTAGGTAAAAAAGCCAATGTGTATTTTGACGGTAAGTGTGTATCACACACAGTGACCTTACCTAACGGTATACGCAAGTCCGTTGGCGTAGTATTGCCAAGCACCTTACGTTTTGATCTCAGTACTAAAGAGATCATGGAAGTAGTTGACGGCAATGCTTTTGTTAGTATCAACGGCGCCCCTGAGCAAGAGTTCAATGCCGGTCAAAGCTGGGAAGTGGAAAAGGGCGGTTATTTCATTATTCGCGCTGAGCAACCAGTGCACTATGTCTGCCACTTTGAATAACTGGGAAATGTTTCCACTAAAAGACCACCTTCGGGTGGTTTTTTATTTTTCTGCATGTAAGAATCCATGCATGAAGATCATTTATTTAATTGCTGCAATCGGAATGCTGATTTCCTCCGCCGTGCATTCCCAGGTTTTTGATGTGCCCTACAAGGACGATGCTCCGACAAGAACATTATTGACCCCAGTTAAGAATGCCAAGGCAGTTGTATTGCTGTTTCCTGGTGGCGGCGGCGTCTTAAATTTACAGAATGATGGCTCAACTACTAATGGCCATACTTTTGTAAGATCCAAGGATCTCTGGGCTCAGTATGGAATCGATTCTGTATTGGTGGATACCCCGTATGACTTGGGAGCTGGCTTACGAAATTCAAGGTCCATCAGAGATCATCAACAAAGAATTTTGAATGTCGTGAATTACTACAAAGAAAAGTTCAATTTGCCAGTATGGATATTTGGCCACAGTATGGGGACTGTGAGCGTTACGGAATTTGTTAATGGCGGTAAGGAAAAAGAAAAGCTGATCGCTGGGCTTATCGTTGCAGGTACTTATCGATCTGCAACGGTGGATTCAGATGTCAAAGTGCCGGTGCTGGCAATTCATCATGTGGAAGATGGATGTGCGAATACACCTTTTGTTACCTCTGAGAGAATCATCGATAGCCGTCCCAAGCAATCTATCTCGCAATTTGTTGCAATGGATGGTGGCGTTAGTGAGGGCGATGTTTGTGCATCAAGGTCTTATCACGGCTTCAATCAAAAAGAGCCAGAGTTTGTTAAAGCAGCTGCCCAGTTCATATTGAAGAACTAGGCTAAGGTGATTACCGCCTTGGCAATCCCGTAATCACTGAGCCCGGCCCGATCACCCTATCTGAGAACCATTGCCTATTCATCTCAAGGGCATAGCGTACTGCTGCTTTCGGGCAATGATTGTTGGTTGTCTCAGCTTGCATCTCTTCTATATTCACAATCTTGCCGTCATCTGCAATGAATGCAATGGACAGTGGAATCTTGGTGTTGTTCATCCAGAAACAATGCCCCGCCTTTTGTTCAAAGAGAAAGAGCATTCCAGAATTTGTAGGCATGCTGGTGCGATTCATTAGCCCCACCTCTCTTGCTTTCGGCGTGTCTGCCAATTCAGCTTGGATGCGGTAAATGCCTGTTTTGAGTTCAATGGTTGGCAGTCCAACATTGAGCTGTGCCCAAGCCATAATGGGACCAATCAATAAGGCGATCGCGAAAAGCTTCTGAGTCAGTTTTTTGTTTGTATGCATGTAAGAGATTTTAAGTGAGCTAAATTGCAGGCGAAAAAAAACCCAGGAACGAATCCTGGGTTTTCCATAATGATCTAAGGACTATTAAGCCGCTTGGATATTGGTAGCTTGCTTGCCTTTAGGGCCTTGGGTAATGTCAAACGTTACCTTTTGGTTTTCCTTGAGTGTTTTAAACCCAGGCATAGTAATTGCGCTGAAATGCGCGAACAACTCTTCTTCACCATCATCAGGTTTGATAAAGCCAAAACCTTTTGCATCATTGAACCACTTAACAATTCCGGTCGCCATGCGAACTCCATTACATAAACTTAAAACAACCGTGATGAGGGTAAATACTTTTTAATCAGTCTCAATCCACAACACGCCTAAATAGAACCTCTTTTGAAGCCTACCCCCCGATTGTTTGCCCTTTTTGTAGGGGTGTCAAGGAGTTATATGTGGATACCCCCTAGAAATTACCCCTTTTTTTCTCGAAAAATGCCCCAATATGGGTTAAACAAGGGTTTTATGAGGGTTTTTCGCAACAAGACCCTGGTTAAATCAAGTTTAGATATCTGTGTTTAGAATGTTTCTCATGAGCCGCACACCCAAAAACCCTACTACTGGCGTTCCCGCCAATCCATACATTGAGGACACCCTTCTTCTCGAAAAACAGGTCGAGCAAGTTAAGGCTCCATCCATGTATAAAGTTTTATTACTGAATGACGATTACACACCAATGGAATTTGTAGTGATGGTCATTCAGGAGTATTTTAATAAGGACCACGAAACAGCAACGCGCATCATGTTGCAGGTCCATTTGGTTGGCAAAGGTGTTTGCGGAATTTTTACCCGCGACGTTGCTGCTACCAAAGTGCATCAAGTTATTGAATTATCCCGTGAAGCGGGTCACCCACTACAGTGCACTATGGAGGAAGTATGATTGCCCAAGAACTAGAAGTAAGTTTGCACATGGCGTTTGTTGACGCACGGGCATCAAGACATGAGTTCATTACTGTAGAACATTTGTTAGCGGCCTTGCTTGACAATGCTACTGCGGTTGAGGTGCTCAAGGCCTGTGCGGTCAATATCGCAGAGTTGCGTGCGCAACTGAAAAACTTTATCAATGACAACACCCCAGTGGTCCCTGGCAATGATGAAGTGGATACACAGCCAACTTTAGGATTTCAGCGAGTAATTCAACGTGCGATCATGCACGTGCAATCGACGTCTAATGGTAAGAAAGAAGTGACTGGCGCCAATGTGTTGGTAGCGATCTTTGGTGAAAAAGATTCACACGCTGTTTACTTCTTACAGCAACAAGGTGTTACCCGTTTAGATGTGGTGAACTTCATCAGTCATGGTGTTCGTAAAGATCAAACTGAGCACGTTAAACCTGCTGACACTACTCAAGAAACTGAAGAAGCAGCTTCTTCCGGCAAAGAGAGTCCATTAGATCAATACACACAGAACCTTAATGCTTTGGCTCGCCAAGGCAAGATCGATCCCTTGATCGGTCGTGAAAGTGAAGTGGAGCGGGTGATTCAAGTGCTCTGCCGTCGTCGCAAGAACAATCCACTCTTGGTGGGCGAAGCTGGTGTTGGTAAGACCGCCATCGCCGAAGGTCTGGCTTGGAGAATCGTTAAAGGGGATGTTCCTGACATCCTAGCCAATGCAACGGTGTATTCCTTGGATATGGGCGCGCTACTGGCCGGCACTAAATACCGTGGTGATTTTGAGCAACGCCTTAAGAGCGTACTCAAGTCATTAAAAGATCATGCGCATGGCGTGTTGTTTATTGACGAGATTCATACCTTGATTGGTGCTGGCGCTGCATCTGGCGGAACATTGGACGCAAGCAATTTATTGAAGCCTGCTTTATCTAATGGCCAACTCAAATGTATCGGCGCTACTACCTTTACCGAGTACCGTGGCATCTTTGAAAAAGACGCTGCTTTATCGCGCCGCTTCCAGAAGGTTGATGTGGTTGAGCCAACGGTTGATCAAACTGTGCAAATTTTGCGCGGCCTTAAATCTCGCTTCGAAGAACACCATAGCGTTAAATATGCTGCTGGTGCATTAGTAGCCGCGGCCGAACTTTCTGCTCGGTATATCAATGATCGCCATTTGCCAGATAAAGCAATCGACGTAATTGATGAAGCGGGGGCCGCGCAACGCATCTTGCCAAAGTCTAAGCAGAAGAAAACGATTGGTCGCCCTGAGATCGAAGAGATCGTAGCCAAGATTGCGCGCATACCGCCACAATCAGTTACTGTGGATGATCGCAGCAAGTTGCAAACTTTGGATCGCGATATTAAGAGCGTGGTATTTGGTCAAGATCCTGCCATTGAGGCTTTGGCCAGCGCCATTAAGATGACGCGTGCTGGTCTTGGCAAGATCGATCGCCCAATTGGTTCATTCTTGTTCTCGGGCCCAACTGGCGTTGGTAAGACTGAAGTAGCGAAACAACTCGCCTATATCCTGGGCATTGAGCTTTTGCGCTTTGATATGTCTGAATACATGGAGCGTCATGCGGTAAGTCGTTTGATTGGCGCGCCTCCAGGCTATGTTGGTTTTGACCAGGGTGGATTATTAACGGAAGCTGTGAATAAGAAACCCCATTGCGTACTATTACTCGACGAGATTGAAAAAGCTCACCCAGATATTTTCAACATTCTCTTGCAGGTGATGGATCACGGTACTTTGACAGATAACAACGGTCGCAAGACTGACTTCCGTAATGTGATCATCATCATGACTACGAATGCTGGTGCTGAAGCAATGCAGAAGTCGACTATTGGCTTTACCAATGCGCGTGAGTCTGGTGATGAGATGGCTGATATTAAGAAGTTCTTCACGCCTGAGTTCCGCAATCGCTTGGATGCTATCGTTTCCTTCAAAGCCCTTGATGAAACTATCATCATGCGTGTCGTTGACAAGTTCTTAATGCAGCTAGAAGAGCAGTTGCATGAGAAGAAAGTGGATGCCACCTTCAGTACTGCATTGCGGGCACACTTAGCTAAGCATGGTTTTGATCCATTGATGGGTGCTCGTCCGATGCAGCGCATTATTCAGGACACTGTTCGGAAGGCGCTGGCCGACGAGTTGCTTTTTGGCAAGCTGGCGCAAGGCGGTCATGTGGATGTGGATATCGATGAAGACGGAAAAGTCCAGCTGAATTTTGAGGCTCCCAAATTACCTGGTAAAGCCGCTAAGGTAGATGTCGCACCCGCAGAAGAAATTTAAGTAAAAACAGTTAGCACCCATACATCACTAAAAAAGGAAGATATGTCCCACCATCACGATAAATTACTTGAAGCTTTTGAAACCTACAAAGCCGAGAATGAAAAGTTTCAAGGTAAAGGTATCAAGGCCTCAGCGGCACGTGCACGCAAGGCTTTGCAAGAGATTGCTGGATCTTGTAAAGAGCGTCGTAAAGAAATTACTGCTGAAAAAGAGTCTCGTGAAGGTGCTGGCGCTGGTATGTCACAAGATGCTGCGCGCAAAGCGCATATCCGTAAGTAAGTTGATTCGCTCTTAATAAAAAAGCCACCTATGGGTGGCTTTTTTATTAAGCATTACTGATCATCGCTTTCGATGAATAAATAAGGCATTACATTCTGATTCAAGAATGCCGCCTAGTAATTGAGTCTGACTAAAGCTATTTCCTTGGTTGATGTCTTTGGCGCTAAAGGTAAAGATATCAATACCAGTTTTTTTGATGGACTCTGCTGAGCTGCCATAGACAACGCCTCCAATGCCTGCCCAAACTAGAGCGCTCATGCACATCGGGCATGGTTCACCAGTAGTGTAGAGAACACAGTCTCCCCAATTTTTATTGCCTTGCTGACTTACATAGTTGTTGATGCAGACCATTTCGCCATGAAGGACGGGGTTCTGAAAGGTTTGATTCACCCCTTTGGCAAGTATTGATCCATTACTTGCATTGGTAATAACGGCTCCAAATGGATAGGATGCGTTTTGTGCGCCCATGCCAATTGCTGCACGCATTGCCGCTTCATGCTGCTTCATCGGAATGGATGAAAGAGTTGTTTTCGCTCTAACGCCGCAACTAAGCCCGGCTAAGCCAATGCCACAAAGGCAAATGAGAGCCCTACGGCGATTCATTGCTTAGGCTCTACCAGTGCTGCCAAAGCCGCCAGCACCACGACTGCTCTCAGTAAACTCTTCAACGACTTTAAGTTCAACTTGCTGGACTGGCATCACAACCAATTGAGCAAGACGCTCCATGGGTTCTAGTTTGAATGCAGTAGATCCGCGATTCCAGGTGCTCACCATCAATTGGCCTTGGTAATCAGAGTCAATCAGGCCAACTAAGTTACCTAAGACGATCCCATGCTTATGACCTAAGCCTGAGCGAGGAAGAATGAATGCGGCATAACGTGGATCTTCTACGTAGATAGCTAAGCCAGTTGGGACTAGGACTGTCTGGCCTGGAGCAATCTCAATCGTTTCATCAATGCAAGCACGTAGATCTAATCCAGCACTACCAGGGGTGCCATAAGTAGGCAGTTGATCGCGCATACGTTCATCGAGTATTTTGACTTGGAGAGATTGCATGGAATTTCCTAAAACAGGGGGGATAAAGAAAGGCTTAAATCTTTTTGGCGACAAGCTGAATGAGTTGGCGTGCCAAGTACAATTTTTCGGCTTTAGCTATTTTCTTGCTGCCAGTTGCATCAATAACAAGCAATTGATTTAAATCGCTGCCAAAAGTATCAGGGCCAATATTGCCAACAATCATTGGAATGCCTTTGCGCTTCCGCTTTTCATCGGCATGCTTTTCCAAATCTGTAGATTCGGCAGCAAAGCCCACGCAGTATGGGTAAGGTTTACCGCCTTTCGTTTTTACTGCCTTCGCAACATCCAAAAGAATGTCTGGATTTGCAATAAATTCAAGGCTTGGAGCGGCCTTGCCTTGGCGTTTAATTTTTTCTTTGGCTGGCTTGGCAATACCCCAGTCTGCTACTGCTGCTACCGCAAAGAACACATCACAATCTGTTGCGGCCAAAGTTGCGGCGTGCATTTCTTTGGCGCTTACGACGTTGGTGCGAGTAATTCTTCCAGTAGCCTCAAGCGGGGTAGCTAGCGCACAAGGCCCAGCAACGAGATGGACTTGAGCGCCAGCCTCTAAAGCTGCTTGTGCGATGGCAAAGCCCATCTTGCCAGAGCTATGATTGGTAATGCCACGTACTGGATCGATTGCTTCAAAAGTGGGACCGGCAGTGATTAATACCTTTTTGCCGGCTAAAGTTTTCTTTTGAAAGAAGGCGATCACTTGCTCGGCAATTTCTGCGGGTTCGAGCATTCTGCCCATACCCACTTCACCACAAGCCTGAAAGCCACTAGCAGGGCCCAGCAGGGTAACACCATCTTTTGCAAGACGTTCCACGCTTCGTTGAGTGGCTGCATGCTCCCACATTTGTTTATTCATCGCCGGAGCAAGCAAAAGTGGACAATCCTTCGCTAAGCAAAGCGTGCTGAGCAAATCATCTGCCAAGCCAAGGGAAAGTTTGGCCATTAGATCTGCGCTCGTTGGCGCAATCAGAATGACATCAGCAGAGCGTGATAGCTCGATGTGAGCCATATTGTTTGCAATACTGTTATCCCACTGACTTGTGTAAACCGGATTGCCTGTCAAGGCCTGCATTGTGACTGGCGTTACAAATTGTTGTGCGGCTTCAGTCATGACAACTTGAACAGAGGCGCCTTCTTGCATCAATAAGCGTGCAAGCTCAGGCGTCTTGTAGGCAGCAATGCCACCAGAGATGCCAAGAACGATTTTCTTATTTAAAAGTGATTGCATGGCGCCAGCTTAATGGGATTGGGCAGATTTGCCAAATGACTTACGCAATTCGCCCCAAATAATGAAGGCAGCACCAATACAAATAGCGCTATCGGCGATATTGAAGGCTGGCCAATGCCAGTTTGCATAATGCAGATCAATGAAATCGACTACAGCGCCATACATGATGCGATCCAAAACATTGCCAACTGCACCACCCAGAATAAGGCTGAGGGATACACATAGCAATTTGTCGTTCAGACTCTTGCGTAATAGGTAAATGATGTAAATGCTGGCTAAGATGCCAAGAATAGTAAAAAACCAACGTTGCCAACCAGAGCTCTGAGCTAGAAAAGAAAATGCGGCACCAGGATTAAAGAGCAGTAGCCAATTCAGAAACGGCAGTACAGGCTCAGGAACTCCCAATTGCAAATTACTCAATGCTGACCACTTACTCAACTGATCTAAGAGTAAGGTCGTAGTGGCGATAGCCAAATAGCGAAGCATTGAGAGATTCATCAAATATTAGGCAAATAAGCGGTGGTCACCATCACCGAAGAGATTGCTAATGCAGCGACCACAAAGCTCTGGATGATCAGCGTTCGCCCCTACATCTTGGGTGTGATGCCAGCAACGTCCACATTTTTTATATTGACTGCCGCGAACCAAGACTTCTAAGCCTTCATTGCTAAGTTCAATATTCGCGCTTGAGGTGATCGTCACGAAACGCAAGTCATCTTCAAGGGAATGCAGGATTGCGAAATCAACATCTCCTAATTTGATCGTGAGTTCTGCTTGTAGAGATGAGCCAACATGGCCTGCCTCACGCTCAACTTCAATCGCCTTAGTTACTTCAGAGCGGATCTCGCGAATGCGATTCCATTTAGCGAGTAATTCATTGGCATGGGCGATTTCTGGCAAAGTGCCAAACTCTTCCATGAAGATGGATTCAGAAGGCTTGGAGCCTGAGCCATGTGGAAATGCTTGCCAGGCTTCCTCGGCAGTAAACGAGAGAAATGGCGATAACCATTTCAAAAGATTTTTGGTGATGTAAAAGAGTGCATTCTGGGCTGCGCGGCGATCAGGCGAATCTGGTGCGCTTGTATAGAGACGATCTTTCAGAATATCCAAATAGAAGCCACCAAGATCTTCTGAGCAGAACGACAGCATGCGAGCTACTGCAGGATGGAATTCATAGGATTTATAGTGCGTCTCGATTTCGTTTTGGATTTGATTCGCCAGTGCGACTGCATAGCGATCGATCTCAAGCCAATGCTCGGGAGCCATGGTATGTTTGCTTGGATCAAAATCTGAGAGATTGGCCAGCAAGAAGCGCAAGGTATTGCGAATGCGGCGATAGCTCTCAGTAACGCGTTTGAGAATCTCATCAGAGATGGTCATCTCGCCGGAGTAATCGGTTGATGCTACCCAAAGGCGAATAATTTCTGCGCCGAGTTTGTCAGCTACTTGTTGTGGCGCAATAACATTGCCTACAGACTTACTCATCTTGCGACCTTGACCATCCACGGTAAAGCCGTGAGTCAGGAGCGCCTTGTAAGGTGGCTTGCCATCGAGCATTGCACCAGTCAGCAATGAAGAGTGGAACCAGCCGCGGTGTTGGTCTGAACCCTCGAGGTACAAATCAGCCAGGCGACCGTTTGGTGTTTCAGCATCGGCAGTGAGCAATTCATTACGATGTGAGCCGCGAATCACATGCCAGTGTGTCGTGCCTGAATCGAACCATACGTCTAAGGTATCTCGATTCTTCTCGTATTGAGAAGCCTCATCACCAAGCAACTCAGAAACTTCAAGTTGCTGCCACGCTTCAATGCCACCCTTTTCAACGCGCTTAGCAACTTCCTCAAGCAACTCAACAGTGCGTGGATGCGGATCACCAGTTTCTTTGTGAACAAAGAAAGCCATTGGCACACCCCATTGGCGCTGACGTGACAAGGTCCAGTCAGGGCGATTGGCAATCATGCTGTGTAGACGTTGCTTGCCCCAAGCGGGGAAGAATTCAGTGCTATCAATACCAGCTAGCGCAGTTTCACGCAGGCTAGCGTTACCATCGACTGGCTTTTTATCCATGCTCGCAAACCACTGTGAAGTGGCACGATAAATAATGGGCGACTTATGACGCCAGCAATGCATGTAGGAGTGGGTATAGGTTTTATCACGCAACAAGCTGCCTGCTTCGCGCATTGCTTCCACAATCTTAGGATTGGCTTTCCAGATATATTCATTTGCAAAGAGCGGCAACCAAGATGCATATACCCCATTGCCCATCACGGGATTGAGAATATCTTTGTCAGCTAATTTGTTTGCTTTGCAAGACTTAAAGTCTTCTTCGCCGTAAGCAGGCGCAGAGTGAACAATGCCCGTACCAGTATCAAGCGTGACATATTCAGCAACATAGATTGGTGATAGACGCTTATAGCCTTCATGCAATGGTGCTAGTGGATGCCAGAAAGAAATATTTGCCAACTGTGTGCCTAGGCAAGTAGCAATCACTTTGCCCTCGAGACCATAGTCTTGCAAGCAAGTTTCAACACGATCTTTTGCCAGGATTAATAGTTTGTCACCAACATCAACCAATGCATAAGTGAGTTCTGGGTGAACGTTCATTGCCTGGTTTGCAGGAATGGTCCAAGGGGTTGTTGTCCAGATCACAATTTGACCTGGCTTATTCGGTAGCTCAGAAAGTCCAAACGCTTTAGCAAGTTGTGGACGCTGTGTATCCTCAAACGCAAATCCAACATCAACGGTTGGATCCGTTTTATCTTGATATTCCACTTCAGCCTCTGCCAGTGCAGAGCCGCAATCAAAACACCAGTTCACTGGTTTGAGGCCACGGAAGACGTAACCCTTTTCCCAAATCTTGCCTAAGGCGCGAATTTCATCGGCCTCATTACGGTAACTCATGGTGAGGTAGGGGTTATTCCAGTCGCCCAATACACCTAGACGCTCGAAGTCTTTCTTTTGCTTATCGACCTGCACTTGAGCATAGGCACGAGCTTTGGCTTGTACTTCTGCGGTAGGCAGGTTCTTGCCAAATTGTTTTTCAATCTGAATTTCAATTGGCATGCCATGACAATCCCAACCTGGCACATAGGCGGAGTCATAGCCCATCAGCCAACGGGATTTGACAATCATGTCTTTCAAAATCTTGTTTACTGCGTGACCAATATGAATGTCGCCATTCGCATATGGAGGGCCATCATGCAAAATGAATTTAGGTTGATTGGCATGTGCTGCACGAATCTTTTCATAGAGCTTATTTTTTTGCCACTGAGCAACCCATAGCGGTTCTCGCTTCGCTAGGTCTCCCCGCATTGGGAATGCGGTATCTAGAAGATTAACGGGATAAGAATTTTCTTTTTCAGACATAAGCTTTTTTCTGGAAATAATTTCTGGCATGCTTTGCATCAGCTGCAATCGCATTTGTTAGGGTGTCGAGATCGTCATATTTTGCCTCGTCACGAATTTTTTCTAAGAGCTCTACGGTAATAATTTTTCCGTACACATCTTGTTGGTAATCGAAGATATGGGTCTCTAGTAATACACGTCCTTCATCTTCTACCGTAGGCCTTACTCCCAGGCTAGCTACGGCTGGCAGGGGCTTATCACTCAGGCCTAATACCTGTGCAGTAAAGATTCCGGTGGTGGCCGGTTTGCGATGATGCAAATGATTAGCAACTGCCAAGTTCAAAGTGGGAAATCCTAATTTGCGACCGAGTTGCTGGCCATGAATCACGTGTCCAGAAATTCCATAGGGGCGACCCAATAATTTTTCAGCTTGCCGCATGTCACCATTAGCCAGTGCGGTGCGTAATGCTGAGCTGGAGATACGCTCACCATCTTCTAAGATGGTTTGAATGCTGGATACTTCAAAGCCATATTTTTCACCTGCAGCTTTGAGACTTGCAAAATTACCGGCACGTTTTGCACCATAGCAAAAATCATCGCCAATCAAAATCCATTTTGCATTGAGGCGTTTGACAATAATTTCCGATACAAATTCTTCAGGTGAGAGGCGTGCAAAGGCAGCATTGAAATGTTCAACCACCACACGATCGATACCGAGCTCAGCTAGAGCTGCTAACTTGTCTCGTAAATTCAGAATGCGAGGGGGTGATTGCTCGGGGGAGAAGAATTCCTTTGGATGCGGCTCAAAGGTCATGACGCAACTCACGAGATTTCGCTCCAAGGCGCCATCGACCAGTTGCTTGAGCAAGGCGCGATGACCCCTGTGCACGCCATCGAAATTCCCGATGGTTAGGGCACAAGCAGGTCCTGCAGAAAACTGGGTCGGGCCACGGAATACGTTCACAAAATCGCTTTCAGGGTAGCCATCAATTATATTGTGGGCATGCTTTCTATCGTTACCTTAATCTCAGGCCGCGGATCGAATTTCGAGGCCATCGTCAAAACTGCTCAAAAAGAGCAATGGCCAGTCAAGTTTGCAGGGGTCATAGCCAATCACTCTGCGGCTAAAGGCCTTGATTTTGCTCGCTCACAGGGCATTCCAGCCTATGTCATTGAGCATAGGGAGCATGCTACTCGGGAGTCCTTTGATGCAGCTCTCACCCAGAAGATTGATGGGCTGGGGGCTGATTTGGTGGTTCTGGCGGGCTTTATGAGAATTCTGACTCCGGGCTTTATTCGTCATTTTGAGGGGCGTCTGATCAATATCCACCCAGCCCTTTTGCCGGCGTTTCCTGGTTTGCATACCCATGAGCGTGCTTTAGAGGCTGGTGTCAAAGAACACGGCGCCACAGTCCACTTCGTTAATGAAGGCGTAGATGAAGGGCCGATTATTTGTCAGGCCTCGGTTCCAGTGCTTGATGGCGACAATGCTGATACTTTAGCAGCGCGCGTTTTGACTGCCGAGCATCAGATTTACCCGCGGGCCGTAAAATGGTTCCTTGATGGACGATTGCGAATAGAAGGTAATCAAGTGAAGTTACAACCCCCAGAGTCGCAATTTTTTAAATTATGAGCGCAGAACGTCCTCCCCGAAAATCCGGCAATCGTTTAGGTGCACAAAAAAGTTACGCTGCGAAATCTAAAGATCCCTTGCGTCGTCCAGAGCGACGTAATGCGAGTGGCAATCTCATTGCGCCTGAAGGCCAGAAGAATTTTTCGAATGCGAAAGCATTGCCTCAACATGCAATTCATTTAGAGCGCTTGCTACCAGAATTGCTCAGTTTTGAGCAGCCAGCAGATCGAGTAGTGAGTCGCTATTTTCGCGCTGAACCGCAGCTCGGAAATCGCGATCGTGCCTTAATTGCAGAGAGTGCTTTTGCCATTCTGCGTCGTAAAAATGAGTTCTCTCAATTTGCTGTTAGTGGTGAAGGCTCTCAGGCTAGGCGCTTAGCCCTACTGGGTTTGCTGGCCGCTCTGTCTGAGGGTGGCCTGGGATCTGCGAACCGTGCAGAAAGTGCAATCGCAGATTTAGCACACGTTCTCAAGCCAGGTGAATATGAATGGTTACAGAGATTTCCAACGGTAGATCCTGCTGCGCTCAATCCTTTGGTGCGCAACAATTTACCTGAGTGGTTATGGGATGCATTTGGAAAATATCCTGGTGAAGAAGCGCGTGAAGAACTTGCTAAATCATTAATGCATCCTGCGCTATTGGACTTGCGTGCAAACACGATGAAAACCAATCGCGAAGAATTACTCGCGCAGATGAATGCCTTGGGTGGACGCTATCAAGCAATTCCAACTCCATATGCACCCGATGGTGTGCGCATCATGGGCAAGCCTGCCTTGCAAAATACTGCTGGCTTTAAAGCGGGTATGTTTGAAGTGCAAGATGAGGGTAGTCAGTTGTTGGCATATTTGCTCGCACCAAAGCGTGGTGAGATGGTTGTCGACTTCTGCGCTGGTGCCGGTGGCAAGACTTTGGCCATTGGAGCTTTAATGCGATCCACGGGACGACTTTATGCTTTCGATACGTCAGAGCGTCGTCTAGCTAATCTGAAGCCAAGACAAGCCCGTAGTGGCCTCTCTAACGTCCATCCCGTATGGATTGATAGTGAGAACGATGCCAAGATCAAACGCTTGGCTGGAAAGATTGATCGAGTCTTGGTTGATGCCCCTTGTAGTGGAATGGGTACCTTGCGCCGCAATCCTGACCTGAAATGGCGCCAAACCCCAGAAGGCGTCTTAGAACTGAATCAGAAACAAATGAGTATTTTGGGTTCAGCTGCTCGCTTACTAAAACCAGGCGGACGTCTGGTTTATGCGACTTGCAGTCTGTTGCCTCAAGAAAATCAGGCCATTGCAGAGGATTTCTTGGCAAAACACCCAGAGTTTGAGGTGGTTCCTGCTGCAGAGGCGCTTAAGCCATTGTTTCCTAAAGATAAATTGCCATTGGGATGCTCGCCAGACAACCCTTGGTGGCAGTTATGGCCCCATATTCATGGTACAGATGGCTTTTTTGGGGCGGTTTTCCAGAAAAAAGGCACCAAGCCCGAGAAGGTTGAAAAGCCAAAAACCCCAGAGATAGCGAAAGATAAGAACAAAAAGACCTAAAAAGCTCTAAAATAAGAGCTAATACTTAATTAGGATTCTCTTTTGAATACAGTTTCAAGCTCAGGTTTTGATTTATTCCTCAATTGGCTAGCCAATGGATATCTAGATTGGTCATGGTGGCAGATTACTCTGTTCACCTTGGCTGCTACCCATATTACGATCGCAGCGGTCACAATCTTTTTGCACCGCTGTCAGGCCCATCGCGCCTTAGATTTACACCCGATTGCTTCTCATTTCTTCCGTTTTTGGCTTTGGCTAACTACTGGCATGGTGACTAAGGAGTGGGCATCCATTCATCGTAAGCACCACGCAAAATGCGAAACCATAGACGATCCCCATAGCCCGCAAATTTTGGGAATTGGTACCGTTCTTTCTCGTGGCGCCGAACTTTATAAAAATGAAGCCAAGAATCAAGAGACGATGGAGAAGTTTGGTCATGGCACTCCAGATGATTGGCTCGAGCGCAATATCTACTCCAAGTTTTCTTGGCAGGGTGTTGCCATCATGCTCATCATCGACGTATTTTTGTTTGGCGGTATTGGCTTAACAGTGTGGGCAGTGCAAATGTTGTGGATCCCTATTACTGCAGCCGGCGTGATCAACGGTATTGGCCATTTCTGGGGCTATCGCAACTTTGATTGTGAAGATGCTTCTACCAATATTCTCCCGTGGGGCATATTGATTGGTGGTGAAGAGTTGCATAACAATCATCACACCTTTGCAACGAGCGCGAAGCTTTCTAACAAATGGTATGAGTTTGATATTGGTTGGCTCTACATTCAGATGATGAGTGCGGTGGGTTTGGCAACAGTGAAAAAAACTCCGCCTAAACCAGTGCTTAGTGATTTGCGTCCAGCAGATCAAAATACTTTAGAAGCCATCATTGCAAATCGTTATGAAATCATGGCGCGCTATAGCAAGACATTGCGTAACTTCTTTAGTAATGAAGTCCAGCATATGCAAGTACTTGCATCACATTTAAGCGATGCCCGCACTTGGTTAGTGAAGGATGAGTCTCGCCTGAGTGAGGAAGAAAAGGCTAAGCTAGAAGAGCTCATAGCGAGTAATGCACAGTTGCGCAAGATGATTGAGATGCGCCGTGAGCTACAAGCAATTTGGGGTCGCTCTAGCGCCACCAGAGAACAATTGGTTTCTCAGTTGCATGCTTGGTGTCAGCGCGCTGAAGATAGTGGTTTAACCAGCTTGCGTGAGTTCTCATTGAGATTACGTCGTTACGCTTAAAAAATATAAACAAGCAAAAAAACCAAAAGATTTAGGCAATAAAAAACCCGCTACTAAGCGGGTTTTTTATTTGCTGTAAGTGAATTACTTCAACTTTGTTTCTTTGTAAGCAACGTGCTTGCGAATTGTTGGATCAAATTTCATGATCTCCATTTTCTCAGGCTTTGTACGCTTATTTTTTGAAGTGGTATAGAAGTGACCAGTACCTGCTGATGACTCTAACTTGATTTTTTCTCTGCCGCCTTTAGCCATTTGTGCGCTCCTTAAATTTCGCCACGTGCACGCAGATCAGACAACACAGCATCGATGCCGTTCTTGTCGATAACGCGCAAACCAGCATTGGTTAAGCGCAAGCTAATCCAGCGGTTCTCAGATTCAACCCAGAAACGACGGTTTTGCAAATTCGGCAAAAAGCGACGCTTCGTTTTATTGTTTGCATGGGATACATTGTTGCCAACCATCGGCTTCTTCCCAGTGACTTGGCAAACTTTTGCCATGACATAACTCCATTAATTGCGAAAAAAGAAGATTGTATCAGTCAAAGCCTATTTTGGGCTAGCCCTTATTAGGATTGGTCTTTGGGCAAGGCGCTTAAATTCGTTAGAAATACGGGCAAAATCCCCAGATATTCCATATAAGTTAGTATTTACTATCAATTTTTATCAATATTCATAAGGCCTGACTCGGAAAAAGAGAAAAAACCACTATTGCTGACGATGCAATGGTCTAGGAGTGGAATATCCACCAATTGAAGGGCCTTCGTCAGGGTTTTGGTTAGCTCTTGGTCAGCCGTGCTCGGCAAGGGATTGCCACTTGGGTGATTGTGGGCCACGATCATGGCGCTGGCGTTTCTGGCTAGGGCCTCTTTGAGGATTTCTCGGGGATAGACGGCAGTTTGGGTAATCGAGCCCCTAAAAAGCTCTTGGCACTCGATGAGTTGTAGTTTTGAGTCTAGATAAAGACAGACAAAGACCTCATGAGGGAGCCCTCCAATTTTGGCTTGTAGAAACTCCTTAACGTGGCCTGGAGAGGAAAAAATGGAGCCCTGAGCCAGCGTGTCTTCGAGGCTGCGCTTCACTAGCTCATAAGCCGCCTGTATTTGAGACCATTTTGAAATCCCCATTCCATGTATACGGATGAATTCCTCGGGGGTGCTGGCTAAGAGGCGCGGAAGGTTGCCAAAGTGGCAAAGCACATCATTGGCCAAAGTAACTGCGCTTTTACCTTTAACGCCTACCCGCAAAAAGATGGCAAGTAATTCAGCATCTGTGAGGCAACGAGCCCCATATAAACGAAGCTTTTCTCGAGGCTGTTCATTTTTGGGCCAATTTGGGATCGGGGAATCCATTGCCGGCGCAGGGCTGGATACAATTACCTTATGACTAAGCTTTCCGTTTTGCCCAACTCCTACCTGACCCTCAACTATCGGCTCACTTTGCCTAACGGGGATGATTACATCAATACTTTTGTTGATCGTCCTGCGACGGTTTTGATGGGCTCTGGTCAATTTGCGCCTTGCTTTGAAAAAGTGTTGTTAGGACTGGGTGTTGGGGATAAAAAAAGTGCCTTGTTACCGCCCGAAGAAAGTTTTGGTGAGCGTAAAGAAGAGTTAGTTCAATGGGTTTCTTTGAAGGCTCTTAAAGAGGGCCGTGATGAAGACGTGGAATTTAATCCTGGTGATGTCATTGAATTTAATGCGCCAGGCGGTGCGCAATACGCTGGTGTTCTGCAGTCGATTAATGAAGAGGGCGCATGGTTTGATTTCAATCACCCCCTGGCTGGAAGAGAAGTTACTTTCGAGGCGCAGATTGTTGCCATTCTTTAATACATGAGCACACCAGATACCGCTGAAATTTTGATGGCACAACCCCGCGGTTTTTGTGCGGGTGTTGATCGTGCAATCAATATCGTGAATGAAGCACTGACACGCTTTGGTGCGCCCATCTATGTGCGCCATGAAATTGTTCACAATGCCTACGTTGTTAATGAGTTGCGCAATAAGGGCGCCGTCTTTGTGGAAGAGTTGCATGAAGTTCCGAAGGGCGGCATCGTCGTATTCAGTGCTCACGGCGTCTCTCAAGAGGTGCGTACAGAGGCCGAGCAACGTGGCTTGCAAGTGTATGACGCGACTTGCCCATTGGTAACCAAGGTGCATCTTGAGGTCATTAAGATGTGCAAAGAAGGTTTCACGGTCCTGATGATTGGCCATGCAGGTCACCCTGAAGTTGAGGGCACGATGGGGCAGGTGAAGGAGGGAGTCTTCCTAATTGAAAAAGTAGCTGACGTTGCTAATTTATTCTTTCCAGATGACCAGAAAATTGCTTTTGTAACGCAAACGACTTTGTCAGTAGACGAGACCAAAGAGATTGTTGAAGCGCTCACTCAAAAATTTCCCAACATTGTTAAGCCACGCAAGCAAGATATTTGTTACGCCACTCAGAATCGTCAAGATGCCGTGAAATTTATGGCGCCACAAGTGGAAGTGGTCATTGTGGTGGGGAGTGCAGCAAGTTCGAACTCTAATCGTTTGCGTGAATTGTCAGAAAAATTAGGCGTTCCATCCTATATGGTTGATGCACCCGAGCAACTCAAGCCAGAATGGTTTGTAGGCAAAAAGCGTGTGGGTTTAACTGCTGGTGCTTCAGCCCCTGAGAGTCTGGCGCAATCTATTGTTGCCCGAATTCAAGAATTTGGCCCCCGCAGTGTGCGTGCCCTATCAGGCGTGGTGGAGGATGTCACCTTCTCTTTGCCTAAAAATTTAGTTGACTGAAATATTGATTCATAACAAAGGAGCCGTAGATGATTAATTCAAAAGCGTCAAAAGTGAATTTAATGAAAAGTGCTATTGCCTTGTCGGCAGCGACATTAATGCTGGTCGGTTGTGGCAAGGGTGGGGATAAGACAGCAGCTACTCCCGCGGATGGAATTGAGGTCAAGATTGGTCACGTAGCCCCATTAACTGGCCCTATCGCTCACTTGGGTAAAGATAACGAGAATGGCGCACGTTTGGCGCTTGAGGAAATCAATAAAGCTGGTTTGACGATTGATGGCAAGAAAGTGGTTCTGACTTTAGTTCCTGAAGATGATGCTGAAGATCCAAAAACAGCGACGCAAGTTGCGCAAAAGTTAGTAGATGCAAAAGTGGTTGGCGTGGTCGGCCACTTAAACTCTGGCACTAGTATTCCTGCTTCAAAAATCTATAGCGATGCAGGTATTACCCAGATCTCTCCATCTGCCACTAATCCTGATTACACCAAGCAAGGCTTTAAAACAACCTATCGTCTTGTAGCAACGGACGCTCAACAGGGACCAGCCTTAGCTGATTATGTTGTGAAGACTTTGAAGGCAAAGACTGTAGCCATCATTGATGACTCTACCCAATACGGGAAAGGTTTGGCTGATGAGTTTGAGAAAACAGTAAAGGCTGCTGGCTTAAAGGTAGTGACGCGTGAAGCTAGCAACAATAAGGCAACCGACTTCAAGGCTATTCTGACCAAAATTAAAGGCAGCAAACCGGACGTCATTATGTATGGCGGCATGGATGCGACTGGCGGTCCTCTCACAAAGCAAGCTGCTGAATTGGGTATTAAAGCCAAGATTATTGGTGGCGATGGCATGTGTACTGAGAAGCTGGCTGAATTGGCTGGTGATGCAGTTGTGAATGTCACTTGTTCTGAGGCTGGTAAGGCGCTATCTAAGATGGCCCAAGGTGCCGACTTCCAGAAGCGTTACAAAGAGCGCTTTAATTCAGATGTTCAAATCTACGCACCATTTACTTATGATGCAGTCTATGTATTGGTTGATGCCATGAAGCGCGCCAACTCTACTGATCCAGCGAAGATTTTGGTTGTCATGCCAGACACCAAGATGAATGGCTTGGTAGGTAATATTGCCTTTGATAACAAAGGCGACATGAAGGAGGGCGTTATTACGCTTTACGACTTCAAAGATAAAAAGAAAACTGTTCTTGACGTCATCAATATGTAAGGAACATGAAAAGGGCGCCGCAAATGCGGTGCTCTTTTTTTTGTACCTCTTCTTAAATTCTTGAATGGATATATTTCTCCAGCAGATCATTAATGGCTTAGTGCTCGGTAGCATTTATGCTTTGATCGCCTTGGGCTACACCATGGTCTACGGTGTACTGGGGATTATTAACTTTGCGCATGGTGAGGTATTGATGATCGGGGCTATGGTCTCGCTCTCATTACTGCGCGTGATTTTGAATTTGACGAGCGATTTACCGGGTTGGCTCACTTTGTTAATTGTGTTGCCGGTGACTATGGCTGTCTGTGCAGGCTTAAGTTATTGGATCGAGCGTATTGCCTATAGGCCGTTGCGCAATGCGCCACGTTTGGCTCCTTTGATTTCTGCAATTGGTATGTCAATCTTGTTGCAAACCATTGCGATGTTGATTTGGTCTAGAAATCCAATGACCTATCCGCAATTATTACCATCAAGCCCCATTGAATTGGGTACTACTGGTGCCACGATTACCGGTAAAGAGATTGTGATCATTGTGGTGGCATTTGCAGTGATGTGTGGGTTATTGTTCTTGGTCGAGAAAACCAAACTTGGTAGAGCAATGCGCGCTACCGCTGAGCAAACTCAAATTGCTTCCCTCATGGGCGTTAATCCAAACCGTGTCATCTCGATTACCTTCATGTTGGGTGGTGCTTTGGCTGGATTAGCTGGCGTGATGATTGCTAGCAACTATGGCAACGTGCACTTTTATATGGGCTTTATTCCGGGCTTAAAAGCCTTTACTGCAGCAGTATTGGGCGGGATCGGCAATTTGCAAGGTGCAATGCTTGGAGGTTTACTCCTCGGTTTAATTGAATCTTTAGGGGCTGGCTATATTGGCGAGCTTACCGGAGGTGTCTTTGGCTCGAACTACCAAGATATTTTTGCTTTCTTGGTATTGATCATGGTGCTGGTCTTGCGTCCGACTGGCTTATTAGGTGAGAAGGTTTCGGATCGTGCTTAAGAACCTTGTCTCAAATCATTTGAGTCGATCTACATACCTCTGGCTCGGTATGCTTGCTTTAGTTCTTTTACCTTGGGTTGTGGGTGCTGGTGGTGGGAACTATTGGGTGCGCGTCCTGGATTTTGCTTTGCTCTACATCGTCTTAGCTTTAGGTCTGAATGTGGTCGTAGGTTTTGCGGGACTCTTGGACCTGGGTTACATCGCCTTTTATGCATTGGGGGCTTATAGCTATGCCTTACTAGCTTCGCCACACTTACCTCAGCATTTTGAAACCATCTCCTCTGCGTTTCCGCAGGGGATGCATTTTTCTCCTTGGATGGTGGCGGTATTCTCGATTGTTTTGGCGGCACTTTTCGGGATTATTTTGGGCTTGCCAACCTTGCAATTGCGCGGGGATTATTTAGCAATTGTCACTTTAGGCTTCGGTGAAATTATTCGCATCTTCATGAATAACCTCGATCGCCCCTTGAATCTGACGAATGGTCCCAAAGGCATTACAGCGATTGATCCGATTCAGATGTTTGGCATTTCATTTACGAAGCCGCTAGATTTGGGGTTTGTGCAGATCCCCGCTTTGTATTTGGTGTTCTATCTTTTTCTTGCCTTAGCTATTGCTGTCACGATAGTGTGCCTGCACTTACAGAACTCTCGTATTGGGCGTGCTTGGGTGGCTATTCGTGAAGATGAGATTGCCGCTAAAGCGATGGGCATTAATACCCGCAATATGAAGCTGCTGGCCTTTGCAATTGGCGCTTCATTTGCTGGTGTTGCAGGCGTTCTATTTTCTGCCTTCCAAGGATTTGTATCGCCTGAGTCATTCACTCTCTGGGAATCGATTGTTGTTCTGGCGATGGTGGTCCTAGGTGGTATAGGTCATATACCTGGTGTGATCTTGGGCGCTATTGTCTTAGCGGTCTTTCCAGAAATTTTGCGCGGAGTTGCTGAGCCAGTTCAGAAGGTACTCTTTGGTCATGTGATTGTGGATGTCGAAGTGATCAGGCAGTTAATTTATGGCTTAGCACTAATTCTGATCATGCTATATCGCCCTGGCGGCATTTGGAAAAAAGGGGGAGGCAAATAATGTCTGCTCACTTATTGCTTGATGTCACCGATGTTTCTAAACGCTTTGGCGGTGTCCAGGCTTTAGATTCTGTTGGCCTGCAAGTACCGCATGGAACTATCGTTGGTTTAATTGGCCCTAATGGTGCGGGTAAGACCACGTTCTTCAATGTCATTACTGGACTTTATCCAGCCGATTCAGGAATCTTTTTGTTTGATGGCAGCGCTTACTTTCCGGAATCTGTTTCAGAGGTTACTAAAGCTGGTTTAGCAAGAACCTTCCAGAATATTCGCCTCTTTGGGGAAATGTCTGTGCTAGAGAATGTGATGGTGGGATGTCATTGCCGCTCTCATGCAGGGCTCTTGGGGGCAATCTTTCGTTTTCCAGCCACTCAGCGTGAGGAGAGCATGATTCGCGAGAAATCACTCGCATTGCTCGCTTATGTGGGATTAAGTAACTATGCAGACATGCAGGCGCGCAATCTTTCATACGGACATCAACGTCGTCTCGAGATTGCGAGAGCCTTGGCGACTGAGCCCAAGCTTTTAGCCTTAGATGAGCCAGCTGCTGGAATGAACGCTACTGAAAAATTGGAGCTACGTGAATTGTTATTACGCATTCGCGCAGATGGCAAAACGATTCTCCTGATTGAGCATGACGTCAGTTTGGTGATGGGTATTTGTGACAACCTTACCGTGTTGGATTATGGCAAGGTGATTGCGGCAGGCAAGCCTGCCGACGTGCGTATGCATCCTGAAGTAATCAAGGCTTACCTTGGTCAGGGGGCAGCATAATGAGCGCCTTACTTCAAGTGCAAGACCTCAAGGTGGCCTATGGCGGTATTAATGCCGTCAAGGGAATTGATCTGCATGTAAATCAAGGAGAGTTGGTGGCTTTGATTGGTGCGAATGGAGCTGGCAAGAGTTCAAGCCTGAAAGCGATTGCGGGTTTGTTAACTCCAGCATCTGGCGTGATTGATTTCAATCACCAGAACACCTATCAATTGCCTGCCTATGCGTTAGTGAAGCTGGGTCTAGGTCTGGTGCCCGAGGGGCGTGGCGTATTTAAGCGCATGACCATTTTGGAAAATTTACAGATGGGCGCTTTCCTCAAAACCGATACGAAAGCCATCAACCTTAAGTTAGATGAAGTGTTCTCTTATTTTCCAAGGTTGAAAGAGCGACTTTCTCAATTGGCTGGAACGCTATCGGGCGGCGAGCAGCAAATGGTAGCAATGGGTAGGGCAATGATGGCTGAGCCCAAACTTTTGTTATTAGATGAGCCATCCATGGGCCTATCCCCCATCATGGTGGAAACGATTTTTGATGTGATTCGCAATCTCTCGGCAAGTGGGATGACAATTTTGTTAGTCGAGCAAAATGCCCGCTTGGCCTTGCAGATGGCTGATCGTGCTTATGTGATGGAGAGCGGTTTAATTACCTTGACTGGCCCAGGACAAGAGTTACTCCAAGATCCGAGGGTGCGGACCGCTTATTTAGGCGAATAGCTTAGGCAGTTTCTTTGAGTAATTCGCGCAGCATATTGCACATCTGACGAATTTCATCGTCACTGACATTTAATGCCGGCATAAAGCGTAATAGATTTGGTCTTGGGGAGTTAATCAAAAGACCTTCAGGGCTACGTTCACGAGCGAGCTCTACTAACTTGGCCCCAATATCTTTACCTAACATCAGCGCGCGCAACAAGCCCTCACCCCGTTCACCTTCAAGATTGAATTCATTGGAGAGTTTGAGCAATTCTGATTTGAGTAATTCGCCTTTGGCTTTTACGCTATCTAAAAATCCTGGTGCTAGTAATTGTTCAATGACGCTGATGCCTACTGCGGTCATGAGAGGGTTGCCGTTATAAGTGCCGCCTTGATCGCCTGGGACAAAGCAAGCGACTGCATCGGTTGCCATCAGGGCTGCCAAAGGAACGCCACCACCAATGCCTTTACCTAGGGTCATGATGTCAGGCTCGATACCGTATTGCTGATAAGCAAAGAGGGTGCCTGTACGGCCACAGCCAGCTTGGACTTCGTCGGCAATCAAAAGGATGTTGTTGTCTTTGGTGAACTTGCGCAACTCCCGCATAAATTCTTTAGTTGTAGGAATAACGCCGCCTTCGCCCTGAACAGGTTCGAGCATCACTGCAACGGTTTTATCCGTCACCAACTTCTTCACAGAATCTAAATCATTCAAATCTGCTTTAGGAAAGCCAGGCACTTGCGGGGCAAACATTGTGTCCCAGTTTGGCTTACCAGAGGCGCTCATAGTGGCTAATGTACGACCATGAAAACTGTGGTCAAACGTAATAATTTCAAAGGCGCCATTTTTATGCAGTTGGCCCCATTTGCGCGCTAACTTAATTGCCCCTTCATTAGCTTCAGCGCCGCTGTTAGCAAAAAAGACTTTGTTAAAGCAACTATTGGCAGTCAGTAAATTGGATAAGCCAATCATCGGCTCGTTGTAAAACGCTGGGCTTGGGTTGATCAACTTCTTAGCTTGCTCATTGAGTGCAGCGATCATTCCTGGATTGCTATGACCCAAGCAATTGACTGCCCAGCCTTGTAAGAAATCTAGATAGCGTTTGCCGTTGTTATCCGTTAACCATGAGCCAACTCCCTCAACCATCACCACCTCTGGGCGTTGAGTAATAAACATGACTGAGTGAGTATCAATAGGGGCTGGTTTGTTCATGCTAGGTTCGGTTAATTCAAGCTAATTAGGTTTCTATTATCTAACGTTATGGGAATTCATTTGCGACCAAATCTGCCGCGTTGGTGAATGAGTCCGCAAAGAACTCTTCCTCGGGCAGATGGCACTTGGCAGAGAAGTCATTTCGGGCCGCATTGACCATGACAGGGGCTCCACAGGCGTAGACCTGGAAGTCCTTAAGGCTAGGGTGGTCATCTATCACGGCTTGGTGCACAAAGCCTGTACGACCCCGCCAAGCATCCTCAGGTGTTCCATCTGAAATCACCGGAATGTATTTGAAGTTCGGGATGGTTTGCTCCCAGGTTCTGCACAGATCATTGAGATATAGATCATTGGGGCGACGACCACCCCAGTAGAGCTCCACCGGCCGATCAATCTTCTTCGCTTGCATCTGCTCAACGATAGATTTGATCGGAGCAAAGCCTGTGCCAGCAGCCACAAAAATAATGGGCTTCTGTGAGTCTTCTCTTAGGAAGAAGCTACCTAAAGGGCCTTCAAAGCGAAGGATATCTTTTTCTTTTAAGGCTGGTGTGACGGCAGCAAATACGAAGTCGGTAAATAGCCCGCCCGGTAAGTGACGAATATGCAGCTCCAATGGACCCTCTTGCTCAGGAGCATTGGCGATCGAGTAGGCGCGACGTTGCCCATCCTTTAAGAGAAATTCGAGGTACTGACCTGCCAAGAACTGAAAGCGTTCAGCAGCCGGGAGTTGTAGCCTCAAGATGGCTACATCCTCGCTGGGCTTGTGGATGGTGTTGACGCGACAGGGCACCTTACGAATTGCAATATCGCCGGCGCCTTGGACTTCACGGGCTTCAATGAGTAGATCGGTTTGAGGGTGCGAGCAGCAAAATAAGATGCCGCCTGCGGTTTCATCGGTCTTGCTTAGGGCGCTCTCGCTATGTTGACCATGGCGGATTTGGCCCTCTAAAACTTTGCCCTTACAGGAGCCACAAGCACCATTTTTACAGCCATAAGGAAGCTTGATGCCTTGGCGAAGAGCGGCCTCCAGGACGGTTTCATCCTGGGTAACAGTAAATTGTTTGCCGCTCGTTTTGAGCGTGACCTGATAAGACACTCTCATTCCTTTCAATAAATCGTTACGATGTCACTTATGCAATCTTTTGGTAAACCTTCAATCCTGATTATTGGCTGCGGTGACATTGGTCTTCGGGTAGCAAAACAGCTTTCCCGTAGTCATCGAGTTTTTGCGCTCACTTCTTCGCAAAATCGTTTTCAGGAGTTGAGGGAGGTTGGCGCGATTCCAATGTTGGGTAATCTGGATCATCCAGAAACTCTATGGCGTCTATCCGGTTTAGCTCAAACCGTCATTCATCTAGCGCCACCCCAAAACCAAGGAAATCGTGATTGCCGAACCCGCAACCTATTGAGAATTTTAGCCCAAGGATCTCAGGTCGTCAGGCGCCTGATCTACATCAGCACTACTGGTGTGTATGGGGATCACCGAGGTGCCAAAGTGAGCGAGGCAACCCCAGTCAGCCCTCAAAGTGAGCGGGCACAGAGAAGGGTAGATGCAGAGCGAGTCTTGCGTTTATGGGGCCCTGCTCATGGCGTAGCGGTGACTATTTTGCGTGTCCCTGGAATCTATGCTGCTGACCGTTTGCCCATTGAGCGTTTGCAATCTAAAACTCCAGCACTATTGCCTGAAGAAGATTCGTACTCGAACCATATTCATAGTGATGATCTGGCGCGCTTGGTTTGTGCCGCGGTCTATCACGGTAAACCGCAGAGAGTCATTAACACCTGTGATGGTGGTGAAACCAAGATGGGCGATTATTTTGATGAAGTGGCTGATGCGTTTGGTTTGGATAGGCCGCCTCGCATGCCCGCTAGTGAGTTGCAAAAAATAGTAAACCCCATGCTCTGGTCATTTATGCGGGAATCCAGACGAGTTACGAATACTCGATTGCATGAGCTAAAAACCCCGCTACGTTATCCTAGCGTGGCGGATTTTCTGAAGACTACTTCCAAGAATCCTTCAGGCCGACTGTACGATTAAATACAGGCTTGCCAGGCTTGGAGTCTGCTTTATCGGCAATAAAGTAGCCATGACGTTCGAACTGAAAACGATCTTCAGCTTTGGTATCTTTCATGCAGGGCTCTAAGTAAGCAGAAATCGTTTCTTTAGAATTTGGATTAATTGCATCTAAGAAATTCTTATCACCGCTATCGGGATGAGGATCAGTAAAGAGGTGATCGTAGAGGCGAACCTCAGTTGGAATCGCTTCGGCAGCGCTGATCCAGTGAATGTTGCCCTTCACCTTATAGTTATTGGAGCCAGGGGTGCCGCTCTTACTATCAGGGAAGTGGGTCACATTGACTTGGATGACATTACCGGCTGCATCGGTCTCAAAGCCTGTGCACTCCACCACAAAGCCATGACGTAAGCGCACGCGGCTACCAGGTTGATCACCAATTGGCGGATAGAGTCTAAAGAAACCCTTGATCGGCTCTTTCATAAAGTCATCGGCTTCAATCCACAGTTCACGCGTGAAGTTAAATTCACGATTGCCCCATTCGGGATGATTTGGATGGCGTGGTGCTGAGCATGGCTCTTTTGCAGCAACATCAAAATTGTCTACTACGAGCTTGAGCGGCTTTAATACTGCGGTCGCTCGTGGTGCCCTGGCTTCAAGGTCATCACGTAAGGCTTGATCGAGCGTGCTCATGTCAATCCAGCTATCCGCTTTAGAGACGCCAATACGTTCGCAGAATAAGCGAATACTTTCTGGGGTGTAACCACGACGCCGGATGCCGACAATTGTTGGCATCCGTGGATCATCCCAACCATCCACATGTTTTTCTTCAACGAGTTGCAATAGTTTGCGTTTACTGGTGATGGTGTAAGTCAGATTAAGACGTGCGAATTCGTATTGATGTGGCACAGGATCTTTAAAGACGCCCAGCTCTTTTAATGAGCTCACAATCCAGTCATAGAGCGGACGATTGTTCTCAAATTCTAGGGTGCAAATAGAGTGAGAGACGTTCTCGAGTGCATCGGAAATGCAATGAGTGAAGTCATAGAGCGGATAGATGCACCATTTGCTTCCAGTGCGGTGGTGGTCGGTATGGCGAATCCGGTAGACCACTGGGTCACGCATCACGATATTGGGATGCGCCATATCAATTTTCAGGCGCAGGACATGTTCACCATCTTTGAACTTACCATCACGCATTTCGCGAAAGAGGGCAAGATTTTCTTCTGGACTACGGTCACGATAAGGGCTATTTTTTCCAGTCTGTCCAAAATTACCGCGATTGGTATGAATGTCATCAGCACTTTGACTATCGACATAGGCCTTACCATTCTGAATCAGAATTTCAGCAAATTCATAAAGACGATCAAAGTAATCGCTAGCGTGATAAAGATGTGTGCCCCAATCAAAGCCGAGCCATTTCACGGCATCCAAAATGCTATCGGCGTACTCAATATCTTCTTTGACAGGGTTGGTGTCATCCAGACGCATATTACAACGTGCGCCACCATCCTGATGGTTGTAATCAGCTGCTAAACCAAAGTTGAGGCAAATACTTTTTGCGTGACCAATATGTAAATAACCGTTTGGTTCTGGCGGAAAGCGCGTAATGATGGCTGGGATGGGTTCGCCAGCTAAATTGGTGCGCTGAGAAAAAGCACCACTTGCTAAGTCATGATCAATGATCTGACGTAAAAAGTTGGAAGGCTCGGCGACTGCGCCAGCGGCTACTTTAGAGGACTTGCTATCTTGGGACATAGCCACATTGTAGAGAAAACCCCAAGACCCATAAAGAAAAAGCCCGCAAACTGCTGCGGGCTCGTTCCTGTTAGGCCTCAGAGAATCAGTCTTCGACGAATGCCTCTTCGCGAGTCTTCTTCACTGCTGGCAGGGCCACGATCACTACCAAGAGGGCTGCAGCAATCAGCAATCCCAAGGACAGTGGGCGGGTTACAAAGGTTGTGAAATCACCGCGAGACAGGAGCAATGCACGACGGAAATTCTCTTCCATCATCGGTCCGAGCACGAAGCCCAAGAGCAATGGGGGAGGTTCGCAACCTAGTTTGAAGAAGAGGTAGCCAATCAAGCCAAAGCCTGCAGTTACATAAACGTCAAACACAGTGTTGTTCACGGTGTACACGCCGATGCAGCAGAACACCAAAATTGCTGGGTAGAGAAAGCGATAAGGAATCTTCAAGAGCTTTACCCAAATACCAATGAGGGGCAAGTTCAAGAGAATCAACATCACGTTACCAATCCACATAGAAGCAATCAGACCCCAGAACAATGCTGGGTTGCTGGTCATCACTTGTGGACCTGGTTGAATGTTATGAATGGTCATCGCACCAACCATCAAGGCCATCACCGCATTTGGCGGAATACCGAGTGTGAGTAATGGAATGAATGAGGTTTGGGCTGCAGCATTATTTGCTGACTCAGGACCCGCAACGCCTTCAATCGCACCCTTACCAAACTCATGGCTAAATTTAGAGGACTTTTTCTCAACAGAGTAAGCGCCGAACGCAGCCAATGCCGCACCGCCACCTGGCAAGATTCCCAAGATGGAGCCGATGGTTGTGCCGCGCAAGATCGATGGAATCATGCGCTTAATGTCTTGCTTGGTTGGAATCATCGTGGTCATCTTGTTCAAGAAGCCTTCGTCATCGCCAGATTTCTCAAGGTTGCCCATGATTTCTGCGAAACCGAATACACCCATCGCAACTGCTACGAAGCCAATACCGTCACTCAATTCAGGAATGTCGAAGGCATAGCGTGATACACCGGAGTTCACGTCGGTGCCGATTAAGCCCATTAATAGGCCCAAGATGATCATGCCGATTGCCTTGATCAAGGATCCAGATGCCAATACCACTGCACCAATCAATCCCAAAACCATCAGCGAGAAATATTCTGCAGGACCAAACTTAAAGGCGAGTTGTGAGAGTGGTGCAGCAAAAGCCGCCAACACTAAGGTTGCTACGCAACCTGCAAAGAATGAACCCATACCGGCTGTAAACAGTGCCACACCTGCACGGCCATTTCGGGCCATTTGATAGCCGTCAATCGCCGTCACCACCGAGGACGTTTCCCCTGGGATATTGAGCAAAATCGCAGTAGTGGATCCGCCATATTGTGAGCCGTAGTAAATACCAGCCAACATAATCAATGCAGCGATTGGAGGTAGTGCGTAAGTTGCTGGCAAGAGCATCGCAATCGTAGCGATAGGACCAAGACCAGGCAAAACGCCAATCAGGGTTCCCAAGATACAGCCGATTAAGCAATACAAGAGATTTTGGAGTGTGAACGCGGTATCGAAACCGAGAGCTAAGTTAGCAAATAAATCCATTTTTCAGAGTCCCGTTTCGTTATTGTTGTAGGAATACAGGCAGGAGTGGGAACTGAAGTTTCAGACCCATTACAAAGACTGAATAAGTAAAGGCTACGAGGAAGCTCGCATTAATCAACGAACCTTTCCAAGTAAATTCTTTGCTGGCGCTGGCAGACACTAAAACCAGAACAACAACAGCAATTAAGAAACCCATTCTTGGTAATAACAAGCCGTACAGAACAACGGATCCAGTAATCTGGGCAATGATTCTCCAGTTGAACTTGGGGATAGCTTCGATAGCAGCTTTAGCGCTCAGAGACTGAAGCAGAACCAATAGGCCCAAAGCTGTCATTAAGATGCCGAGACAAAATGGGAAATAACCTGGGCCCATTTTGGCAGCCGTACCCATGGGGTAATTGGTCGCTACGATGGTGAAGAAGAGGCCGATGACCATATACATGACCCCCGCCCCAAAATCCCGTTGATTGCGAATTTTCAAGTTGCTCTCCTTGTTTGTCGACTTAAGTGCTTAAGTGCCGATTTTTATTAATGTTGTGGGATTGTAAGGCAGGTTTAGGTCCTCTTACCTAGCGTTTGCCCTAGGCTAGTGCCAATGCGATAATTATCGCTATGAAAGTATCCCAAATTCGCCAGGCTTACCTGGATTTCTTTGCCCAAAATGGCCACCAAATTGTCCCGTCCAGCCCCGTAGTTCCTGGGGATGACCCCACTTTGCTGTTTACCAATGCGGGCATGAACCAGTTTAAAGACGTGTTTTTGGGCTTTGATAAGCGCCCCTATAACCGAGCCACCACTGCTCAAAAATGCATACGGGCTGGCGGAAAACACAATGACTTAGATAACGTGGGCTATACCGCTCGTCACCACACCTTTTTTGAGATGTTGGGTAATTTCTCGTTCGGGGACTATTTCAAGAGAGATGCCATTCAGTTTGCCTGGGACTTATTGACCCAAGTCTTTAAGTTGCCGAAAGATAAGCTATTGGTCACTGTCTATGCAGAAGATGACGAAGCCTATGCCATTTGGAAAGACCAAATTGGTGTTCCTGCAGATCGCATCATTCGTATTGGGGACAACAAAGGCGCACGCTACGCATCTGATAATTTTTGGATGATGGGGGACACTGGTCCTTGCGGTCCTTGTACGGAAATTTTCTACGATCACGGCAATCACATTCCAGGTGGCCCACCTGGTAGCCCAGAAGAAGATGGTGACCGTTATATTGAAATTTGGAACAACGTGTTCATGCAGTTCAACCGTGACGAAGCGGGCGTCATGCATCCTCTACCTAAGCCTAGCGTTGACACTGGTATGGGTCTGGAGCGAATTGCAGCAGTCTTGCAACATGTTCACTCGAATTACGAGATTGACCTCTTCGTCAATCTGCTCAAGGCTGCTAAGGATGCGGTCGATGCTGCTGGTGGCGAGAACTGCGATGCTGCAAGTCCCTCATTGAAGGTTATTGCAGATCATATTCGTGCGTGTAGTTTTATTGTGGTCGATGGTGTCATCCCTGGCAATGCGGGGCGTGGTTATGTTCTCCGTCGTATTGCGCGTCGTGCGATTCGCCATGGCTACAAACTGGGCGCACGTAAACCATTCTTCTATCAATTGGTTCCGGCGCTTGTAAAAGAGATGGGCGATGCTTATCCAGAGTTACGTGCTGCACAAGACAAAGTCAGCGAAGTGCTCAAGCAAGAAGAAGAGCGCTTCTTCCAGACCATTGCCAATGGCATGGAAATTTTGGATGGTGCTTTAGCTGGTGGCGCCAAAGTGGTGGATGGCGAAACCGCTTTCCGCTTGCATGACACATTTGGTTTCCCATTGGATTTGACGGCGGATGTTTGTCGTGAACGCGGTGTGACAGTGGATGGCGAAGGTTTTGAACTTGCTATGCAAAAGCAACGCGATCAAGCTAGAGCAGCTGGTAAGTTTAAGGTTGCCCAAGGCCTTGATTACAAAGGTAAGCCTACTCAGTTCCATGGCTACGATACGCTGAAGCATGAAAATGCAAAAGTGACTGCTCTGTATGTTGATGGCTCTGAAGTAGCCTCAGTCAAAGCGGGCGATGCAGCTGTTATCGTGTTGGACAACACCCCTTTCTATGCCGAATCAGGCGGCCAAGTAGGTGATAAAGGCGAGCTTCGCAATGAGTCTGTTCGTTTTTCAGTAGATGACACCTTTAAGATTCAGGCCGATGTCTTTGGACATCAAGGTGAAGTGCTCGAGGGAGAGCTCAAAGTTGGTGATGCTCTGAACGCATTGGTTGATGTTCAGCAAAGAACCGAGACGATGCGCAATCACAGCGCAACCCATATCTTGCATAAAGCCTTGCGTGAAGTTTTGGGTGATCATGTGCAACAAAAGGGCTCTTTAGTAGACGCTACTAAAACCCGTTTTGACTTTACACACAATGCCCCCATCACAGCAGAGCAGATTCGTCGAATTGAAGACATTGTGAATGCAGAGATTTTGGCCAATACGGCTACCTCTGGAAAAGTGATGTCCTTAGATGACGCCCAAAAGACTGGCGCGATGATGCTTTTCGGTGAGAAGTATGGTGATGAAGTGCGAGTTCTAGAAATCGGCACCTCTAAAGAGCTGTGTGGTGGCACTCACGTGTCACGCACTGGCGATATCGGTAGCTTGAAGATTGTTTCTGAAGGTGGCGTCGCTGCTGGTATTCGCCGCGTTGAAGCGGTTACTGGTAATAATGCGTTGCAATTTTTACAAAGCTTGGAAGACAAAATCAATGAAGCTGCCGCAATTCTGAAAACCCATCCAGGCGATTTAGTCAATCGGGTTGCGCAACTGCAAGACAGCTTGCGCCAAGCTGAGCGCGAGCTAGAAAAAGTCAACTCCAAACTCGCTGCTAGCCAAGGTGATGAGTTGGCTGGCCAAGCGATTGATGTGAATGGCTTGAAGGTATTGGCGGCAAGATTAGATGGCGCTGATGCAGGTGTTCTCCGTGAAACCATGGATGCACTCAAAGCAAAACTGAAAACAGCGGCAATTGTCTTGGCTTCCGTTCAAGGCGATAAAGTCAGCTTAATCGCTGGCGTTACTGCTGATTCAATTGGCAAAGTGAAGGCTGGTGATCTGGTGAACTTTGTTGCTCAACAGGTAGGCGGCAAGGGTGGCGGCAAGCCAGAGATGGCCATGGCTGGGGGCAATGATCCAAGTAAATTGGGCGCGGCTTTAGATGGCGTAAAAGATTGGGTGGCTAGCAAATGAGTGAAGTGACGAATATTACTTTTAATGCTGAAGTAGACGCTATCGGGATGAACTGCCCATTACCAATCCTGCGTACCAAGAAGGCCTTGGCAACGATGCAAACGGGTGAGGTTCTCAAAATTAAGGCAACTGATTCAGGAGCTGCTAGAGACTTTCCAGCCTTTGCTAAGCAAACTGGTAACGAGTTAATTGCTAGCACCACTGAAGGTGATGTCTTGGTGTTCTTCTTAAAGAGAAGATAAACAAAGTACGACTAAAAAAGTTTTGATCCAAAGAAAAAGGCAGGAATATCCTGCCTTTTTTGTTTTCTGCCGGAGAGACTTACGTTAAAGAACGACTCTTTAAATAGGCTGCAAAGTCAGTAGACACCTCTGGGTGGCGCAATGCAAATTCCACAGAAGCTTTGAGATAGCCTAATTTGCTACCGCAGTCATAGCGCACGCCATCGTATTCATAAGCAAATACGGGCTCCTCCTTAAGGAGCGAGGCGATCGCGTCGGTTAATTGGATCTCACCGCCTGCACCGGGCTTGAGGTTGCGAATATGCGCAAAAATATCGGAAGAGAGAACGTAGCGACCAACCACAGCCAAGTTGGATGGCGCATCTTTGGGCTGTGGTTTTTCTACGATACCGTTCAAGCGATAAATACCTTTGGCTACTTCTGCGCCGGCGACGATACCGTAAGAACTGCTTTTAGCAGGGTCAATTTTTTCAACCGCAATGACAGAGCCATTTTGCTCATCAAATACCTTCAGCATTTGCTTGAGTACTGGGGGTTGCCCATCCAATAAGTCATCGGCCAGGATGATGGCAAACGGCTCATCACGCACGAGTTTTTCTGCGCACAATACTGCGTGACCTAAACCTAAGGCCTCAGGCTGACGAACGTAGACACAATCCACATGGCTTGGTTTTACGCTACGCACAATATCTAACAGTGCCTGTTTATTTTTGGCTTCGAGTTCAGCCTCCAGCTCATAGGCTTTATCGAAGTGATCTTCAATGGCGCGCTTGCTTCGGCCGGTAACGAAAATCATTTCAGTAATACCAGCCGCAATTGCCTCTTCTACGGCGTACTGAATGAGTGGCTTATCAACGACGTTGAGCATTTCTTTCGGGCTTGCCTTGGTGGCTGGCAAGAAGCGTGTGCCAAGACCAGCAACAGGGAAAACTGCTTTCGTAACGGCTTTGGTAGTCAGTGGCATTGCATATCCAATCTTTATTTAAGGCGCTCTAATTGTGCAACAAGCTTCTCATGATTTTGCTCAAACCCAGCAAGACGTTGTTTTTCTTGGGCTACAACCTCAACTGGGGCGCGGGCCACAAAACTCTCATTACCCAATTTGCTGCGGGCTTTGGTGATTTCATTGGCAAGACGTTCTATTTCTTTACTAAGACGAGCCCGTTCAGCAGCCACATCGACCTCAATCTTCAGTAAGAGTTTGATGTCGCCCACTAAGGCAATCGGAGCGCCCGGAGCATCTTTTTCGAGAGCGGATTCATCGCTATAGATTTTGACTTCTGTGAGTTTTGCCAGCGCAAGCAAATAGGGTGTTGCTTTTTGTAAGAAGGTATCAGGACCGTAAATCCACAGCGGGACTTTTTGGCCTGGGGGCACTTGCATCTCGCCGCGGAGATTTCTACAGGCATCCACAATTGCTTTCACTTGTGCAACCCATGCTTCACTTTTCTCATCAATCTTTTCGGGTTGAGAAATCGGGTAGGGCTGAAGTGCAATCGTTTGCTTGGTTTGTTTTGCTAACTCTTTACCAGACTTTGGTCCAACGGTTTGCCAGAGTGTTTCGGTAATGAATGGAATCAAGGGATGGGCCATGCGCAAAATTGTTTCCAGAACACGCAGCAAAGTACGACGTGTCGCACGCTGTTGGGCAGGTGTGCCAGTTTGCAGTTGCACTTTGGCAAGCTCCAAGTACCAATCGCAATACTCATCCCAGACAAACTGATAGATGCTGCTAGCAATATTGTCAAAGCGATAGTTTTCAAAACCTTTTGCAACGTCTGCTTCTGTTCTTTGTAATTGAGAAACAATCCATTTGTCTGCCGGAGAAAAATCGAGATAACCTTCAGGACCGCATTGGTTGTCGCAGGGCGCCAAGCCATTGTCTTCATCGCCACCAGGGCAGTTCATTAAAACAAAGCGAGTGGCATTCCAAAGTTTGTTGCAGAAATTGCGATAGCCTTCACAACGCTTCTGATCAAAGTTGATGTTGCGGCCGAGTGAAGCAAGAGATGCAAAGGTGAAGCGCAATGCATCCGTACCAAATGCCGGAATACCCTCCGGAAATTCTTTTTTAGTTTTCTTGCTAATGCTTTCAGCTTGTTTTGGGTTCATTAAGCCAGTAGTGCGCTTACCCACTAACTCCTCAATTTTGATGCCATCAATCAAATCGATCGGATCCAGAGTATTGCCTTTGGACTTACTCATTTTTTGGCCTTCGGCATCACGCACTAAGCCATGAACATACACGGTATGGAATGGTACTTTGCCGGTGAAGTGACAGGTCATCATGACCATGCGAGCTACCCAGAAGAAGATGATGTCAAAACCAGTCACTAATACTGATGAAGGTAGGAAGTGATTTAAAGCAGGCGTTTCATCGGGCCAGCCTAATGAACTAAATGGCACCAGAGCTGAACTAAACCACGTATCGAGAACATCTGGGTCGCGATTCAGATTGCCGGTGTAGCCAGCTACAGCAGCTTTAGCCTTAGCCTCGTCTTCAGAGCGGGCAACAAAAATCTGGCCATCATCGCCATACCAGGCGGGAATTTGATGGCCCCACCAGAGTTGACGAGAAATACACCAGTCTTGAATATTCTCTAACCACTGTGTGTAGGTATTAATCCAGTTTTCTGGCACCAGTTTGATGTCGCCTTTGGTCACAGCATCTAATGCCGCGCCAGCAATCGATGAGCCTGGTTGATATTGGTTATCTGGACTGGGTTTAGACATCGCTACAAACCACTGGTCCGTCAGCATTGGCTCAATGATGGTTTGGGTACGATCGCCACGTGGCACCATTAATTTATGCGGCTGAACTTTTTCTAATAAACCAGCCGCATCTAAGTCGGAAACAATTTGTTTGCGAGCAGCAAAGCGCTCCATGCCTTGATAAGTAGCAGGCGCATTCTCATTAATCTTGGCGTCCAAAGTGAGAATGTTGATTAATGGCAATTGATGGCGCTGTCCTACTGCATAGTCATTGAAGTCGTGTGCAGGGGTTACCTTCACGACACCAGTGCCGAAGTTCAAATCAACATAGTCATCCGCAATGATCGGAATTTCCCGGTCACATAAAGGTAAATTGACTGACTTACCAATGAGGTGCTTGTAGCGCTCATCTTCTGGGTTCACCATCACTGCAACGTCACCCAGCAGGGTTTCTGGGCGGGTGGTAGCAACAGTCAGGTGGCCTGAGCCATCAGTCAGTGGATAGCGGATGTGCCACATAGAGCCATCTTCTTCTTCGCTGACCACTTCTAGATCAGAAACTGCAGTTCCTAAAACAGGATCCCAGTTTACTAAGCGCTTGCCGCGATATATCAAACCTTGCTCGTGCAGGCGCACAAATACTTCAACCACCGCTTTGGACATCTTGCTGTCCATTGTGAAATATTCTTTACCCCAATCTATCGATGCGCCTAAGCGACGAATTTGACGAGTAATGGTATTGCCGGAAGTTTCTTTCCATTCCCAGACTTTTTCTAGGAACTTTTCACGTCCTAAGTCATGGCGTGAAACTTTTTGGGCATCGAGTTGACGCTCAACAACAATTTGCGTAGCAATACCCGCGTGGTCAGTCCCGGGAACCCACAAGGTATTTTTGCCAGACATACGAGCATGACGCACTAAGCCATCCATGATGGTTTGATTAAATGCGTGACCCATATGCAGTGTCCCGGTGACGTTGGGCGGTGGGAGCTGAATCGAAAAATCGCCTTTACCTTCATCCATGCTGGCGTCAGCAATACCTCTGCTTTCCCACTCCGGCCCCCAATAAGCTTCAATCGGGGCGGGTTCATAGGATTTGGCCAGTTCGTCAACCGAACCGGCTGCTGGTGAATTAGGGGTATTTGAGGCATTTGGCATAAGAGGCAAATTATAATTGGGCTGATGTACTCAGACTTGCTCGCGAACCTCAATCCAGAACAGCGCGAGGCAGTGACCCTCCCGCCTGTTAATCCAAATGGCCAAGCCCAATCAGCCTTGATTCTGGCTGGTGCTGGTAGCGGTAAGACGCGCGTCCTAACCACCCGTATAGCCTGGCTGATCCAAACAGGTCAGGTATCGCCTATTGGCGTGCTTGCAGTTACCTTTACCAATAAAGCTGCCAAAGAGATGATGGTGCGCCTAAGTGCCATGCTGCCCATTAACACACGAGGCATGTGGATTGGCACCTTTCATGGCCTATGTAATCGTTTATTGCGTGCCCACCATAAAGAAGCGGGCTTGCCATCTACCTTTCAAATTTTGGATACTCAGGATCAGCTTTCTGCCATTAAGCGTCTTTTGAAAGGTTTAAAGGTAGATGATGAGAAGTATCCGCCTAAGCAATTGCAATATTTCATTGCTCACGCCAAAGAGCGTGGTCAGCGCGCCAAAGATTTATCGGTAGGTGATGACTTTCAGGCGAAGATGGCGCAACTCTATGCTGCATACGATGAGCAGTGTCAACGTGAGGGCGTGGTCGATTTCGCAGAACTACTCTTACGTAGTTATGAATTGCTCAAACATAGCGAACCCATTCGTACGCATTATCAAGAACGCTTTCGTCACATCTTGATTGACGAGTTCCAAGATACTAATGCTTTGCAATACGCTTGGCTCAAGCTGCTTTCTGGACATGACGCCAGTAAAGTCAATGTCAGCGGCATGGGTAGCAGTTCTGTATTTGCAGTTGGCGATGACGATCAAAGTATTTATGCATTCCGTGGAGCGGATGTTGAGAACATGCGCCTCTATGAGAAGCAATTTCATCCGCTGCTAGTTAAGCTTGAGCAAAACTACCGCTCGCATGGCCATATTCTGGATACTGCGAATCACCTCATTGCCAATAACTCAGAGCGCCTTGGTAAAAACCTGCGGACCGATGCGGGGCATGGCGAGCCAGTCCGCATCTACGAGGCGCCAAGCGATCATGCAGAAGCAGCTTGGTTGGTCGATGAGATCAAGGCGCTAATCAATAGTGGAATCAGACGCACCGAAGTAGCTTTGCTCTATCGCAGCAATGCACAGTCACGCATCATTGAGCACGCGCTGTTCTCTGCTGCTATTCCGTACCGTGTATATGGCGGTTTGCGATTCTTCGAACGGGCTGAAATTAAACATGCACTCGCTTATTTGCGTTTACTAGAAAACCCAAATGATGACACTTCATTCTCACGCGTAGTCAACTTCCCCACTAGAGGTATCGGTGCAAGGTCGATTGAAGCTCTACAAGATGCTGCAAGAGCGCAGCAATGTTCTTTATATACTGCGGCTTCATCGCTTGAGGGTAAAGCTGGCGCTGCTTTAGGTGGCTTCATTCGCTTGGTTGATCACATGCGTGAGGCGACCCGTCATAACACCCTGCCAGAAACAGTCGAGTTTGTGATTCAGCATAGTGGCTTGATTCAACACTATCTATCTGAGCGCGAAGGACAAGACCGTGTAGAAAACTTACAAGAATTAATTAACGCTGCAACTGCTTTTATTGCGGAAGAGGGTTATGGCCAAGATGCCGCCGCCGCGATGTTGCCCGGTGAGAACGCTCCAGGTGTTGTGGAAGTTTCTCCATTGGCCGCTTTCTTATCCCATGCTTCATTAGAGGCTGGTGATAACCAGGCTCAAGCAGGCCAAGACGCTGTGCAATTGATGACAGTGCACTCAGCCAAAGGTTTGGAATTCACCTCAGTCTTTATTACTGGCCTTGAAGAGGGATTATTCCCTCATGAGAATAGTATCAACGAGCAAAACGGTCTTGAAGAAGAGCGTCGCTTGATGTATGTGGCGATTACTCGTGCTAAAGAGCGTCTCTATTTGTCGCACACACAATCACGCATGCTGCATGGCCAAGTGCGCTACAACATGCCTTCCCGATTCTTAGAAGAGTTACCTGCAGAATCATTGAAGTGGCTGACCCCGAAAGCAAAAGATGCGCGTTGGGGTGGTAGCACTAGATCAGGTTCGACTTGGCAGGATGGCTATACCCGTCAACGTGAGTATGAGTCTAATGATTTCTTTGATTCTGGCAGCGAGCGCCCACGACCCGCTAAACGAGTAGGCTCTGCATCAATGGAAGTGAAGCGCTTGGCATCACCGCCACGGGGTGATTACCCCTTTAGAGTTGGGCAGAATGTCTTTCACACTAAATTTGGTGAGGGTCGTGTTACGGGTCTAGAGGGTGTCGATGCAGATGCCCGCGCACAAGTGAACTTTAAGCGTCACGGCATTAAGTGGTTGCAACTCAGCATTGCCAAACTTGCTGCAATTGATTGAGCGGTAAACCTCAATTTGTAAAATTTATAGAATCACTTCGTCTTCGGTAAAGCACGCTTTCCAGGTGGCATAGAAAGAGCAGTGCATGACTGTTAATCCGGCCATGGAAATGGGCGCGATGATGAAGGATGCAGCTTGACCAAAATCGAGAGCATCAAACACCATGCCAATACTCAATGGAATCGCAATGAGTACGGCACTCCAAATAGCAAGATAGAAAAAGAAGGCTGCTTTATTTGTCCAGCAGGCTAGCCAGCTCGAAAATAGGGCTTGTCCAAGTGACATATCTGCCCAGGCCACCAGAATAGGTGAGAACCACATCACCATCGCTACCGGAATATATAGGATGGCACCAAAGAACAATACCAAATAGATTTGGCGAAAAGCTTCTGGTGTAATCGCTTTGTCGCTGGTCATGAGCGGTAGGAGCAATTCAAAATCAACCAAGAGACTTAAAACAAAACTCAGCAGAAGAATGAGGGCTGCATAGACCAGCCCTAGCTGCAGCATCCGTTTACGAATTAAGTCGCCAGACTGAAGTGCTATCAAATACACCGTAGGACGAATACGCTCTTTTTGAATTGCTTGGCGACAAGCCGTCATAAAACCAACCGATAAAGTGGGCGTTAAGAGCAGAACTGCAAACACTCCAATGACAGGAATCATGACGGCGAGCTGCGCGACAAAGACATACATAAACACCAGCATCAAAAAGCCCAAGGGGTTTTGCTTAAACAGCCAAATGCCTTGCCTGATCCAGGTGTAACCTTCTTTTGGGATAACTGAATTGAGTTTCATGAGGACCGACGACTGAGAAGAATGCGTTCAAAATGGGTTGGATCATGTGGTGTCAGCATCTGTGCATCACGGGGTAGATAAAAATCCCAGAGACGAGACACCCAAAAACGGAGGGCGGCAGCGCGAATCATCAGGAGCCAGCTGGCTTGTTCTTCCTTTGTCAGCGGGCGGACAGCCTGATAGGCTTGCATGAGGGCATCAAAGCGGACAGGATCAAGATCTTGCTTGTTCTCGGCTAGGCACCAATCATTTACGGTCACAGCAAGATCAAATAACCATTTGTCCGTACCTGCAAAATAAAAATCAAAGAAGCCGCCGAGTTGATCATTCCTGGTATCGCTTGAGCCTTTTGGGTCAAACAAGACATTGTCTCTAAAGAGATCGCAATGGCTTGCACCTTGCGGCAAAAGATCGTAATCACTGGAGGCAAAAAATGCTTCTTGCGAGGCAAGCTCATGTGTGAGTAAATCTTTTTGGGAAGAATTTAAGTGCGGTAATACCAGTGGAATGGTTTGTTGCCACCAACCAAGACTGCGAAGATTTTCTTGTGACTTTGGAAAGTCTTTTCCTGCTAAGTGCATCTTAGCCAACATCTCGCCAACTAGGGCGCAGTGCTTTGCTTCTGGTTGCATGCGTGATAAGCCTGGGAGCTTGCTCACAATCGCGGCTGGCTTGCCTTTGAGTGAGAAAAGAATCTCACCTTGCTTATTTTCAATTGGCTTAGGAACCGGGATGCCTTTATTGGCCAAGTGGCGCATCAACTCTAGGTAGTAGGGCAGTTGTTCTGCAGACAATCTTTCGAAGATGGTTAGAACGTATTCCTGTTTTTTGCCATCCTTAATAGCATCCAAAAAGAAATTGGAGTTTTCAATGCCACCATGAATACCGCGAAGATCACTCGCCTCACCAATATTGAAATACTGAGAGATCCATGGAGAAATCTCACTCAGTTCAACGTTTGTAAATACAGCCATAAAGCAGCGACTATGCTTTCAATTCTTTACTGAATTGGGATGCTGATGCTAGGTACGCTCAAGAGGCCTCCATCACCAGATTGGGGTCCTGGCATTACGGAGTCAGGAGGCGACATCTCATAAGTGGTGTATTTCGTTTTCACTTGTACTTGGGTTGGACTATTGGCGTCTTTGTACTCAGTGATTTCAGTACCAGTGGCTTCCCTGTGCTGGAAACTCGGCTGGCGACTTTGTGGGTTACTCAGGACGCCTGCAGGACTGACCGTAGGCGCAAGTGGCTGGTTATTGATACGGTTAAGCTCAGATTGGCTGAGAGCACTGTTATTCTGAGCCTGTGCCGATCCTGCTCCAAAGAGGCTAAAAACCACCAAAAAGCTCATGAGAGCGAGATTTTGGCTGAAGGTATGGCTAAATAAGTTTGTTAGAGCATGCATCATTTTTCACCTTTTTTGACCTACTCTCGGGCGGTTCTTTAACCAGACCTGTAGGCAATTCACAACTAGATTGTACGATTGCGGTATGACTAAACATAGACTCTTGTTGGTAGACGGTTCTAGCTACCTCTACCGCGCCTTTCACGCTATGCCAGACCTCAGAAATGGGGCTGGAGAGCCTACTGGCGCCATATATGGCATGGTCAATATGATGCGCCGGGCCAGATCTGAGCTCAAGGCTGACCATATTGCCTGCGTCTTTGATGCCAAAGGCAAGACATTCCGGGATGAAATGTACTCCGAGTACAAGGCCCACCGCTCTCCCATGCCTGAGGATTTGGTCAAACAAATCGAGCCTATTCATGCGATGGTCAAGGCTTTAGGTTGGCCAGTTTTAATGGTGTCAGGAGTGGAGGCTGATGACGTCATTGGTACTTTGGCTACTCAAGCAACCCAAGCGGGTTGGGAAACTATTATTTCCACTGGCGATAAAGATTTGGCGCAGTTAGTCAATCCTACTGTCACGCTGATCAATACGATGACAAATGAGAAATTAGATATTGCAGGTGTTAAAGAAAAATTTGGCGTGCCTCCGGAACTCATCGTCGACTACTTATCCATTATTGGTGATGCTGTTGATAACGTACCGGGCGTTCCTAAGGCCGGACCCAAAACTGCTAATAAATGGCTGGCAGAGTTTGGCAATCTTGATAATTTGATGACCAATGCTGATCAGGTCAAAGGGGTTGTCGGAGAAAATCTCCGCGCGAGTTTAGATTGGTTGCCACAAGCGCGCCAACTCATTACGGTCAAAACGGATTGCGATTTATCCCCCCATTTACCGGGCCTTGATGATTTGCATGCCAAGCCAGAAGATGCGGCATTATTGCGAGAGCTATTCGAGCGCTATGCTTTTAAGACCTGGCTGCGCGATGTTGAAAAGCAGCTAACAGGCCCAGAAAATAAGGGTTCTGAGGCGCCTGCATTTGATTTGGCTGGCACACCCATTAAGAGTGATGCAGAAGACAGCGATGCTAAAAAATCACGTGTCATTGCTAGCTCCCCAACCAAAGTTTTATCGCAAGACATGACTGATGTACAAGGTGCGATTGAGCGCAACTATGAGTGCGTCACTGATGAGCTTGCTTTAGAGAAGTGGTTGAAAAAAATTGAGAGTGCACAACTAACAGCGGTGGATACTGAGACAACCAGCCTAGACGCATTAGCTGCAGAACTTGTTGGAATCTCTTTGTCAGTCAAGCCGGGTGAAGCTTGTTATATTCCTGTCGCGCATCGCAATGGCGAAGTTCAACTCAATCGTGACGCTGTACTTGCAAAATTAAAACCGTGGCTAGAAAGTGCAAGCCATTTAAAAGTAGGTCAAAACTTAAAGTACGACGCGCATATTTTTGCAAACTATGGAATTACTCTGGGTGGTGTTGCATTTGATACGCTACTGGAGTCCTATGTGCTGGAGTCACACCTTCCGCATAATATGGATAGCCTGGCTGAACGCCATCTAGGTATGAAAACGATCCGCTACGAAGAGGTTTGTGGCAAGGGCGTTCATCAAATTGGCTTTGACCAAGTAGACCTCAAGATTGCTACCGACTATGCGGCAGAAGATGCAGACATTACCCTGCGCCTACATCTGGAGCTTTGGCCCCAGATTCAGGAAAGCCCAGGCTTACTGTATGTCTATGAAAACATCGAGATGCCTGCAATGCGTGTTTTGGGAATCATGGAGCGTAACGGCATTCGAATTGATTCAGCGCTATTGGGTAAGCAAGGGCAACAGGTTGGCAAGCGCCTCTTAGAGCTTGAGGGTGAGATTCACCAATTGGCGGGTCAACCATTCAATATTCAATCGCCTAAACAAATTGCTGAAATTTTGTTCGTGCAACTGGAATTGCCAGTGATTAAGAAAACACCATCGGGTGCACCCTCAACCGATGAAGAGGTCTTGCAAAAATTGGCCGAAGACTATCCGTTGCCAGAACGCATCTTGGACTATCGTAGTTTGGCTAAGTTGATGTCAACCTATATTGAGAAGCTTCCACGCATGGCCGACCCTCAAACAGGGCGCGTGCATACCAACTTCTCACAAGCCACTGCAGTCACTGGTCGCTTGGCGTCTAGTGATCCAAACTTACAAAATATTCCCGTGCGTACCGAAGAGGGTCGTCGGATTCGGGAGGCATTTATTCCTGCTGACGGTTGCAAGCTGTTATCGGCAGACTATTCTCAAATTGAGTTGCGCATCATGGCACATATTGCCGAAGATGAGAATCTCTTAGCTGCCTTTAGGGGCGGTAAGGATGTACACCAAGCAACCGCTGCAGAAATTTTTGGCATTCCCTTAGATGAGGTGAATTCAGAGCAACGTCGTTATGCCAAGGTCATTAACTTCGGTCTTATTTATGGCATGAGTGCATTTGGATTGGCAGGTAACTTGGGTATTGAACGTTCTGCTGCGCAAAACTATATTGCGAAATACTTTGATCGTTATCCCGGTGTTGCTCAATACATGGAGCGCACTCGTCTAGAGGCGAGAGAGAATGGCTATGTTGAAACTGTTTTTGGTCGACGTCTCTGGTTGCCCGAAATTAAAGGCTCAAATGGCCCTCGTCGTCAGGGTGCCGAACGTGCTGCGATTAATGCCCCGATGCAAGGAACTGCAGCCGATCTCATTAAGCTTGCCATGATTGCGGTAGAAGACTGGCTTGAAAAAGAGCAACTCAAGACTAAGTTATTGCTGCAGGTGCATGATGAATTGGTATTTGATGTACCTTTTGATGAAATCGATCTATTGCAAGCAAAGCTACCTGATTTAATGTGCAATGTGGCCCAGTTAAAGGTCCCATTGGTTGTTAGCATTGGGATTGGCGATAATTGGGAAGAAGCGCACTAAAAAGTTGCTAGGAGACTAAAACGATGAACGATAAGACACAGAACAGCAGAAGAAACTTTATGAAGACCTCAGTAGCTGGTGCTACTGCATTGCGCACCGCTGTCTCTGCAATGGGTGTTGGCTTTGTGGCCGCCTCTGAGCCTGTAATGGCAGCTGCTATTGAAACAGATTTTAAGGGGCTAAAAGTTGGCGAGCAGATGATTCCGATTGGCAGTTACCAGTTGCCCGCTTATATTTCTCGTCCAGAAAATGCTAAAGGCAATTTGCCGATCATCATCGTCGTGAGTGAAATTTTTGGCGTGCATGAATACATTGCTGATGTCACTCGCCGTTTTGCCAAGCTTGGATATCTTGCTATTGCCCCAGAGTTTTTTACTCGCGCAGGCGACCCTAATACTTACGGCACCATTGCAGAAATACAGTCAAACATCGTTGCTAAAACACCAGATGCACAAGTCTTAAATGATTTGCAGGGTGCCTTGGTGTGGGCTGGTAAGAATGGTGGCGACTTGAAGCGCGTTGGCGTGACTGGCTTCTGTTGGGGTGGTCGTATTACTTGGTTATCTGCAACCTTGCCACAAGTTAAGGCTGGCGTTGCTTGGTATGGAAGGGTGATTGGCGAGAAAACCGAAAATAGCCCACGTCATCCGGTAGATCTAGCGGCAGATTTAAAAGCCCCAGTACTCGGCTTGTATGGTGGTGCTGATACTGGCATTTCCTTGGAGAGCGTTGAGCAAATGCGTGCAGCGCTTGCGCAAGCGGCCCCAAAAAATCCTGCAGCTAAAGCCTCTCTCATTGAGGTCTACCCAGATGCACCCCATGCTTTTCATGCCGACTATCGTGCAACGTATCGTGAAGGCCCTGCTAAAGATGGTTGGGAGAAGTGCATCGCATGGTTTAAGAAAATGGGCGTAGCGTAACCCTTCATGACGGTTCTCCAAAGTATCCTCTTGGTTACGGCATTAGCAGGAACAGCTAGCGTATTAGTGGCTGCTAGTTGTTCCCTGGCAATGCTCTCTAAGATGGTGAACAACATGGTCAGTTTGTCAGTAGGTATTCTGCTGGCGACTGCTTTGTTGCACTCATTGCCTGAGGCCTTCAATATGGAAGGTACGAATCCCCAGTTGTTATTTGCGACTTTGTTGGCTGGACTATTAGGCTTTTTCCTATTGGAAAAAATTGCGCTATTGCGTCACGACCATCATCACGAAGGAGATGGTCATCACCATCATCATGGGCATGATGCGGAAAATGCAGGGCGTAGCGGATGGATGATTTTGGTAGGCGATGGTATTCATAATTTTGTCGATGGTATTTTGATTGCTGCGGCTTTTATGGCTGACTATCAAGTGGGCATCTTCACAGCAATTGCCATCATTGCCCACGAGATTCCGCAAGAGATTGGTGACTTCATTGTTTTGCTCAATGCTGGATTCTCCCGCGCTCGTGCCTTGTTTTATAACTTCATTTGCGGCTTATCTGCTGTGGTTGGTGGGGTATTAGCGTATTTCTTCTTGGAGCACGCGCATGCCGCTATGCCCTATTTGCTGGTGATTGCTTCCAGCAGTTTTATTTACATTGCGGTGAGTGATCTCATACCGCAAATGCATCGTCGCCCACACTGGGCAGAGTCATTGCGTCAAACAGTCTTGATCGCCTGCGGCGTAGGGTTTGTGATCCTGCTATCTTTGCTGCACTAATTTCAAGCAGTGATTAGAGTTCGATTGGCCTGCTGGAATCAGCACACCACTCACTCCAGCTACCCGCATACAGGCGTGAACCTTTCAGCCCTGCCAATTCCATTGCGAGTAGATTATGGCAAGCGGTAACGCCAGAGCCACATTGATGAATCACATCAGATGGTTTGATCGGACCTAGTAATTCAACAAAATCTTTAAAGAGTTGCTCTGCAGGTTTAAAGGCAGTCGCAGATAGATTTTCTTTAAAGAAATGATTGATTGCGCCAGGAATATGCCCTGCAATTGGATCTAGGGTTTCATTTTGACCATGAAAGCGATCATTGGCGCGTGCATCCATGACAGTGTGTTTTTTACTTTCTAGGTTGCCTACCACCTCTTCTACCGATACTAGGCCAACATACTCTCTCGGCTCAATCGCTTGTGATGCAGGTATTGGCTTGCGCGGTACGGTGCCCATAGGCCCATTCCAAGCATCTAGGCCGCCATCTAAAACTTGGACATTGGCATGACCGGTGGCCTTGAGCATCCACCATAAGCGGCTTGCATAGACTGAACCTTGCTTGTCATAAGCAACCACTAGGGTATTTGGAGTAATACCTAAACGGGTTTTGGTTTGTGCCCAAGCTTCTGGGGTTGGCAAAGGGTGTCTGCCATTTTTACCTGTTTTGCTGCCTGACATATCGTGGTCAAGGTCAACATAAATGGCCCCAGGAATATGGCTTTCTTCGTAAGCTTTTTTACCAGCTAGTGGATCCACTAAATCAAAGCGGCAATCGCAGAGCAATACATCCTCTCCACTATTAATGATTTCTTCTAACTGGTTTGCGGTAATTAGAGGAGTCATGATGCTTCCTATGGTTTAGTGACAAGAGATATTTAAAGCTAGCGTCTAGATTATGCGCCCTGAAAATTCATTGCGCGACGGTACCATTCATGAAAATGTTGCATGCCATCTTCCATTGGGCTCTGATAAGGGCCCACTTCATTGACGCCGCGGGCAAGCAGTGCTGCTCTTCCTTGATCCATGCGTTCAGCGATTTCATCATCCTCAATGCAGGTTTCCATATAAGCAGCACGCTCCGCTTCTACGAACTCGCGCTCGAATAGGGCGATTTCTTCAGGGTAGTAAAACTCCACGATGTTACGAGTCTTGTTTACGCCCATGGGATATAGAGTAGACACACAGAGAACGCCTGGATACCACTCCACCATCACATTGGGGTAATAGGTAAGCCAAATCGCCCCATGGCGAGGGGCTTTACCGTCAAATTGGCGCAATACTGCCTCATGCCAATGGCGATAAGTGGGCGATCCTGGATTCTTGAGATCTTTGTGAATGCCGACTGTTTGTACGCTATGCCAATCACCAAATTCCCAATGCAAGTCTTCACAAGAAACAAATTTGCCTAAGCCAGGATGAAACGGAGCAACGTGGTAATCCTCAAGATAGACCTCGATGAAGGTTTTCCAGTTGTAGTTGCATTCATGTACTTCCACATGATCAAGTAGATAACCATCAAATTTGAGGTCATCAGCAACACCCAATTTCGCAAGATCTGCGCGGACATCACGCGCACCTTCAAATAAGAGGCCTTGCCAATTTTGCAATGGTGATTTACCAAGATTTAAGCAGGGCTTATCTTCAAAGTGTGGCGCCCCTAACAAATTGCCACCCAAGTCATAGGTCCAGCGATGTAAGGGGCAAACAATATTTTCTGCTTTGCCTTTGCCATTGAGCATGAGTGCTTGGCGATGACGGCAGACGTTAGAAAGTAGTTCAACACCCTCGTGATTACGAACCAGGATGCGACCTTCATTTTCTGCGCTTAAAGTTTGATAGGAGCCAATTTCAGGCACCATGAGTTCGTGGCCAACATAGCCAGGACCCTGCTTAAAAAGCAGTTCAATTTCCCGCTGATACAAATCAGCGTCAAAATATGCCGAAACCGGCAGTTGTAGATTGGACGGCGCAAGCTTCTGCGCGGTAGCCAGATTAGTCATTCTCCCCACCCCCGAAAACGTCAGCCGAAGCTAAGCGGAATAACCAATCCAACCATCGACGGATCGATATTGGAAAGGAAGGGGTGGATTATACCCATCTGAGGGGCTTCTCGCTTTAATATGTAGGGCTATCCGTGTGGGAATTACGAAGGAAACCAGCTTATGCCAGCCAAGAAGTCAGAGAGTCAAAAACCAGGCCTTGAGGTCCAGATCGACCCAGATCTTCGCTATGAGCAAGCTGTCAAAGAGCTCGAAAAGCTGATTTCTGACATGGAGTCTGGCAAATTTTCTTTAGAAGAGACTTTGTTGGCTTATCAACGTGGCGCAGCCTTACTCAAACATTGCCAAGGCGTTCTTGCGCAAGTTGAGCAGCAAGTGCGCGTATTCGAGGCTTAATTTAATGCCTGTTTTTCAATTTCAAGACTGGATTACTGCGCACTCGGAACGTACCGAATCCGCGCTAGATCGTTTGCTTGATTCTGCGCAAACGATACCCAATCGTTTGCATGAAGCTATGCGTTATGCAGCACAAGGTGGCGGCAAACGGATTCGTCCACTATTGGTTTATGCCGCTGGTCAATTAGGAGATCACAAAGAAAATAGTGATGCCTTAGATGCAGCTGCAGTGGCTATTGAATGCATTCATGCGTATTCATTGGTGCATGATGACTTGCCATGTATGGATGATGATGATTTACGTCGTGGTAGACCAACTGTACATAAAGCGTTTGATGAGGCGACTGCATTATTGGTTGGTGATGCATTACAAACCCGCGCTTTTGAAGTTCTCGCGAATGCGCGCTGTGACGCCAACATTCGATTACGCATGATTGCAGTCTTAGCCTCAGCCTCAGGGTCTCGAGGTATGGCTGGTGGCCAGGCGATTGACTTGGAGAGCGTCGGTAAAAAATTGGATTTGGTAGGTCTGCAACAAATGCACGCCATGAAGACGGGTGCCTTACTTTCTTGCGCAGTAGAACTTGGCGGTATTGCTGCCAATCTCGATGCCGATCAATTAGCACAATTACAAAAATATTCAACGGCTCTGGGCTTGGCTTTTCAGATCGTGGATGACGTCCTAGATGCCACGGCAGATAGCCAAACTCTCGGAAAAACTGCCGGCAAAGATGCCGCCAATGACAAGCCAACCTATGTCACCTTGATGGGTTTAGACTATGCACAGCAACAAGCAAAAGAGTTGCAAGAAACCGCTATTACAAGCTTAGATGGTTTTGGGGAAAAAGCTCAAGCCTTAAAAGATTTAGCCCTCTTGGTTGTCAATAGAGGCAAATGACACAAATTAGATGCAATGACTTTATATTCTATTAACTCCCCTGATGATCTGAAAAAACTTTCTCGCGAAGAGCTACCTGCTCTTGCAGATGAGTTACGCCAGTTTGTTTTGGATTCTGTTTCGAAGACGGGTGGACATTTGTCTTCCAACTTGGGCACAGTAGAGTTATCGATTGCCTTGCATTACGTATTTGATACCCCGCGTGATCGCATCGTGTGGGATGTGGGCCATCAAAGCTACCCGCACAAAATTTTGACTGGTCGCCGGGAGCGCATGAGTACTCTACGTCAGTTCAAGGGCTTATCAGGGTTTCCACATCGCACTGAAAGCGAATTCGATGCGTTTGGTACGGGCCATTCATCGACCAGCATTTCTGCAGCGATGGGTATGGCACGCGCATTTCAAACCAAGGGCGAACGTCAGGTAGCGGTTGCAGTGATTGGTGACAGTGCAATGACCGGCGGCATGGCCTTTGAGGCGATGAATAACGCTGGCGTATATGACGACCTGCCCCTCGTGGTGATTCTCAATGACAACGATATGTCGATCTCTCCAGCGGTGGGCGCACTCAATCGCCATCTAGCGAGATTGCTCAGCGGCAATATTTACTCTGCAACTAAAAAAGGTATTGATAGTGTTCTGTCGATTGCGCCACCGTTGCGTGAGTTTGCTAAACGCCTAGAGGATCATGCCAAGGGTATGGTCTCACCATCAACCATCTTCCAAGAATTTGGGTTTAACTACTTTGGCCCTATAGATGGCCACGACTTAGATGCTTTGATTCCGATGTTGCAGAACGTAAAACGTTTGGCGCTTGAAGGGCGCGGCCCACAGTTCTTACATGTCGTGACTAAAAAAGGTCAAGGCTACGAGTTGGCTGAGGCTGATCCCGTTTTGTATCACGGACCTAGTAAATTTAATCCGCAAGAAGGTGTCAAAAAAGTAGCCGCTAGTAAGAAAACCTTTACCCAGGTGTTTGGTGAGTGGTTGTGCGATATGGCACATGCAGACCCTTTATTGATTGGCATCACGCCCGCCATGCGTGAAGGCTCTGGCTTGGTTGAGTTTGAAAAACAATTCCCTAAGCGCTACTACGATGTGGGTATTGCTGAACAGCACGCAGTCACTTTTGCTGCAGGCATGGCGTGCGAAGGAATGAAGCCAGTGGTGGCGATCTATTCCACCTTCTTGCAACGCGCTTACGATCAACTTATTCATGATGTTGCTCTACAAGACTTGCCAGTGTTATTTGCACTCGATCGTGCAGGCTTGGTGGGTGCCGATGGCGCCACCCATGCCGGTGCCTATGACATTCCGTTCTTACGTTGCATTCCAAATATGTTGGTGATGACGCCTGCAGATGAGGCAGAGTGCCGTGATTTATTGACAACTGCATTCCATCAGTCGCATCCAAGTGCAGTGCGCTATCCACGTGGATCTGGTGTTGGCGCTATTCCCTCTGCTGAATTACGTACCTTGCCTTTGGGTAAAGGCGAGATTCGTCGTAAATCAAATGCGCCTGCTGGCCAGCGTGTTGCGATCCTGGCGTTTGGTACTTTGCTGTATGCCGCATTAGAGGCGGAAAGTATTGATGCAACGGTCGCCAATATGCGTTTTGTTAAACCGCTCGACATCGATCTCATCAAATCATTGGCTGAGAGTCACGATTATTTGGTAACGATTGAGGATGGCTCAATTGCTGGTGGTGCTGGTGGTGCCTGCTTAGAGGCGCTCTCTTCACTTGGAATAAACAAGCCCCTATTGCAGCTAGGTCTTCCTGACGAATTTATCGAACATGGCGACTATCAACTGCTGATGACCAAGTGTGGCTTGGATGTAGAAGGCATTACAAACTCCATTAAGAAGCGTTTCCCTGCAGTATTAATGGCAAATTCGGTAATTTCAGGCAAATAAGCCCGTTTTGCTTGAAAATAGAGCTATGAATGACATGAACCCCGCTTTTCTGAAAGCTAGCGCAATGCCTGACGTGCAATCCACTTTGGATGAGCGCGCCTTGCCGATTGAGCAAGTGGGTATTCGTGGTGTGCGTCATCCATTAACCATTCGTAGTGCGACTGGTAACTTTCCCTCTGTAGGTACTTTTGAGATGGACGTGGCATTGCCTGCGCATGTCAAAGGTACGCACATGTCCCGTTTTATGGCTTTACTGCAAAAGCAAGATGAGGCAGTAGATAGCACTTCTGTTGTAGCGCTTGTAAAAGAGATGTTGCCTTTGTTGGATGCTAAAGATGGGCACGTGCAATTTACTTATACCCATTTCGTGAAAAAAGCAGCGCCTGTTTCTGGTGTGGAAAGCCTCATGGATTACGAAGTGACATGGATGGCTACCGCTAAACAGAACGCAACGGGCAGTACTGATGTTCAGTTGGGTTTGCGTGCTCAAGTGCCGGTGATGAGTTTATGCCCTTGCTCAAAAGAGATTTCTGAGTTTGGCGCACACAATCAGCGCTCACATGTCACGATGACAGTGACACTAGATTCCAAAACCCAGATGACTGTGGAAGATTTGGTTGTTGCTGCTGAGAGTGAAGCTTCTAGTGAGCTCTGGGGTTTGCTCAAGCGCCCTGATGAAAAGTGGGTCACTGAGCATTCGTATAGCAACCCTAAATTTGTAGAGGATTTGGTGCGCGATGTTGCCGGCAACCTCAAGGCAGATCAGCGTATCCAGTCTTTTGTGGTTGAGGCTGAGAACTTTGAATCTATTCACAACCATAGCGCCTTTGCCCGTATTAGCCATCAGAAATAGGCGGCGAAGTTAGCAAACTACAGCAGCAAACTACAGCAGATTATTGCTTTGTAGATCCCAACGGGGTTTGACATCAAAGGCTCCAGAAGTTGTGGAGCCATTATTTTTGGCTAACATTCGTAGTGCCCCAGCAAAAGCAATCATCACCCCGTTATCAGTACACAATTCAAGTGGTGGGTAATGGACTTCAAAGCTATTGCGTTTTGCTTTGTCATTTAAAGCATTGCGCAATTGCAAGTTTGCTCCGACGCCACCTGCGAGCACCAAATGTTTGCAGCCAGTTTGCTTGAGCGCTTTCTCAGACTTGCTGACTAAGACAGCGACGATCGCATCCACAAAACTTCTTGCAAGGTCTGCATGAAATTGTGCTACTTCACTAGGGTCAGTGATATTTTTCTCTTCAAACTTTTTCACTTGATTGAGAACAGCCGTTTTTAATCCTGAGAATGAAAAATCCAAGTCGCCTGAGTGCAGCATCGGTTTTGGTAAATCAAATATGCCTACGCGACCCTGATTTGCTAATTTAGAAATGGCAGCGCCACCAGGGTAATCGAGCCCCAATAATTTGGCGGTCTTATCAAAGGCTTCACCAGCTGCATCGTCCAAGGTCTCGCCTAAAAGTTCATATTGGCCAATACCCGAGACTTTCATGAGTTGGGTGTGGCCGCCAGAAACCAGCAGAGCAATAAATGGAAATTGGGGCGCGGTTTGCCCTAAAAGCGGAGAAAGCAGGTGTCCTTCAAGGTGATGCACTCCAATGGAGGGCAAATTGAGGCCCTGGGCCAGGGATTTAGCAAAAGCACTGCCAACTAAGAGTGCTCCAGCCAAACCTGGACCCTGGGTGAAGGCAATCGCATCAATATCGGTCAATTTGAGGCCAGATTGGGCCAAAGATTGGTCTAAAAGGGGTAAAACACGACGAATATGGTCTCTGGAGGCTAGTTCGGGAACGACCCCTCCATAATCTCGGTGCATGGCGATCTGAGAGTGCAAACCCTGGCCCAGAATACCCTGGAATGCAGGTTTTCCCTCTTCCCAGGGGGCTGTGTTGTATAAAGCCACCCCAGTTTCGTCACAAGAAGTTTCTATTCCTAAAACAATCATTTTTTGGCTTGGTCGTGCTAGAATCGCAATTCAGTTAATTTTTCGATATTTATCGAGCATATACGAGTTAAATAAGTATGACTACAGTCCGCCTCCGCGAAAACGAACCATTTGAAGTGGCATTGCGCCGTTTCAAGCGCACCATTGAAAAAAATGGTCTTTTGACAGACTTGCGTGCCCGCGAGTTTTACGAGAAGCCAACGGCTGAGCGTAAGCGTAAAAAGGCTGCTGCTGCTAAACGCCATTACAAGCGTATTCGCAGCCAAATGTTGCCTAAGAAGCTTTACTAATAGAATTTAAAAGCTCTCTTCACCGAGAAGCTTTGAAACCCGCTGACGGTGAAACGCAGCGGGTTTTTGCTTTTTAATCGCCAGTAATCAATCACTATCTAACACTGAGAACGACATCATGAGTATGAAAGATCAAATTACCGAAGATATGAAAAACGCGATGCGTGCAAAAGAGACTGCACGTCTTGGGACTATTCGTCTTTTGTTGGCTGCGATCAAGCAACGTGAAGTAGATGACCGCATCGTTTTAGATGACACAGCCATCATTTCGACAATTGAAAAAATGATCAAGCAGCGCAAAGACTCCATCTCTCAGTTTGAAAAAGCAGGGCGCGATGATTTGGTTGCCGTGGAATCTGCCGAGATGGTGATCTTGCAAGCATATCTACCGGCGCAAATGTCAGATGCCGAAGTGCAGGCTGCTGTTGCTGCAGCTGTTGCCTCTACTGGTGCTGCTGGTCCCCAGGATATGGGTAAGGTGATCGGTGTTCTTAAAGGCCAATTGGCTGGTAAGGCTGATATGGGCAAAGTCTCTGGCTTAGTAAAAGCCGCACTCGCAAAATAAGAGAACTCACCCCATACTCTTAGCCTTATGGCGCTCATTCCTCAATCCTTCATTGCCGATCTTCTAAATCGGGTCGACATCGTTGATGTGGTTGGGCAGCACGTGAAGTTAAAAAAGGCGGGTGCAAACTATCAAGGTTTGTGCCCCTTTCATTCAGAGAAGTCCCCATCATTTTCCGTTTCGCCTACGAAGCAGTTCTATCACTGCTTTGGTTGTGGGGCACATGGATCTGCCATCAGTTTCATGATGGAGTATTCCGGGCTTGGTTACGTCGATGCGATTGAGGAGCTTGCGCGCTCTGCTGGTTTAGATGTGCCACGCGAAGAACGCACTGCGAATGATGTGGCAAGACAACAGCAAGCCATGGCGCTGAGCGAAGTCATGAGTTCTGCGGCAGATTGGTATCGCCAGCAACTCAAGGGTAGTACACGTGCAGTCGAATATTTAAAAGGCCGCGGCCTTACCGGTGAAATCGCTAAACGCTATGCGCTCGGTTACGCCCCAGATGGTTGGCAGGGTCTTGAGGCGGTATTTGGTCCTTACACCAACGATGAAGTGGCAAAGACCTTAGTAGAAGGCGGCTTAGTCATTCAGGGTGAGCAGTCTGAAGGCGCTCCGGTAAAGCGTTACGATCGCTTCCGTGATCGTGTGATGTTCCCGATTCGCAATCCTAAAGGTCAGACGATTGGTTTCGGTGGTCGTATTCTCGATCAAGGTGAACCTAAGTATTTGAATTCTCCAGAGACGCCACTCTTTTCTAAGGGCAATACGCTCTACGGTTTATTTGAAGCAAGACAGGCGATTCGGGCGCAAGAATATGTTCTGGTGTGTGAAGGCTATATGGATGTGGTTGCTCTTGCGCAATTGGGTTTCCCAAATGCTGTTGCGACATTAGGCACCGCATGTACTGCAAACCATGTGCGCATGCTACTTCGCCAAACTGACAAAGTCGTTTTTTCATTTGATGGTGACTCTGCGGGTCAACGTGCTGCTCAACGTGCCCTTGAAGCCTGTTTGCCATTGATGTCTGACGATAAAGAAATTCGTTTCTTATTCTTGCCAACAGAGCATGACCCCGATAGTTATGTACGTGCATATGGTGCACCTGCGTTTGAAAAAGTAATCAAAGAAGCAATGTCGATTTCGAGTTTCTTCTTTAAGATTGCCAGTGAAGGCCATGACCTGACTACCCCAGAAGGTCGCGCCCATACCCATCATGCTGCTAAGCCTCTGTTGCTATCGATGCCGCCGATTGCATTACGGACTCAAATCCTGCGTGAGTTGGCGATTCGGACAAACTCTACACCAGCTGAGTTGGAATCTTTCTGCGGTTTAACGGTGGTGCCTGTGCAGCAGGCAACCTATCAACCTGCTCAAGCAAGACAGCAAAATTATCAAAACAATCAACCGAATCAATTTGGCTATTCCAATAATGGCAATCGACAAGGTTCACCATGGCAGGCTTCTAAAGGCTCTGCAAAACGAGTCGCTACGCAAAATATTGAGCCACCAAAAGCGCCAACCGATTTAGCCGAGCAAATGTTGCGAGTTCTCATTCAGTTTCCACATTTAGGTAAAGCACTTGATAGTAATAAGCGCGCACTTGCATTGAAGGCTGCCGAACAACGATCGGCTAATGCACTTGCCTTAATGAAAGACCTTCTTTCTCAATGCGATCAAGTGGAATTCATTCCTAGTGAAAATGGAACGCCCGGCACTGTAGGTGCTGGTGCATTTGCGATGTTTCAAGATCAGTTGTCTCGTAGCGAGCTCGCGCCCATGTATGAAGTCCTCAGAAAACGTGTGATGGGTTCGGACTTGGAGCTTGAGGGCGCGACTGCAGATTTAGATGGAAGCTTTAAAAAACTGGAATTAGTCCATCTCAAGCAAGAAATGACCGACATTGCCCAAAAAATCGCCGGAGGGACTGCCAGTGACCAAGATAAAGCCCGTTATCGGGAATTGGGTGAAAAGCTGAAATTCTCTTAAGAATTTACAGATCCACCCCTAGAAAAACCCGAAAAATACCCCATATTTTTAGGTAATCAGGGGCTAAAAAAGTCGCAATCGACTATAATCCTCTGTTCCCAAGAAAAAAACGAATTAATTCAGCCACTTGCGCTTTATTTTCATGAAATTTGGGGTAAGTGGATAAGTGAGTTACGGGGCTGTACTTAATCAGTCGAGATCAATAACAGTAATGTGAGTAAGTGCTAATAAATGCCTAATACCAAGACCAAAAAACCAGCCAAACCAGCTCCAAAATCAAAAGCGCCTGCTAAGCCAGTAAAGGCCGCTGCAAAACCTGCGCCAAAAGCTAAAGCGCCTGCTAAGCCAGCACCAAAAGCTAAAACGGTAGCTAAGGCTCCAGCAAAACCAGCACCAAAAGCAAAAGCTCCAGCCAAACCTGCGCCAAAAGCTAAAGCGCCTGCTAAGCCAGCACCAAAAGCTAAAACGGTAGCCAAGCCAGCATCAAAAGAAAAAGCAAAAGCTCCAGCCAAACCTGCTCCAAAAGTAAAAGCTGCTGCAAAGCCAGCACCCAAAGTAAAAGTTGTTGCTAAGGTCCCAGCTAAACCAGTGAAAGCTGCCGCAAAGCCAGCGCCTAAAGCTAAAGCGCCAGCTAAACCAGTAAAAGTTGTTGCACCTACTAAGGCATCCAAGACGGAAGTAAAAGTAGAGGCAGCTAAAAAAGGGAAGGCAGTTGCAACTAAAACTGAAGAAGTGAAAGATGCAAAAGAGCTTAAAGGTAAAAAAGGAAAAGCTACTGAAGTCGTTGCAGTAGTTGAAGAAGAGAAAAAGCGTGGCCGCAAGGCTAAGGCAGAGGCCCCTGCAGAAGGTGCTGAGCCAGTTTTGACTGATCGTCAAAAAGCCCGTGAGCGTAAAGCAAAAGAAAAAGCTCTCTTAAAAGAATTTGCAGCACAGCAGTTAGGTACTGAAGAGCAACAAGAGTTGCGTCGTGCTCGCTTGAAGACTTTGATCAAGATGGGTATGTCCAAGGGCTACTTAACCCATGGCGAAATGAACGATGTGATGTCTGATGAATTGTCTGATGCTGATGCATTAGAGACTTTGATCAGTTTGTTAAATGACATTGGTATTACAGTTTACGAACAAGCGCCTGATGCAGAGACATTGATTTTGTCTGATAACACTGCAGCCGCTGCGTCTGAAGAAGAGGCTGAAGAAGAAGCTGAAGCAGCATTATCTACAGTGGATTCTGAGTTCGGTCGTACCACTGACCCAGTCCGTATGTATATGCGTGAGATGGGTACAGTTGATTTGTTAACTCGCGAAGGCGAGATTGTCATTGCTAAGAAAATTGAGGCTGGCCTCAAAGACATGGTGATGGCATTAGCAGCTTGCCCAGTCACCATTGGTGAAATCTTGAGTAACGTGGACAAGATTGCCTCTGGCGAAATGGAGATTGATCAATTCGTTGATGGTCTCGTGGATCCAAATGCTGAAGATATTAAGCTTGGACCAGATGAGCCAGAGATTGATCCAGATGCTGAAGAAGGTGAAGAAGGCGAAGAAGATGAAGGCGGCGGCGGTGGTGGTGCTGCTACAGCAAACGCTAAGCAACTCGAAGAGTTGAAGCAAATCTCCTTAGAGAAATTTGCGATCGTTCGCACTCAAGCTGACAAGATGCGCCGTGCATTTGATAAAGATGGATATAACTGTCCAGCTTATATCAAGGCACAAGATGCAATCCGTGGTGAGTTACTCGGTTTCCGTTTAACTGCGAAGAGTGTTGAGAAGTTATGCGACACCATGCGTTCACAAGTTGACCAAGTATGGAAACTTGAGCGCGGTATCGTGAGCTTGCTCGTAGACAAAGTTGGCGTCAATCGCGGTGAAGTATTAAAAGACTTCCCTAAGATGTCAATGAACTTGACTTGGACAGATAAGTTGCTCAAAGAGAACAAGCCTTACAGCGCACTCTTGCAACGTAATGTTCCAGCGATTCAAGAACTGCAACAGAAATTGATTGATATTCAGAAGAATGTGGTTATTCCACTTCCTGAGTTAAAAGAAGTCAACAAACAGATGATCGCGGGCGAGAAGCGTGCTCGTGAAGCGAAACGTGAGATGACGGTAGCCAACTTACGTTTGGTAATCTCCATTGCTAAGAAATACACCAACCGTGGCTTGCAGTTCTTGGATTTGATTCAAGAGGGCAACATCGGTTTGATGAAGGCGGTAGATAAGTTTGAATACCGTCGTGGTTATAAGTTCTCTACCTATGCAACTTGGTGGATTCGTCAGGCGATTACACGTTCCATTGCTGACCAAGCACGTACGATTCGTATCCCAGTTCATATGATTGAAACTATCAATAAGATGAACCGTATCAGTCGTCAGATCTTGCAAGAAACTGGTCATGAGCCAGATGCTGCAACCTTAGCCCTGAAGATGGAGATTCCTGAAGACAAGATTCGTAAGATCATGAAGATTGCTAAAGAGCCGATCTCTATGGAAACACCAATTGGTGACGACGAAGATTCTCATTTGGGCGACTTCATTGAAGATGGCAATACTTTAGCTCCAGCTGAAGCAGCTTTGCACGACTCGATGCGCGATGTAGTGAAAGATGTTCTTGATTCATTAACGCCGCGTGAAGCAAAAGTATTGCGGATGCGCTTTGGTGTTGAGATGAGCACAGATCACACTCTCGAAGAAGTAGGTAAACAGTTTGACGTTACCCGTGAGCGTATTCGTCAGATTGAAGCCAAGGCTCTCAGAAAAATGCGCCATCCAAGCCGCAGTGACAAACTCAAGACTTTCCTAGAGGAAGATTGATCGAAGGATTAACGGGCCTATAGCTCAGTTGGTTAGAGCAGAGGACTCATAAGAAAGAAGCCCTAGGGGTCTTGTAACAAAGACCTCAATAGATTCAAGAGGTTAGTGGTCGATTTGGTGGTTTAAATTCACTACACATCGACTACACACCAGCAAGTTTTTCATGGTGTGTAGTAAATGCGGTTTTAGTGTGGTTTTGAAGTGGTAAGCACCAGTAGTAAGGTGTGTAGTAAATGTAACGATTAAGGGCCCATAGCTCAGTTGGTTAGAGCAGAGGACTCATAGCGAAAGTTGTGCCTTATGCGTGGAAACTGCATAAGGGATGGTGTCAAATTCGGAGAAAGCTAAATGCAGCCAAAAGCTGCACAAGCTAACGCCGAGCGAAGCTTAGTAAGAAATTACTTTGAACGTGTAGAGACTAGACGGCACCCATCTAAGTTGAGCGATCAATATGATGAAGGCATAGTCCAGGGAGTTGTGAAAGCAACACAAACCGGAATCCTTTGGTCCCAGGTTCAAGTCCTGGTGGGCCCACCAGAAAAGCAAACCCTCATCAGAAATGGTGAGGGTTTTGTCTTTTGAGCGTTACTTTAAGTAACGGTTGTGGGTCTGCTATCGGCCAGTAAGAGACGAGAGAATACTTTTTAAGTGAGGTCTTCCAGATGTAAAGATTAAGTTCTGATGGCTCAGGAGAAATTTGGGGGTCGAGACCAACGGATTAGAAGAGCTGTTTTAACGCCGACAGATAGAATTTAACGCGAATATTCACAGTATCCATATATATTTTTGGTGGGTGAAATCTAGCAAAAATGTCCAGTGAGCTTTAGATATTTGGCTTAAATTTGACCTAATCCAGAATAGGGTTGAAGTCGGTAACGGTTGTTCCCAAGGTCTGTAACCATCAAGCCTAGTGACTCAGCTTTTCCAACTACTTGCCTGGCGCTAAGTGGTTCCCCTCCAGGTTTAAATTCAAAATCAATGCAGTAGCCGTTGTATTCCATGCTATTAATTGATTCTTTACCTAGGGCAGTTTTCAGCTGTTGAAGTTTGCCAGTCATTGCAATGAAATCAGCATCTGTAGCTAGGCCTTTATTGCGCGCCTCTTGAGTCGCTTGTTTGACAAAAACCTCCGAAATAGAAGTATTCCCTTTGCTCTGTGTGAGTAAGGCAATGGTCTCTGGCGCTAAGAATTGAGCAACGCTCAGATCCATATTGCGCTTCCAACGCCAGTTATCTATAGCAAGCCAAGAGGTATAAATTCCCAAGCCCAATATGATGCTGCTCATTGCATAGATTGCCCAGCGAGCAGGAAGTGCCCATATGTTTCGATACATCCATGAAGTGTTAGTGCTCGAAGAGTCAATTAATGCAGGAACTGGATTTTTGAGCCATTCAAAAGAGAGTTTTTTAATTGATTTTTTTGGTGTTGGCATCGCTAGCAGTAGATTGATATCTGCTACACCTACATCGGTTCGGCGACTAAAGTTAAATGCGTTATTTACCATCCAGTCCCACGACCATTCTGCAGGCTTAATTTTTTGTAAAGCACTAGGCAATTGCTTTGTATCCGAGTGCTCAACCCAAGAAATACCCAATTGTGTAGATTTGTGCCATGTATAAATGATTGCCACGTCGTTTTGCTTGTACGCAAGGCAGGGGCTTATTACTCCATTGACATTGCTGCTCTCACTTTCCAGCGGCAGAATCATGCAATCAGGTATGAGGCGGATGCGGCTTGTCAGAATGCCCTTCAGTTGATTGGCTATCCAATAGAGCCACTGACGATTGGTGATGGCAATAGTTCTTTGGGATCCAAGTTGGCCAGGTAACGGCGGTAGAGCATAAACCAGAGAATTGTCGATACTATCTAAGACTTCATCTTCAACAAGGCTAGGTAAAACTTGCTGTAGTTTTTTGGACTTCACTAAAGGTACTTTAATCTCAATGAGACGTATATCCAGAGTGGGCATTAAAACTAATACCTCATCTGCGTAAGGCATTGCATCAATGCTGCCAATTCCACTAGATTGATATTGAGCATAAATAGAATTGGTTTCACATAGGCACCACTCAAAACTCTCCTTGAGAGAGGCTAGCTCACCATTAGTCAAGGCTGTCTCTGAAAACGGCTTGTGTGGGCAATGAATAATTAAAAAGTTCATTCTGATAGCATCCTATTGGTTTTATTCCAAATAACTTGCGTGTAGCTTCCCGAGGTTAAGGGTGTTAGAGAGCGTTGTATGAGGCTTGTATTCATAAAGACGCCATTGCCAATCTTGACTTCTGAATTTGTAAGCCAGAACTGAGAGCTGACATTGATTAGGCTTGTATCCACGATGACATTGATGCCTGCGCCTGAGCGAGCCAAAATAGTGCTGATTTCATTCAAATCTTTTGCCGGTGTATTTGTACGCTGTTGTGCCAGGTTATTTGCGGTAGATCGTGTTAGCGTAGGAAAAACCGCCATCAGAACTTCTGCTGGGGCAGTATTGAAATTGATTGTGCTGGTCGTCGGCAGGGCAATGACGAAGGGACGTAAGACCTCAACCATGGATTCGTTATAGCCCGGTATACCAATCAGATCATATACATCACTAAAGACGATCTGCCTTTCCTGTAGCGCTTGAGCCGTTTGTTGAGCAAGGTTGGGGTTTAGTCCTATGGTTGTTAATAGCCGCGAGAAAATCAACACACCATTGGTGGTAGATACATTATTGAGATTAAACAAGCTTTGAGCATCGGTGATTGCGCCATTGACTGAAACACTCTTGATTTCATCGGGAATATCTGCATTTTTTAAAAAGTCTGCAACCTTGCTATCGTTCAGCGGTAGCGCCCATGCCTCACCTAAATGGTCGGATTGACTGGTGCGCATATCTTGAGTTAATACGAGTCTGGCAAAGTCGATCATTCCATGTTGAAGCCAATGGGCCTGGGTGCGATCACGAATATTTTCAATATTTCGGATCTGCAGCTGTTGGCGCCAGACCAAGCCACTAATCACCACAGCAGCAACACCAACCACAATAAGAGCAGTGATGGTGGCTGACCCGTTTTCTCGGTGATAGCGCTGGTTGGATTTTGAATGGAGCATCTTATAAACTCGTTCCTGCTAAACAAGATCGACTAATTGGAAACGTAATATTTTTGATTCCCCAACGCATATTGAATCCTGCTAATTGAGCGCTAATTGACCCTTGACCAGGAGCATTACTGGTGGCGTTAGCCTCTTGATAAATGATTTCCGGAATCTCAAGCGAAGTTTTCATATTGCTCGAGACAAGATCGGGGTCACGAAGTACAGCTTGCCATAGCCCAAGGATCTCTGTTTTATTGGCAAGTGGCCGACTTATCAAGCGTCGTAGTCCGTTAGCAGAAATCCCATATCCCACAATCACCCAATGGATCTGATTCGCTTGCTCATAACGTCTGACCCACCAGATATTTTTCTCACCTACTGAATATGATGGAATATCAAGAGTGGAGCTAGGCATGATTTCTTGACAGTCCCGTTCAAATTGCCGAATAAGCTGGATGTAGACTGCATCTTGCTTCGCTCTACTTTCAATATTTTCTTGCCCACGCATCATGGCATCCATTCCACGCCAAGCCATCAACCCAACTATGGAGATGACTATCAAAGCAACTAGGACTTCAATGAGCGTAAAGCCAGCTTCTGATGGGGTTGTCACCTTATCGTTCATAGTGCCCCCGCATTGAGATTTGGGGTAACAGTTACCAGCCATGCAAGACGTGGCCCATTAATGTTGGTGCTATTGGCTTGGCTGCCTAAAAAAACAGTTACCTCAACACGTCTAAAGTTTGGATTGGGCATCGGACTAACTTTGCGCTGACATACTAGTAATAAAGTTGCCTGCGGACAGCTAAAAGTGTTGGTCCCAATCTCTGGCCAAACCTTTTTCATCCGAACGTCATTCAAAGCATTGTCGGCACTCCATAGAGCCATAGTGCGTTGTGATACGGCAAGTTGTGTATCTGCTGCCAGAGAGATAGCCCGTAGAGCAGCAATCAAGGCGATGCTTAGAATGGCTAAACCAACCAATACCTCGATGAGCATGAAGCCCTCGTCGCCTCGTAGTTTTCCTTTCATTGGCTTTCCCAATAAAAGCGACCATCATTTGAGCGAATGAGTATTGCCAATCTTTTTTCCTGCTCAAGAGGGATTCGCAATTCCTCATTCACATATTCAGTGCCTAAATTGAATTGAATAGGCTCTACGTTCACAGGCTTAAACCATAAGTGAGGTTTATATGCCTCGGGAATGAATGTATTTGTTAGGGCGGGGTCTTGAACTTGCCCAGTTCGAGTCGGCTTGCTAAAACGCCAACCCAACTGGTTGATAGCAACGCTCACTGGAATCCCGCTGCTTTGGCTCTCATCTTGTGCGGCATTTAGGGTGCTCACTAGCTGGTCTAAATTGTTGCGCCAATAGCGTTCATCGTGGTTTGGAATGGCTAGTACTGCAACACCTAACAAGATCGCCACGATCGTTAAAGCCAATAACATTTCAATTAAAGTAAATCCTCCGTCTGATGATTTAGGCGGGCAAAGGGAAGATCTCTCTTTGTCAGATTCCAATGTCAGCATCAGTACCAGTTCCACCTGGTTTCTTATCGGCCCCGTAGCTAAAGACATCAACTTCTGCCTTAGTGCCTGGATTGGTATATTGATATGGATTGCCCCAAGGGTCGTTCGGGAGTGCGTCTAAGTACCCGCCTGTCTTCCAGTTTTGTGGAATAGGTTCAGCGCTAGGTCGTGTAACCAAAGCATTAAGCCCTTGCTCCGCCGTTGGGTAGCGCCCAATATCTAGGCGATAGAGCTTGAGGGCCTGATTGATGGTGCCGATATCTTGCTTAGCCGCTGTTATGCGAGCTTCATCAGGACGCCCCATGATCCTTGGCACGATTAAGGCGGCCAAGATTCCAATGATGGCAAGTACCACCATCATTTCAATTAAGGTAAATCCAGCTTCACCATTACTGACTTTGTTTTTGGTCCGCTTTTTTACTGTATTAAGAAGATTGAGCATGGTATTGATTTAGTTTTTTCTAACTTGTGATGGCCTATCGTTAGAGCTGCTTGAATTTTTGCTTTTTTGTAAAGCAAAGCTCAACTCCTTGCCTTGATAGAGTAGGGTGGCTGAATCAGGATTGATGGATTGCAGCATCATTCCTCTGTCCATTTGCTCGCCAACCGCAATCGCTCCAGTAGATTTGCCGTCGATATCAAAAAGAGCGAATCCTTGGTTAAGTCCGGCCTCATTCTTGCCGGTTACCACTAGCACACGTAAGGCAATATTGTCTGCGGCAAAGGGTTTGCTGCCGAACAGCTTGTAACTCGTTCCAATATCTTGATTGGTGTGCAGAGTGATGCCTTTGAAGTTCTTTGGAAGAATTTCTGCGGGACTTTGAATTTGTAGGATATGAATGAGCCAGTAAGTTGAGGAGGCTAGCGTTAGCAAAATAAAGACATAGGAAATCAATTGGCCCACCCGAATTGGAGTCAGGTAAGCGGAGGCTAAGGAATTCTTTCCCAGTAATTTTTTTGATTGACGAATATGCCAATCCAGATTTGCTCTGGTGTCGCTTAACTTGCTGAGAATAAGCGTTTGTATTCGTTTCAAAAATTCACCTTCTAGTGGTTTATAGCGGCATATTCCCAAAAATGCCATTTTTGACACTAAAACCTTGTTAGGCCTAGTTCTAGCCTTGCTCTATATTCAGATATAGTACTATACATGGTGTCATTATGAGGTGACCCTCAAGACCCTATTTACAGATCTGGATGAGGCATTTCGTGAAATTTCCACCCTTGACTATGGCAAAGGTATTCTCCCGGTGGGGCTCATTACCCACAATTGGCTTCCTTTCCCAAATTCTGGAAAAGCTAAATTCAATTCAGGCTCGCCATTTTCAGAGAAAGCCATCTCCATTTATCTGGGCAGTCTTGGCTATCGCCTTCATTTTCTTATGTCTTAACTATTGGATCTTGCCAGCCGTCAATGATATGGAATCTAGAGTTGCATTGCGACCAGCACAATGGGCGCAATTAGAAAATCTCATTAGATTATCTAAGGCAAATACATCACAAGTAAGCAGCATCGAGCCCATGGATGAGGCAGAGCTTCAAGGAATTCGAATGATCTTGGTGGCAAAAGGTATTAAGCCAGCGGTATTAAGGCTGAATACAGAAAACCCACCTCGGGTTGAACTTCAAATGAGCGATGTCTCATTTTCTAGTGCAGTCGATGCCCTGGAGGAGTTAAGAAAAACGTGGAGCCTATACCCAGATCATATTGAGGTGAGTTCAACCCCTAAATTATCTGTAGTAAATCTGAGTGCCAAATTGAAACAAATGGGTGTGCTGAGTGGCGCTATAAATTTGCCCAATATTGCAGCTGAGCAATCAAGATGAATCTTTTCTTAAATTCATCTGCCAAAAGTATTCCTAAAGTATTTTGGATTATTGTGTTATCAGTGATATTAGCGATCCTCATATCGCAAACTCCTGCCTCGATTTTAGCTAGCACAGTCGATCGCCAATCGGATTGCCGCGTAGTTTTGCACCAACCCGTTGGAACTATTTGGAATGGAAGTGCTGCACTCGGGTTCTCTGAGCCAGACTTAGTGAGTGGTTCTTGCCGAGTGCCAGTTGCCTTAACTGAAAGATTTACTTGGAATACTCAATGCAGCGTGGTGAATGGCCAGTGTCTGGTTGAAATCAATTTTGTATCACTTGATAAGCCATTACTGATTACCGTTGGCTTTAATCAAATCAAAGTTAACGCTGGTCAGATAACATTGCCTGCTTCTATCCTTGAAGCCTTTGGTAATCCCTGGAGCACGCTGCGTCCTCGTGGTCAGCTCGCAGCTCAATGGGGTGATCTTCAAAAGGGCACCGCCACAACCGGAGTTATTCGACTGCATATGAATAATGTAAGCAGCCCTATTAGTGCAGTAAAGCCATTGGGTAGCTATGAAATCAAAGCTACTCTGGGTCAAGCAGGAACTTCTTTTGCTATTGATACCACTGCAGGCCCTCTCTTACTCAACGGCAATGGAGAGCTTGGCGGTAAAGACAGCTCAGGTGTGCATTTTTTGGGCAGCGCTCATGCCGCACCTGAGGCAGAAGACTCTCTAATTGGTTTGCTATCTTTGTTGGGAAAAAAAGATGGCGATATTTATCGAATGCAGTATTAAGAACAAGACAGTAATTCATACCAAATGAATATTAATAAGAGACATTTCCTTCTAAAGCTTCTACTATGCCTTCTGTGTAATCAGATGGCATTTATGCCAATTGTGTCTGCACAAAATAATTCCCCTGCAGAATCTGCAACTGTCACCCTTTCGTTTAATAACGCTGATATTGAATCAGTAGCCAGCGTAGTCGCAAAAATGACTGGGCAAACTATATTGGTTGACCCGCAAGTAAAGGGCACCATTACGCTGATTAGTAATAAACCAGTTACCAAAGCAAAAGCACTAGATTCTTTTTCCACTGCATTGCGTACTTCTGGATTTGCTTTGGTTGAGACTAATGGTATTTATCGGGTCGTTACCCAAGCTGACGCAAAGTTGGTCAGTACCTCGGTTACGACGGGGAAGGGCAAGCAGGAGGGCGATCAAATTATTACTAGGGTCTTTAAGCTCAATTACGAGTCAGCCAACAGCTTATTGCCAGTATTACGCCCATTAGTTTCGCCAAACAATACGATTAATGCGTACCCTGGCAATAACACCATCGTGGTAACGGACTACGCTAGTAATATTCAGAGAATTGCTACTTTGATTGATTCTATAGATGCTCCTACATCTACTGATGTACAGACCATAAAATTGCAATACGCTTTTGCTAGTGATGCGGCATCAATCTTAACGAAAGTACTTGATAACGGCTCTGCTGCAACTACTGACCCAGCATTAAAGACGATGATTTTGGCTGAGCCTCGAAGTAATTCAATTTTGGTTCGCAGCTCTAGTCCTGAGCGAGTTAGGCAAGTGCGTATCTTGGTAGCCAAGCTTGATACTCCTGGAAATAAGAATGGCAATATTTGGGTAGTACCGCTAAAAAATGCCGAGGCTAGCAAATTGGCTATTACCTTACGTGCTTTGGTGGCAGCGGATGCAGCCTTATCTGCACAAGTCGCTAGTTCAAGCAATGCCCCTTCCACACTTGCTAGCGCTCCTCAACAAAATACCCTAGGGGCAACGCAATCTGCAGCATCCTCTGCCGCAGGAATAAACTTAGCTACCTCAGCATTAACAAGCTCAAGTAATCCCAATATTGGCGGCTTCATCCAAGCTGAGCCTGCAACTAATTCAATTCTGATTACTGGTAGTGAACCCTTATATCGAAGCCTTAGACAAGTCATTGAGCAGTTAGATTTGCGCCGCAATCAGGTCTATATCGAATCCCTGATTGTAGAAGTGAGTAATGAAACTGCTGCAGAATTAGGAATTCAGTGGAACTTCCTCATTGGATCTGGCAACCAAAACGTTGGATTTGGTAGTACAAACTACGGACCCCCTGGTCAAAATCAAGGGGCGGGAGGGAATATTTTTGGGCTCAATCAAAATGTAAATAACCTTGTCAATGGCGGAACAGCTAGCGGGGCAGTGCCAATAGCACCTGCTCCAGGGTTGAATTTAGGTTTAATTAGTCGATTCAACGGTACCTATGCCATGTCAGCCTTAGTGAGGGCACTTCAAACGGCAAGTGGCACCAATATTTTATCGACACCAAATTTAATTACTTTAGACAATGAAGAGGCGCGCATCATTGTTGGGCAGAACGTTCCGATTCTTACTGGCTCTTACTCGACAACTGGCTCTACATCGACTGTGACACCTTTCCAGACTTACGTTCGGCAGGATGTGGGAATTTTATTGAGAGTTAGGCCGCAAATTTCTGATAACGGCATCGTCAAAATGCAGATCTACCAAGAGGTATCTTCAGTAGCTGCACAAACAACTTCTGGAATTGTTTTGAATAAGCGCAACATTGAATCCAATGTTTTAGTCGATGATGGGCAAATGGTGGTTCTTGGTGGGTTAATTTCTGATGAGTATGCAGATGGATCTAGCGGCGTTCCCTTTTTAAGCAGCATCCCTTTAATTGGTCAATTATTTCGTTATGACAACAAGAATCGGGTAAAGCGCAATCTTTTGGTATTTATGCGCCCCTACGTACTGCGAGACAAGAACCAGGCAGATGAGATTACCGGCAATCGCCTAAGCCTGATGCAAGGTAAAGAAGATCAATTTAAGCAATTACCAATGCTATTACCTAAGGAAACCAATCTACCTAGCGTAGAAAATTCTGCGGAGCCCATCATGACTCCTGGGTTGCCAGCCAGTAGCATAAATACTAAGCCAGCAGTAACTAGATCGCTTCCCCCTGGGGCTTCTGGTAATGCTCCCATAGTACCTAGTAACAATTCTTCAGCAAATTAGTTATGCAACGCATTCCCTTTGCCTACTCTAGGGATCATCAGGTCTTACTAAAGAGGGTAGTCACCAATGAGCTAGTTGGTGGGGATGCTGAGACCTTCACCTTAATACACAGTCCCACAACCGATTTATCAGTTGTTCATGAAATTTGCCGCTCAGTTGGCGCTGTGACGCGTATAGAGAAACCAAGCGCTGAAGTCATAGAAATGATTCATGCTTTTTATGCACAAGGAGATTCTGATGCATCTCGGGTGCTTGATGAGGTTGAGGATGCAGTAGATCTATCTCGCCTTCTACAGGAAATGCCAGTCTCAACAGACTTGTTGGAAGCAAATGATGATGCACCAGTAATCCGGATGATTAATAGTGTTTTGAAGCAGGCCATTCATGGTGAAGCATCTGATATTCATTTGGAGGCTTTTGAACGTAAATCCGTCGTTAGATTTAGGGTGGATGGTAATTTGCGTGACATTGTTGATATGCGTAAAGACTTGCATGCAGCCCTAGTATCTCGAATAAAAATCATGGCTTCCTTAGATATTGCTGAAAAGCGGATGCCACAGGACGGCCGAATTTCATTGCGAATTGGTGGAAAAGCGATTGATGTGCGCGTATCTACTTTGCCAACTGCTCATGGTGAACGCGTTGTGATGCGCTTGCTAGAAAAGAACTATGAGCGTTTGGACTTGAAGACTTTGGGTATGGCCGATGATACTTTTGCAAGTTTTGATCGGTTAATCCATAAGCCTCATGGAATTGTCTTAGTAACAGGACCTACTGGCAGCGGTAAAACGACTACGCTCTACGGTGCTTTGCTGCGTCTAAGGAATAAAACAAACAACATCATGACTGTGGAAGATCCTATCGAATACAACCTCGATGGCATTGGTCAAACTCAGGTCAACCCACGGATCGATATGAATTTCGCAAGGGCGTTGCGAGCGATTCTGCGCCAAGATCCTGATATTGTGATGATTGGAGAGATTCGAGATTTAGAGACTGCTCAGATTGCTGTGCAGGCTTCCTTGACAGGTCATTTGGTGTTAGCGACTCTACATACTAATGATGCTCCATCAGCAGTGACTCGACTCATTGATATGGGTATTGAGCCCTTTTTACTTTCATCAACACTATTGGGTGTCTTAGGTCAAAGACTCATTCGTCTGCAATGTCGCTCATGTCTTGGTAAGGGCTGCAAGGAATGTAGTGAATCTGGTTATAGCGGTAGAGCGGGGATCTATGAACTCATGATGGCAACAGAATCCATTAAAGAGCTAATTCATAATCGTGCCGCTGAAAGTGAGATTCGTAAGCAGGCAGTAAATAATGGTATGCGAAGTCTGGCAGATGACTGTCAAAGATGGATTGATTCAGGGCAATCTACTGTCGAAGAAATGATGCGTGTTACTGGCGCGGTTGTGATTGACTGATAGGTATTCAATATGACGCGCTATCGCTTTGAAGCACTCACCTATGGCGGCAGAAGTGAACGCGGAATCGCTGAAGGGGAGAGCGCTCGCGCCATTCGCCAGCAGTTACTTTCAAAACAGCTCGTTCCAGTCAGCGTCGAACCTGAGACAAAGTGGACAAAAACAGCATTCTGGGAGCGCTACTTCTCTGAAAATAAGCCCCTCTCTCGAAGTGACCTGGCTATCTTAACTAAGCAATTTGCATTACTAGTGCGATCAGGGGTTCAGATCGACGAAGCCCTGATCATTTTGTCTGAGGAAAGCTCTAAAAAAAATATCAAAGCTACCCTGCAGTCAATCGTCAATGAATTACGAGCCGGCCTGTCTTTATCTGGCGCAATAGCAACTCAAGCAAGCAGTTTTGATTCTTTATATCAAGGAGTAGTTGCAGCTGCCGAGCAATCTGGAAAAATGGGGCAAGTCCTATCCCAGTTAGCGGAGTTCTTAGAAAAGCGGCAAGCCTTAAAGCAAAAAGCCTTAGCTGCTTTAGTTTACCCAGCCATGTTGACAGGCGTTTCATTCATGGTCATTTTATTTTTAATGACCTATGTTGTGCCTCAGATTGCTAGAGTATTTGAAACCACCAAACAAGTACTCCCCTTATCCACACGCTTTGTATTGCGACTCTCTCATTTTTTAGTGGATTGGAGTTGGCTGCTCGTCATAGTTACTGTAGTAGTGATTTATCTTGCCAAAAGAATGCTTAAGAGGCCTGATCTTCGTCTGCGCTTTGATACTTACTATTTAGATTTACCTGTTATTGGGCCATTGCTTTTGGGTTTTGAGACTGCTCGGTTTGCCAATACGATGGCAATGCTCGTGAGTGCGAATGTGCCAATATTGGTAGCCTTACAAAGCTCTAAAAATACTTTAAGTAACCATCTCTTGAAAAAAGCAATTGATTCAACTGAGATTGGCCTTCGAGAGGGTGCTAGCCTATCTTGTGCATTGGGCAGTCAAGGGGTATTTTCTCCAATTCTGATTCACCTCATTCGTTCGGGAGAGGCATCTGGCCAGTTAGCTGAAATGCTCAAATACGGCGCAGAGAATGCTGAACTTGAAGCAGAACAAAAAACAAAAATATTCACGAGTTTATTGGAGCCAGTCCTCATCTTATTGATGGGCCTTCTAGTACTAGGAATTGTCATGGCAGTAATGCAGCCAATATTGCAAATGAATTCAGGAATAAGGTAGGGCATATGCAAATCATCATCATGCTAGGGCCCCATAGTCGCACAAGAGAAATTCATCTCACCATGAGGCATTTATTGCTTGGTGGACTTCTTGGTCTCCTAACAATATTGATCTTGATTTGGGCACTCAACTCATTTAGTAATAGTGCGAGTGACATTTTTCTCTCAATGAATACAAGGCAGCTCTCAGAAAAGCGACTTGTAATCGACTCTAAAAATGATTATGAGATTAAGTTAATTGAATTACAAACCCGTTTAGATGAGGCTCAACGTAAATTAGATCAGCTCGATGCTCTGCGGTTCCAACTCTTGCGTTCAAATGGAAGACTCAATCTTAGCCATAGTCAGTTAAGTGATTCTGAATTACCTAGTGCTCAGGGTGGCCCTCTGAGGCCTGCAAGCACAGCTCATTATCTCGGTAATACAGATGAGCAATATGGCGTTCGTTTAGATCAAACTTTGCAGGATACTTTTGCCATGCAAGCCAGATTGAATGAAATTCAGAGCTCATTGACCCGCACTTGGGATGTCGCCAATTCAGTACCTTCAGGATTGCCCTTGGTTGCCTCAACCCAACCCACTAGTGGCTTAGGTTATCGCCTTGACCCTTTTACTCGTCAAATTGCTTGGCATGACGGCACTGATTACCCCGCAGCTTTTGGCACTCCAATTCTGGCGACCGCCGAAGGAAAGGTGATCCGCGCAGGGTGGGATAGTGAGTATGGAAACCTCATTGAGCTTGCCCATAAGAATGGGGTAATCACTCGATACGCTCACGCACAAGAATTATTAGTAAAGCTTGGTGATGATGTGAAGAAATCTCAAGTGATTGCTAAAGTGGGATCGACCGGCAGATCAACCGGCCCCCATGTGCATTACGAGATACTTCGTAATGGGATAGTACTTGGTCAAAATCGTTGATGCTCTCTAGTTGCTAATGCTTACTTTTTAGCTAAAGCACCCATTTCAACCAACTTTCCAAAGATGCCGGTTTCAGGGAGCTGATATTTAGCAGGCAATGGCATTTGAGAAATTTTGCTGGCCACTTTTGCATCTATACCCAAGCCTATTAGTACTTGATTGGTAACTTGATCTTCAAAGCCTTTGGCGGGGCGCTTAAGGAGCATGGTGTGGATACCTCCAATCAGGCTACCAATGGCAATATTGGCACCGATAGAGGCTGGCATATCGGTAAAACTTCCTTCTTTAATACCCAGATGAATATCGCGAATCATATTTTGAAAGATCTCTGCGTCAGGATTTTGATTCGGCCATTGAATTTGAGTTAAAAATCTGCCGAGCATCGGAAAGTCGACTACCAAGCGCATCAATATTCTCATTGTTGAGGCTAAGCGTGTCGTTGTATCAAAGTTCTGGGGCATCGATACATTAATTAGGCCATCAAATTCTTCCATGAGCTGTTTTGCTAGACCATCGTATAAAGCGGGAAGTGATGGAAAGTAGTTATAAAAACTACCTCTTGAGACTTCGGCTTGCTTAATGACATCTTCAACCTCTAGTTTATAGATAGAGTTCGTAGAGGCTAGGGTGAGTCCGGAAAACAGGAGGTGCAACTGCATCTCCTCGCGGCGGAGTGCTGCAACCCTTACTCGGTGATCTAAAGCTTTTGCCATTGGAAGATTCTACCTTTTTTGCTTGACTCAGAGTTGATTTATGTCAAAATGACGCCATGTATATTTAGACATTAAAGGGCTCTGAAATGCTTAGCAGGTGGAATAAATTAAAAGGGCTCCAGAAGTCCGGATTAGCCTTTTGCACACTTCTAATGTCAGCAGTGATTCTGTTGGCTTGCGGAGGTGGTAGTGGAAGCGATAACGGTTCCTCGTCATCGACTGAGATTACAACATTAGTAACAGCTGCCAGTGGATCAAGTAACGTGGCTTGCGCTACAAATGGTCAATGTATTGGTGCCGCATTTAGGACTATAGGTTCTATACCAGATACGCTGAGTATTCTCAGTACATCATGGACAAATACAAATACAAACATCATTACGCTTTCACAAATTCCTTATGTTGATGGTTCAAATAGTGCAACTTACTATGATGCGGCTGGGAGTGTTTTTGCAATGACCGTAGATCAGACTGCCCAACTGACTGGATATAGCACCACTGGTAGTAGAACTTTTTCGGGAAATGGCTTACCAAGTACGAAGATGGGAACTTTTCCAGTCCAGTCTGGAACGGCTGCTTATTCATACTATGCGGCCTTACCCGGCGGGACTAATCCGGCTACAGGTCAGCACTATAATAATGCTGCTGAGATTGGAATTTCGCCTTACCCCTTAAGTAGTGTTGTTCCTTTAAATCCTGTTGTAAGCGGCGCCTACCCAATTGATTCTTTAATAGTGGGCATTACTCTTACTGGTGCGGTATGGCATGTTGAAAAAGCCAATGATTCAAGTGGTAATTATTACAACCCGGTTAATGCATTGCCTTTGGATGCATGTTTTGGCCATCCATATAACCAACAATATCATCTTCATGGTTATTCTTGGAAATGCTTTCCTAATCAAGGAACAACCGGCCAATCACCAGTATTTGGTTTCGCCTTAGATGGTTTTCCGATTACGGGTCCTCGAGCAGCAGATGGACATAACATAACTAATGCAGAGCTTGATATATGCCATGGGACGACATCTCTAATCACAATGCCTGATGGCACAAGTAAGAATACTTATCACTATGTACTCAACAGAGAATATCCTTATTCAGTTGGTTGCTTTAGGGGGTTGGTGAATTATGACCAAGCACTTGGACCTACAGGACAAAATAATTACATGAAAGAAGGCATTCCTTATCCGCCAACTTTTTATCCTACCCCATAAATCTATTAATATTTAGCGGGCACTTTTGTGGCTAGAATTCACGGTGAATTATTTGAAGTTACTGCTATCGCTGGAGGTAAAGACCAAACTTTAGTTTTATTGAAGTCTGGTGAGGTGCTGGGTTGGGGTGGTGCTGGAAGTGGCCGTATTACCTCGCCTTATATTGATATTTGTAGCTCCCAAAAAAATACGGATAGTAAGCCGGTATTTATTAGTTACCCTACTAAATTTTCTAATGCATCTGCAGGATACGGCGCTAGCTTAGGGATCTCGGAGCGCCTAAAAGTTTATATCTGGGGCTTTTGTCAACTTGGTGTTGGTGGAAAGGCTTCATTTTCGGAGGAGCCTGCTCTTATTGATGATATTGCTGATGCAATCAAGGTTTCGGCTGGACAATTTCTATACGCTGCAATTGATCAAGCGGGGAAAGTGTATACATGGGGATTGAATGCGGATGGTGCCTTAGGGCGCACACAATCCCAAATCAATGCATCACCAGGGTTGATTGCCGGACTTCCTGAGACTCAAGATATTGCAATTGGTGACAACTTTATCCTTGCGCTCACCAAAGACCAAAGAGTATATGGGTGGGGAAGTAATTCTGCAGGTCAGCTGGGGCTTGGGCATCTTAATGCCGTATATATGCCTGAGCTGATTCCGTTCCCAGGGAAAATTAGTAACATCGCTATAGGCTCGACTCACGTTCTAGCTGTTTCTACTGAGGGCAAGGTATACAGTTGGGGTAGCAACCACTTCGGGCAGGCTGGGGGTGGCCCCCACTCTTATATTGATCGTCCTCAGCTGATTCCTTTTCCAGAAAAGATAACCTCAGTTTCTGCTGGCATGCACTATTCGCTAGCCTTATCAGCAAGTGGAAAAGTCTACTCTTGGGGTTGGAACGGGTTTGGTCAGTTGGGACATGGCGATCTTCTGTCTCGAAGTGCTCCTACACTTATTCCTAAGTTATCTGGGGTGAGAATGATTGCCGCAGGAGAAGCGCACACATTAGCGATAGGTAAAGACCAACTTCTAGGCTGGGGCAGTAATGAATCAGGTCAATTAGGCAAGGCAGCAATAAAGCAATTGACCCCAAACGCTTTCTTGGCGATTGCCTAGGATGGTTATGGGAATCGATCGCCGTCATTTCTTGCGCTTGAGTGCGACACTCGCTTCGGGCGTAGTAGTTCCAGCAAGTTTTACTGCTTGCAGCCGTGAAGAAGGGGTATCACTAGCCACTCCTAAACAAACTTTTGTACAGCCCACCATGCTTGAGGCTAAAAATGGTTTGCTAGATGTGACTCTAACAGCGTCTTACTTTGATAGAAAGTTGGCTGGGGATGATCCAAGCAAAAAATATCCCGTGTCCTTACGTGCTTATGGCTATGACAATCAAGGCCCTAGTTATTCTGGACCAACATTGGTAGTGAGGGGCGGGGATCAATTGCGAGTTAAGTTGGTCAACAACTTACCTGTAAATCCTCCGTTTGCGGCTTTCCGAGATCTCACCAATTACATGAAGCCCAACACCACTAATTTGCATACTCACGGCTTACATGTATACCCAGGGATATATTCAGATCGGAAGCCGCTGGAGTATGGTGATTATGTAGTTGATCCCAACAGTGGTGGAGTTTTGCCAAATGGAGATTCAAGACAGTACGTTTATCAGATTCCTAAAGATCACCCTGAGGGACCGTTTTATTACCATCCTCAATACCATGGCAGTAGTGCAATTCAGGTAGCTAGTCTTATGTCTGGAGCAATCATGGTACGCGGCCCTGCCGATGATTTGCCAGAGATGGCTCAAGCAGAAGAATTGATTTTCCTATTTCAGGCGCCTTATTTTGCGAGTAGCCAAACTAGTAATAACTACGGCGTAAAGGATGGCTTGCTAGAGAAGTTCGCCCAAATAGCCAATCACCCCACAGGTCATGGAATTCATAGCTCTAAACAAGATGACGTAGACAGTCAGCCTGTTTTGATTAATGGTGTGCGTCAGCCAACAATCGTTATGCAAAGTGGGGAAGTGCAGAGATGGCGCTTCATTAATACCCAAGTATTTAACTACCTTAATCTGAGTTTAGATGAGCATACTCTAAATCAATACACAATAGATGGATGGGGCAGTAGTACCTATCAAGAATATCCTGATGGACGAAAAAAGAATGGCCAAGGTATTTTATTAGCAGCAGGTAATCGTTCTTCAGTTGTGGTTCAGGCTGGAGAGCCAGGCATTTATCTGCTGAGATCGCTGCCTGTCAAAATTGCAAAAGGCCAGCAAACTGCTAATTTGCCGGGAGATGTTTTAGCAAAGATTGTGGTATTGGATTCTAAAAAAGTAATGACATTGCCAGCTACGCCATTGCCGGTTAGCAATTTCTTAAAGCCCATTACTGATCAAGAGTTTGCTTGCGCTGGCGGTAAAAAGCGCAGCATCATTCTCAATATGATTGGCAATGAAAATCTAGATCCCTCTCGTAATTCTCCATCGCTGATTAATCAGACAATGGCCAGCGCAGAGACTGCAGCATCAGAAATTACAGAGTTTGTGAAGAAAAATATTGCCCTTGCAAAAAGGGCAATTTCTGAGGTCACTGGGAAGCCGATCGAAGGATCTAAATACTTTCCACCATTTGTTTTCCCGACCTATGATTACCAGTTACAGCCTGCAAACACTATCATTCAAAATGTCATTTTTGAATCAGTTGAAGAGTGGACTATTTTTAATTGCAACAGCATTGCGCACTCATTTCACATTCACGTCAATCCCATGTACATCATCAAGATTAACGGCGAACCCATCAACCCATATTGGTGTGATACGGCAGCCCTACCAGCTGGCGGAACTCCAGAAATGCCGACTTCAGTTACATTTCGGATGCGTTTTAAAGACTTCGTAGGACCTTACATTCTGCACAGCCAAATGCTGCAGTACTCTGATTTGGGAATGGTGCAGCGTGTCACCGTTGTGCCTGCGTAAGAGCGAGATTCGCCAGGTATTTCAATTAGTTCTAGTAGGATCCTGCAGCGAAACTACATTTGAAATAATGCCCTTTGGAGGCATTGGGAGTGGCGAGGTAGAGGTCTTGGATAACTCAGCAGCAATTTTTTGGTCCATCCCCAAACTGATGAGAATTTGATAGATAACCTTATCTATATAATCGTCAGGCTGTTTAGTTTCAAGAATATCTTTAGCGGCACCTCTTAAGCAACCAAGGATCAGATTTGTGCCAATCGATGCAGGCATATCAGAAAAGTAGCCTTGGGCTTTCCCGTCCATAAAGTCTTTCTCTATATCTTTGTACATCATGTGATTTGGATCAGAGCTAGGCCATTCCTCTTTTAATAGCAAGGAAGCCAGAAATGGGGCCTTAGTAATAAACAGTAGCGCTCGTTTAGTTTTTATTGCCACGCGAGCAGCTGCGTCTGGAATTGCAGGGGAGTGAGATAAAGTATATTCCGTGATTTCATTTGATAATTTTTTGCCCAGCTCTTTAAAAATGCTATCAACGGAATGAAATACTTTATAAAAGGTACTGCGAGAGACTTCAGCCTTATTAACCAAGTCATCTATTTTAATATTTTCAACGCTAGTATTTTTAGCCAAATCAGAGGCGCCTAATAAGAGGCTTTCTTTTATCTGCTCAAGATGTTTTTCATCGGAGTTAAAAAGATGGTGAACTATTTTTGGCATAAATTATTAAACAGCAAGCAAGCAATTTGGTATTGAGAGTGTAGCCCTGGAGATGTCACCTTTGGTAGCTAAAGGATATGCGGAATTGTGCAATTAAACTTCTTGTTAGAGTACTGCAGAATGCTATCAGAGGCAAATTAAACTGATCCCGGTGGTATGAACGGGTTGAAATCAAGGTCGTTAGCAGCCCCTCGCTATATAAGCGTTACTTTAAGTAACGCTTATCAACCACATGCAAAAAACAGTTTGGAGCAACGAAGTGTTAGATGGTTGTTCCAAATATCCTTTGGTTTTGAAAACCAAAGACCGATAGACCACTTCTTTTAAATCCACGAATTTGCTTACACATTTGCTTACACACCGACGCCGACCACCCGCAGAGCCCCTGTTTATAAGGGTCTATCTTGGGCTTCTGCTCTCATAACCAGAGAACCTAAACAGGACCTAAACATCACAAAATGAAGGTTTTTGATACTAAAGGTGAGGTTTGGTCATTTGAGCGTTACTTTAAGTAACGCTGGGTATGCTCGAAAGTGTGTAGGCAAATACTACACACTTTCTATACTAATGACGATAGATTATGGTCTGAGAGGCTGCTTTCGGCCAGATGTGGTCATTAAAGTCAGGCTTTGTTGGGTGTCAGTACTTAATAGCCTTTTCTAATATTGAAGGTTGAATTGATATGGGTCCATGATATGGTGAAATATTTAAGAAAATAAAAACCATCGAAGATCCAATGCATAAAGTCCCCATAGTCAGTGCAATTTTCATGGCTTGTGGCTTTCTCAATTGCAATAGACCAATCGTCAGTAGCATAAGTAGTGAGAGTGTGAATATTGATGGCGATTTTGCAAAGCTTCCAACTTCATTTGCTAGAAACAATCTTTCGAGCCGTTCGCGATGCAAACTTTGAATTGCAGACTCAATACGGGGCCCAGTTGCATGATTCCCATAGTTTTTTGATGAAATGCTCTCCGAAACTGTGCTCAGATTATCTAAAGGCATTGAATTATTGAAATCATTTATCTTTCCTTCAGTCATTAATGGCCACTCAATTTTAATGATGGAATTTACATAATCATCAATAGCAGTAGTGAGTTTTGCTTGGTCTTCTGCGGGGAGTGTTTTAGAAATTCTTAATAGCGTTCGCACTGAACTAACTTCATTTAATAAACTTGTTTTTGCTATGTTGTGATTTTCAATAATATTTGCAGTGAATGTTGAAACTGTAAGTCCAAATAGGAAAGCGGGGACACTTATAAAGGATGCAACTATATCTTCTGAGGCTACAAACCAGCGTGATAGAGGGGATCTATTAAGTAGCCAGTGGATAAAAAATACAGCTATTGCTCCAATAAAAATGCAAGTTCCGATAAAGAGAATATCTTGAGTTATGATTTTTTCCATATTATTAATGTGAAAATATTTGAAGTTAATAGTTATATTGGGTTTTAAAAAAGAATGATGCTATCTTTTAAATTCTATAATTTGCTTCTCTTCATACTCTTTTAGATTGTGAATTAGATTGAGTATTTTGTTTTTATCTGCATCCTTTAGTGGTGTAGATGGATCATCAATTTGAGAGGCAAGCTGAAACTCATCCAGTTCGCGGAGGTATGCCCCAATTTCTGCATTTCTTGTACCACTTAACTGATATATCTTAAAATACAATGCTGCAATATTGACATTTTCGTATTCAGGAATAACGGGCCCTAGACTTTTATGAGTGCCCGATAATGCATGTTTTACATCGCCCATAGTTTTGGCGCGCTTCATTAGATAGCTCATGCTATTAAGACGATTAATGATTTCGAATTGGGAGTTATTAATTTCTTTTTGCTTGTTAGACTCAGCCTCAAAATGGTGTTGTGAGTTGTTATAAAGCGTTGCTCCACCAGAGATAATGATAGAAGATAAAAACCAGATAAAAAAATTACTATTTAAAAGCTTACTTAAATTTTCGGTGGCGTTGGGTTTGGGAATTTCATTAGTTTTTTGTTCAGTCATATGGATATCCCCCGTTAAATATTGATTATTTGAAGATGTGAAAGAAACGTTGACGTATTCATAGTTGAGACCCTCTGAGAATTACAAATTTATTTGCAATAATGAAAAAGTCTCTTATTGATGCGAGCCATAAGTCAATATTATTTTTCAGCAATTCTTTTAATTGAGTGCTCGTAATTTTGGCAATATTTAATTAACTCACCAAGTGTGTTCAAGCTCAATTTATCTCTTAAGAAGGTCCGATACATCTTTACTGTTCTAGGGGCTATCCCAAGTAATTTGGCTACTTCAGGTTGGCGGTGACCATTTCCCAGAAGAAGCAATACTTCAGCTTCTCGTTTTGTGATGGGTATATCAATAAGCTTTCTAGGTATTTCATTACTAGCAAAATTTTTGTGCCTGCTAATTTTTTTAAAGTTCTTATCTAGGGCATCTGTAATTTGAGATGCAGTAAAGGGCTTGAGAATGAAGTCAGCTGCACCGCCTTGCCATGCGTTAATTATGTCAATCTGCTGAGCGTTACCGCTCATAAAAATGATTGGAAATTCTGCGTTCATGAGCTTGAGGGTTTTTTGTAACTCAAGACCATTCATCTCGGGCATTTGGAGGTCAAGCAGGATACAGGTTGGTAAATGATCTTCGAATTCAAATTGCTCAAAAGCATCTAAAAAAGATTTTGCTGAGTCAAAGCTTTTCACTTCGTAGTCCTGGGAGAGCCAATTTTCTAGGCCTGCCCGAACAATAGATTCATCATCAACAATAATTACCTTGGCATTTCTCATGGTCATATTCGTTTTACGTAATTAGTTGGCTAACGGGAGGCGTATTTCAATTATCGCCCCACCTGATGGCTGATTTGAGGCAGTAATGCTGCCATGATGTTTATCGATAATTGCCTTACAAAGCCATAAGCCAATACCAAGACCATCTGATTTTGTGCTCTGATAAAGCTCAAACATTGCTGACATAATTTTGGGTGATATGCCACCCCCAGTATCTTCAATGGCAATGACTGCAAAAGATTGATCTTGCGAAATGATTAAATCAATTTTACGATCATGGGCCTTAGTTTTTTCAACGATATCAATCGCGTCAATGGCGTTATTAAATATATTAATGAGGACTTGTTGAATTTGAATAGGGTTGCCAAAGACGATTGGGCTGTTAGTGAAGGTTCTAGTTAGAGAGATATTTTTTGAATCCAACGTAGGCTTTATGATTTCCAATGCTTCTTCACAGGCCCCCTGAAGATTAAAAGGCTTAAATTCAGATTCTTTACCACCAAAGAGTCTTCTCAAGTTGGTGACTAATGCAGATACTTTGCTCAGTTGCTCCGTCACGGTGTCCAGTATTTGAACTGATTTTTCTTGATTTCCTTGGTTAAGAAGTTCCCGCTTGACCGACTCGGTTTGTAAAGTGATGCCAGTAATGGGCTGGCTTAATTGATGGGCTAATGAATTTGCCAGTGCGCTAATACCCAAGGCTCTATTGGATGACATTAAACCTTGCAAAAATTGCTCTTTTTCATTTGTTAGTTTTACTAAGTTTTGATTTAGAGCATTGTCACTGCTGGCCCTTGGATCGACCCAACTGACTCTTAACACTAAATAAGAAAAGTATCGAACTAGATTAATCGATAGCCAAATCGAGAAAAAAATTGTAGGTAAAGGTTGAGGGTTAATTGCCACCATGGGGGTGTCGGTGAAATAACTTGCGAGTCGTAATATATGAATTACCGTTAGGGCTATTTCTGTATAAGTAATCCATTGAATAAATAGATTATTCCCAAGCCCATTGCTATTTATTCTCTTGCAGGTGATATAAGTAAATGATGTAACGCAGATTGAAAAAATCGAGAAAAAAAACAGTGGTATTAGAGGGCTGATGGTATAGCGGCAATACTCAATAAATCCGCAGTAAATTATTACAAAAATGATCCAGTAAATAAATTTACGATTTTGGATTTTTTTGGTTAATGCCTCAATACTTAATAGTATCGCTACCTCGGAGAAGAGGGTGGCTACTGAAATAGCAAAGAAAGACGAGGTTGATACTAGACTTGGTTGAAGATTCATCACAATAACGACGAGCAATGTCATCAGCCAAAGAAATTCTGCCAATAAGAAATAGCGGCCTGATTCATCTACTTTTGCTTTAAACGAAAAATAGAGCGAGCCAGACGATACGATGGTGAGTAGCGCCGGGATGATCAAGACTAAAACAAAGATATTCATAGACTATCGCTATTACGGGCAGTGAATAGTTTTCATTTTATGTGGATTAGCGCTACAGATTGGGTTTTTATTTCACGTAAATCCTAAGAAGGTCTGACTACGTACTTTAGGGCGTATTTTTTAATTAGATCCCTGCTTAGGATGTCGGTTCACAAGCTAATATTTGATGATTCAAAATGAGAAAATTTATACGCTGCAGTCTACCGATTGGATTTGGTTTCTTGTTGGGCTTCTCAACATTCCAAGTTATGGCAAATGAAGTGTTAACGCGTCCACAGTTAGCTGATAACGCAAAGTCAGGGGAGGTGATACCGCTATCAAGTGTTGAGATTGCAAAAAAATTGGCCAACCCTATCGCAGACATGATATCGGTACCTTTTCAATACAATTACAGTCGTGGTGTTGGTAAGAATCAAACGGGATCTGAGCAAACTCTTGTATTTCAACCCGTGATTCCATTTAATCTCGGTGGTGGCGATGCTTTTATTTTTCGCCCCATTGTTACATCTGCCCATTTGATCAGTGGCACTGGATTTAATGGTTACGGTGTTGCTAACGTCACCATTGAGTCTTTTTATGCGCCCAACACAGGGTCCTCCTGGATTTGGGGCGTTGGACCCTACTTAAGTTCTCCATCTGGTAATAGTGGTTATTTTGGTTCACAGCAGACTGGCGCAGGCGTTACTGCAGTTGTATTAAATCGCCATGGCCCTTGGACCTATGGAATATTGGGTTTCCAGTCTTGGAGCGTTGGCGGTAACCCTACGTTTGGTACGCAAAATAATCTCTATGGTCAGCCATTTGTCTCATATACCAATAGTAGTGCTTGGTCGTTTATGCTGCAATCGCAGGCGCAATATAACTATGATTCACACCGCACTAACAACCCCCTTTATTTTGGGATTTCTAAGTTAGAGGTGTTTGGAAATCAGCCGGTGCAGTTTGGTATCGGTCCAACCTATTACCTGAGCAATACTCCTGGCGGCCCATCTGGGTGGGGTGGTAGGGCAGTAATTAGTTTTGTATTTCCAAAATAAGCATGCAAATCATCCAGACTGTTGAAGTTGCAACTCTCTAGTTGATCGGATAAGGAGATGGGCTCCAAATTATTTGCAATTTTTATTCTTGGTTTCTTTGAAGCTATAGCGATTGTGCCAGCTCACGCTCAACAAAATCCGATGCCAGAAGTCTCTCAGTCTTGGCGTTTTAGCGTTACTCCTTATATTTGGGCGGTCGGTGTGAATGGTACGGTCAACACTAACGATGGAATTAGTAAAACAACCAGTTTGAGTCCCAGTAATGTGATTAGTGACATTAAGGGCGGGTTGATGATTGCTAGTGAGGCGCACCACGGTAATTGGGGTATTGGGCTTGATTTTCTCAATGCCAATTTAGGGAGTCAACCTGGTAAAACGGCTACCGGAACCATGCCAAATGGTGTCACCGTAAATGCAGATCTCTCTACTAAGGCGAATTTGAAGGATACGGCAATTACTGCGGTGGGGATGTATACCTTACTCAATACGCCATCTATTTACATGGATGGGGTTTTCGGGGCTAGATATATCAGCTCAACCGTGACGATCAATGCCAACTTAAACCTCACAGGGACTTTAAATGGTCAATATGTTGGCAGTAAGAATATTATTCGCAATCCTTCTATGACAACAAATACAACTGATCCCATTATTGGCTTGAAGGGTAGATACCGAATTGCGGATAGTGCTTGGTATCTTCCTTACTATGCTGACATTGGATCTGGTGGAGGCTCTAACAATATGACCTGGCAAGCGATGTTTGGGGTTGGTAGAGCTTATGGATGGGGTGATTTAACGTTGGGATATCGAGCTCTGTATTACGAGATGAAAAGTTCAGGTTCCTTGCAAAGGGTGACATTTCAAGGGTTGAATCTTGGCGCAACATTTCATTTTTGAATTTAATTTTCAGGACTAAATTTATGAAAATATTACCTAAGATTTTTTTTCCATTATTTTTGATGTGCATCAGCATAGGATTTGCTAATGCTCAATTGAGTTCTGTTTTTGGATCCAATCAAACTAAAGAGCAGCAAAGAGAGGCAATTCTTAAAGAGAATGCAGCAATTTTGAAAAAGCTATATATAAATGAGCCTAGAGCAAGACTTTTGATTGAAAAGTCGCCAGGATATGCAGTATTTAGTGATTTTGGAATGAAGATATTTGTTGCTGGTGGTGGTACTGGAAAGGGTGCTGTTTATCAGGCTAATTCTAGAAAAATTACCTATATGGATATGCTTGAGTTGCAGGCTGGTTTAGGTCTTGGAATCACATCATTCCAAATGGTTTATGTGTTTTTAAATCGAGAGACTATGGATGATTTTATCAATTCAGGCTGGACCTTTGGGGGTCAGGCAGCTGCTGCTGCAAAGTATGAAAATCAAGGAGATTCTTATCAAGGCGCGCAGCTTGTTGCACCAAATATTTTGGCTTATCAATTAATTGATTCAGGCTTGGCAGTTGACATTACAGCCAAGGGTACAAAGTACTACAAAAACAATGACCTAAATTAAGGCTGCAACTCTATCTCTATTTTTTCTGAAGGGTATCTACATGAAATTCAAATTACTTTCTTTATGTTTAGCTCTAGTGTTAGCCGCTTGCACCACCCCGGTAACTCAGTCAGAAATTGCTCAAGCTAACTTTCCTCCTCAACCAAATCAGACAGCAATTGATAAGGAGGTGAATACTTATCTAAAGTCTGCTATAAGCAGCCCAGATATGCCGACAAAAGAATGCTCACCTCCACGCAAAGCTTGGGCTAGGACGTTGGCATTTGAGACACCAAAGTTTGGTTGGATGGTGGTTTGTGATATCAATGCAAAACAACGATCAGGTGGTGATGGCTCCATGAAAACCTATATGTTCTTGTTCACCACAAATGGTAATTTCACTTATGACGTATCAACCTTTGGGAATATCAATAACAATGTGCAGTTTTTAGACCTGATCAAGCAATAGACTCATAGTGCGGCATCATGCTTGGACATTTTTAATATTAGTTTGTAAACATGTTGACGCGATATTGGTGCCCTTTAATTAAATAATTTTGAATGGAGTAGTTATGAAAAATATCTATCGCAATGCATTGCTAGTCGCTGTCTTGGGCCCTCTTGCTCTTATATCTGCTCACTCAGCTCCAGCGATTCCGCCATTTTATGTAGGAGCTTCAAAAATAAAGCCTGAAGGAAAGCTCGGTCAGATAGTTAAGAAAGAGAAGGTGGCAACGGAAGTGCCTGGCGCGCAAGCTTGGAGAATTGCCTATATTTCTTCTGATGTAAATGACATTAAAACTATTTCCACAGGACTATTAGTTGCTCCAACCGGTCCAGCACCAAAAGAAGGGCGCCCCATCGTTTCGTGGTCACACGGCACTACTGGAAGCGCCCAAAACTGCGGCCCTTCACAGCAACTTAATCCAGCAGTCGACTTAAACGAGTATTTCCTGCCCAACGGAAACTCTTGGTTGGATTACGGAATTCTCTCTCTAACGGAATTGATTAAAGAGGGTTATGTGGTCGTCGCTACCGATTATCAGGGTCTTGGTGGTGGTGGTAAGCATCAGTATGTAGTTGGCCAAACCAATGGACGAGATGCCATTAATGCGATTCGTGCGGCTGGCTCTGTAAAAGAATTAGGCACAGGCAAGAAAGCATTGCTTTATGGATGGTCTCAGGGAGGCTATTCAGTGCTATCCGCTGGCGGTTCTAAAGAGTATTTAGCAAAAAGCGGCACTGCATATGATGGGATTGATCTTGTGGGCGTAGTGGCTCTGTCTCCCGTGAATTTTTCAGGAGTAGTGCAGGCTGCGATGAATAGTAATAGCAATGATTCTGATAAGGCAATGAATGAATTAGTTGCCCCCTTATCAAGCAATATATTCATGTGGGGCCATGTGGCTGCCTTGATGCAAGGTACTCAGGCAGCTTATCCAGAAAAGATAAAGTTAGCTGAGTGGTTTACCCCAGAGGGTGCAAAAGTATTTGATGAGCTTTCTACTAACAAATGTTTTCATGTCCTCAGCGACTCTTTATCGTATAGCTATGGTGACAATTACAAATCATTATCTAGATCTACGCCCCTTAACACTAAGGCATGGGTTGATGCATTGATTGCTGGCGGCATTCCCAACGTCAAGCCTACAGCACCAGTACTCATGTATCGCGGAACAAAGGATGCTGTTCCAAAGTCTCAGGTTGATCTCTACGAAGCACAAACCTGCAAGTTAGGTGGAAATGTTCAACATGTCGAGTTAGATGGAGCCACGCACTTTACCAGCCCAGTAGAGGCGCAAAAAACATTCTTACCTTGGATTAAAGATCGTTTTGCAGGAAAAGCGCTTACAAATGCTTGCCTGAAAAAATAAATTAATAGTCTGACCAATTAAAGCTTGTGCTCAAAAATCTCCCTTACCGGAGATTGCTCCTAAGCTCTGTAACCTCAATCTCAATTCTTTTATAAATGCCGTCTATTCGAGCCCTATTTGCCGCCAACATTTTGGCTCTAGCCTCGTTAGTGAATGCCCAGTCATCCGATTCAATTTCTGTGCCACTAAGCCCAGGGAAAGAGAGGCTTATCTCAAGCGAACGTAAATTAGAGGCTCAGGAAGATGTTGCATCCGTACCGATTTATTACAATTTCGACCAGAAGATTGGTACTGCTCATAAGGGCTCAACTCAATATACCGAAATAGTGCCATACATTCCCTATCGCATTAATTCTGATTACAGCTGGGTGCTTCACCCTCAAGTTACCTATCAGACCTTTCAGAATTTTGATGGCTACTCTAGCTCTGGTTTTAAGCCAACCATCATTCAAAGTTTTTTTACCAGAACAGGTCAGTCCCGACTGCAGAATTCATTCGGTTTTGGGCCAATGGTACAAATTCGCACCAACATGCCTTGGATGTATGGAAGCCCGCAAAATGGAGTTGGCTATAGCCTAATTGGCATTCATCGAACGGAAGATTGGGTCATTGGTGCTTCTGCCTATCAATCTTTCGGAGTTGGAGCAACCCCGACCGTTGGGGCTACTGCTAATAATATTTTTATCTAACCCTTTGTCACCTACATCACCAAAAGGTATGGAAATATCACTCTCGATAGTGAGTCGATAATTAATATAAGCACTGGTTCTCGTTCTTATCCTATCAACTTGATGGGCAGTAAGATAATCGAAATTGGTGATTTACCTTTGCTCTTTACCCTTGGGGTTCGCTATTACGCAGTTAATACCAACTTAGGTGGAGCTCAAGGTTGGTAATGTCGGCTCGGATGAGAAGCTTAGTTATACCGTGATGGGGGATGGTGTCAATATTGCATCTCGCTTAGAGGGGGTAAATAAGGACTATGGAACCACTATATGCGTTAGCCATTCTTTATTCAAAGAGGCTGGCGAACGATTGTGGGTACGCCCAATTGATTTGATTCAGGTTAAAGGTAGAAAAGGTGAGTTCTTAATTTACGAATTGATGGGCATTCGTGATGGAACACAGGAAACAACCTTATCTGAGTATGGGCAAGCCTTGTGTAAAAAAACAGAAAAAGCTTTCTTTTTTTATAGTCACGCCAATTATGTTGAGGCTGCTAAAGCTTATGACTCCATCGCATTGGAATATGACGATGAACTTTCTAGGGTAATGAGGGATAAAGCTTTATTAAAGTTGAAAATGGGGGAGTAGGGAAGATCATATTGATTGGGTCCTCTTCATTCTCACGGAATCGTTATAACCAACCTCGGGTGGTTTTCTTTAGGGTCTGCTTTGGGTCGTTAGCTGCCGTCCAGAAAAGTAAGCGTTACTTTAAGTAACGCTTATCAATCTTCAAAAAAGAACTTTGGAGCAACGAAGTGTTAGATGGTTGCTCCAAAATTCCTTTGGTTTCGAAAACCAAAGAGTGAGCTAGCATTTCTAGTAAATGCGTGAATTTGCTTACACATTTGCTTACACACCGACACTGACCACCCGCAGAGCCCCTGTTTATAATGGTCTACCCTGGATATCTGCTCTCATAATCCTTTGGTCCCAGGTTCAAGTCCTGGTGGGCCCACCAGAAAAGCAAACCCTCATCAGCAATGGTGGGGGTTTTGTCTTATAGGAATTAGATTATTTATTCAATAAAGTATTGTTATAGTTAATTCCTTTAATGGCTCAAATGACAAGTATTTCAGCCCTTTACCCAAAAAACAAAAATGTTGGAGACTGAGATGTTTTTAAAACGAATGCTGATTGGAATGTTAGCTATTTCAATTTCTGCGCCTGTAGTATTTGCGCAGCAAACCTCTTCAGCAAACCAAAAGAAACCAAACGTTGTTTTCATTCTTGCGGATAACGTAGGCTATGGCGACATGGGGCCTTATGGTGGTGGCGAGTTACGAGGCGCTCCTACACCACGCACTGAAGAATTAGCCAAGAGTGGGGTGAAGCTGACCCAGTATTTGGTAGAGCCAGCATGTACACCATCTCGTGCTGCATTGATGACGGGTCAATACTCCATTCGTAATGGTTTGTCACTGGTTGCTGAGACAGGTACTCCTAGTACCTTGCCAGGCAAGGCCTACACAATGGGTAAATTGTTCAAAGATGCAGGTTATGCAACCGCAATTTTTGGAAAATGGCATTTAGGCGCATCACCGCAGAGCTTACCTGGCGCTCATGGGTTTGATCAGTATTACGGTTTACCACCGGATGTCTCTTGGGACTCTGCCACCTACGTTGCACAAGCTATACAAACACACTCTTATCCAAATGTATCCGAAAAAGTTTTATATGAAAAGGGTCCTTGGATTAGCCAGCAAAAAGGAAATGGACCGCTACAGCGTGTGAAGCCATTTACGATGGAAGTCAGAGCAGAGATTGATAATGAATTGACTGAAAAATCAATTGCATTCATGAAGCAGGAAAATGCAGCTGGTAAGCCATTCTTCTTGTATCTTCCATTCTCGATGGGTCACTCACCGAATCTTTCTTCAAAGCAGTTCGCTGGAAAGTCTCGCATTGGTCAGTATGGAGACAAATTGATGGAAGGCGATTATCACGTTGGCCAAATCATGGATGCACTCAAAGAAATGAATATTGAGGACAACACAATTTTGGTTTTTGCCTCTGATAATGGTAGTACTGGACAATACATGATGACCTATGACCGATTGGGTCTTGGTGCTCCCGACATGGGATCAAATGGCCCATTTCGAGGGGATCTAGGCGAGGCTACTGAAGGCGCTGTTCGGACTTTTTGCTTTATTCGCTGGCCTGGTCATATCGCCCCAAATACCACTTCATATTCCATGTTTTCGACCATGGACTTTATGCCAACCTTTGCCGCTATCTTAGGCGCTAAGCTACCAACAGATCGAGCCATTGATGGCGTTAATCAATTAGACATGCTTACTGGTAAGAGTAAAACAGGTAATCGCGAATCTTTAATTTCATTTATTGGCGCAGATTTAGTGGCAGTTCGCTGGAAGCAGTGGAGAATGTATTTTAGAGATATGAATCGTACAGGCACTGGACAGCAAATGCTTGGCGGTATAGCTGCTAACTCAGTTCCAATGTACTACCCAAAGATTTATAACATCGAAATGGATCCGCATGAAGATTTACAATTAGTAAATTACGAATCAATTTCAGTGAATGCTTTCAAATTAATTCAAGAGTATCTTGCCTCGGTTAAGAAGTTCCCCAATCCTCCGCCTGCTAATTTAACCAACTTTAGTCAGCGTTAAGAGGTAATATTCTGTGCGTAGTCAGCTTTGCAAAAGAAGTTTAGGAATTTTTTCTAAACTGCTTTTGATTTCAATGAGCTTATTTTCATCACAATTAGTATTGGCAGATGAAGGTGGCGTTCCCTTTTGGATGTCTGGTCAATATGCCAGTATGGCCGCAGTTCCTATGGCAACGGGATGGTCTCTAGTAGCAATGCCGTATGTGTATAGCGGTAACGCAGATAAGTCAAAAACATTTCAACATGGCACCAGTCTGAATGCTGGCTTAAGCGCTCGTGAGTCATTGGTTTTGATGCAGTTGGGGTATGTGGCCGAAGAAAAAATTCTCGGTGGGCAGCCCTATATCGGAGTAGGTTGGGGTCCAGGCACCAATACCACTTCTGCTTCAGTAAGCGTTGTTAATCCAAGTACACAATTGAATCGCTCAAATACTAGCAATGGAAGTACTGATATCTATCCATTGGCTAGCTTGACCTGGAACCAAGGAAATAATAATTTCAAGACTTATATTACGGGTGATATTCCAGTGGGCGCCTATAGCTCAACTAGCTTATCCAGTATTGGTATTGGGCATGCAGCGATGGATGCAGGTGGCGGCTATACCTATCTCAATAACACTACAGGCCTAGAATTTTCTGGAGTACTAGGCGCAACTTATAACTGGATGAATACTCAAACCAATTACAAGAATGGCATTGATTCACACCTAGACTGGTCTGTCTCCCAATTTGTGTCGCAAAACTGGCAAGTGGGTATTGCAGGATATGGCTATTACCAGCTAACGGCAGACTCAGGAAGTGGAGATAGAGTCGGCGCCTTTAAATCCCGCATAGCAGCGGTCGGGCCGCAAATTGGATACCTGTTTAACATTGGCAAAAATCAGGCGTACATCAACTTACGAGCCTATAAAGAGTTTTGGGCGCAAAATCGGGTTGAAGGGTATGCAACGATTGCGACCATCAGCATCCCATTAGGAAAATAGCAATATGAAATTAATGCAGCGCAAGACATTATTTGTAGTGGCGCTATTAGTAATGGTGTTGTGCTCTTATTTCATTTGGAGCGGGTTCTTTTCAAAACCCCAGCAAGCGATTCTAGAAATCCGCCTTGGCGATGGTGTTAACGGCCCCAAAGGAATGGCATGGATTCCTGGCGGTGAATTTTTAATGGGCAGTGATCACAAGAAATCTCAAGCGAATGAAAGGCCTACTCATAAGGTGAAGGTATCTGGTTTTTGGATGGACACTACTCACGTCACCAATGATCAATTTGGACAATTTGTTAAAGAGACGAATTACAAAACGACTGCAGAACAAGTTCCTGATTGGGAAACAATTCGTGTTCAACTTCCGCTGGGAACTCCTAAGCCACCTGCTTCAGTCATGGTTCCTGGCGCTATGGTTTTTGTTGGCACGAAAGCTAAAGTGAATCTCAATGATTACTCACAATGGTGGGCATATGTTCCCGGCGCAAATTGGAAGCATCCAAGCGGACCCAATAGCAATATTGATGGCAAAGGAAATCATCCCGTTGTTCAAGTGAGTTATGAAGATGCTTTAGCCTATGCTAAATGGGCAGGCAAACGATTGCCTACAGAGGCAGAGTGGGAATTTGCTGCTCGTGGCGGTTTAAATCAGGCTACTTATGTCTGGGGTGATCAGCTAGAGCAAGAAGGAAAATTACCAGCCAATATTTGGGATGTGAAGAAGCAGGCTTTCCCGGTAATTAGTCCTAAGGCTGGTGGTGCAATGGGTACAAGTTCAGCCGGAACCTTTCCTCAAAATGGTTATGGTCTATTTGATATGACTGGTAATGCTTGGCAGTGGGTTGCTGATTGGTACCGTGCAGATTACTTTGCGATGCAGGCAAAACAATATGGCGATAGTATGATCATTAATCCCCAAGGGCCCAGTGATTCTTATGATCCTGATGATTATGGCGTTCCACCTAATGCTCCAAAAAGAGCTATTCGTGGCGGATCATTTTTATGCAACGAAGATTATTGCCAATCCTATCGTCCAAGCGCACGCCGAGGGGCAGATCCATTTAGCCCAATGTCGCATTTAGGTTTTCGGTTGGCAAAAGATGCTGCGAAGTAAATTTCAGTAAATCTCACTACACATTTACTTGCACACCGATACTCACTAAGCGCAGAGCGCTTTTTTAATAATCGTTCTGAGGTATCTCAGTAATAGCTCATGGGAACCGTTTTCCCCCAAAACACTCTATAAGAGTAGAGCGTATAAATCAGAATTGCAGGTAATACAAATACTGTCCCCCAAAAAATCAGCCAAAGCGATTCAGTAGAAGCCGCAGCTTGCCAAATCGTCATTTGATTCACGATGATGTAGGGAAAAAGACTGTAGGCAATTCCAAAAAACGCCAGCCAGTAGATTGCAACGCTAGCCACAAAAGGCAGCCATATTTTTTGGTGCGGATTTAAGGTCAGCTTATGAAGCGTGCGCTCTATCACGATAAAAAGTAATAGGGTGGCAATTGGGATTGGAGATAAGTAGATCAGATTTGGCATCGAAAACCACTTGCCCATAATTTCAGGGCTAAAAAAGGGTGTAGTGATCGAGATGAGCCCAATGCCAAGAGCCGTAAAACCTAAACTCATTCTTGCCCAGCGGATTGCTTTGGTTTGTAGGTCGCCTTCTGACTTCATGATGAGCCAGGTTGAGCCAAGCAGCGCATAACCTGCAGGAACGCAAGCGCCAACGATGAAGGCAAAAAGCCATCCCAGCAGACCAGCGTCAAATCCAACAATATGGCGACCAATCATCACGCCCTGAGCAATGGATGCAATCAGGCTGCCTAAGTAAAACAGAAAGTTCCAAAGTGGCTTTTGATGTGACTGAACCTTCACGCGGAAATCAAAAGATACTCCCCGCAAAATCAATCCCGCGAGCATGATGGCAACCGGAATATATAACTCGGTCAAAATAATTCCATGCGCTAAGGGAAAGGCAACGAGTAATAATCCAACCCCCAACACTAACCATGTTTCATTAGCATCCCAAAAGGGGCCAATAGAAGAGATCATCATGTCTTTCTCATCATCCGTCGCTTGATGGAGCAGAATGCCGACGCCTAGGTCATAACCATCAAGGACCACATAAGACAGTACGGCGATACCCATGGCTACCAAGAAAAATAGTGGTAACCAGCCTGAGGCTTGGCTGATATCCGGAATGATTGGTGCAATCATCTCAATTTTTTACCGCTGAGCCGTAAGTATTGGCAGAGTAGGCGTCCTGTGCAATAGCAGGCTTATCACCTTCACGGGCCAGATAGAACACTACTCCAATATAAGCAATAATTAAGGAGATATATAAGAAAAGGTACATTAGCAAGCTGCTGAGGACAATGCCTCCAGAAATTGTAGTCGCAGCCTCTGCAGTGGTGAGTACGCCCGTGACAATGTAAGGCTGCCTACCAATCTCAGTGACATACCAGCCCGCAACTACAGCAATCCACCCTGAGAAAGTCATACCCACTAATATCTTAGCCATCCATGGTTTGATATCTTGCGTTTTATAGATTTGCCAACGCGCCAACCAGGAAACTAAGAGCATTAATACGCCAACACCAACCATGATGCGAAATGCAAAAAATACTGGCGCTACGGGAGGTATCTTGTTTGGGAAATCTTTTAATCCCTTCACTTCACCATCCCAGTGATGGGTTAAGTAAAAAGAGGCTAATTTAGGAATACTGATTTCATAAAGATTGCTTTGGGTTTTTTGGTCTGGGATCGCAAATATCACCGCAGGCACGCCTGATCCTGACTCCCAAATACCCTCCATCGCAGCAAGTTTGGCCGGTTGGTGCTGCATTGTATTCAGACCATGTAAATCGCCCAACACGATTTGAATCGGCATCAATATAGCCGCAGTTGTGATGGCCATTTTTAAGACTGAGCGATTAGCTAAAGATTTGCTACCCCTCAAGTGTCTGTATGCAGAAATGCCCGCAAGTAAAAACGCGACGGTAATAAATGCCGCAGTCATCATGTGCGCCAAGCGATAAGGCATTGAAGGATTAAAGACGATGGCAAACCAATCAAGAGCATGAGCCTGACCATCAATCATCTCGAAACCTTGTGGAGTTTGCATCCAGGAATTGAGTACGATGATCCAAAAAGCGGACAGCGTAGTGCCAAAGGCTACAAGAAAGGTTGCAATGGTATGTACGCGAGGTGAAACACGTTTGCTGCCAAAGAGCATCACGCCTAAGAAAGTTGCCTCTAAGAAAAATGCAGTGAGTACCTCATAGGCCAAGAGGGGGCCAGCGATATTACCAATGGTTTTCATATAACCTGGCCAATTGGTACCAAACTGAAAACTCATCGTGATGCCACTGACAACGCCCAATGCGAAAGTGAGTGCAAAAATCTTTACCCAAAACTGGTACGCCTGATTCCAGGTGGAATCCCCTGTGCGATTAAATTGGATCTTGAAGTAAAAAAGAAACCAGCCCAATGCAATCGAGATAGTGGGAAAAAGAATGTGAAAAGTGATATTGGCGCCGAATTGAATTCGGCTTAAGAGCATTGGGTCGAACATGGTAATTCCCGGTCGGGGGGTTAGGGTTAACCTTAATGGTAGCCCTAAAAGCCATTTGTTGCAGAGGCTTGCTCAATTCCACGCCAAGCTAAGTGATAACCGAATCCTGAGCTCAAAAAACGACGCTTTTTAGGATCAAGCCGTTTTAGACTGCAGGTGAGCCCAACCAATCCCGCGGCTTGAGGTAATAGTCATAAAGCTTGGCTTCTGGTGTCCCAGGCTGGGGCTGATAGTTGTACCACCACTGCACTACAGGAGGCATCGACATGAGGATTGATTCAGTACGACCCCCCGAGTGCAGACCAAAGATGGTGCCTCGATCAAATAAGAGGTTGTACTCGACATAGCGCCCCCGGCGATATTCCTGAAAGGCTTTTTGTTCGGGGGTAAAAGGGTCTTGATAGCGCCGCTGCATAATCGGCAGGTAAGCCTTGATAAAAGCATCACCGACAGCTCTCGTCATGGCAAAGCTTTGCTCAAAGCCTAGCTCATTAAAGTCGTCAAAAAAGACTCCGCCAATCCCTCTAGGCTCCTCACGATGCTTTAAGTAAAAGTACTCGTCACACCACTGTTTAAAGCGTGGATAGAGTGGTTCTCCAAATGGATCTAAAGCCTCTTTAGCACTTTGATGAAAATGCTGACAGTCTTGATCTACGCCATAGTAGGGAGTTAGATCAAAGCCACCGCCAAACCACCAAACCGGCTCTTTGCCCTCTGCTTGGGCAATAAAGCAGCGCACATTCATATGGGTGGTGGGAACGTTGGGATTATGAGGATGAAAGACTAAAGAGACCCCCAGCGCTTCAAAACGGCGACCGGCCACTTCAGGGCGGTGATGGGAGGCTGATGGGGGCATTTGATCACCCCGTACATGCGAAAAGCCTACTCCCCCTTTTTCCAGGATATTGCCACCATCCAAAGTGCACGTACGACCATAGCCTTTGAGTTTGCTCTCTTCTGGCTTATGCCACTCATCCGCCACAAAGGCTTTGCCATCTAAAGCACTCATGGCACTAGTAATACGATCTTGCAGTCCTAAGAAATAGTCCTTAAGGGCAGTGATGTCGATTGGGGTATGGGAGTGTTGAAGATCAGGCATCAGTAAATTGTAATTTAGCTAAGTGTGAGTACAGTCCTTTGTTATTGACAAGACTAGCATGGTCACCGATCTCAACAATGCGACCATCTTCAATCACTACAATCCTGTCAGCTTTCTTCACAGTCGCCAGTCGATGTGCAATCACAATAGTGGTTCGTCCTTTCATTGCTACTTCAAGCGCTTGCTGCACTAGTCTTTCTGACTCAGCATCTAATGCGCTCGTGGCTTCATCCAATAAAAGAATTGGAGGATCTTTTAGTAAAGCTCTAGCAATCGCAATACGTTGTTTTTGTCCGCCAGACAGTCGAACACCGCGATCACCCAGATAGGTAAAGTAACCATCGGGTAGTTTGGCTATAAATTCATCTGCGGATGCGATTTTTGAAGCTTGAATGACTTCTTCATCACTCGCATACTCTTTTCCATATCGAATATTTTCGAGTGCATTTTCAGAGAAGATGCTGATATCTTGGGGTACTACCCCGATGAGTTTTCTTAAGTCATCCAATTGATAGCGTTTGATATCCACCCCATCAAACGAGATACTTCCTGATTGTGGATCATAAAAACGTTGGATTAATTTAAACAAGCTTGTCTTGCCTGAACCCGATGGGCCCACAATGGCAATTTTTTCACCAGCATGAATGTGTAAGCAGATATCAGTCAGAACATTGGTTGCGATAGATGGGTAATGAAAATTGACGTTTTGGATATCAATGCTAATTGCTTGCTTGCTCACTTGAGTGGGAATGAATGGCTCTCTGGGATTTTGTACCTGAGATTTGAAGCTGAGCAGTTCTAAGAGCCGCTCGCTTGCACCAATGGCTCTTTGGACATCCCCTAGCACTTCAGAGAGAGCGGCAATGGCGCCTGCGACGATGACTGCATATAAAAAGAATTGCGTTAGCTGGCCGCCTGACATTTCTTTATTGCTAACTGCATAAGCCCCAAGCCACAGCACAGCAATGATGCTGGTAAAACCCAACAGAATCGCAACAAAAGTGAGCTTACCTCTGGCTGCACTGCGGGTGATAGAGGCGATGAAGGATGTTTCAATGGATTGATCAAATGCTTTGATTTCTTTCTGTTCGTTTGCGAAAGATTGCACAGTCAGAATGGCATTGATTTTTTCTCCTGCAATCGCTGACGATAGCGCAATCTTATCTTGAGAATTTCTTGATAGCAGACGCACTTTTTTGCCCATCAGCATGATAGGGAGTACGGTTAATAAGAGTGTGGCAAGAATGATTAAGGTTAATTTGATGCTGGTAATAAACATCATCGTGATACCGCCAAGCAGCAAGAACAGATTTCTTACTGCCATTGACACACTAGTGCCCACTAAAATTTGCACTATCGAGGTGTCGTTATTGATGCGTGAGAGTAGCTCACCGCTTTGCTTGGTTTCAAAGAATTCTGGACTTTGCACAATGATGTGCGAATAGACTGCCTTCCTAATGTCGCTCGTTACCCGCTCGCCAAGCCAAGAAACAATGTAGTAACGCAAAGCACTCGCAAAAGCCAAAACAAAGGCAGCCAGAAATAGGTTGATGAAGGTGAGATTAATCTGCGCATGACTAATGTCGCTAAAGCCCAGATCAATAATTTTTCGAAAACACAGGGGCACTACTAGAGTTGCAGAGGCTGCCAGAACCAAGCTGATCGCCGCCACCAGTAGTTGCTTTTTATAGGGCTTTAAAAAAGGAAGGAAGGCCTTTACTGACTTTAACTTTTTGGAGCTTTGAATTTCTTTTTCAGTCATAAGGAATGGTCTGATGAGCCTCTCAATATTTTCTTCATTATCGATGCGATTAAAAAATATGAACCCAAAGTGCTGGCGGGTGTCGAATTGTTTGTAACTTGTACAAACTCATCTTTTCCAGAAGCGAGCGCCACGCTACTCACTGCGTTTGCGGGCTTAGTCGACGTATTGACATTAATCGGATGATTTGAGTGCTAGTTTTCCCTTGGATTGATATCTAAATTTCCCCTCAATGAATATCAGGGTAAGTACTAATTTTGTAGTTATTTAAGCAACAAAACCAATTTCCTTAAAAAATTAAAATAATCTATAAGTTATTGAATTAAAACAGTTAAATAGTATTATTCTGTAATAAATGTATATTGTCCTTGACAATCATAAGTGTATTTATTAGATTACATATGTAGTTTTAGGAAGCAGTGATTTTGGTCACTACCCTGCGTGCGGGGTTGCACGTTTAGTGAGTCTTTTCTATAGGGAGACACAACTATGTCAGATGGAAAAATAAGCCTTACGGGCTTGAACGAAGAACAATCAGAGGAGTTGCATCGTAATCTGATTCAAGGGACCCAGTTTTTTGGGATGATTGCAGCATTGGCGCATTTGCTCGCTTATATTTATTCACCTTGGCTTAAATAAAGGGAAGGGAGATCGATATGATTTACGGAAAAATGTGGACAGTAGTGAAACCTACCGTTGGGATCCCGCTCATTATTGGAGCAGTAGCAGTTGGATCTTTTAGTGTGCATTACGCAATCTTGTCTCATACAACTTGGGTTAGCGCTTTCTTAGAAGGTGGCGCTAAGACAGCAGCAGCATCAATGCCGGCGGCACCCGCGGCACCGATGAAGAAGTAAAGTGTTTGATGTTTCTAAAAAGGCTGGGTAAATACCAGCCTTTTTAGTTTTAACATTCTCAAAATCTGATCTGCAATCTCTCATCTAGATTTCTATTTTGATCAGCTAGAATTAAATGATGAACCGAGTAACTAAAAAGCTCATGCAATCGTGGACAAATCTCGGTCCTCGGTATCTTCCTTTTGCGGATGCGGCCTCAGATAAGTTGCCCTTATCGAGACTACTTCGACTCTCTTTGTTCCAAGCCTCTGCAGGCATGGCATTGGTCTTGCTGGTGGGCACTTTAAATCGCGTCATGATTGTGGAGCTGCATGTACCAGCTTCAATCGTTTCGGTCATGATCTCTTTGCCGATTATCTTTGCACCTTTTCGAGCGCTGATTGGCTTTCGATCCGATAACCATAAATCTGCTTTGGGTTGGCGCAGAGTGCCCTATATTTGGATGGGCACCTTAGTTCAATTTGGCGGTTTATCCATCATGCCTTTTGCATTGCTAGTTTTGTCCGGGGCAGGTCAATCATCGCAGGCGCCAGTATGGATTGGATGGGCCGCCTCTGGTCTCGCATTTTTACTCGTTGGTGCTGGTATTCATATTACGCAGACGGTAGGTCTGGCTTTAGCTACCGATTTAGCTCCTGAAGCCGATCAACCTAAAGTGGTTGGATTAATGTATGTCATGCAACTGCTGGGCATGATTGTTAGTGCTTTGGTATTTGGCTATGCTTTGAACGAATTTAGTCCTGGAAAATTAATTCAAGTGATTCAGGCATCCGCAGTTACCACCATAGTATTGAATGTGATTTCGCTCTGGCAACAGGAGCCGAGAACCCAGACTGAGAAAAAACCTTCTAGAGATCCTTCATTCTTGGACTCTTGGCGCACTTTTGCGCAAGGGGGTAACGCCATGAGAAGATTGCTTGCGGTTGGATTTGGAACCATGGCTTTCAGCATGAATGAAGTATTGCTTGAGCCTTATGGTGGACAGATTCTGGGTATGAGTGTCAGTGACACCACCATGCTGACTGCAATCCTAGCGATTGGTGGATTGATCGGCTTTAGCTGGGCCTCTCGGGTATTGAGTAAAGGTACTGACCCTTTTTACATGGCCAGCATTGGAGCCCTGGTAGGGATTCCTGCTTTTATCTTGATTGTGCTGTCTGCCCCTTTATTGCTAAAACCACTCTTTTTATTGGGTACTTTTTTGATTGGTTTTGGGGGCGGTCTTTTTAGTCATGGAACTTTAACGGCAACAATGCAGTTGGCTCCCAGTGATCAAAGGGGTCTCGCATTGGGTGCTTGGGGTGCCGTCCAGGCAACCGCAGCTGGGGTTGCCATTGGTTTAGGCGGGATTATTCGAGATATTGTGGTGGCCATTGGGGCCGCAAACTGGTTCCCTGAGGGGGTAATAGGGCCTGCTACAGGCTATTCCTTTGTGTATTTGTTGGAAATTGGGCTATTGATCACGACTATTTTTTCAATGAGAACACTTTTGCCCAAGAAGCAATAAAATCTTGTTATGTAGTGGTATTAATTTGACCTTGTTTAAATTGTGCTTAGGGAGACCGACATGAATGTAACCGGAATTTTATTGACAGCTTGGATTGTTGTTTGCGTGATTACGCTCTCATCGATGGCCAAAAGACTGACCAGCAAATATAAGTAAAAAGATTTACTGACAACACCTCATATTTCAATATGAGGTGTTTATCGTGGGCCAAATATTTTGAGCACCACATATTCCATCATGAAATTACAAATGAGTGCGGTCACTACGCCAGTCAATATGGCAAGACCCGCTCCGCTGATTTCGTAACCAAACTTAAAGCCAAATCCAAAACCAATGATGCTGGCGAGAAGGTAAGGAATGAATCGCCAAAAATGAAATTTATTTTTGGTATTGCTCATACCGTCTAAGTTTAGTTAGAGGAGATTAATTTTCTGTAACACTTGCAAAGGCTTGGTGAGATTGAAACTAAGAAGTAACCGCCAATACCAATAGCAAATAGGACGTACTGCTGATCCCGAATCGCCAGCATGAGGCCAAAGAGCATGATGAACAGAAAAGCTAGGCTAATAATGGTTTTAGAGAACATGTCTACCTCTTAATGTTGGGATGGTTCAAAGAGAATATATACGATTTGATCTCATCACTTCACAATCTTCGGAATCAATTGCGCCGCACCTTGGGCTAGCAGATCTTGCGCTACCGCTAAGCCGAGGGCTTCTGCATCCTCAATGGATTGCACTGCTGCGCTACCTTGCGCTAGGCAAATGGCTTTGCCATCAGTACTAGCAACAAAGGAGCGAATCTGCAGGTGGTGTTGATCCCAAGTGGCGTGAGCAGCTAAGGGCACTTCACAAGAGCCGCCTAATTGACGTGAGACCATGCGCTCAGCCGATACGGCCAATAAAGTCGGTAAATCATTTAAGGGGGCGAGCCAGTCTTTGATGTGCGGGTGCGCACTTAAGGTCTCAATCCCTAGGGCTCCTTGACCAGCAGCTGGGGTGTAAGGGTCATAGGGTAAATAGGCCCGAATCCGGGACTCTAGGCCAAGGCGCTTTAAGCCAGCGGCGGCCAAAATAATGGCTTGGTACTCCCCACGATCGAGTTTGCCCATGCGGGTATCGAGGTTGCCCCGTAAGGGCTCAATCCTTAGATGGGGAAACTTGGCTCGCAAGACTGACTCTCGGCGCAGGCTTGATGTGCCCACAATTGCGCCAGAAGGAAGGTCTTCTAAGCTACTGTAATCATTAGAGACAAAAGCATCTCTGGCATCTTCTCTAGCCATCACACAAGACAGGTCAAACCCGCTTGGCATGACCATCGGGACATCTTTTAAAGAATGGACTGCTAAATCGGCTCTGCCATCTTCTAGGGCAGTCTCAAGCTCTTTGACAAAAAGGCCTTTGCCACCCACTTTGGAGAGGGCTTTATCCAAAATCTGGTCTCCCCGGGTGGTCATGCCCAAAATCTGGACATCACAGCCTGGATAGAGCTTTTGTAGGCAGGCTTGCACATGCTGCGCCTGCCACATGGCTAAGCGACTTTCGCGGGAAGCAATGACAAGGCGTTGGGGGGCTTGGGTCATAAGAGTTGAATAAATGACGTGAATTATTTTCTAAATCTAGAGGATATTCCTAATAATCAAGTACAACATTACCATTTAGTTAGACTAAACTAAATTTCATTTTCAATATTAATTTGTCTTGGGATAGCAATGGCCCTGAACTTTCCTTTTACCGCAATTGTTTCACAAGCGGAAATGAAGCTGGCGATTACGCTCTGCACAATTGACCCTTTAATCGGCGGTGTGCTTATTTTTGGCGATCGCGGAACCGGAAAATCCACCACGATTCGCTCTTTAGCTGCCTTATTGCCATCGATGAAATCGATTGCTGGATGCCAGTATCACTGTAATCCAGAGTCTAAAAATCTTTGTAGTGAGTGCGAAGCTAAAAAAGCGCAGGGCATGAAATTAAAGGTCGAAAATATTGCGGTACCAGTAGTCGACTTACCCCTTGGCGCTACAGAAGATAGAGTAGTTGGAGCATTGGATATTGAAAAGGCTCTGACACAAGGCATTAAATCGTTTGAGCCAGGCCTGCTTGCAAAAGCCAATCGTGGCTATCTCTATATTGATGAAGTCAATCTTCTCGAAGACCACTTAGTGGATTTGCTAATCGACGTTGCAGCTTCTGGAGAAAATATTATCGAGCGAGAGGGATTGAGTATTCGTCATCCTGCACGCTTTGTTTTGATCGGCAGTGGCAACCCTGAGGAGGGTGAGTTGCGCCCTCAGATGTTAGATCGCTTTGGTTTATCAACTGAGGTGAGGACGCCGAGTGATTTTAAAGAGCGTGTCGAGATTATCAAAAGGCGTGATGAGTTTGAAAGAAACCCCGAGCGCTTTATTGCTAAGTGGAGTAAGGCCGAAGAAGAATTCAAGAAAAAAATTACGAAGTCTCAAAAACTTTTGGATCAAGTAGCAGTAGATGATGAATTGTTAGAGGTAGCCACTAAGCTCTGCGCTCATTTAGGCACTGATGGTTTACGAGGCGAGTTAACCTTACTTAGAGGCGTAAGAGCTTTAGCTGCATTTGAAGGTAAGAAAAAAGCCAATCTCAATCATTTGAAAAAAATCGCACCACTTGCACTAGGTCATCGATTGCGACGTAATCCGCTAGACGATAGTAGTTCGGGCGCACGCATTGATCGTGCGATGCAAGAGTTTTTTGCTGATACGGCAAAGTGAAATCAGATCAAACAGCATGGTTTGATGCCAATGTCATTGCCATTCTTTTGGCAATTAATCCCAGAGGTCTCAAAGGCGTTACGGTGAAGAGTCAATTTGGCCCCGTGAGGGATGCGTGGCTTACTTATGTAAGGCAGTTGGCTTCATCATGTAGTACACAAATTCTGAAGGCTCCTGCCAATATCTCAGCGGAGCAACTTCTAGGCTCGCTAGACATCGAAGCGAGTTTGCAAGCAGGCTCATTGATCATGAGTAAAGGTCTTCTAGAGCGAGTCCAGGGCAATCTGCTCTTGCTGCCAATGGTAGAACGCATGGATTTGCAGGCTATTGCACTCATCTCTCAAGCCTTAGATGAAACAAACCCCGCTGATACTGCTAGTCCATTTGGGGTGATTGCCTTAGATGAATCTGACAGTGCGGATGAGGCTATTAGCCCACGATTATTGGATAGATTAGCCTTTGAAATTTACTTAGATCAGTTTTCTATTGCTGATATCAAGGAATCTCTTGAAGTGGATGCAGAGGATGTTGCTGAGGCAAAGAAGCTCTTGCCCTTAGTCAAGTGTAGTGATGAGTATTTGGAGGTCATGACAAAAGCAGGCTTTAGTCTTGGCGTGATCTCCTTAAGGGCAAATCAATTTGCTTTGGAGACAGCAAAAACCTTGGCTGCATTAAGGGGCTTATCTGAGGTTGGTCAAGATGAAGTGATTGACGCTGCACGCTTGGTGTACACACCATCTAAAAGGATACAAATACCTTCGGAGCCAGATCAAGCCGATCAAGGAGATCAAGATGATCAAAACTCCGATAGTCAAATGGATGATGCACAAGATGAACCAGACACATCCCCTGAGCAGAATCAAGAGCAGCCATCCAATGAAGAGCTAGAAGATATTATTGTTGAGGCTGTGAAGGCCTCGATTCCGCCTCAGCTATTGCGTCAGCCTAAGCAAAGTAATCGGCCTGGTAAATCTGCTGCACATATCTCAGGAAAGTCCGGGGCTGTACAGAAAAACTTTCTTAGTGGCAGGCCGCTCAGTTCTCGCAAGGGAAGGCCTAGTGATGGTAAGCGTTTAGATATTCTGAAAAGTATTAGAGCGGCTATACCTTGGCAGCGACTCAGAGGAGCAAGCATCCTTAGTCAGCAACAGCATCCATCAAAATCCAGAATCGACTTCAGAGCAGAAGATCTTCATATTAAGCAGTACCTCAGAAGACGAGGAACGGTCACTATTTTTTTAGTGGATGCCTCGGGCTCATCTGCAACTCAGCGTTTATCCGAAGCAAAAGGGGCTTTAGAGGAATTATTGGCTCAGTGCTATATCCGGCGCGATGAGGTCGCTATGGTGTCGATGCGTGGGGCGAAGGCAGAGATTGTGTTGCCACCCACAAGATCGCTTGCCAGAGCGAAAAGAAATTTAGCAGCTCTGCCAGGCGGCGGCGGCACACCTTTAGCAGCAGGTTTTCGGGCTGCGAATGAGATGGCTATTTCTCTTGAGCGTAAGGGCTTAACACCGGTCATTGTGATCATGAGTGATGGCAAAGCAAATGTGAATCTGAACGGCGTTGGGGGGAGAGCAGGTGCTCATAGCGATGCCTTAATGGCAGCAAAAGAGTTGCGAGTGAAAAACCATCGACTCTTGTTTGTAGATACTTCACCTCAACCTGAGCTACTGGCTCAAGAATTATCTAGCGCAATGGCAGCACAATACTTCCCATTGCCCTTTACTAGTTCCGGTAAAAAAATATCGCAAGCTGCTATGCATTTAGCAAATGACTAATATGTTTTCTTTTGCGATAATTTTTTGAGAACTTTTTGACCTCGGAAATAAGCATTAGCAAATAGTCCTAGACCAAGCAGAGCAGCTAGACACAATGCGATATTAACTAGTGTGGACATGGCTTCCTCCTGTTACCTGTAAGGCTTCTTCAATAAATTCAAGAGCGAGTGCTTCATGTGCTTCATGAAACAAATGCCCTCCTTTGATTTCAATGATTTTTGCTTGTTGGAAATATTTCTCAATCACCTGGCGTAAAGCTTGCGCCGGAATCCAGCCATCATCCTCAGTCAATACAAAGGTCAGATCGGATTGAATACTCTGACATTGATCAAGTAGGCTAGGTATATCAGTTCCTGCCATAAAGCTCATAGACCCATTGAGATGATCAGCACTTTTAAATAAGGTTTTGTATCGATCTCGTTTTTGGCTATCGAGTTTGGTATTGGTGGAATCGATCAGGCTATCGATCATTTTGGTATGAGGCAAAAGATCACTCAGAACTGCCGTAAAAAAAGAAGATGTCACGATCGGGTTAATGAATGGCGCAACAAACTTATGATAGAAACTGGGTAAGCTAATGAGCGACGGGTTAAGGCCCACAATCGTTTTTGGTTGCCTGTTTTTGAGTGCGTAACTTAAGGCTAGTGTAGCCCCTGCCGAGTGACCAATAATGTGATCGAAATAGTCGATCTTGAGTGCCTCTCTCAATTCAGTGAGTTTTTCAGCGAGGGCGTCTAAGTTAAGATTTTTTTGACCAAGGTTTTTGGTAAATCCATGACCCGGTAGATCAACCGCAATGACGGTGTATTTTTTTGCTAATTCGCTAAACAGGCTGCCCCAGGTATGAGCAGAGGAACCAGTCCCATGAAGCAGTAGTACATGTATCGGCGAGTTGCCTGAGACTTGCACATGCCAAGTCATATCCCCAGTCCGAATATTTCGGCTGAATGATCTATTTGGCCAATCTTCTGGAATTCCAGCAATCATCTTCTTCCAAAACCATTCTTAATAAGGGTAAACCCTTGTATTTCTGTTTGACAGTGACAGAAATAGTGTCTATATTTTTTTACATAGTAAATTGTATTTTAAATTAGACAAAGAAATTGATTTCTTTTTGAAGGGGCAAAAGTCATGTCACCAATCAAGCATTTGGATAGAGCTCTTGAGCACGCCTTGAAATCTCATGAATCCACCAAGGGTCCAGCGCTACTCAGCAAAGCAATTCGGCATGCGGTGTTTCCGGGTGGTGCCCGTATTAGACCCCAGCTTACTCTAGCGGTAGCTCAGGCTTGTGGCAATGATGACCCTCAATTATCGATGGCGAGTGCGATTGCGGTTGAGATGATTCATTGTGCCTCCTTAGTGCATGATGATTTGCCTTGCTTTGATAACGCAGACATGCGTCGTGGTCAAACTTCAGTTCATAAAGAATTTGGTGAGCGCTTGGCAGTATTAACTGGCGATGCTCTGATCGTCATGGCATATCAAACGGTTGCGGCAGCCTCAAGAAGATCTGCTCAACGATTAGCTCCGATCATCAAAACGATTTCACAAGGTGTTGGCGCTCCATTTGGAATCATTGCCGGACAAGCTTGGGAGTGCGAACCTCAAGCAGTATTAAGTGATTATCAAAGAGCCAAGACTGGTGCGCTATTTTCAGCGGCTACTGCAGCTGGTGCTCAAGCAGCTGGTTCAGATGCAGAAACCTGGCAAGGTCTAGGTGAGTGGCTTGGGGAAGCCTATCAAGTTGCTGATGACATTCGAGATGTACTCGGCGATGCACAGTTTCTTGGCAAGCCCTCTGGTCAGGATCAAGAACATCATCGCCCCAGCTCTGCTAAAGAATTGGGATTAAACGGTGCTGTTGAGCATTTTGATCATTTGGTTGGCAAGGCCATTACTTCTATTCCAAGTTGTCCAGGTGACGGCTACTTGAAAAAACTCGTTGCCTTTGAAGCGGAGAGATTGTTGCCATCTTCTTGGTTTGAGCGCGGCGAACGACATCTAGCGATTGCAATTCAAAAGCAAGCAGCCTAGGGTATTCAGTCGCTTCCATGGCTCAAACACAATCCTTATCGATAGAAGGTGGTCAACATGACTACAGCTTCTGGGAGCGACTTTGCATCTTTCGTGATCGCTTAATTGCTGACACTCGTTTCCAAAATCGCGTAGCAAAAATTCCTTTTCTCAAAAATATTGCCAAGAGAAGAGCCAATCAATTATTTGATGTGATGGCTGGATTTGTCTACACACAAATACTTCTCTCATGTGTACGTTTAAATTTATTTAATCTGTTAAAAGATGGTCCATTAGATTTATCGGAGATTAAAAAGAGTTGCAGTCTTGATGCGATCCCTTTAAAAAAATTATTGGATGCTGCTGTATCCATTAATTTATTAGAGATGCGCTCTAAACAAAAATATGGTTTAGGTACGTTAGGCGCTCCGATGGTTGGAAACACTGCGCTCTCAGCCATGATCGAGCACCATGCTGTTTTATATGAAGACCTTCGTGATCCACTATTGCTTTTATCTGGCGATGTTGAAATTAAAAAGATGGAGAAATTTTGGCCTTACGTTTCTCCTGATCAACAAGATCAAGAGGCGTTGAAGGATAAGGAGCGCGTTAAAAATTATTCCGACTTGATGTCGGCATCTTTACCTCTAGTAGCAGATCAAGTAGTGGATGCTTATGATTTTTCTCAGCATGCATGTTTATTAGATGTTGGCGGAGGACAAGGTACCTTTTTAAAACGCGTTTTTCTAAATACCCCACAACTCAAAAGAAAACTATTTGATTTGCCAGGTGTTGCTAACCTTGCCAAAGATAGTTTTGCGCTAACTACAGACCATCAAGATATTGAAGTGTATGGAGGAGATTTCTTCCAGGACTCACTACCAACGGGCGCAGATCTCATCACCTTAATTCGGGTGATTTTTGACCACGACGATGAGCGCGTCAAAATTTTATTAAGGTCAATCTTTGAAGCATTGCCAGTTGGCGGCAAGCTATTGGTGGCAGAGCCTATGGCCGATACCCCCGACCATCCTGCGATGGGGCATGCGTATTTTGGGTTTTATTTGCTTGCTATGGGTCGGGGTAGGCCCAGAACCATTCAAGAAATTAGCAACTTAGCCGTCCATGCCGGATTTAAGGGGGTAGAAGTGCTGCCCTGCAGCATGCCAATTAATGCCCAAGTTTTGTTAATTAGTAAATAAATTAGGGTAATTACTAATGACTACAACTCTATATGTGTATAAATTAGTTTACATATAGAAGGTAAACATAAATAGACATATGCAAAGTCAACTTCATTCAACAGCCGTACTGCTTGAGTCGCCACGCGAACTCAGGCTAAAGCGTCTTTTGTTGGATGAGCCAACAGATACCGATGTGGTTGTGCAGATTGAATGGAGCGGTATCAGCACAGGAACAGAGAAGTTGCTATGGAATGGAACCATGCCTGACTTTCCGGGAATGGGCTACCCCTTAGTACCTGGTTATGAATCCGTGGGAAGAGTGACTCGGGTTGGAAAAAAATCTAAGCTCGATCTTCATCAAAGAGTATTTGTGCCTGGTGCCAAATGTTTTGGTGATGTGAAAGGTTTATTTGGTGGCGCCGCCTCTCATGTAGTAGTGCCAAGTGACAGAGTGGTTGCTCTTCCGGAAGAAATGGGTGAAGAGGGAGTTCTTTTGGCTCTCGCAGCAACTGCCTATCACGTGACCCAAGGTAAAAAAACATTACAGCCAGATTTAATTGTTGGTCATGGCGTACTCGGTAGGTTAATTGCCAGAATTGCAGTGATGTTAGGTCATCAACCTGTGGTTTGGGAGATTGATGCCGAGCGGATGAATGGTGCAGAAGGATACACAGTGCTTCATCCTTGTGATGATGAAGAAAGTAAATATCACCATATCTGCGACGCCAGTGGGCAAGTCAGCATTCTGAATAAGTTGATTGGCCGCCTCCAAGTGGGCGGTGAGATTGCCTTAGCTGGATTCTACGATAAAGATATTCAATTCAATTTCCCAGCAGCCTTCATGAAAGAAGCAAGATTAAGAATCGCTGCTCAGTGGACACCTCAAGATTTAAAAGAAGTAAAGCAAGCCATAGCTAGTGGAGATTTAAATCTGCAAGGCTTAATTACGCATCACCGTAGACCATCTTCTATCGATGAGGTTTATCGCACCGCATTTGAAGATCCTAGTTGTTTAAAAATGGTTGTTGATTGGAGAGAGGCATTATGAACGCGCCCAATGTTCCAAAAGAAGTAACAGTTCAATTTGCACAATTGAGAAAAGAAGCCGCAATTGAGCCTGACAAGGTTCATACCGGCGAAATTAAAAAAGAGACACAAATCATTGCTATTTATGGCAAGGGTGGAATTGGTAAGAGTTTTACGCTTGCCAATTTGTCCTACATGATGGCTCAACAGGGTAAGAAAGTCCTGCTCATTGGTTGCGATCCAAAAAGCGATACTACTTCATTGTTATTTGGTGGCAAAGCTTGCCCAACCATTATTGAGACCTCCTCTAAAAAGAAATTGGCTGGAGAAGAAGTCAAGATTGGGGATGTTTGCTTTAAGCGAGATGGTGTATATGCCATGGAGCTTGGTGGCCCAGAGGTTGGCAGGGGCTGCGGTGGTCGCGGAATCATTCATGGATTTGAAACTTTAGAAAAACTGGGTTTCCATGATTGGGGTTTTGATTATGTCCTGCTCGACTTCTTGGGCGACGTGGTCTGCGGCGGCTTTGGATTACCTATTGCCAGAGATATGTGTCAAAAAGTGATCGTGGTTGCTAGTAACGATCTGCAATCTTTGTATGTTGCGAATAACGTTTGTTCTGCAGTCGAATATTTCCGTAAGTTAGGCGGCAATGTGGGCGTGGCAGGCATGGTGATCAATCGTGACGATGGCACTGGTGAGGCAACCGCCTTTGCGGAACAAGTTGGCATTCCAGTGCTTTCTGTCATTCCTGCAAATGACGATATACGCAGAAAGAGTGCTAGCTACGAAATCATTGGCAAGCCCGATTCTCAGTGGGGCCCTCTCTTTGCTGGCCTAGCAAGTAATGTTGCGGAAGCGCCTCCAGTGCGACCTAAGCCAATGACTCCAGATGATTTGCTTGGGCTATTTGCGGCCAATCAAGTCGGCAGAGATGTAGTTCTTGAGCCTGCAACCATTTTTGACATGGTTGGCAAGAATGAAGTGATCAAGCCAACCCTCGAAGTGATTTACGACAAAGCGTAGAGAGCACAATCATCGTGAAATCCACCAAAGTCATTCCGATACAAGCCCAGACTAATGACACGTCTGGGATTTCTTGTCATTCAGGGGCAGAGGATTTATTGGCTGCTGCCAAGTCAGCGAACAAGAGCGAGATATTAGGTCAGTACGCTAAAGATTATCCCAAGGGGCCGCATGATCAGCCTCAAAGCATGTGTCCTGCATTTGGATCGCTGCGGGTTGGCCTGAGAATGCGTCGCACGGCGACGATTCTTTCTGGCTCTGCATGTTGCGTCTATGGCTTAACGTTTACCTCACATTTTTATGGTGCTCGCCGAAGTGTTGGCTATGTACCATTTAATTCAGAATCATTGGTAACTGGAAAGCTCTTCGAAGATATTCGAGATGCAGTCTACAAAGAGGCGAATCCAGAATTGTATGACGCGATTGTGATCATCAATTTATGCGTCCCGACTGCGAGTGGTGTGCCATTGCAGCTCCTGCCAAAAGAAATTAATGGTGTCCGTATTATTGGTATTGATGTGCCTGGCTTTGGTGTGCCAACACATGCAGAAGCAAAAGATGTTTTAGCGAGCGCGATGTTGCGTTACGCTCGTACAGAAATTGAGAGTGGTCCAGTTTCTGCGCCACGTAATGGGGTCTCCGATAAGCCGACTATTACTTTGTTAGGTGAGATGTTCCCAGTGGATCCTATTAGTATCGGCATGATGCTCGAGCCAATGGGTTTGGCAGTGGGTCCAGTAGTGCCGACCAGAGAATGGCGTGAGTTATATCAAGCGATGGATTCCAAAGTAGTTGCCGCAATCCATCCTTTCTACACCGCAAGTATTCGTGAATTCGAAAGCGCTGGAAGATCAATCGTTGGGTCAGCTCCGATTGGTTATGAAGGCACAGCACAGTGGCTAGAAAATATTGGGGCTGCTTCTGGTGTAAGCGCCGAGAAAATCGGCAATGCTAAAGCGAAGTTTTTACCGATGATCCAGGCGGCACTGAAAGCAAAGCCGATCAAAGGCAGAATCACTCTCAGTGGCTACGAGGGCTCGGAGTTATTGGTAGCACGTTTATTGGTTGAGAGTGGCGCAGATGTACGTTATGTAGGTAGCGCATGTCCAAAAACTGTTTGGAGTAGTAGCGACTTAGACTGGTTAGAGCAGCATGGCGTACATGTAGAGTATCGCGCCTCTCTAGAACAAGATCTTGCTGCGATGAAAGAGTTTGAGCCAGATCTTGTCATTGGTACAACACCAGTAGTGCAAAAGGCCAAAGAATTGGCAATCCCATCGTTGTATTTTACGAACTTGATTTCAGCGAGACCATTAATGGGCGCTGCTGGTGCTGGTTCTCTAGCTCAAGTCATTAATGCTGCCCTGGCAAATCAAAATCGTTTTGATGCGATGAATTCTTTCTTTGAGGGTGTTGGCAAAGATCATGCAACTGGTGTGTGGGAGTCGGTGCCTGTTGATCGTCCTGAATTTAAAGCAGATGTAAGGCGTCGTATGGAAAAAGCGAAAGCCAAGCAAAAAGCTGAGGAGATGGGCTAATGCTAGTCTTAGATCACGATCGCGCTGGCGGCTATTGGGGCGCCGTATACGTTTTCACAGCTGTGAAGGGTTTGCAGGTGGTGATAGATGGCCCAGTAGGTTGCGAGAATCTGCCAGTGACTTCAGTCTTGCACTATACCGATGCACTACCACCGCATGAATTACCGATCGTCGTCACAGGTTTGGCTGAGGAGCAGTTGGGTAGAGAGGGCACAGAAGAGTCCATGAAGCGTGCCCACAAAGTATTGGATCCCGATTTGCCAGCTGTGGTCGTCACAGGATCGATCGCCGAAATGATTGGTGGTGGTGTCACTCCAGAAGGTACTGGTATTAAGCGTTTCTTGCCCAGAACCATTGATGAAGATCAGTGGCAATGTGCTAACCGCGCCATGAATTGGTTGTGGACAGAGTATGGTCTTAAAAAGATTCCAGAGCGCAAGAAAGTTGAAGGGGCAAAGCCTCGAGTCAACATTATTGGCCCTTGCTATGGCAGCTTTAATTTATATAGTGACTTAGCTGAAATCCGTCGTTTGATTGAAGGCATAGGGGCAGAAGTCAATATGGTGTTCCCGCTGGGATCTCACCTGGCTGACATTCCGAAATTGGCTGATGCTGATGTCAATATCTGTATGTACCGTGAGTACGGCCGCTTACTCTGCGAGACCTTAGAGCGTCCTTATTTGCAAGCCCCAATTGGTATGCAGTCCACAACAGCCTTTCTGAGAAAACTGGGCGAGCTTTGTGAACTTGATGTCGAAGGTTTTATTGAGAAAGAAAAGCACACTACTCTGAAACCAGTCTGGGATTTGTGGCGCTCAGTTACTCAAGACTTTTTTGGAACTGCTAGTTTTGCGATTGTTGCCAATGAAACCTATACCCGGGGCGTGCGCAATTTCTTGGAAGAAGAGCTGGGCTTGCCTTGTAATTTTGCCGTACCAAGAATGCCAGGAAATAAGACGAATAACGTTGAGATTCGTGAATTAGTGCAGAAGAAAACACCGCTAGTGATGTTTGGTAGTTACAACGAGCGGATGTATGGCAGTGAAATCGGCGCCCGCTTCTCCTATATTCCAGCTTCATTCCCTGGCGCCATTATTCGTAGACATACCGGTACTCCATTCATGGGCTACGCTGGTTCAGTCTACTTGATACAAGAAGTATGTAACTGCTTGTTTGACGCTTTATTCAACATCCTGCCGCTTGGCACAGAGATGGATAAGGTTGATCGAACACCAGCCAAGGTACAAAGCTCGATCAAGACAATGCCTTGGGAGCAAGAGGCGCAAGAGCTAGTCAATAAATTAATCAGTAATCAGCCTGTACTTACTCAAATCTCTGCCGCCAAGAGAATGCGAGATGAAGCAGAGCTTGAGGCACGTAAACAGAATATTGAAAGAGTCACAGTAGATTGTGTGCAGAAGTCATCCTTCTCTCATGCTGCAGGAGAAGTTGTATGAAGCCGGCACAAAAAAATTACCCTAAGCAAGGGTTAAACCAATATGGCTTTATCAAGCCATATCCTCAAATCTACAGGGGTGATGTAGAAAAGACCGCAAGGTCAGTTTCAAGGAGTTGTCATCATGAGTGAAAACAGATCTATATCTGGGCTTACCGATGCAGAGGCTCAAGAATTCCATGCATTTTATGTGCAAGGTCTTTTGGGGTTTGTTGCTATCGCAGTCGTCGCGCACATACTTGTATGGGCTTGGCGTCCATGGTTCTTTTGATGCAGTAGTAAGTACATAGTAAATAGCTCAGCTAAAAGGAGTAATTCTTATGAAGACCAATACAGATTTAATGAACAAACATGACCTTCAGGACACCATGTCCTTCAAGTTCATTTTTTTAATTAGTTATGTGGTGATCTTTGTAGTTGCCCTCATTTTGGTTGTGTTACCTGCCTCCCAAAAAAGCTGGTTATTTTCGGAATCTGACGGCGGATCATTTTTTAAGTCAGTTGAGTCAGGCGTTTACAGTTTTATGTCTTACTTAAATTAGGAGAAATATTATGTGGAGAGTATGGAAGTTATACGACCCGTTACGTGCGATGGTTGCACAGGGCGTTTTTCTCTTTGCTTTGGCGGCCATGATTCATCTCATTTTATTGAGCACTGCTCAGTACAAATGGTTGGATGGAATGAGTCAGGAGCAGTACAAAGCAGCAATTGCAGCAGCGAAGAAGTAATTAGAGGTACAAACCGTAGACGAATTGCTAGAGATAGTTATTCGTCTACGTACGATTAATTAATTTTGAGAAATATTCTCATTATGTTAGGAGCACAAAATGGCCATGCTCAACTTTGAAAAGAAATACCGCGTTCGCGGTGGAACCCTCATTGGTGGAGATCTTTTTGATTTCTGGGTAGGTCCTTTTTATGTCGGATTTTTTGGTGTCACAACCATCTTTTTTGCATTCTTAGGTACCGCGATGATTCTATGGGGCACATCTCAAGTTGGGGTGTGGAATATCTGGCAAATTAATATCGCTCCGCCGGATCTGAAATATGGCCTAGGGGTCGCGCCGATGATGGAGGGCGGATTATGGCAGCTCATCACTATCTGTGCGCTAGGTGCTTTTGGGTCATGGGCTATGCGAGAAGTAGAAATCTCCCGCAAGTTAGGAATGGGCCTTCATGTACCAGCTGCTTTTAGTATGGCGATCTTTGCCTACTTCACATTAGTCGTTATCAGACCAATCCTCATGGGTGCTTGGCATTATGGTTTCCCTTATGGCATTTTAAGTCACTTAGATTGGGTCTCGAATACGGGTTATCAGTATTTGCACTTCCATTACAACCCTGCACACATGATTGCAGTGACTCTATTCTTTACAACAACATTAGCGCTCGCACTGCATGGCGCCTTGATTTTGTCTTCAACCAATCCTCAGCCTGGTCAGACAGTCAGAACACCAGAACATGAAGATACTTTCTTTAGGGATATTGTTGGCTACTCCGTGGGCACATTAGGTATCCACCGTTTAGGCCTATTTTTAGCTTTAGCAGCAGTCTTTTGGAGTGCTGTATGTATTGTGATTAGTGGACCATTTTGGACTAAAGGATGGCCAGAGTGGTGGACATGGTGGTTGAACCTGCCAATCTGGGGATAGTTTTAGCTCAATTGAAAATGCGGAGAGCATGATGGAATATCAAAATCTATTTACACAAACGCAAGTAACTGGTCCCGCTAGTCATGGCGTTCCAATCAACGCATACGATATGCGCGAGAGAACGAAAACGATTGGTTTTAGTCACTTGATGGGCCGCATCGGTAATGCACAACTCGGCCCTGTGTACCTTGGGCGTCTTGGTGTTGCGTCACTGATGTTTGGCATGACCGCCTTTTTCATTATTGGTATGAACATGCTGGCGCAGGTGAACTGGAATCCACTGCAATTTGTGAAAAAACTGTTTTGGTTGTCGCTGGATGCACCTTCACCAAAGTATGGGCTTACCTTTCCACCAATGAATGAAGGTGGTTGGTGGCTAATCGTTGGATTATTCACAACGATCTCCATTATGTTGTGGTGGCTACGTACTTTCCGTAGGGCACAAGCCTTAGGTATGGGTACTCATGTACCTTGGGCATTCGCCTCTGCAATTTGGTTATTTTTAGTGCTTGGCTTAATTCGTCCAGTATTAATGGGTAGTTGGAGTGAAGGCGTTCCTTTTGGAATCTTTTCTCACTTGGATTGGGTGTCAGCGTTTTCCATTCGCTATGGAAACTTGTTTTACAACCCATTTCATATGCTCTCTATTGTTTTTCTGTATGGCTCGGTTCTCCTATTTGCAATGCACGGCGCAACCATTCTTGCAGTAAGTCGTTTTGGTGGCGAAAGGGAGATCGAGCAGATTGTGGATCGAGGTACTGCATCAGAACGTGCTGCCTTGTTCTGGAGATGGACCATGGGCTTTAATGCCACGATGGAATCGATTCACCGTTGGGCCTGGTGGTTTGCGGTGTTAACTCCACTCACAGGTGGCATTGGAATTTTGTTAACAGGTACGGTAGTGGATAACTGGTATTTATGGGGTGTCAAACACAATATTGCCCCTGCTTATCCAGCAATTTATGGGACTGTAGCTGATCCAGCTTTAAAAGCACCGGCAGCCCCAGTAGCTAAAGGGGACAAATAATGAAACATTGGACTCAAAAAATTGCACTCGTATTGAGTATCTTTGCAATGCTGTTATTGACGGCATGTGAAAGACCGCCAATCGAATCTAAGCAAACAGGTTTTCGTGGCACTGGTATGGATCAGGTGAATAATCCACGTACCGTTGAGCAGCTAGCTAAGCTGAATGAATTGCCGCCGCCAATGCCTTCTTCACCGGACGGCCCTAAAGCAAGCGCAGTTTATAAAAACGTCAAAGTCTTAGGTAATCTCAGTACCGCACAGTTTGGCGCATTCATGGTGTCAATGACTTCCTGGGTTGCGCCTAATCAGGGATGTGCTTATTGCCACAACGTCGCAAATTTTGCCGATGATTCTCTGTATACCAAAACGGTTGCCAGAAGAATGATTCAAATGAATCAAAGTATTAATGGTAACTGGGGCGATCACGTTAAAACCACTGGAGTTACGTGCTACACCTGTCACCGTGGCAATAATATTCCGCAAAATGTTTGGTTCAATCCTGTTGAAAAGCGGGGTGGCAATATGTTAGGTAACACTAACGGTCAAAACGATGCCTTAAAGACGAATGGCTACTCATCATTGCCTAATCAGCCCTTCGCAAGTTACTTTATCTCTAATGCAACTGCTGCACGCGTTATTGGTGATACTGCTTTGCCAACTGGACATAAAGCCACTTTGCAAACTACGGAAAATGTTTATGGTGTGATGTCTCACATGTCTCATTCGCTCGGAGTGAATTGCACTTTCTGTCACAACAGTCGAGCCTTTAATAGTTGGGAGCAGAGCACTCCACAGCGTATTCAAGCTTGGCATGGTATTCAGATGCTCAAAGATGTCAATACAACATTTATATCCCCATTGGCTGCTGTATCACCTGATAACCGCAAGGGCCCAGATGGTGATGTTGGTAAAGCCAATTGCGCTACTTGCCATCAAGGTGTCAATAAGCCGCTATTAGGTAAGAGCATGTTGCAGGATTACCCCTTCCTTGCCCCTAATAGTGGCAAGCCAAAAGATGGTAATCAAATTGCTAAAAACTAATGATCAACCCTCTGCCAATCCATTGGATTGGCAGAGATCTCATTCAAAGGGCCTCTGATGGATCAGCAGGTTGATCAATTTAAGATCCCAGAAAATGTGGTGGCCTACAGCCACATTAATAATCCTGAGCGCGCATTAGTAATCGGGGCAGGTTTTGGTGGTCTTGCTGTTGCGATTCGATTGGCCCTAAAGGGATACGACGTTCAAATTCTGGAGAGACTTGGTAGTGCTGGTGGGCGTGCTTACGTTCATCGTCGCCACGGCTTCACATTCGATGCAGGTCCAACCATTATTACAGCACCATTTCTTTTAGAAGAATTGTGGGAGATGTGCGGTAAAAAAATGTCGGATGATGTTGATCTTCGGGCGATGGATCCTTTCTATCAAATTCGCTTTGCTGATGGACGTGTTTTTAACTACACCGGCGATTTAGAGCGTATGAAAGCAGAGGTCGCCAAATTTAGTCCAAAAGACTTGCCGGGTTATTTACGATTTTTAGATGAGGCTGAAAGTTGTTACAAGCTGGCCTTTGAAGACCTAGGCGATGTCGCATTTGATAGCGTCAAAGATCTAGTAAAAGCAATGCCCAACTTGATCAAGATGCGTGCTTGGAATAATTTATACAGCTTGGTGGCTAAGTATATTAAGGATCCCCAACTGCGTGAAGTGATGAGCTTTCATCCATTGCTGATTGGCGGCAATCCATTTTCAGTAAGTTCTGCTTATGCACTGATTAACTCACTTGAGCGTAAGTGGGGTGTGCACTCAGCCATGGGTGGGACTGGCTCCATCATTAAAGGTCTAGTTGGATTATTAAAAGGCTTAGGTGTCACCATACGTTATGCGAGTACCGTCAAGAAAATCAATATTGTTGACAATAAGGTGACTGGGGTGACCTTGGAAAATGGCGATGTGCTGTTCGCCAATAAGGTGGTATCGAATGCAGATACTGCTTGGACCTATAAAAATCTGATCGATCCAGAGTATCGACAGGTCTGGACAGATAAGAAAATTGAAAACGGCAAGTACTCCATGAGTCTATTTGTCTGGTATTTCGGGACAAAAAAACAGTACCCAGAAGTCCCGCACCACATGATGCTATTGGGTGAGCGTTATAAAGAATTATTAGATGATATTTTCAAGCGTCACCATTTGGCAAAAGACTTCAGTCTTTATCTGCACCGCCCTACAGCGACAGATCCGAGTTTGGCTCCAGAAGGTTGCGACACTTTTTATGTCTTATCACCAGTGCCTCATCTTGATAGCGGAACGGATTGGAGTGAGGAGGCGGAGTCTTATAGAAAATCAATCTCGAAGATGTTAGGCGAGACTGTTCTTCCTGGTCTGGAGGAGAACGTAGTTGAATCCTTTGTCATGACACCTCAAGATTTCCAGGATCGCTTGCTTTCTTATAAAGGCGCAGCCTTTGGTCTTGAGCCACTGCTCACTCAGAGTGCGTGGTTCCGACCACACAATCGTAGTGAAGATATTGAAGGTCTTTACATGGTTGGTGCGAGTACGCATCCTGGCGCTGGAATACCAGGGGTATTGTCTTCTGCCAAAGCCTTAGATTCGCTGATGACACCGGCAAAAATACTCTCAAATCATGATTGATAGAGCCATTACCTCTGAATATGGGTTTCAGGTTGATCTAGAGACTTGCGAAGCCCTCATGCGGGATGGTTCTAAATCCTTTTTCTCCGCCGCCAGAATTCTGCCGAGCAAAATACGTGATTCAGCCATTGCCTTATACGCCTTTTGTCGCCTGCTAGATGACATGGTTGATGACCAGCATGCTCCTGACGATGTCATTAAGCAAATTGAATATCGCCTAGATCGTATTTATGAAAATAATCCAGTAGATATTCCGGCGGATAGAGCGCTTGCGATTGTGGTGGAGCGCTTTTTAATTCCGCGGGACATCCTGGAGGCCTTGGTTGAAGGTTTCAGATGGGATCGGGCTGGTCGTCAATACCAAACCATTGATGAGTTGTGTGACTATGCGGCAAGAGTTGCCTCGACAGTAGGCGCCATGATGACGCTCATCATGGGGGTTCGTGACCGAGAGATATTGGAGCGGGCTTGCGAGTTAGGCCTAGCGATGCAACTGACCAATATCGCAAGAGATGTCGGTGAAGATGCTAGAAATCAACGCTTATATTTACCAAGAGAATGGCTTGAGGCTGAGAACATTGATCCAGACGCTTGGTTACAAAATCCAGTATTTAACGATGCCATCTCAAGAGTGATTCAAAGACTCATATCTCATGCAGATGAGATGTATGAGCGTGCCTCATATGGTGTGGTTGGCTTACCGCGTAATTGCCGCTCGGCTATTTCTGCTGCGAGTTTAATTTATTCTGAAATTAGTCGGCAGATTGAGCGCCAAGGACTTGATAGCATTAGTCAGCGGGCAGTCGTTTCTAAGCGAAAAAAGATATTGCTGTTATTAAAGTCACTGCAATCGACCGTTTATAGCGCGAAACTAAATCATAGCCTCAGCAAAATTCCATCCATTCAATTTTTAGTTGACTCGGTCGAGCCGGAAGCCCCTTATGCTCACTATAGTGGTTCAGTAGAGGATAGGTTGATATGGGTTGTTGGTCTGATGGAAAAGATTGAGCGTCGTAAAGTGCAGTCCTTCAACTCACTGGCTCAGCATTAAGCAAATCTCAACGCAGTCAATTCAGAACAGTCTAGTTGGGTTTCTGGGCATTCTCCAGGGCAGCATCAATTGCACAATATTGGACTCTAAACGTTTCACATTGAGGGTCTCATGCATTGAAATGACCTCTTCGCCGAGTAAGTGTGACTTGATCATGGAGCGCGCATAAAACGGGGTATCTTCAAAGGTGCCTAGTAGGGCAACATTGGGTTTATCCCCCTGATCTTCAGAGCGCATATTGCGCTGTATACCCCAGCCGGTTTTGCGAAGTAAAACTCTTTCTGGCGCTATAAATGACTCAACGGTGCCATCTGTATTAAATTTGCTAGCAATGATGCGTTCATTGCCGTTCTTTTGTCTAACGTCATAGATGACTGCAGTACTACCATCTTTAAGGTGTGCTCTTGACCAATCCCAATCACTAAAAGGCTTGCTAATGGCCTCATCACCTTCATTAGAATCAAAATAAGCATTTCCTTGCCACTGAAGCGCAGGGTTCGTGAAGCTCACTTCCACTCTTGCTGAGGGTGCGATAGGCCCCCAGCGATGTTTTCCATGATCATCGAGTGCTACCACTTGATTAAAGACTTGCTCAGGAAATACTTTGATCTTTCCTTGAACCTTTTTGCCTAATAGTGGAGCACGCTCATTAATCTCAATCGTTAACACATTATTTTCCCAGCGGAGATGACTGGGACCAACCGTAAATTGATGGGCTGATCTCTCGACAGCATTTTGACCACGCTCTGTCATCGTCCAGTATTTTTTTGAGGGGGTATAAAGCGCGACATTGATGGCGCAGTAGTCATCGGCAGGCGCCAGTTTTCTTTTATTAGCCCACGCGTAATAGGGCGAGAAGACACTGCCTACGAATGCAATGATGCTAAAGCCATATTGCCCATCATCACTGAGGCCATCGATATACCACCAGAGATAATTACCGGGATCTACCGCTTGGTCAAACCGAGGTGTGCCATCAGCGTTGCGGCCGCCAATCGTCCTGACATTGCTGCCATGGGCACTCCCGGCCCCGGATGAGTGCTGCCTCCCGCTAGGAGAAGATTCGGAATTTGAGACTGAGAGCCGAGCCGTTGAAAGGAGCTCATCCAGCCGTGGGTTGCTTGACCATAAAGAGCTCCACCGCGTCCCGGAAATAGTTTGGTAAATTCGTGAGGGGATGTCCTCATAATCTGCGCATCCTGTAGTTGAAGGCCATACTGGCGCATGAGTGAAAAAGCTTTTTGTTCGCATCGTTCTATTTCCTCATCATCAAATTGATTATCACCATTAGCCGGTGCATTGACTAAGCAAAAAAGTCTCTCATAGTCATTAGTTTGGTTTGCAAAATCGGTTCTATCTTGAGCGCAAATATAGACCGTTGGACTTTCTGGAAGTTTCTGTTTCTCAAAGATATCTGTAAATTCACTTTGGTAGGGCTGATTGAAAAATACGTTATGCCTTACCAGAGGAAAGCCTGAGGCCCTGACGCGCATAGACCAAGTAACTGCAGAAAGTGAATCGGTTTGTTTTAAGCTTTGAGGAATTGCAGTGTTTGCCTTCTCGCCTAGTAAGCCACGTTGTAGAGCCTTGATATCACCATTAAAGATGAGGAAATCACACCCAATCACCTCCCCTGAGGTGAGTTGAACGCCACTTACTTTTGCGCCTGAAAATTGTAGAGACTGAACCTCAGCCCCATATTGAAAGTGGCAACCTTTTTTCTGGGCTAAGCGCGCAATCACTTCTGGAATCTTGGTCATGCCGCCTTTAATTGACCATACTCCCTTCATTTCTACTTCAGCAATTAACATGAGCGTGGCTGGCGCCAGGTATGGAGATGATCCACAGTAGGTTGCATAGCGACCAAACAATTGATGCAATCGTGGGTCTGGGAAATAGCTTGCTAATGAGGACCAAAGATTGCTAAACGGCCCAATATCCCAAAGTACTTTGCCCTTTGTTACTCCTAGAGATGACATCATGCCTAGCAAATTTGGGCGAGGCGATTCGATAAATGGCCCATTCAGTGTTTCATATACCTTTTTGGCCGTTTTGCAGAATTCTAAAAATAATTGAGCCTGCCTAGCACCGGCAAATTGGCCAATCGCGTCAGCACTCTTCTGGGTATTGGCATAGAGATCGAGCGGGGCTTCTCCCCAGCTATGACGGGCAAGGATATCGAGTGCTTCTAATTCAAACTCTGCAGAAAAACTTTCACCACAGTCAGCAAAGAGTTGTTCGAAAATCCAGCGCATCGTAAAGACGGTTGGTCCAGAATCAATTGCCGCCTCATTTACTTTAATGGTGCGAATCTTTCCACCAGGAGCATCGCTCTTTTCTAATACAGTGACATCTAGACCGCGATGCGCAAGCTCAAGGGCGGCAGTGAGCCCTCCTATGCCGGCGCCAACAATCAGGATCTTAGGTGATGTTGACATGCTTGCCCTGCCAAACTCCTCGCGCTTGTATCACCTTGAAGCGAGTAAACATCGATTCAGAAAAATAGGATTGTCCGTATGCAGCTTTAATCGCTGCTAGGTGCGCCCCTTGCTGAGCATATTGCTCTAGGGATTGCGCGTTGTCCCAAATGGTGAAGGTAGCTTGACGAAAGTAGGGCGCTTCACCAACTCCAGCTGTCAGAATTTTTCCGGACGCATGCGCAATGGCCGCTTCAGCAGGCTTTGCCTTTTTCCAAAATGCGATTGCTTTACTCGGTCTAATAGAGGCTCTGGTTAACGATGCAATCGGACCCTGTGAAGGAGGATTTGGATCGGAGCACGACATGGAAAATCCAGACCAAGAGCCACGACTAGAGTAGGCCTTGACAGTGGCAGTGAAAAATTCATGAGCATGATTCTCATAGGCTTTGACGATCAATGAGGATTCTCGAAAGCGAGCAGCATGATGTTCAGAATCAAAGACGCAAAAGAAGCCTTGTTTTGTAAGGCTAGGTGTAGTGCTAAACCCACCATTCATGCCCGAGCCTAAAACTTTGCAAAACAGTAGACCGGGAATGTGATGAAAAGGACGTTTACCTAAAATGTACCGAGAAAATCCCCATCCCCTGGCATCAGAAGCAATATCAATTAAGCCTAATACTGCTGTCTGATCATTCATTCGATCTTAGGCGTCAATATCATCATTGGCATTGCTATCGACAATGCCAAAGCGTCTCATTTTGATATACAGGCCTTGGCGCGATAAGCCAAGTAGCTCAGCTGCAGATGCCCTATTGGACATAGTGAGATCAAGTGCTGCCAAGATGCAGAGTTTTTCGATGATGTCAGTAGTCTCAGTAACGATTTGCTTGAGCGGTACCTTGCCAACCAATTGCGTTAACTCTTTTGCGTTCTTACCTAGATTATCTGGCTTATCAGCCGGTTGATTTGAAGCCTTTGAAGCTTGATGAATGCCAATCGCAACCAGTGAGAGCTTGCCACTATTAAATCCAACGGCAGAAATGCGGACATCTAGAGGGGAGCTGCCATCATCTGCCGTAATCGTGCTCGCATAATCTTTGATAGAGCCGTATTCGCGTACTGTGCCCAAAAGAATCTTGAGGTCAATACTTGCCCTTCCTAGCCATATCTCCAATGATTTCCCAAGGATGCTTTCTTTTTGGGTGGATTGAGACATCGAGACAAAGGTATTGTTGCTCGTAAGGATGACTCCATTGGTGCTGCAGACAATGAAACCGTCTTGAAAATCTTCTAAGGCTTGAGAAAGTAATAATGCTTGCTCGTTCGCAGTACCAGGATGGGTGGCCTGGGATTTCGGCTTAATCGATACCAAGCAAACATTCTGATTGCCTTCACGCAATAGGGCACTTGAAACTTCTACATTCTCTTTTAGGTGTTCTAGTGTTGTCTGTATAGAAGATTGCAATATTCCAGATTTAGATTCCAGGAGATAACTTTGAATTGCCTCATGATCTTTGGCGGGAAAGAGGTTAACAAAGAGCTTGCCCTGGATCTTTTTCAAATCGCCCACTAAAAAACCAGCCGATTTGTTGACTTCAATGATTTTTAAAGTCTGACTATCAACAATGAGGTAGGCTTGATCAATGCTATTGAAGAGTTGCAAGTAACGATGTTGAATAGCATGCAGATTCGCATATTCACGCTCAATCTCTTGTTGTGATTCTACTAATTTTTGCTGCAGAGTAGATATCCCACTGAGATCTTTACCAATAGCAATCAGTTTATTGTTGGATGGGAAAAAGATGGTGCTGTATTGAATCGGAAGAGAGGCAGTGCCATCTATCTCTTGATTCACTTGACGCCATTTTTGTTCTTCGTGATCTTCACGAGTTTTCAGTAAGGCGTTGACTTTTGGCTGACTATCAATTGCTACTGTGTCAAGCCACTTTTTTCCAGCCAACCAATTTGTATTATTGGAAATAGGCTTGGAGCCATTGATCACTTTTTCGATGACGCCAGAACTACTGACGATGAGGACCAAATCTACTGATAGGGCTAGTAACTCTGCTGCTAAATCAATATCTACAGTATTGAGTTTTGTAGAATCAGGATTATAAATTTTGGTCACAGTTTTTCTTTTACTTGTATATCTAAATGGCTGAGATATTGCTCAAGTTTTTGAACGGATTCCTCAGGGCTACAAGCTTTAATGTCTGCCTGAATATCGTCAAATGCATCGGGCGTCTTATTATAAAGCGGGCCACCAATCAGAACAATGATTTTAGGGTTCTTCGATTTTTGTCTGAGTAAACTTATCAAGTTTGGAAGTTGTTCAAGTTGCTCATTTGTCGCAACGGATATCGCAAGTGCTTGATGATTTTTTGATTCAACTCCTTCAACCATGCAGTCGATGTTGACTTTATTTGGTCGATGCACCTGCCAGCCAGAAAATGTCAGGAAGTTGGCAAAGATGAGCGTACCAAGTGAATGCTGCGAACCAGGGCAACCGGAGACAAAGATCGATTTGTTTTGCTGCCGCTCAAGCTGATTTGCCTGAAAGAGGTAATCGAGCTTGTAAATGACTCTTTCAAGCTTATTCACACCAATAGATACATCCGCAAAGCTCAGACTATCTTCTTCCCAGTGCTTACCTAGTTTTCGAGCAATTTCTGGGATAAGGTCCAAGACGATGTAGTCAATGGGGACTCCATGGGCTTTATGTGTTTTGATTGCATATTCAAATGCATCTTCTTCAGCATTGAGCAGTAGATCAGCAATTCTGTTGATTTCCTCTTCATCCAAGGTATTGGGGGCATGATCACGCCTTGCTTGGGGGGTGGTTTGAACCCAGCTTTGATTTGAGGAAATTCTAGAAGCCGAGTCATCGACTTTGCGTTCGATCTCCTCAATTAAGTTTGGTAATTGAGTACTGACAACTTCCAGGATGAGTTCTTTTTTAGCTAATGTGTTCACTAAATAGCCCTTAGGTTAGTAAGTACGTAATGAGCGATAGTAAAAATGTAAAATAAATATTACACTTTTAGTTAAGATACAGCAATTAATTTGCCTAAAATAGGGTTTGTACTTACCTATATTAGGGTAAGTACTAGTTTTTGTGAGGCATTTTTGGCGTAAAGTTTTGTTTACACATAGCCAACAAGGCAGCCTCAAAACATGAAGACTAGTAAGCCTCTTTACAACCCAGAACAACGCGCAAGACGCGATGCCACAGTGTGGACCCTAGTTCAGGGAATTCTGGCTCCAATTCAGTTTTTGGTTTGCCTAATTAGTCTCTGTTTGGTCCTGAGATATCTCATTAGCGGCAATGGCTATGAATTAGCAACGATTTCCGTGGTGATTAAGACTGTATTTCTCTACTTAATCATGCTGACAGGAAGTATTTGGGAAAAAGTGGTTTTTGGAAAGTTTCTCTTTGCAGAAAGCTTCTTCTGGGAAGACGTTTTTAGTATGTTGGTTATTTTCCTGCACACACTCTATCTTTACTTCCTCATCATCGGAGATATCAGTCAGCGCAGTTTGATGTACTTAGCTTTGGCGGCCTACGCCTCCTACTTTATTAATGCTGGCCAATTTATTTACAAACTGCGCATCGCTCGTCTGCAGATGAATGAGGGAGTTGTCGCATGAATGCAATCGTAGACTTGCCAAAAGATCAAATCAGTAGCGTAGGAAAAAATATTCCTATCTATAAAGAGCGCGGCCAAAGAGAAGTTTTTTGCGGCCTCACTGGCATTATTTGGCTTCATCGCAAGATTCAAGATGCATTCTTCTTGGTAGTGGGTTCGCGTACCTGTGCTCACTTAGTGCAATCCGCTGCAGGGGTCATGATCTTTGCTGAGCCTCGCTTTGCTACTGCCATTATTGATGATCGCGATCTCGCTGGTATTGCCGATGCACATGAGGAGCTAGACCGTGTAGTGAAGGCTCTGCTAGCTCGGCGTCCTGATATCAAAATGCTATTTTTGGTGGGTTCATGCCCATCTGAGGTCATCAAGCTGGATCTTTCAAGGGCAGCGCAGCGATTAAATAAAGAGTTTTTAAATCACTGCCGCATCTTGAGTTACTCCGGTAGTGGCATTGAAACTACCTTTACTCAGGGTGAGGATGCATGCCTCGCCTCTTTGGTGAATGAGATTCCAAAACCAGTAGCAGTCGGTGAGAAAAAGCTATTGGTTGTCGGTTGCTTACCTGATGTTGTCGAAGATCAATTTCAACGTCTGTTTACTGAGCTTGGTATTGGTCAAGTTTCCTTTTTCCCACCTAAAAATTCTCAGCAAAAAATTGAAATTGATGGCAACACTCAATATTTGCTTGCGCAACCATTTTTGGCTGAGACAGCCAGGTTGATTGAAGAGCGTGGTGCTCAAAGAATTTCTGCACCATTTCCATTTGGCGTAGAAGGCACTACTGCTTGGTTAAAAGCGGCTGCAAATCAATGGGGGATTTCAGCGACACGTTTTGATGAAGTCACTCAACCCAGAATTGAGCGTGCTAAGAAGAGTTTAGCGCGCTATGTGCCAATGTTGGAGAACAAAAGCATCTCTTTCTTTCCAGATTCTCAATTAGAAATCCCGTTAGCCCGCTTCCTCTCACAAGAATGTGGCATGAAGGTGCTTGAAATTGGTACACCCTATTTGCATAAGCAGCATCTTGAATCCGAGTTGGAATTGTTACCCGAGAACTCCAGAATTGTGGAAGGTCAGGATGTAGAGAAGCAGCTCGATAGATGTCGCAGTGATAAGCCCGATATTGTGGTTTGTGGTTTAGGGCTGGCCAATCCTCTAGAGGCAGAGGGCATTACGACTAAGTGGTCGATTGAGTTGGTGTTTAGTCCCGTGCACGGATATGAGCAGGCTGCAGATTTAGCAGAGCTCTTTGCACGTCCCTTAAATCGCAGTATGAGATTGGCTGCTTAAGGAAATCTATGCAATTAACTCTGTGGACATATGAAGGGCCTCCTCACATTGGGGCAATGCGAATTGCAACTTCAATGACAGATATGCATTATGTTCTGCACTCTCCTCAAGGAGATACCTACGCAGATCTACTCTTTACGATGATTGGACGCTCACGTAAGCGTCCGCCAGTGACATACACCACTTTTCAGGCAAGAGATTTAGGTGGTGACACAGCGCAATTATTCCAAGATTCAGTGAATGATGCTTATCAGCGTTTTCAACCTAAGGCAATGATTGTTGGTGCCTCATGTACTGCCGAATTGATTCAAGATGATCCAGGTGGTTTAGCAAGGGCATTAAGTTTGCCAATTCCAGTCATCCCGCTGGAATTGCCTTCCTATCAGAAAAAAGAAAATTGGGGCGCTTCAGAAACTTTCTATCACATTGTTCGTGGCTTAGTCAGCGTAGATAAATCGATTTCAGCACAACAGTATCAAGAGAAACTTGCAGCCAACAAGCAAGAGGGTCAAAAACCCAGCTGCAATATTTTAGGGGCAACCGCTTTAGGTTTTCGTAATCGTGATGACGTTCAAGAGATTCGTGGCTTGCTCGAATCGATGGGCATAGAAGTGAGAGTGGTGGCACCCTTAAATGCTTCTGTAGCTGACCTCAGTAAGCTTCCAGAAGCTGACTTCAATGTTTCACTCTACCCAGAAATTTCTCAACTGACTTGCACTTGGCTCAGTAAAACTTTTGGCCAACCCTTTACCAAGATCATTCCGATTGGCACAAAAGCGACTAAAGCATTTATTCAAGAAGTAGCGCAACTTGCCAAGCTAAATCCAGAAACAACTTTGGCAGCCCAAGAAGAGCGGGCGCGCTGGTATGCAAAATCGGTTGACTCCACATACTTAACTGATAAGCGGGTCTTTATTTTTGGTGATGCTAGTCATGTGATCGCTGCAGCTAAAGTGGCCGCAGAAGAAATTGGCTTCAAAGTGGTTGGCTTAGGAACTTATAGTCGTGAATTTGCTCGTGAAGTTCGTGAGGCTGCCAAATCCTACGATGTAGAAGCACTCATTACAGATGACTATTTGGAAGTTGAGCAAAAAGTTTCTGAATTAGCTCCAGATCTGGTTCTAGGCACTCAAATGGAGCGCCATATTGCCAAGAGATTAGGTATTCCTTGTGCAGTGATTTCTGCTCCAGTGCACGTTCAAGATTTCCCAGCGCGCTACTCTCCCCAAATGGGTTTTGAAGGTGCTAATGTTTTATTTGACACTTGGATTCATCCGCTGATGATGGGTCTAGAAGAGCATCTCATCATGATGTTCCGCGATGACTTTGAATTTAGCGCTAAAGCAGCTCCTTCCCACTTGGGTCATGCTAGCCCAGCTGAAAAAGAACATGCTCCTGTTACAAAGAGCGCTGGTGATGGCGATCTTCCTCAAGCAGCTCAGGTCAATGCGGAAGTATTTAATGGCGCTAATCCAACAAATCTTTGGGATGCAGCTGCTGAAAAGGAATTGGGAAAAATTCCTTTCTTTGTCAGAGGTAAGGCGCGACGCAATACTGAGAAATTTGCAGTAGAGCATGGCATCAGCCAAATTACGATCGAAACTCTCTATGACGCAAAGGCCCACTATGGCAGATAAGCGTACATCGATGAGAGTCACGATTGTGACGATGGATACGCACTTGGCTAGCGCGACCGAGCGGGCTCGCTACGCTCTCAAAAAGAAGATGCCTGGTCTGGAATTGACCATTCATGCGGCATCAAGCTGGACGGTTGATAACAATGCTTTGGAAAGCTGCCTCCAGGATATTGCAACTGCAGATATTTTGATTGTGACCATGCTCTTTATGGAAGATCACTTTAAGCCAGTGATCGAAGCTCTCAAAGCAAGACGAGACCACTGTGATGCGATTGTGTGTGCAATGTCAGCAGGCGAAGTGGTCAGCCTCACCCGCATGGGCGGCTTTGATATGGGTAAACCTGCGAGTGGCTTGATTGGTTTGCTCAAGCGGCTCAGAGGAAATAAAGAAAAATCCCAGACAGGCGGTGCTGCGCAAATGCGGATGTTGCGTCGCTTACCAAAAATTTTGCGATTTATTCCTGGCGGTGCTCAGGATGTTCGGGCCTATTTTTTAACATTGCAATATTGGTTGGGAGGCTCCGAAGAGAATCTTTACCATATGGTTAAAAATTTGGTGAATCGCTATGCTACCGGTGAGCGTGAAGTATTAAAAACCAAAGAGAAATTGGTCGAACCAGTCATTTATCCAGATAACGGTATCTATCATCCACGACTGCAGGGTCGGATGAGTGAATCTTTAGATGATCTGCCAAAGCTGGTGAGTGACAAGAAATCTAAAGGTAGAGTTGGCCTCTTATTGCTCAGGTCTTATATCTTGGCAGGTAATACCTTGCATTACGATTCAGCCATTGCTGCTCTAGAGGCACAAGGATTGCAAGTGTTACCAATCTTTGCAGTAGGTTTAGATGCTAGACCAGCGATTGAGCAATTCTTTTTCCAAAATGGAAAAAATACAGTAGATGCTGTGGTCTCCTTAACCGGGTTTTCTTTGGTGGGTGGTCCTGCATATAACGATGCCAAAGCTGCAGAAGAAGTGTTGGCCTCACTTGATGTCCCTTATCTTGCTGCGCAACCGCTCGAGTTCCAGACTTTAAATGATTGGGGCGGCTCAGATCGTGGCCTATTGCCAGTTGAGAACACACTCATGATTGCTATTCCAGAGTTGGATGGCGCGATTGTTCCAATGGTGTTTGGCGGTCGTGCTGGTGAGGCAGATGTGCAGTGCACAGGATGTCATAAAGCCTGCGTATTTGAAGCCAGTATTAATCGTCACGATATGCATACTTGTGTGGAGCGCACTGCGATGTTGGCGGCGCGCGTGAGCAAACTCATTGCACTGCGTAAATCTGAGCGTGCTAATCGTAAGGTAGCTTTGGTGATGTTTAATTTCCCACCAAATGCCGGAAGAGTAGGAACAGCTGCACACTTGAGCGTATTTGAGTCTGTGTTTAATACTCTGAAGACTTTAAAAGCAGAGGGCTATACCGTTGATGTGCCAAATTCCTTGGATGAATTTAGGGATCAGATTCTGATTGGTAATGCAAAGCAATATGGCACTGATGCGAATGTGCAAGCGCATATCAGTGTGGATGATCATATTAAACGCGAACCTTGGTTAAAAGAGATTGAGGCCCAATGGGGCCCAGCGCCTGGTAAGTTTCTAACGAATGGATCATCACTCTTTGTGTTGGGTAAGCAATTTGGTAATGTCTTTGTCGCACTTCAGCCTGGATTTGGGTATGAGGGTGATCCAATGCGTTTGCTATATGAAAAGGGATTTGCACCTACGCATGCCTTCTCAGCGTTTTATCGTTACCTACGCGAAGATTTTTCTGCTTCAGCTGTCTTGCATTTTGGTACACACGGTGCACTCGAGTTTATGCCCGGAAAACAATCAGGTATGTCTGGATCATGCTGGCCAGACCGTCTGATTCATGATTTACCCAATTTATATATTTACGCCTCAAATAATCCATCTGAAGGAGCGATTGCCAAGAGACGTGCTGGTGCAACACTCATTAGTTATCTCACTCCACCAGTTTCTCAGGCAGGTTTGTATCAAGGTCTCTTAGAGCTCAAAGAGGCCGTAGAGCATTGGCGCAAGGCTGTGCCTACAGAGGGCAGTCAATCAGAGAATCAAGTTTGGGATGCCAATACACAGGAACTTTTAGATTCTCTGCAAGCACAGGCGGTGGCATTGGAGTTTGTTGCGGCAGAGCCTGCATGGAAAACTTTGGATGCAAATGCTGTTAATAAAGCCGTAATGCATTTGAGTGAGCAAATTCTGGAATTAGAGTACACCTTGATTCCTTATGGCTTGCATATCTTAGGCAGTCAAATGAGTGCTGAGCAAAGCTTGGATATGTTGATGAGCTATGCGTCTGTCCAAGAGGGTCAGATTCAAGATTTCTCTAGAGAGGTCATGAGCGCATTAATGCATTGCCAAAGTATTGAGCAGTTCTCTAAGGAGCAAGGGCTTGCCTTGACACCAAGCTTAAGGGACGAGCTTGATCAAGTATTGAATATGTATCGTGACTTACAGTCCGACAGTGAAATGCAAGGTATTTTGAAGGCATTAGAAGGCCGGTATATTCGTCCAGCTCCAGGTGGCGATGTATTGCGCAACCCTCAAGTTCTACCTACTGGTAGAAATGTTCATGGTTTTGATCCATTCCGCATCCCAAGTAAGTTCGCGATGAAGGATGGTACATACCAAGCAAATAAGATTTTAGAAAGATATCAAGCTGACGGAAATCCATTGCCAGAATCTATCGCCATGGTTCTTTGGGGCACTGATAATTTAAAAACAGAAGGTGGCCCTATTGCGCAAATCTTTGCCTTGATGGGTGCTTTACCACGCTTTGATAGCTTTGGCCGATTGGCTGGTGCGCAGCTTGTACCACTAGAAGAGTTGGGACGCCCACGGATCGATGTCATGGTTTCTATTTCTGGAATCTTCAGAGATCTCATGCCTTTGCAAATCAAGATTTTGGCTGAAGCTGCTTATTTAGCGGCAGCAGCAGATGAGCCCGTTGAGCAGAACTTCATTCGCAAGCATGCTCTTGCTTATCAAGCTAGTAATAACTGTGATCTAGAGACAGCCGCATTGCGTGTCTTTGGAAATGCCGAAAGCGCGTATGGTGCGAACGTCAATATGATGATTGATAACGGCCTGTGGCAAGATGAAAATGAATTAGCAGAAACCTATACACGCCGCAAAAGCTTTGCCTACGGAAGATCCGGTAGACCAGTAGTGCAAAGTGAATTATTAAATTCCATTCTTGCAGATGTCGAGTTGACCTACCAAAATCTCGATTCCATTGAATTGGGCGTAACAACCATTGATACTTATTTCGATACCCTGGGTGGTGTCAGTCGTGCTGTGCGTCGCGCAAAGGGTGGTAAAGCAGCGCCAGTATATATTGGCGACCAAACCAAGGGCGATGCTGTAGTCAGGACCTTAAATGAACAAGTCTCATTAGAAACCCGCTCACGCATGCTCAATCCTAAGTGGTATGAAGGTATGCTCAAGCATGGTTATGAGGGCGTACGTCAATTAGAGAGTCATCTCACCAATACCGTAGGTTGGTCTGCAACCACCGGCCAAGTTGAGCCTTGGGTATATCAACACCTCACCCAAACATTCATATTAGATCCAGAAATGCGCGAGCGTTTGATGAGTCTGAACCCTGCATCATCGGCGAAAGTAGCAAGTCGCTTATTAGAAGCATCAGAAAGAAATTATTGGAAGCCAGAGCCATCGGTATTAGAGACATTACGTCGCGTTGCCAATGACTTTGAAGATCGACTTGAAGGTGTATATGAGGGAGTGCCTATTTAATGGAAACGGTTAACATACCAATTTCTTCTATCAATTCTCGAAGTAAGCCATTGGACGGTGAGGGCAGTTTGCAAGTTCACCTTGATCCAAACGAGAAAATTGGTAATGCCAAAGTGTTTGCCATTTATGGCAAAGGCGGGATCGGAAAGAGTACAACCTCCTCCAATCTTTCTGCAGCATTCTCCTTATTAGGTAAGAGGGTCATTCAGATTGGCTGCGACCCTAAACATGACTCTACTTTTACCCTCACTAAAAAGTTGGTGCCTACCGTCATTGATATTTTGGAGTCAGTCGACTTTCACTCTGAAGAGCTGCGTGTAGAAGATTTTGTCTATGAGGGCTTCAATGGTGTGATGTGTGTAGAGGCCGGTGGCCCACCAGCAGGTACTGGTTGCGGTGGCTATGTAGTTGGTCAAACCGTGAAGCTCTTAAAAGAGCACCATTTGTTAGAAGATACTGACATCGTTATTTTTGACGTACTAGGTGACGTTGTGTGCGGTGGATTTGCTGCACCCTTGCAGCACGCAGATAGAGCATTGATCGTCGCTGCTAATGATTTCGATTCCATCTTTGCCATGAACCGTATTGTTCAGGCGATTAGTGCAAAAGCCAAAAATTACAACGTACGCTTAGGTGGTGTGATCGCTAATCGTAGCCAAGATACTGACCAGATCGATAAGTTCAATGATCGCGTTGGTCTCAAGAAGATGGCGCATTTCCCTGACTTGGATGCCATTCGTAAGAGTCGTTTAAAGAAATGCACCATCTTTGAAATGGAATCAACCCCTGAAATTGAGGCGGTGAAAGAGGAGTATCTCCGCTTAGCTGCGAGCTTACTTTTAGATGATGATCCTTTGTTGATGGAGTCACTAAAAGATCGTGAAATCTTTGACTTACTCGGATTTGATTAATCATGGATGCTATTTCATATTTAGATAGACGCAGTAAGCTACAGGACTATTTTGATCGTACTGCCAACGATGCTTGGGCAAAGCTAACATCAGATGCGCCAGTGAGCGGTATTCGTGCAACCGTGAGAGCAGGGCGCGATCAAATGCGCAACAGTATTGTTAGTCGATTGCCAGAAAATCTGACTGGCAAAAGAGTTCTAGATGCGGGTTGTGGAACAGGGGCTTTAGCGCTTGAATTAGCCAATAAGGGTGCTTTAGTTACTGCAGTCGATTTATCTCCTAATTTAATTGAGCTAGCCAAAAGCAGAATTCCTGAAAGCGATCGTCAAAACATTCAGTTCCATGCAGGCGATATGCTGGATGAGGCCTATGGCGACTTTGATTATGTGATCGGCATGGACTCCATGATTCATTATTGCGCTAAAGATATGTTGGTAGTGTTAGAGAAGTTATCTTCGCGAGTGAGTGAAAAAATTCTCTTTACCTTTGCGCCAAGCACATTACCGCTTGAGCTCATGATTCGAGTCGGTCGTTTGTTTCCCAGAAGAGACCGGGCGCCATTCATTGAGCCCATTAGCCAAACCAGGCTACATCAATCGATTCAAGAATCGCCATGGTTTATTGACTGGGAAGTGCCTTATACCAACTTGGTATCAAGTGGTTTTTATAAATCTCAGCTCATGGAGTTGAAGAAGCAATCATGATGAACATGTCTAAAATCGCGAAAGCTTGGACGAGGATTCACCCTCGCTTTTTGCCTTTTGCAGACGTGGCAACTCCTGATTTGCCTTTAAGTCGTTTATTAAGGCTGTCGTTGTTCCAGGTATCCGTTGGTATGGCTACCTCATTGTTGGTAGGTACTCTCAATCGCGTCATGATTGTGGAGATGAATATAGATGCTTGGATAGTGGCCTTAATGGTAGCTTTACCTTTGGTCTTTGCTCCTTTTAGAGCTCTCATTGGTCATAAGTCAGATACTCACCGTTCAATATTGGGATGGAGAAGAGTTCCTTATATCTGGATTGGTACTTGGTTGCAGTTTGGCGGGCTTGCCATCATGCCATTTGCCCTCATTTTGTTATCTGGCGATACACACTGGCCCATTTGGTTCAGTTACCTCGGTAGTGCTTTAGCGTTTTTGCTAGTGGGCGCCGGCATGCAAACCACTCAAACTGCTGGCCTAGCTTTAGCAACCGATTTAGCAGATGAAAAGAATAGGCCACGCGTTGTTGCCATGATGTATGTCATGTTGCTAGTTGGCATGGTGTTTAGTGGAATTCTCTTTAGCGTATTTTTGGATCCTTTCAGTCCAATGCAATTAATCAGGGTGATACAGGGTGTGGCCATCCTCACTTTATTGCTTAATCTCTTTGCCCTGTGGAAGCAAGAGGCTCGGCAGCCCAAAAATACCTCTCCAGAAATTCCTCAGCCAAAATTTACTCAGAGCTGGCAAGAATTCATTAGAAAGCCAAACGTACGTCGGTTTTTGGTCATGCTAGGTCTTGGAACAACTGCCTTTAGCATGCAAGACATTATTTTGGAGCCCTATGGTGGCGAGATATTACAGTTGGATGTTTCGGCAACCAGTTTTTTGACAGCGCTCATTGCTTTTGGATCTCTATTGGCATTTTCACTTTCAGCCAGATGGTTAAGCCGTGGCCACAATGCCCACAGAATTGCGGCACTAGGTTTGTTACTCGGTTTAATCGCATTCACCATGGTGATCTTTTCAGAGCCACTGGGTTCTCCTAATTTATTCAGATTGGGCGCACTCTTGATCGGCTTTAGTGGGGGCTTATTTGCTGTGAGTACTCTCACGATTGCCATGAGTATGGAGCAAGACAATATGAGCGGCATGGTGATAGGCGCTTGGGGCGCCGTGACTGCTACTTGTTCAGGAATTGGCATGTCCTTAGGCGGCGCTATTCGGGATCTTATTGGCCAATTGGCAACGAGTGGAGCCATCGGTTCTGCATTAATGAGTCCGGCAACGGGCTATAGCTTCGTTTATCACATTGAAATTTATTTGCTGTTTATCACTTTGATTGCATTGGGTCCTTTGGTTGCTAGAAGGACAAATTTAGGCGTTTCAAAAATCAGTAAGTTTGGCCTAGCCGATTTTCCAGGCTAGTTTTTAAGGAAGGGGAGAAATATGGGTACGGGTGCAATTACACAATATATCGACGTGGCTCAGGTCGTGTTTTATATATTTTTACTGTTCTTTGTTGGATTAATTATCTATCTGACATTAGAAAGTAAGCGCGAGGGATTTCCATTGGAAACTGAGCGTTATGGTCAGGTGCGTCGTGAGGATGGCATTCTTGGTATGCCAAGAGTAAAGAAATTTGTTACCGAGTTTGGCAAAACCTATTACGCTCCACTTCAAACTCCCCCAGAAACTGAAAAAGTCTCTGCAGTGCCTATTCATCCGTGGAATGGTGCACCCTTATCTCCAGTAGGAAATCCTCTATTGGCAGGTGTTGGTCCCGGCTCTTATGCTAATCGTGCTGATCATGTGGATTATGACCTAGAGGGTCATGCGCGGATTCGACCACTACGTAACCTTCCCCATATTGCTATTTCAACAATCGATATCAACCCAATTGGCTTGGATGTCATTGGTGCGGATGGTCACAAGGGCGGCAAGGTTACTGATGTATGGGTAGACCATATGGAGATGATGATTCGTTATCTTGAGCTTGATGCTAATGGGAATAAGGTATTGCTACCAATCAACTTCTCACGCATTGGTCAACACGAAATTCAAGTGCAATCTATCTTATCTAACCAGTTTTCTCAGGTGCCAAAGACAAAACATCCAGAAGAAGTCACTTTGCTGGAAGAAGAAAAAATTATGGCTTACTTTGGTGCAGGAACTTTGTACGCTACTCCTGAGCGTCAGGAGCCATTGGCATGAGTCTTGATATCTATAGCAGTCCAGAGCATGAGTTTGAGCCTGAGTTAGGCCTCCCAGAAAAATTGCCAGAGGGAGAGCGCATTTTATGGCAAGGCTCGCCCGATACGAAGGCAACCTTACTCAGGGTCTTTCATTTAAAAATGTTAGGCATTTATTTTGGTCTGCTATTGGCTTATCGTTTGGTGACTGGCTTTACTGAAGGTGAAGCCCTCACTGAAATTCTGTTTGCCGGTATTAGGATTGTTGCTATATCAGGCTTAGGCTTAGGCCTTATTGGATTGCTTGGATATTTGATCGCCTCAACCGCGGTTTACACCATCACTAATAAGCGCGTCGTGATGCGAATTGGCATTGTGCTGAATATGACCTTTAATTTCCCGCTCAAGATGATTGAATCGGCGGATTGTGGCGTAACCAAACATGGCTCAGGCGATATTTATTTGAAATTAAGCAAGGGAACCAAAATTGCGATATTTCATTTATGGCCACATGCTAGGCCTGGTAAGTGGGCTGTGCCTCAGCCAGCTCTTCGGGGAATTAAAAATTGCCCAGAGGTAGCGCAAATTTTGGTAGATGCATGGGCAGCACAAAATAATGTGATAGCTCGAACCGTTCAGGTTAATGAGTCCAAGACAGTTGAAACAAAGAGTCCTTATTCAGGGGTAGAAGCAGCATGATTCTCCGTATGAACACCATACAAATGCAAAACTACATTGCATTGTTTATTGCCTCATTATTGGCAGTAGTAGTTCTGATGGTTGCAAACTATGTTCATTCTGGCAAGTTGGCGCCACAAGCTGACGCTGATGTGGTTGCTAAAAAGACCCTTCACTTTAGAGATATGCCAAATGGTGCAGTTGGTGTGATTGCTGCAGATAACGGGCAAATGATTGCTCAGGTTGAAGGGCAGGCTGGCTTTGTACGGGGAATTTTGAGGGCTCTAGCACGTGATCGTCGGATTCGCCAGATCTCCAGTGATGATGCCTTTGAATTGGTGAGCCGTTCCGATGGAAGATTAACCCTAATTGATTTAGCTACCAATAACAGGATAGATTTAGAGTCATTCGGGAAAGATAACGCGGCTGAGTTTGCTGCCTTTTTAACTAGTGCGAGATAACTATGTCAAAGCAACAAGTCCAATGTCACGTTGATATGTCAAATACCTCTGAGTTTCTGTACGCTCACGTAGATTTGAATGGGGTTCAGGTTGGGCCTGGAGATCAAGTACTTGTTCATGATCCGATTACAGATATCTCTTTTGGCGAAGTACTAAGCTACGATCGCACCGCTACAGTATCTAAGGCAGGTATCTTCTCAAGGTTATGGGTTTATCTCACCGCTAGACTTGAGGTCACTATGCTGTATGAGGTCAGCTTCTCTACTACGCGTTTTAGTAAAGCCAAGAAATATCCTAGGCCAGCACCTAGCAAAGAGAGTGTGCCAATGAAAGAGATTGCACCAATTATTTTGAATGAAGGAGTAAAGGTATGAGTGCTAATGCCTCAACAATGCCTATGGGACGTCCCATTAACGAGTCTACTGACCGGGCTCTTGAAAATACGATTCTGAGCCCACGTTTTTATACAACGGACTTTGATGAGATGGATCGTTTTGATATCTCCTCTGTAAAGCCAGAGTGGGACCGCTTAATGCAAGAGTTTGATCAAGATATCAATCAAGCCCATTTTCAGCGTCCTGATGATATGTCTAAGGACTACTCACATCTTCCTGAAGGGCTGTATCAAGAATTTTTGGACTTTTTGATTAGCTCAATTACTTCTGAATTTTCTGGTTGCGTGTTGTATTCAGAAATTAAGAAATCGATCAATAACCCAGAGCTTAAGGATTTGTTTTCCTATATGGCTCGTGATGAAAGTCGACATGCTGGCTTCATCAATCAGTGGCTGAAAGATTTTGGTATTGGCGTTGATTTAGGATTTTTAGCAAGAACTAAAAAATATACATTCTTTAAACCAAAGTTTATTTTTTATGCGACCTATCTTTCTGAAAAGATCGGTTACGCACGCTACATCATGATTTATCGCATCATTCAGAAAAAACCTGAGTTACGCTTTCATCCGATTTTTCTCTGGTTTGAAAAATGGTGTAACGATGAGTTTCGTCATGGCGAAGCATTTGCATTGCTCATGCGCGCCAATCCAAAATTACTCAGCGGTGTAAATCGTTTGTGGATTCGTTTTTTCCTCATAGCGGTCTATGCAACGATGTATGTGCGCGATCATTCAAGGCCAGAGTTTCATAAGGCGCTGGGCGTTTCTCCTACCGATTATGATCGCCAGGTTCTGAAAATCACCTCCGACATCTCCAAGCAAGTATTTCCATTCACCATCAATCTTGAAGATCATAGGGTTTGGGAGGGATTTGAAAAACTCAGAAAGATATCGGATGAAGTTGAAGAGCTCAAGCAAAAGGGTGGATTCTTCTCTGCAATCAAGCGTGGTGGGTTAGCAGTTGCTGCAGCGACGACTTTCTTACGAATCTATCTATTGCCGGTCGTGCCTAATGAGCTGCCGATGGATATTCGCTTAGCACCGGTTTGGTAAGGCAAGATGTATTTTTGGATTAGCCCCCTTATTTTCACCATCTTTGTATGGTGGTTTAGCACGGGCCTCATTTTGAAAATTAATAGCTTACCAAGACGGTTCTTCAAAGCCATCTTTGCGCTTTCCTTACTTGTCTTAGCGATGGCGTTTTGGGGCTTGGAAATCTCGGGTCAGCAGGCAACAGTGGCTGGCGCTTATTGCTCATTTACTTGTGCAATTATTATTTGGGGCTGGCAAGAGCTGGCGTTTTTGCTTGGCTACATTACTGGGTCAAGACGCTCAGATTGTCCTCAGGGCCTGAGTGGCGTGAGGCGTGCTTGGTATGCGTTTCAAACAATTAATTATCATGAGCTGACTTTATTGAGTCTAGGCATTGTCATCTTCCTCATGAATCTCGAGGCCGTTAATCAGACTGGATTTTGGACCTACATCATCCTCTGGGGAATGCGACAAAGTACCAAGATTAATATTTTCTTAGGAGTACTCAATTTTAATGAGTCTTTCTTACCGCAGCATTTGAAATATCTCATTACGTACTTTAGACGTAGAGCGATGAATCTCCTGATGCCATTTTCTATATTGGTATCAGTGCTTTTCTTAGTGCCGATTTGGTTCCATGCAGCCTCACAGTCATCCGCCTATGAGATGACTTCGTCAGCACTATTGGGCACACTTTTGGCGCTTGGATTGTTAGAGCATTTGTTTTTGATCATGCCATTTCCTAGTGAGTTGTTATGGAAGTGGGGTTACAAAAACCATCTTAAGTGACAAGAATGATGCGTTCACATAAAACAATCTATCTGGCTCAACCACGAGGCTTTTGTGCGGGAGTTGAAAGAGCAATCCTCATAGTGGAGGAAGCGCTTAAAAAATATGGCGCCCCTATTTATGTACGGCATGAAATTATTCATAACGCCTATGTAGTGAAAGATTTTGAGTCTCGCGGCGTTGTCTTTATTAATCAGTTAGACAAGGTGCCTCAAGGTTCAATTCTGATTTTTAGTGCGCATGGTGTTTCTAAAGCGGTTCGAGTCGAAGCAGATGAGCGGCACTTTCAAATATTTGATGCCACTTGCCCATTGGTTGCGAAAGTACATGCAGAAGTGGTGCGCTTAAAAGAGCGTGGTTATCAAATCATCATGATTGGGCATGAGGGCCACCCAGAGGTTGAGGGCACCATGGGGCAAGTTGACTCTTCCATTCACTTGATTGAGCATGTCTCTGATATCGATCAACTTTCTTTTGATCAAAATGAATTGCTCGCCTATGTCACACAAACCACATTATCGGTAGATGAGACCCAAGAGATAACAGCCGCACTGATTAAAAAATATCCACAGATTCATGCGCCAAAGCGTCAGGATATTTGCTACGCCACTCAAAATCGCCAGGACGCAGTAAAGGCGATGATTCCTCATGTGGATGTAGTGGTAGTGGTTGGTAGTCAAAATAGTTCTAATTCCAAGCGCTTGCAAGAATTAGCCAGCAGCTTGCAAGTTCCCGCCTTTTTGGTGGATGACCCTAAGCAGATTCAGGCGGATTGGTTTAAGTCCGCCAAGAGTATTGGCGTTACTGCAGGAGCCTCTGCTCCGGAGTCCTTAACGGCCACCATTATTGAGGCAATTAATGCACTTCATCGGGGCTCAGTCGTCCCAATGCAAGGGATCGAAGAAACGGTGAATTTCTCTCTACCTAGGGGTTTACTGGAAGCGGCTTAAACCCATAAAAAGCGCTTTTCCCTTGATATATAAGGGTTTTCACTGGTAAAAATCAGCTTCAAAAGTGTCAAATTTAATTGACACTTTAATATGTCAATGACAAAATCATTTACATGAATCTGCCAGAACCACGAGCAATTTTGACGCTTTTAAAGCCGATCACTTGGTTTCCGCCAATGTGGGCGTTTGCCTGCGGATCTATCACTGGCACTGACAAGATTGCTGAAAATCTTCCAATCTTTTTTCTAGGTTTGTTGTTGACTGGGCCTCTCGTATGCGCATCCAGTCAAGCAGTAAATGATTGGTACGACAGACATGTTGATGCCATTAATGAACCTAATCGACCTATTCCATCTGGCCGCATTCCTGGTCAATGGGGTCTGTATATCGCAATACTCTGGTCACTGATTTCATTGTGGGTAGGAAGTTATTTAGGTGCTATTGGATTTCTAGCTACCTTGTTGGCTTTGGTATTGGCATGGTTTTACAGCATGCCACCAATTCGTTTTAAAAATAATGGCTGGCTCGGTAATCTTGCATGTGGTGTGAGTTATGAAGGGTTAGCTTGGGTTACTGGCGCTACTTTACTTTCTGGTGGAGTGTTGCCGAGTAAACCATCACTCTTACTCGCAGGTCTCTATAGTGCTAGTGCTCACGGAATCATGACCTTGAATGATTTCAAAGCGATTGAAGGTGATCGACAAATGGGTGTGCGTTCACTTCCTGTGCAACTTGGCGCAATAAAAGCAGCTCAAGTTGCTGCAGCTTTCATGTTACTGCCGCAAGTGATCGTAGTTGTTTTGCTCTTGATATGGGGAAAACCGAACTACGCATTAGTGATCGGTGGGCTGATAGCTGGGCAAATCTTTTTATTGCGAGATTTCTTGAAAAGGCCTATTGAAAAGGCACTCTTTTATAGCGGCTTTGGCGTTCCCATATTGGTCTCCGGAATGATGGTGGCTGCATTTGCGGTAAATGGTATTGGGGCAGATTCATGAGTATTGCGATGACTCAGCCTATATATCAGTCATCGACATTTGGCTGGCTCAGTATTGTGCGCCTTGGTTTGGTGCAAGCGGCCATTGGCGCCATTGTGGTGATGACAACTTCAACCTTAAATCGCATCATGGTGGTGGAGTTGGCTTTGCCAGCAAGCCTTCCTGGCCTACTGGTGGCAATTCATTATTTTGTGCAAGTTATCAGACCGCGTATGGGATTTGAGTCAGATAGCGGAGCCAAAAGAACTCCATGGATTATTGGTGGCGTCGGTTTATTGGCCTTAGGTGGATTTGGAGCAGCAATTGCCACAACACTCATGGGCGTTAACTTAATTGTTGGGATATCAGCAGCAATCGTCGCCTTCTTCTTTATTGGTATCGGCGTCAGCATGAGTGGCACTTCATTGCTGGCGCTATTGGCAAAGGGCGTTAGCGACGAGAGAAGGGCAGCAGCAGCAACCACCGTATGGCTCATGATGATTTTTGGCTTTGCTTTAACAAGTGGTATTGCCGGCAAATTTCTTGATCCATACTCACCAGAAAAAGTCATTCTCATTTCAGGAACGATTTCATCGATTGCTTGCCTCATTACAGTTGTAGCGCTCTATAAATTAGAGGGGCGTGAGTTGCAAAATACCCCAGCAAGCAGTGCTCAAAAGACGCCTTTTAGAAAAGCCTTAGCCGACATTTTGGCTGATCCTGATACTAGAAAATTCACCATCTTTATTTTCTTATCAATGTTCGCATTTAGCGCGCAAGATTTGATCTTGGAGCCATTTGCGGGAATGATTTTTAAATACTCCTTAGGTGAGACCACTAGTCTCTCGGGTATTCAACACTCGGGCGTACTAACTGGCATGTTATTGGTAGCGATTTGTGGTTCTAGCAGATTAAGGCCTTACTTTGGATCACTCAGGTCATGGATGATTTATGGTTGCTTGGCTTCTGCTCTAGCAATGTTTGGCTTAGTGGTTGCTGGAATCTTAGAAGGCAGCTGGCCATTAAAACTGAATGTCTTTATTTTGGGATTGGCGAATGGTGCATTTTCTATTGCCGCCATTGCTTCCATGATGCGTTTAGCAGTAACTGGTGGGAGTGGTAAAGAGGGCGTCAGAATCGGTCTTTGGGGTGGCGCTCAAGCAATTGCATTTGGGTTGGGTGGTCTATTAGGAGCTGGTGCTAGCGATCTTGCGAGATCCATTTTTGCAAATTCAGCATTCGCATATGCATCGGTCTTTTTTGTTGAGGCAATTCTGTTTGTTGCCTCCGCTTATATGGCATCTCAGGTCGAGAATAAAACGGGTAGTTCTAGTGGAGCGAGGTGAAGCATGACAACTGAATTTATTTATGACGCAGTCGTTGTTGGTGGTGGTCCCGCTGGATCTACCGCCGCTCAAACGCTTGCTCAAAAGGGTAAGCAGGTCTTGTTATTAGATAAGCGTGGACGCATTAAACCTTGTGGTGGCGCTATTCCTCCGCGCTTGATTAAGGATTTTCAGATCCCAGATGAGTTGCTCGTAGCGAAAGCAAAATCTGCCCGCATGGTGTCGCCGCTTGGTAAAGCAGTAGATATTCCAATTGAGAATGGCTTTGTAGGAATGGTTGATCGCTCTCACTTTGATGAGTGGTTAAGACAGCGCGCCGTTAAAGAGGGAGCTACTCGCGAAGACGGCTTATTTGAATCGCTGACAAGAGAGGGTCCATATGCTCGGATTTACTATCGCACACGTGGTGCCCGTGATGGTGACCAAGGGGTCTTGAAGAGCGTTCTTGCCAAAGCAGTTATTGGTGCTGATGGTGCCAAATCACAAGTGGGTAGAAGCGCAGGAGTGAAGGGGTGTGCTGAGGCAAATTATGTATTTGCGTATCACGAGATTATTAAGACTCCACCCAATGCACCAAATTCTTTTGATGGAACTCGGTGTGATGTCTTATATCAAAAGCCAGTATCCCCTGATTTTTATGGCTGGGTATTTCCGCATGGCGATACCATCAGCGTAGGCACTGGAAGTGCAGACAAAGGTTTTTCACTCAGAAATGCGGTTGCCAAATTACGAGCTGACATTGGTTTAGAGGGTGCTGAATTGATTCGTCACGAAGGAGCGCCTTTGCCGATGAAGCCCTTGAAGAAATGGGACGATGGTCAGCAAGTTGTTTTGGCGGGCGATGCTGCTGGAGTGGTTGCGCCAGCATCTGGTGAAGGTATTTACTATGCAATGCTTGGTGGTCAATTAGCAGGCGAAGCAGTTGCTGAATTCGTGGAAAGTAATAATCCAGCAAAACTCAAGTTAGCTCGCAAGCGTTTCATGAAAGAGCATCGCATGACCTTTATTGTTTTAGGCATCATGCAATATTTCTGGTACTCGACCGATAAAAGACGTGAGAGCTTTGTCAAGATGTGTGAAGACAAGGATGTTCAAAAACTCACCTTTGAGTCTTATATGAACAAAAAGCTCGTACGCAAGAAGCCTATGGCTCATCTGAAAATCTTTATTAAGGATATGGGACACCTTTTGGGATTGGCTAAAGTATGAAGATGTTTTTTCAGCACAAGTATCTCTGGTTAATTGCAGCCTGGATGGTTGTCACTTCAGTCCTGGGTGGCATGGCTACAAAGCTGGGGCCTTGGTATTTCTCATTGATCCAGCCGCCTTGGAAACCACCAGATTGGTCCTTTGGCGTGATTTGGACGATCATTTTTATCCTGTCTGCGCTGGCATGGATGATTGCATTTAATAGTGGCGCTAGTGCGTCACAGAAAGCCAAAATCTCCGCACTATTTTGGTTGAACAGCTTTCTCAACGTGCTCTGGAGTGTTTTTTATTTCCGGATGCAACACCCCGATTGGTCATTGATAGAGGCGTTTTTCCTATGGGGATCGGTGTTGGCGATTATTTTGGTGATGTGGCCAATCCGCAGGATAGCTGCTTACTTGATGTTCCCATACTTAATTTGGGTGACGATTGCAATGCGCCTGAATTGGGAAACGTTAGTGTTAAATCCAGGAGCTTACTGAAGCTATGCCAAGCATGAAGCTGCTCAACCTCGGCGTGAATCATCACACGGCCCCGATTGATATTCGGGAGAGTGTGGCAGTTGCGCCTGAGGTTTTGCATGATTCATTAATTGATTTGCGTAAATTTTTACAAAGAGACAATGCCGAAAATCAGCCAGAGGTAGCCATTCTGTCTACTTGCAACCGCATGGAGATCTATTGTGCCGCCAATGATGTTGAGTATGAGGATCATCACCTAGAGAGTCGGGCTTTTGAATGGCTGGCCGCTCAAAACAATGTCCAAAAAAATGAGTTGCGTCCTTATATATATTCTGCCAAGGAGAGTGATGCAGTCAAGCATGCTTTTAGGGTTGGGAGCGGTCTAGATTCGATGGTTCTGGGGGAAACCCAAATCCTCGGGCAAATGAAAAAAGCGATTGAGAATGCCAATCAAGTAGGGACTCTAGGGACTTACCTAAAGCCCTTATTCGATAAAACATTTTCTGTAGCAAAGGTTGTTCGCGGTAATACCCAAATCGGGGCTCATTCCGTCTCAATGGCAGGCGCATCAATCAAATTAGTTGAGCGTATCTTTGGGCAAATCAGTGACTGCAATGTCTTATTTATCGGTGCTGGCGAAATGATTGGTTTGTGTGCAAATCACTTTGCTGGCAAAAATCCGAAAAAGATTGCGATCTCTAATCGCACGATTGATCGTGGTAGTGAGTTAATTCAAGCATTTGCGAGTCAGAATTTAGAAACTGAAGTATTTCCTTTAGCTGAACTTCCTAAACAGTTACATCAATATGATGTAGTCGTCTCCTGCACAGCGAGCTCATTGCCAATCGTGGGGATGGGAATGGTCAAAACGGCGCTGAAGGCTCGTCAGTCTCGACCTATCGTCCTGATTGATCTAGCAGTGCCTAGAGATTTTGAGCCCGAGATCAAGAGCTTAAAAAATGCTTATCTCTATTCTATTGATGATCTTGGTGAGATTGTAAATACCGGAAAAGCAAATCGTCTTGAATCGATTGGTGAAGCAGAGAAGATTATTGAAAAAGGGGTGATTGAGTTTTATGAAACCCTTGAGAAGCGAGCAGTTGTGCCCATCATTCGATCAATCCAAGATGTGGGTGAGCAATTTCAAAAGATTGAGCTAGAAAAAGCCAGTAGAAGAATTGCGAATGGGGATGACCCTATGCTGGTTCTCTCACATATGGCCATTGCGCTTGCCAATAAGTTTATGCATGCTCCGATTCATGCTTTGAAACAATCTTCTGACGAAAATTTAGAAGAGTATAAAAAAATTATCTCCAAAATCTATTCATCAAAGTGAGATCGCTATGCTGAAAATGACAAACCTTCTTGAGACCATATCAGCCCCAGATGAACTTCGGGCATATGAAGCTACTAAGCTACCGCAAATCGCTAGAGAGCTGCGCAATTTCATCCTGAGTTCTGTCTCTGATACTGGCGGCCATTTGTCATCGAATTTGGGCACAGTTGAATTGGCCTTGGCTCTGCATTATGTTTTTGATACTCCACATGACCGCATTGTTTGGGATGTGGGTCACCAAAGTTATGCTCATAAAGTGCTAACGGGTCGCAGAGAGCTAATGCCAGGTTTAAGACAGTACGGTGGAATCTCTGGTTTTCCGAAGCGCAGTGAAAGTGAATACGATGCATTTGGTACAGCGCATTCATCTACCAGTATTTCTGCAGCCCTAGGTATGGCAGTTGCTGCAAAAGCTAAAAACGAAAAGCGGAATGTGATTGCCGTGATTGGTGATGGCGCTATGAGTGCTGGTATGGCCTTTGAGGCAATGAATAATGCAGGTGTTAATAAAAAGGTCCCCTTGATTGTCATTCTCAATGACAATGAAATGTCGATTTCTCCTGCAGTAGGGGCGCTCAATCGCTACTTAGTGAAATTGATTTCTGGCTCTATGTATGCCGCTACTAAGCGGGGTTTAGATAAAGTGCTTTCTGTAGCTCCGCCTATTCGAGAGTTTGCGAAGCGCTTAGAGGGCCATGCTAAAGGGATGGTTGGGCCAGCAACGATTTTTGAAGAGTTTGGCTTTGACTATTACGGTCCTATCGATGGTCATAATCTCGATGTCTTGCTACCTACCTTAGAAAACCTGAAGGTCTTAGCGCAAACCGAAGGCCCTCAGTTTTTACACATCATTACCAAAAAGGGAAAGGGCTATTCATTTGCTGAGAGTGACCCCATTCTCTACCATGGCCCTGGAAAATTTAATCCGGTAGAAGGTATTCAAGTAAAGCCTGGTGGCAAAAAAACCTATACGCAAGTCTTTGGTGAATGGTTATGTGATATGGGCGAGCAAGACGAGCGCCTCATTGCGATCACTCCAGCAATGCGTGAAGGCTCTGGATTGGTAGAGTTTGAAAAGCAATTTCCAGAGCGATATTTTGACGTGGGTATTGCGGAGCAACACGCCGTCACATTTGCCGCTGGTATTGCTTGCGAAGGGTTAAAGCCTGTAGTCGCGATTTATTCGACCTTTTTGCAGCGAGGCTATGACCAACTCATACACGATGTCACCTTACAAAACTTACCAGTGACCTTTGCAATTGATCGTGCTGGTCTAGTAGGTGCAGATGGTGCAACCCATGCAGGCGCATTTGATATCGCCTTTTTACGCTGCTTGCCAAATCTGGTCTTAATGAGCCCTTCTAATGAGCAGGAGTGTAGAGCTATGCTCACCACGGCCTTTAAGCATGATGGTCCAGCCGCAGTGCGTTATCCGCGTGGTGCAGGCATTGGTCTAGAGGCTACAGGTCAAGCATTAGAGTCCTTACCAATCGGTAAAGGTCTCATAGTACGCACAATAGATAGCGCTTTGCCTCAACAGAAAAAGATTGCCTTCATCTGTTTTGGACCTTTGCTATACAACGCATTACCCGTAGCACAAGAGATCAACGCTACCGTCGTAGATATGCGCTTTGTGAAGCCTTTGGATGAGACATTGTTGTGCGATATTGCGCGCACTCATGACGCATTGGTTTTTGTTGAGGATAGTGCTGTCCAGGGCGGCGCCGGTAGCGCCTGCCTTGAGGTTCTCGCGGATCACAATATTCAAATTGAGTCTATGCAAATAGGCTTGCCTGATGAGTATGTTGATCACGGGGATGTGAATTTATTATTAGACCTCTACGGACTTTCGGCTGAGAAGATTAAACAAAGAGTCATCACGCGCTTTAGTTAGGGGTTAGTTGGCAATGGAGTCGGTTGATATTGCCCCATTTCGGGAACTGTGTACGGATTGCGGAGTATCTAGAACATCGCAACCTAAGCGTTGTGCTACTGCATGTCAATTCATTCAACCCAATTACCCACAGTTTGAAATCTCTACACATGGTAGGGTTCGTAAGGTAGGCGAATCTGACGAAGTCTTTTTTGGCACCTATCTACAAATGTATAGAGCCAGATTAAAGAACCCCTTGGCGGGAGCACAATGGACGGGCATCATTACGCGATTGTGTGAATTGCTACTAGAAAAAAATATGGTTGATGCTGTCATCACCATGGCCTCTGATCCAGAGGATCAATGGCGCCCTATGCCTGTCATTGTTAGTCAAGCCAAGGACATGCAGCATTGCAGAGGAATGAAAATGGGCTATGCACCTATTGTTCAATACCTTGAGCAAGCTAAAGAGCTTGGATTTCGAAGGGTCGCCATGGTCGGTATACCTTGTCAGGTATATGCAGCGAGAGCGCTGGAGAAAGAGCTGGGTTTTGAGAAGTTATTCATCATTGGTTCACCTTGCTCAGATAACACGACAACAGAAAATTTCCACCATTTTTTAGGATTACTATCTCAAAAGCCGGAAGAAATTACCTATTTAGAATTTAGAGCCGATTACCATGTTGAGTTACGTTTTTCAGATGGGCGCACCCAAGAAATTCCTTTCTTAAAGCTACCCCTCTCAGATTTACCCGGCGACTTTTTCCCAACCACTTGTAAAACCTGCGTTGACTATGTCAACTCTCTTTCAGATATTACGGTTGGATATATGGCCGGTACAGGGGAGCAGTGGTTAATTATTCGTAATGCAAGAGGTCAAGAGTTGGCTCAAGTATTAGATCCTGAAATTCATATAGAGCCTTTGCAATCCGCTGGCAACCGATTGGGGCCAGTAAAAGGTTTTATGAAGAATGTGGAGCTAGCTGCTGGAGGCTTGCCACTACAAAGAATGCCCAATTTTTTGCGAAGTATTTTTGCGTGGGTCATGCCTCGGTTTGGACCACGTGGTCTTGAGTTTGCAAAAGCAAGAGTGGAGATGAAAGCAATTGAGTCAGTGATTCATTTACGCAATACTGCGCCGCACAAAATCAAAAATATGGTGCCTCAACATGTTTGGCAACTTGTACGGACATATGGTTTAGAGCCCAGGAAAGAGGAAATCAAGGACTCTAGGGAAAGCACCTACAGTTAAGTGTTTGTGTATTTCTCAGAAAGAATTTATAAAGTATTGATTCCAATAAAGAGGCTCTTAGGCAGCCACGGTTATCTTCAAAAGTCTTTTTGAGACCGTGTCTTGATCTGGTGATGTTCATGAATTTATCTAGGCTAGTGAGCATTGCAGGCTTTAAAAAGAAATCCAAGCAGGATGACTTTAAGGTAGACCAACAACGCTCATCCGAGGCATCAAACAGCATGTGGGATGATTGCTTGGTATCGAATGCGCCATCAAAGGCGAATTTTAAAAAAGAACAAGATACCCATCCGCTCGAAAAAGCCTGTACTGAAGCTGAGTATCTCGAGTCACTGGTTAAAACCATTGAAGGCAATATTCTGCCGCTCATTATTGAGCAACATCTTGATTCATCTATTCCTCAAGAGTTACCGGTAAAAGCTAGTATTGATGAAAAAATCATCGCCCAATTAACGGAACTTGTTCTCCAAGAAGATGCCCGTGCCTCAGTCAATTATGTGAAGGCAATGCATGAATCAGGAACTGCCCTAGAAGATATTTATTTGCTCTTGCTAACCCCCGTTGCTAGAAAGCTGGGGCAAATGTGGGAGGATGATGAATCGAATTTCACTGAAGTGACCATTGCACTTTGGCGTATTAAGCAATTGATGTATGACTTAAGCCCAATATTTCAGCAGTATGCGGAGCAAAAGCAAACAGGTTCGAGCATTATGTTGGTGCCATTACCAGGTTCACAGCACAACCTAGGCCTGTTCATGGTTTCGGAGTTTTTTGCTAGAGCGGGATGGCGCATTTGGGGTGAGTTAGCCGCCACAGAAGAAGACATTATTGCCATGGCTGCGAATGAATGGTTTGACGTTGTGGGTCTGTCAGCTAGTGTTCGTGAGCAATTTCCGCAGCTTAAGGAATTAATTAAGAGCATTAAAGCTAAATCAAAGAATCCTCAAGTCGGCGTCATTATCGGCAGTCCAGTATTTAATCAGTTTCCTGAGCTGATAGATGATCTCGGTGCAGACATGGTAGGAATGGATGCTGAAGATGCACTGGAAAAAGCCACTTTTTATGTTGAGCGCTTACGCTAAAACATCCGCAAAAGGTTATGGTAGTTCCATTGGTAATGATTTATTCATCCAGCCTAAGAGTGGCTAAGGTTTAAGGCTAATATGTCTCACGCACATCGAATAGTCATCGTAGGCGGGGGTGCTGGCGGTCTTGGGTTGGCTACTAAGCTGGGTCGCAACTTTGATGGAAAAAAGATAAAAGTCACTTTGGTTGACAAGAATAGAACCCATATCTGGAAGCCAAAATTACACGAAGTAGCAGCAGGATCGATGGACCTTGCGGATCAAGAATTAGATTACATTGCGCAAGCCCATTGGCATCATTTTAAATTTCGATTAGGTGAGTTGGTTGGCATTGATCGAGATAAGAAAGAAATTCAAGTTGCCCCTTATATAGATGAGTCTGGTGAATTGGTGACACCAACCCAAACTATCCCTTACGACACATTAGTCATCTCTATTGGTAGCCTAACAAATGACTTTGGCACTAAAGGTGTTGCGCAATACGCCCAAAGACTAGAATCTTTGGGCGATGCAAAACGCTTTCATCTTCGCTTAGTTAATGCCTGTTTAAGAGCGCAGGCTCAAAGTAATGCCTTAGCTCGACATCAGCTGAAGGTTGCCATTATTGGTGCTGGTGCCACTGGAGTTGAGTTGGCTGCAGAGTTACATAGAACCACTCGTGCCATTATTTCTTTTGGAATGGATAGAGTTGATCCTGAGAAGGATTTGAAGGTCATCTTAATTGAAGCGGCTCCAAAGATATTGCCTGCGCTTTCTGATCGCATTTCGACTGCGGCAGAAAAATTATTGACTGACCTCGGTGTTGAGGTGATTACCAATGCAAAGGTGCAACAAGTTTTAGAGCATCAAGTGCTACTGTCTGATGGGAGAGAGATTCCTGCAGAGCTGATTGTTTGGGCTGCAGGTGTGAAGGCTCCCGATTTCCTCAAGGGTATTGGAGGGCTTGAGACTAACCATGTCAATCAATTAATGGTTTTACCTTCTCTACAGACAACCTTAGATGCTAATATTTTTGCGATTGGTGATTGTGCGGCATGCCCTTGGCCCGAAGCAAATAATGGTAAGGGCGGGTTTGTACCCCCTCGAGCTCAAGCAGCTCATCAGCAAGCGTCGCATTTATATAAACAGATCAATCGCATCATCGATCATCAACCCCTAAAACCTTATGTCTATCGCGACTTTGGATCCTTAGTTTCGTTGGGAGAATATAGCAGCGTGGGAAGCATGATGGGTGGACTAATTGGTGGAAGTCTGATGGTCGAGGGGATGTTTGCAAAGATGATGTACATCAGTCTATATAAACTTCATCAATTAGCCCTACATGGATGGACAAAGGTTGCATTGGATACGCTGAGTCGTTTAATTCACCGTAGAACGCACTCGATTGTAAAATTACATTAGACTAACTTAATGAAATGCATTGCTGTAGTGCCCATTTTTAAATACATTTAGCTCTAAAAATAAGAAGGAGAGAAACCCATGAGTGAGAAAAAAGCAGTTGAAACTAAAGACAAAGTAGCAAAAATATATCTTCGAATGGCGATTGTATTTATTGTCATATTTTCGACAATCTATATTCTGTGGAAATTTGTTTCTGCATTGAATTTTTAAGGACTAGCGTCATTTAAGACTGCCTTAATAAATCAGTAAGTCTTTTTCAGAACAGCCGCCTTTAGGTGGCTTTTTATTTGATCCTAAATATTAATAGCCTGGGCTGGTATAAAGCTCATGAGATCGATATTTGCCATTCTTATCCACCTTTACTAGAACCATATCACCCACATTGACTACCTTGCCTGTGAATGCTTGAATATTCACATGATGCGTAACCATGATGATCGGTACTTTTTGATTTTCATTGAGCTGAGCTTGAATTAAGTTTTCTAAATTTTTGGTCTGTTGTTTCTCAAGACTCATATCATCAAAAAAAGAGCCAAGCGCGGGCGCCAAAGTCACTTGACCTTTGTCTAATAATTTTGCTGTATCAATACAGCGACACCATGGACTGCTAAACACTTTTGCAGAAGCAACACCTTGATTGCTTAACCACTGCCCAATGAGTATTGCCTGTTTCTTACCTCTGTCGCCCAGATTTCTTTGTGTGGAGCACTTATCGAGCTGATAGCCCGCAGGATCACCATACCCTGGTGCATCTGCATGGCGCATGAGTAATACATGTTGCCCATCACTTAACTTGCTTGCAAGGTTTGCACTTGCCGGTATGGAAAAAAGGGTGAGCAAAAAGCTTAGAAATATAGGAATTAGTGTTTTCATCTTTGATTAATATGAATATTTGGTTGAGACCAGTGTATTTAAGATCTGTAAATTATTCAGGGCATGCTACTAATGCGGCAACTCACCAGAAATTCTGAGCTTACTTAGGGCGATCTCATCTAATGAGAGTCGAATGCCCAATGATCCGGATCCAGCATGAACTGGTAGCTTTCTGAGGCCAATTTCAAGCGATTTAATCTCAGGATACTTTATACAAGCCTGGGTGATTCTGCTGATCAATCTCTCCTGGGTTTCATAATGGCCATCACCGGCTAGTTTATTGATTTCAATGATAAGTGGGTCATAGTCAAACACGTTTTCCATGACATCTTTCGAGATAAGCACTAGTTTTTGGTCAATCCAAAGCGTTAAGTCTAATAGGTGCTGTTTTGGAATAATTGCTCCCGGCGCATAAGTACCGATTTGTGTTTGTAGTTTAAGATCTCTTAATTCAATGCAAGCATAGGTTGTCATGGTGTTCTCAAAAAATTCTTTAATTATTTGGTCGGTAGATGAAAGTAGGTATTCATTATGAAGGCTCCCGATAAGCGTTGCTGTGGATCAGGCGTTTGTATCATTAATGATGCAGGCGAGTGTTGGTGCGGGCAGGTTTGGGACGGTGAAAAAATGACTGCACCTAGTTTGAACTTGCAGTCCTCCGCTGAAAAGCGCCAAGACAATAATCTAGATAAACTTAATCCTAGCTCTGATTCTGAGTAATTACCCATAAATTCTTCGCAAAGAGTGCGCTGCTACTCCGTCTTTGAGGGCTTCGCGAACAGGAATTGCCATGAATTCAATTGTCTTTTTAACTGCTAATCGTTCTAAGTAGCTAGGTACTGGCTTTTCAATAAGGGGATAGGCCCAGTCGGGAAGATTCATAAAGCCAGCTCGACTAATCAGTTTAATAAAGGGTTTTGCTGTCAGATTGCTGGGAAAGTGTTCCAGCAAATCAATAATGCTCTTCGCACGTTCACCAAAGTACAGTTCGGGAATATAAGCCCTGATAGTACTTTCAGTACTGATATAGGTGCTAGGAAGGTCTAGCGCACCCATTCTTTCCCCTAAAGATTTCATTTCCAGAAAATACTGATCTTTTTCTTTGTTGCTAATCTTCTCTTTGCGGTGGTCTTCAAAAGATTTCATAAAGCTACGTGTTTCCGTGAGATGGACCCAAGCTAGCAAATGAGGATCAGATGCTGCATAAGGCTTTCCAAATTCATCTAAACCAGTAATTTTGGTGTGAATTTGATTGACCTTTGAAATGATATTGTTTGCCATTTCGGTGGGTCCATAGGTTGTTGCTGCGATAAAGAATGCCGTTCTACCAAGTCGACCTTTTAAATCCCGCCTAAAAGAGGAGTGATCCCAAACCCCAGCTAATGCCTGTGGATGAAGTGCCTGCAAAATTAATGAACTGATTCCGCCAATCATCATGGAGATAAAGTCACCATGAATTTTCCAGGCGATGGATTCTGGTCCGAATAAGCCCCGATCTCCTTTTGGCGTCAGAAACGCTACTGGTGGACCGCTTCCCCCAACCATTTCTCGAATCGTTTGGCGGATCAAATCATTCAGCATGGAATTAATGGATTTTGAGATTTTTTAAACCATCATCCTCAATAATTTCAGTGATGAGATCTAAGCGAATGCGGGGGTTTGTCTGACCAAGTAGGTGGTTCTTTTGAGCAAGAGAGATCGGCAGTAGTTCAGCCAGGCGATTAGAGACCCAGCCACAATCATCCATTTTGAAGGGCTTCTTAAAGGGCGCCTCACCCATTAGATCCTCGCTTTGAATGACTGAAATAATCTCATCCAATAGTTTTGCCACCCCGTGATGTTCGTGTGGAATGGGCATCTCTGGGTCCTGATCAAGGAGTTCAATTTCACCGATCCATAGACCATTAGGCTCTTGAGCACTATTTAGCAACCTAAAACGTCGAGTTCCAAATGACTTGGTGATATACAAAGCAGGCTGAACTGGATCAAAGTCTTCAATGAGAGCAAGCGTTCCAATATTCGAAAAATTGGGAGCTAAACCTTCATGAATAGGATCTGAATTTTTCATAATGCTGATGACGCCAAATTCCGTCTTTTCACGCAAGCATTGTTTGATCATGTCAAGATAGCGTGCTTCAAAAATCTTCAATGCAATTACTCCATCCGGGAATAAAACGGTTCCAAGTGGAAATAAGGGAATTTTTTTAGGGATTTGGTTGATTTCATTCATCCAATCAATGTAATGGATTTGCTGGCCTTTTGCCAAACACGGCCTTACCAACTAATCCCCTTATATTTTCCCAGGGCCTGCAGTAAAAGGTATTTCCGTTTACATTGGAAGCTCAACACATGGAGAATCAACATGGTGCAAAAACTACGCATTAAGCTCGCCCGCTGGATTCTAGGTAAGCATTGCCCTTGTTATCAAATGGGGTATCACACCATGGTTGATTTTCAACAAAGAAGTGCTGATCGGCTAGCAAAGTCTCAAGAGCATAAAAATTAATTGATTTTGAGGTGAATGTTTTGAGTACGAAAACTTGGCAAATGCGAAGAAACTGCGCGCTATCACCCAAGCAGTTACTCAAGTTTTATATTATTTTGGTGTGCCTTTCGGTAACTGTGGCAGCAGGTTTTCTTCTGGCAGGAGTTTGGGTTATTTTGATTTTTACGCTTTTAGAGCTCTGTGCCGTGACAATTGGTTTTTTAATCTACTGCAGGCATGCACTTGATTGCGAAACCATTGAAGTCAACGGTAAGCAGCTTATTGTCAAAAAATTCATTGGCTATAAAGAGACTATTTATGAATTTAATACCCAGTGGGCGAAGATAGAGCCGCCTCTTGAGGGCTCTAAAACTTTCTTCATCAGTCAATCTTCGCTTCGAGTCGAGATTGGCCAGTTTATAAGGCAAGAGCAGCAATTGCCTTTGATAGCGGCTATTAGGCCCTACCTAGGTTAATTGAGTCTTGCTAAGGCGCCAGGCAATTAAACTGCTGTAAAAAATCTGTGTGGCAAGTAAGAGCAGTATCAGATTATTTAATATCAAAAAATAGCTCGCAAATGGCGATAGCATCACCGGCATACCATCGAGCAGCGCTGTCTCCCGCAAGTAATCCATACGAGGAATGATGAGAAAACTCGTGGCAGCGATGACTAGCATGAAAGCGAGTGAGGGTATGCGGATTACCTTGATATCTGACAAACCCCTTTTGATGAGAATGTTGGAAACACTCAAAATAATGAACGAAGCACCTAAAAAGTAATTCGCGAGATATTGAATTAGAAGGTGGGCTAGCATACCCGCTGCCTGAGAGTCATAGATCGAAATGTAAATCACAGCGTAAGCAAAGGCTTGGGCTAGAGCCCCGCCAGCCAAAAGATAGGCAATCAACCTAAGCAGTCGACAGGCAAAAGGGTGGGTGGTATCGGTAGTTACAACCATGTCTTTAAGAGGGTTAAAAAGTGCGCCGCAACATAAATTTCAAATCAGTTTGATACTAGTTCGAATCTAACATTTTTGCTAAGTACCCATGGATATCACTAAAGCAGTCAAAGTCGCACTAAACACCTTGGTGGATATCGCCAGTCATTCAGGTGATGGGCAGCTAGTTCCAGTCCCTGAAATAGCTAAAAGACAGAATTTATCCATTAGTCGTATTGAACTCTTACTGCGCCCATTAAGAGAGTCTGGTCTAGTTGTTGGTGTCAAAGGTCGAACCGGAGGCTATCAGCTAAAAAAGGATCCAGGCGTCATCACCATTAAAGATATTGTGCTTGCCATGAATCTTATTAAAAAGCGTAAGGTTGAGTTGTCGGATATTGCAAAGGAGTTATATCAATCTCTCGAAACTTACATGCTAAGTTGTATGGCAAATGTCACTCTGGCCTCTACCATAAAGGATTACGTACCGAGTTTTAGCGAGATTAAAAAGGCGCCTGAGCGCAAGATATATATCCCCCAGGATCCAGGAAAAGAAACAAAGCAAAAGGGTGATATTCAAAAGATTGTAAAAACTGAATTCAAGAAAATTGAACAAGTTCCACGCGGTCCCAACTCTGTATTTGACTTCGCAAATTTTTTGAATCGCACCCCTAGTTAATGCCAAACATGCAAGAAGATTAAGAGTTTAGATATAAGCTTGATATCTATTCATTAGCAATTCCTATGAACAAGAAAGCAGTTCACTATCCTGCGCTCGCTTTTGTGGATATCGAAACTACGGGATCTCATTTTGAGCGAGACCGGATTACAGAAATTGGCATCAAAACACTTGCAGGCGATGAGGTGAGTGTATGGGAAAGATTAATTAATCCCCAAGTATATATCCCGCAAAATATCCAAAGACTAACGGGTATATTGCCGCAAATGGTTTCTGGCCAACCTTGCTTTGAGGACTTGGCCAATGAACTTAAGAAAGAGCTAGAGGGCAAAATCTTCGTTGCTCATAATGCACGTTTTGATTACGGTTTTATTAAAGCTTCTTTCAAAAGAGTGGGGGTTGATTTCAGGCCCAAGGTCTTATGCACCGTCAAGCTCTCTAGATTGCTCTTTCCAAACCAAGTTCGTCATAACTTAGATACCATTATTCAGTCACACGGTCTTGTAGTGAGCGCTAGACATAGAGCACTTGGAGATGCTGATTTACTTTTACAGTTTTGGCGAGTGTGTGAAACGGTGGTGGGAAAAGAAAGGTTGCTAGCTGCTATCAACCAACTCATCGGCAACGCAAGTCTTCCGCCGAATATTGATCAGGCGTTAATTGATTCAATTCCAGATGCCCCCGGTTGCTATATCTTTTATGGTGAAAATAGGGCCCCTCTATACATTGGCAAAAGCATTTCCTTGAGAAGTAGAGTGATGGGTCATTTTCAAGGCGCATTAACACAGCGTAAAGAGATGAAATTATCCCTACAGGTAAGAGACATTGACTGGATAGAAACTAGCGGAGAGTTAAGTGCTTTAATTCTAGAGTCAAGGCTAATTAAAGAGCGCATGCCCAGTATGAATATTAAGCTTCGTCGGTCTAAAGACCTTTGTGCCTGGAGTTTGGAAATGGGTATTGATGGAGTGCTCAAGCCCTTATTAGTTAGTCATAAAGAATTGTTACCTGGTCTTCAGGAGAATCTCTATGGTTTGTTTTATAACAAAAGAGAGGCGATTTCATACCTAAAGGCGGTAGCTAAAAAATATCGCTTATGTGAACTTTTGCTTGGCCTAGAAAAAAATATTGACGGGAAATCATGTTTTGGATACCAAGTAAAACAATGTGGTGGCGCTTGTATTGGACTAGTGCCTAAGGAAATTCATAACTTACAACTAAAAACTGCCATGGGCTTGTATAAGGTTCAAGTATGGCCTTATAAAGGACCAATTGCTATTCGTGATGGCGGAGAAATGATTGTCTTAGACAACTGGTGTTACCTAGGAACCGCCATCAACGAGGATGAGTTATCTGAGCTAAAAAGTTCCGGTGATGCTGAGTTTGATTTAGATATCTACAAGATAGTCAAAAAGGCTCTAACAGGGGCATATAAAAACCAAGTAATGCTTTTAAATTAGCATGGCTTTCTGGGTAATATTTTCTCATTCGTTTACCATTAATTTGCCCCGTCAATAATCCATTGCATTAATTGAGTGGTATTGGTTGGCGAGAGTTTTTGATGGGCTTTGATATTTTTGAATAGCTTTCCTTTTCGCAACTTCTCTCCTTGTATGCGAGCGGCATCTGGTTGGCCTTGGTATTTTTCATATTTCATGGCCAGTTCTGGCCATGGCGGCGCATCAAATTCCGTATCCGCATGACAGCCCATACAGCCATTGCGTGAGGCCAGTTGTCGATTGGCTTGCGATGAACCGCTGATAAATAAAAGTACTACAAGGGCAATAGCGTATCGATTTTTCATATTTAGCCTGATCTATCCAATCTTGTATGGCAGCAAAAGAAAGCCCATTCCTCACTGTATGCCGTAAAGTTGGAGGCATATTGATATAGGTCGTATAAAAGGCCTTTAATTGCTACCCAGGCTTATGATCTGAGACAAATAAAAAATGCCAACCCTGGGGCTGGCATTTTGTTTGCTGAGCTAGATTATTTATTGAATCCAACTGATAAAGCTCTCCTTGGGGCGCCTTACCTTTTTAAGTTTGACTAACCAGTCCTCATCCTCTTTTCTGTAGCCTAAAGTCAGCATTACCGCGCTACGTAGACCTTTTTCTTTAAGGTTGAGGATTTCATCGAGTGCCTTAGGATCAAAGCCCTCCATTGGAGTGGAATCTACACCTAGTTCTGCTGCAGCAATCAAGGCCGTCCCCAGGCCAATATAAGCCTGCTTAGCTGCGTGCGTGAAGTTGACTTCTGGACCTCTGGTTGGGTAATTCTTCAAGAGCATTTGGCGATACGCCACACCCGCATCATTCTTAAAGTTACGGACGGCCTCAGTCATATCAAAGGCATCATTAATGCGCTGAGCAGTGTAATCATCCCAGGCTGCAAAAATAACGAGATGTGAGCAGTCAGTCACTTGCGTTTGATTATTTGCAATTGCTTTGATCTTTTCACGAACATCCTTATTAGTGATAACAATCAATTCATATGGCTGCAGTCCACTTGAGCTAGCCGTTAGTCTCACGGCCTCCAAAATTTCTTCCACTTTTTCTGTGGGGACTGTCTTAGTAGAATCCATTTTCTTGGTGGCATAGCGCCAACGAAGTTTATCTAAGAGACTCATTTGTTTCCTTTTGATGATTTGGTTATGCGATGGATATTGATATTAGCTTAAGTTGCCCAGCTTAGCTTTAGAGCTTGCCTACAGTCTGTTCGAGGAGATTCCAGCCTGTTTTTCCAAAATGTTCTCGCCACCGACCGTAGAAGCCATCGCCCAACTTGTCCTTGAAGCTCTGAATGTTAGCTTGGTTAAATTTTTGGCCGCGTTCAGCAAGAGTAATCTCAAGTTGTTTGTTGAGATTATTGGTATAGGTCCTTTGTAGAGATACATATTTTTTGATATTTCTAAGAACGACTTCTTGAACATCACCTGGGAGACTCTGCCAAAATTTTTGATTGGCTAGTAAGTTAAAGCCTGACCACATATGGTTAGTAATGGATTGATTGTTGCTCACCTCGTAGAGTTTATTGACCTCTGTAATCACTAGTGGATTTTCTTGCCCATCAACCTTGCGGGTTTTCATTGACTCATAGAGCTCTTTGATGTTGACTGTGACTGGCGTTGCCCCCAGAGAGCTGAAGAGGTCTCTGAACATTTCGCCATCAGGAACTCTGAGCCGCATACCGGCAAGATCTGCTGGTGTATATATAGCCTTATCAATCATACCAATTTGCCTAAAGCCATTTTCAAGTAGACCGTACTGAAAGCGATAAATACCTTTCGCCGCACATTCTTTTGCAATGTACTCTCCTAGCGCGCCATCATTAGCTGCATAAACTTGAGCATTATTTTTAAAGGCAAAAGGTACACCCTGAATTTCTGCTATTGGAACCACTTTTCCTAAAATTCCACCCATGAGCGTGAAGAATTCGAGATCTCCTTTTTGCAACATATCTAAAGCTTGCGGATCAGAGCCTGGGATCTGATTATTCTGCGCATAGACGGTGATCTGCAGTTGTCCATTGGTTTCTTTAGCAACTGCTGCCCACATATCGACGAGAAATGAATGCTGGTGACTTAATGCAGGTTGATTATGGTATTGGGAGCCAGTCCATTTTGGTGTTTGAGAATAAACAGGCCTACTCATACTGCCAATAGTTGAAGCTCCCACAAGGCTTGTACCGTACTGCATAAATAAACGTTTTGTATTGTGTAGTTTGCTCATCATCCCACCTTAGGTCATATGAAAATGCCACCCGAAGGCGGCATGCTTTCTGCAAGATTTAAATCATTACTTGGTTTTAACAAAGGTCACCCAGTTAGCGCCTTTGCCGCCAGGAACTCTTTCAATTAAATTAAGTTCGCCAGAAGTTTGGTTAATTGAATAGAGGGAAACCTTGTCGGATTTTTGGCCTGTAGCAACTAAGAATTGCCCGCTAGGATCTACGTTAAATCCTCTAGGCATTTCTTCTGTTGGGGTGGTAAATAAATATTTTACTTTGCCTGTTTGGGGATCCACTTCAAAGCCACTTAAAGTGCTTTTTGTTCTCTCTGATGTGTATAGAAATTTTCCATTTGGCGTTAGTTTGATCTCGGCACAGAAAATCATATTGGAATCATCAAAAGCTGTTGCCTCTGGAGAGCCTGTTGGAGGTCTTGGTCTTCCAGGAACAAGCTTACTGTCACTTGGAAGGCTTGAAACAGCTTGAATTTGAGTTAATGCCCCAGATTTAAGGTCTCTTGAAAAGACAATGACCTCACCCGTCATCTCAGTAATGACATAGGCAAATTTATTGTCCGCTGAAATCACAATATGTCTTGGGCCTTGTTGTTTTTGAAGCGCTACTGAGCTTGAGGTTTCAGAAAGAGGCTTTGCTTGGGACGCATTAAAAGTATGGATTTTGATTTCATCTGTACCGAGTTGGGGTACATAGACAAATTTATTGGATTGATCAAATACGATAGCGTGTGGGTTTTTTCCGCCGCTTGGAAAGGCTTCTGCAGGAACTGGATTAACGTAACCATTCGCTTGAATTTGATTAACGCTATTGTTGTGCCCTCCAAAAGAGGTCGCCAACAACCATTTTCCAGTTTTATCTGTAGAAACGCTCACCATACTGTCTGGTAGGGGGATTGCACCAGTCCATTTCAATTGCCCATTACCTTGATCAATTTGGTACATGTATAAAGAGAATGGCTTAGAGCGCACAGAGGCATATAAATTTTTATTATCTGGTGTCACTGCCATTGGCATCGCAAATTTTCCAGCCGGAAAGCGACCAATGGATGTCAGATGTGGATTCGAGCCGGCCGATAGTTCGTACGCTGTGATATCAGCATCTTCAATATTTGAAATATATACATAAGTACCGCAATAAGCACTCGTTGATATTGCAAAACCTAATGCGGCTAAAGTGAGCTTTCTAGAGATAGCAGTCTTGATCATTTTGTCTCCCGTTTAAGTGTAATTTGATACTTTTTATCAAAGTATCTGCTCTTTCAGGTCAGACTCTATTGGTATCTTCCATTAGCCGGACTTTAGAGATCTTGATGTAATGTTTAATAGAGTTGCTGTGCCTTTTATCAACCTATACGGATGGGCTGCATTCCTTGGGTCAAATTGACCAATTTTGACTGGTTAATAGTAATATTGTCTTTAAATAAATAAAAAGCATTTGGAGACGTCATGAAACTAAAAGTCTTGATTAAATTATTAGGGATTGCATTTTTAATAGGCAGTTCCGCATCCATTTTTGCAGCTTATCCTGATAGGCCAGTAACGATCATTATTGGCTTCCCTCCGGGAACGGGGACGGATACGGTGACTCGTATCGTTGCCGATCGCCTGTCTCAACGCATGGGCCAGCAATTTCTGGTGGATAACAAAGTAGGGGTTGCAGGCAGCATTGGCGCAGGCATTGCAGCAAAGGCTAAGCCAGATGGGTATACCTTATTGGTGAGTGCATCCGCACCAATGTCTATTAATCCCCATATCTATAAAAATCTGACCTATAACCCGCTGACAGATTTCACTCCGATCGGGATGCTCGTTTGGCTGCCTTATCTAATGGTGGTTAACCCAAATGATCCTGCAAATACCTTGCAGCAATTTTTAGCAAATGCACAAAAGAGTCCTACTCCAATCAGTTATGGCTCAACAGGTAATGGCGCTACCAGCAACTTAGTGATGTCAGTTTTGGCTAAACGTGCTGGTATTGAAATGACGCAGATTCCCTACAAAGGCAGCAGTCAAGCACAAGCAGATGTGATTGGCGGGCAGTTGCCAGTCACCTTTGACACACTTTCTTCTAGCATTGCGATGGTCAGGGCTGGTAAGTTAAAGCCATTGGCCGTAGCTACTCTAAAGAGAACCGAGCTTGCCCCAGAAATTCCAACGGTAGTTGAGCAAGGTTTTCCTGGTTTTGAGATTGGCGCGTGGCTCGGTCTTTTTGGCCCACTAGGATTACCTCCCGCAATTCAAAAAACCTTGCTAACCGAAATCAACGCAGTCTTACAAGAGCCAGAAACGCGTGCAAAGCTAGCGAAGAGTGGGGCAGAGGTACGGATGTCTGCTAACTCTGGTGAGTTTGCACTCTTCATTAAAACTGATAATGAAAATACCGGCAAACTAATCCGTGATTTCAATATCAAACCCATGGAGCAATGAGGCAATGGCTAAGAGTAATTATGTTGTAACGGCTGCAGAGCGCCAAGCCCGTATTGATTTGGCTGCCTGTTACAGGTTAGTTGCCCATTTTGGGATGAGCGATCTCATATATAACCACATCACCGCCAGAATTCCAGATAGTCAAGATGATTACATTTTGATTAATCCTTATGGAATGATGTACAACGAAGTGACTGCCTCTAATTTGGTTACGATTAATTTAGATGGTGAGATTATTTACAACCCTAATCCGGATTTTGGTATTAATCAGGCGGGATACGTCATTCATAGTGCGGTCCACCGTGCAAGAGAAGATGTTAGCTGTGTTATTCATACACATACCCGTGCTGGTATGGCGGTCTCAGCCATGGAGTGCGGCCTATTGCCGATTACCCAGACTTCCATGCGATTTCATGGCATTAGCTATCACGACTATGAAAGTGTTGCAATTGATCTCGATGAGCAATCCCGTTTAGTCGCAGACTTAGGTGACCAAACAGCAATGATCTTGCGTAACCATGGTTTGCTGACTGTGGGGCCGAGCATAGCGCAAGCATTTAATACCTTGTATTGGTTGGAAATGGCATGCAAAGCTCAGGTAGATGCACTTTCATCTGGGGTAAAGCTCACCATGCCGCCAAAAGAAGTGATAGAGAAGACGCATCATCTCTATCAACCAAATGTTAGAAGACCCTTTGGTGAAATGGAGTGGCCTGCGATGTTGCGTATTGTTGAAAAACTTGATCCCGGCTACAAAGAGTAACTTCTTAGTCAAGCAACTCTAAAACCGCTAGTACACAACTTCTACTAGCGGTTTTTTATTGATGAAGTTTTGGATATTCTTGCTTACAGAATTTATACGTCTTGTATCCAGATCATCTGTCCAGCTAGCGGTGTGCGGCGTCATTATGATGTTATCAAGCTCATGAAATGGAAAGGCTGAGGGTTGCATCTCTAAATTTTCAGTACTGGCATATTGATACCAAACATCGAGCAGGGCGCCGCCGATCTGACGATTCTTGAGGGCTTGATAAATAGCTGCCTCATTAATGATCGGGCCTCTGGCTACATTAATAATCACGCCGGTCGGCTTCATCTTTTTCAGGGTGCGTTCATTAATCATATCTCTAGTGCTATCACTCAGAGGTGAGGTAATGAGGATGTAGTCACTTTCAGCGAGTAGCTCATCCAGATGTGAACTGTCTTTCCACCAAACCAACCTAGAATCCTGTTTAGGATTGCGACTGATTGCCAGAAATTTCATTCCAAAAGGAGCGGCTAGCTCAGTAACACGTTTTGCGATATGGCCGTAGCCAATAAAACCGATCGTTTTATTCTGGATTTCAGTGTGCTTTTTGCCGCGCACTATTGATCCACCGTAAGTCCAGCGCCCTTGACGTAATTCGCGATCCATTAAGCGCATATTGACAGCAAACTCTAGGATGCCCAGCATGACATATTCAGCGATAGGTTCTGAATGTTGATTGGTATTGCATACTCTGCAACCCTCAGCAAGCCAATCTTGATTCAGCCATTCCATTCCAGAAAACGGTACTTGAATTAACTGAAGTTGTTTTCCGGCTTTAATGAGATCTTGAATGAGTTGCGGATCCTTGGAGTAAGTCAGCTCTGCAGTGACCACTAGAATGCTAGCTTTGGAAACTAGGTCTAATAGTTCTGCTTTAGTTTGTTCGATAGTGCAGTGATGTATTGACCACTGATCCCCAAGCGCTTCTCTCAAGGGGGTGATGAAGATCTTTCCATACTCTCCAACAATGAGGATATTTTTATTCATGGCTGGAGTCGGATAAATGCTTGTGGCATGTTTAACCTCGACCAACAAATGGCATATTGGTAGCCATAATGGTCATATTAAGAATATTGCTCTCTAGAGGTAGTTGGGCCATATGCAGTACTGCCTGCCCAACATGATCAACATCCATGCGAGGCTCTACTTTGATAGAGTGATCTGCTTGAATAATGCCAGCTGCCATACGCTCAGTCATTTCCGTAGCAGCATTGCCAATATCAATCTGTCCACAGGCAATTTGAAAAGGACGTCCATCCAGTGCGATGGTTTTAGTCAAACCAGTGATAGCATGTTTAGTGCTGGTATAGGCTACTGACATAGGTCTTGGAGCATGCGCCGAGATTGAACCATTATTAATAATGCGACCACCCTGAGGTGATTGTGCCTTCATCATGCGAATCGCTTCTTGAGAGCATAAAAATGCACCACACAGATTTGTATTCACCACATTCATCCACTGCTCATATGTGAGCTCTTCCATTGGGATTGCTGGAGCGCCAATACCTGCATTATTAAAGAGCACATCAATGCGACCAAATTTATCCTTAAGGGCTTGAAATAGTTGTTTGACTTGATCGGGTTTGCCTACATCGCATACTACTGCTAAGCAGTTGTCTGGAGTGCCACCAATGTCAACAATTGCCTTTTGTAGCTTATCTAGATTGCGCCCAGTAAGGACGACTTTGTAGTCACCATGAAGCAGCGCTTTCGCGGCTGCTCTACCAATTCCTGCGCCCGCTCCGGTAACCAAGGCTACTTTATTCATTTGTTGACTCATTGCTTTCTTTCTGAAGTGCGTCTCGAGTAAATTTTATATGGTTCTAGTTCAAAGCAGCGAAAGCCAGCCAGTTCTGTCTTTTAGGCTTTAATACGCGCACTCTTGCGGGTTTTTTCATAAAAGTGATCAGGCTTGGATTTAACCCAACGAATAAATCGCTGCATTTCAGGATGTTCTTGCAAAGTGGCTGCAGTATTGAACTGCACCGCCAGCTCAGTTTCGGTAAATAAAGCATGAATCTGACGATGACAAATTCGGTGGAGATATTCCGTGGTTTTGCCGCCCTTGGATTTAGGTACAAGATGGTGGGCATCTTTCTGTGATTCTGGGATCGGTCGATCACAAATAGGGCAAACAACCTCCGTCACCTTTGTGGTCTGAATAGGCTCTTGAGCAATGAGCTTCTGGCGAATTTTTCCAAGCATGAGGGGGTAGGCTTTGTGTGGCGTAACTATAGGGGCGTCACACCAGTTTATTCAATAAGTCTTAAACTTGCAGGGTGGCAAGATTCTCTCTAAAAACACTCTCCGCTCCCGATATATCCCGCTTGATTGAAATGGCCTGGGAGGATAGAACGCCATTTGATGCGATTGAAAAGTCATTTGGATTATCAGAGTCTCAAGTGATTCAATTGATGCGACACGAGCTGAAAAGGCGTTCCTTTGAGCTTTGGCGAAAACGCGTTACAGGTCGATCAACAAAGCATGTCGCTTTGCGCAGTAAGTTGGTTGATCGCGCATATTGCCCAACCCAATATAAAAATAAATGAAATCCTCTAAAAAGCTAGTCTTGATTTTGGGGGATCAGCTCGATTTACAGGGCGCCGCACTTCAAGGCTTTAATCCTAAGTCAGATGAAGTATTCATGGTCGAGTCCATGCATGAGGCTCAATATGTCTGGTCTCATAAAGCGAAGATTGCTTTATTTCTATCAGCCATGCGGCACTTTGCTCAGACCTTAAAGAAGCTCAATTACCCGATCAGCTACCTTCAAAATAGTCCTTTATCCATTGTTGATGCACTTAAGGAAAAAATACAACAAGAAAAAATAAGCCATCTTATTTGTGTTGAGCCGGGGGAGTGGCGTTTAAAGCAAGAAATCGAAACGCTAGCCACTGAGCTTGGTATAGAGCTCGAGATGCGTGAGGATGAGCACTTCTTTTGCTCTCATCGTGAGTTTTTGGAATGGGCTGCCGGTAAAAAAGAGCTACGTCTGGAGTATTTTTACCGCTTGATGCGCAAGACACACCACATTCTGGTAGATGCTGATGGCAATCCAGAGGGTGGTCAATGGAACTTTGATCAAGATAATCGCAAATCTTATCCAAAAAAAGGGCTCGGCATCATTGAGGAGCCCGTATTGTTTGAGCCAGATGCTATCACGCAAGATGTGATTACCTTTGTCGAGAAAGTCTATGACAAGCATCCTGGATCATTAGGGGCATTTCGTTGGCCAGTGACTCGTGATGAGGCTTTAGAAGCGCTGAATTATTTTGTCGAATATCGCTTACGAAACTTTGGTGTGTATCAAGATGCCATGTGGACTGATACGCCTTATGGCTGGCATTCTATTCTTTCGAGTTCTCTTAATCTCAAACTACTCAATCCTCGCGAGGTCATTGCTGCTGTTATCAGTGCCTATAAAAAATACTCCTTAGATTTATCTACGGTGGAGGGGTTTATTCGTCAGATATTGGGTTGGCGAGAGTTTGTACGAGGCATGTACTACTTAGATATGCCGAAGATGGCACAAGATAATTATTATGATCATCAGAGATCACTGCCTCAGTGGTATTGGTCTGGAAAAACTCAGATGGCCTGTATGCAAGATGCTATTGGTCAGACTCTGAAGTATGGATATGCGCACCATATTCAGCGCTTGATGGTGACTGGAAACTTTGCTCTATTAGCCGAGATCCTTCCGTCAGAAGTCTGTGACTGGTATTTGGCGATTTATGTTGATGCGATTGAGTGGGTTGAGCTACCCAATACAGCGGGCATGGCGTTATTCGCCAATGGTGGCCGCTTTACGAGTAAGCCCTATATTGCCAGTGGCGCTTATATCAAGCGTATGAGTAATTACTGCGACTCTTGCCAGTACAAGCCTGATGTTCGCTTTGGTGAAACTGCCTGTCCTATTACTACTTTGTATTGGAATTTCTTAATCAAGCATCGCGCCCAGTTTGAGGCTAGTCCAAGGACGCGCTTGATGACAGCAAACCTTAAAAGAATTAGTGATGAGGATCAGCAATCGATTGCTAGGCATGCGCAACACGTATTAAGTCACTTAAATGATCTTTAAAAGCGAATATGACTACAACTTTTAAGGGGAATAAGGGTTATCTGCCGAGCAAGACTTGCATTGTTTGTAAAAAAGAAATGACTTGGAGAAAGTCATGGGCAAAAAATTGGGAAGCCGTGAAATATTGCTCTGACGCTTGCCGTAAAAAAGCGCCCCAAACTCAGGGATAGTCAGTAAGCTTGATTTACCAGGGTAATTTCTCACCTGAGTAAGAAAGAAAACTTCCCGAATCTTCGATCTGAAGATTTTCTATTACCCGAAACATATCTGCTACGGCATCTTGAGCCGGTCTGCCAATCTGTTCGCCCCGAAACGGTTTAGAAAGCCTGGAATTTACAGTGCCTGGATGCATTGCAATGAGTGCCGCTTTCGGTTTCGTACGGGTCAATTCAATCGAGGCCGTTTTGATGAGCATATTGAGGGCTGCTTTAGAGGCTCGGTAGCTATACCAACCACCAAGACGATTGTCCTCAATGCTTCCAACCTTGGCCGACAAGGTCACCATGATGGAATGTTGTGGATCGAGTAATTTCGAAAAATATCGAATGCTTAAAGCCGGTCCAATCGTATTAATCTTCAAAAGTTCCATCAATTGCTCGGCATTGAGATCATCTAATTTTTTCTCTGGCATCCAGTCCTGATTGTGCAAGACACCAATGGCATTAATAATCAGTTGAAATGGTCCCGTACTAGCCAGAGCACTTGCGCATCTTTCTATAGATGTGGGGTCTTGATAATCCAGCGGGAATTCTGAACCACGGTGAATGCCCACAACCCCTGAGCAGGAGGGGTTATTTTTGAGAAGCTCAACAAAGGCTGATCCAATGGTTCCAGAGGAGCCAATGACTAGTGCACGAAAGGGGTTGGGGAGTATTTTCAAGGGATCTTTATCAATGTTCTGCTGCCAGCCAGTTTATTGAATAAGTCTTACACTTGCTTGATGGCAAATGATTTACAAAAACTCACTCTGTTTTACGATGGCGCATGCCCCTTGTGCCAAGCGGAGATATTGTTTCTCAATGGCCGCAATCAAGCGGGTTTATTAGACTTTATCGATATCAATTCCGATCGTTACGATCCCACAAGAGTCGGGGTGTCATGTGAGCAGGCTTTGGCTGCCATGTACGGTCAATATGCAGATGGCTCATTAATTCAAGGTGCTGCAGTATTTCCTGAGGCCTATCGCCGAGCCAATCTCCCTTTTCTGGCGTGGCTATTTTCCAGAAAGATCGTGCAACCACCGTTGCGTCTGGGTTATCAATTTTTTGCCAAGAATCGACATGCGATTTCTCGGGTGTTGGGTCCAGGCGCATTACGTTTAGTCAAGGCAAGAGGCAAGTAGGGCGCATCATGAAATTTAATGTGATCTTATTCAAACTATTTTTAGCGATTTGTTTATTCGTTGCCAATGCGCATGCAAGAGAGCAGGTCTATATTAATGAGGCATTAAATCCAGCAAAGCTCCAGGGTAGCGGTAAGCTTACTTGGTGGGGGTTTCACGTTTATGATGCATCGTTTTATCGTGGCCCTAGTGCAAACTCCTCTGAGTTTGCACTTGACCTACGTTACCAAAAATCATTTACCGGTAATGCGATTACAACTCGCTCGGTAGAGGAGATGAAAAAACTGGGCGTACCCGATACGCAGGCACAGATTTGGGGTAAGCAGTTAGCAACATTCATGCCAAATATAGAGTCAGGTCAAAACTTGACTGCTATCTATATTCCAAAACAGGGCACTACTTTTTATTTCGAAGGAAAACCCCTTGCGCAAATACCGGGCGCAGATTTTTCTAAAGCCTTTTTTGGTATTTGGTTGGATCCTAAAACAAGCGCGCCGAAATTACGTGAGCAGCTACTTGGGCAAAATTGCCCACCACCCCTTTTTCAAGAGGCTTGTAATTAATGAAACCATTTTTGACTAAATTATGTGGTGCATTTTTCTGCGCCTTTCTCTTGCTAGGGTGTGCCGGCCAAAAAGTATCTCAATATGCCAATGAAAAACCCTCATTAGATTTAAGTGAGTATTTTTCAGGGACGATTGATGCTTATGGAATCTTTACTGATCGCAGTGGAGTGGTAGTCAAACGTTTTACAGTCTTGATTCAGGCAAACTGGCAAGTAATTGATGGGAAAAAAGTGGGTACCCTAGATGAAAGCTTTGAATACTCTGATGGAACTAAACAAAAGCGGATTTGGAAGTTAACAGAGGTCTCGCCCGGAAAATATATCGGCAAAGCCGATGATGTTGTTGGTGAAGCCAATGGCTCGTCGGCCGGAAATGCGCTCAACTGGGCCTATACCCTCGCACTACCGGTTGATGGCACCATCTATCATGTTCAATTTGATGACTGGATGTATCTAGTAACACCTAAAGTCATGATCAATAAAGCGCAGATGAGTAAGTTTGGCATCAATCTTGGTGAAGTTACACTCAGTTTTTATAAACGCTAATCTTCCTGCCGAAAAATAAAACCCCAGAAACCAATCTGGGGTTTTATTTTTTAAGCCACCGTCGTTAAGCAGCGATCTTGCTTGGCTCTTCTTCAGTCACAGAATGACGAATCAGGTAGTCAAAGGCCCCTAGTGATGCTTTGGCTCCTTCGCCCATGGCAATAATGATTTGCTTGTAAGGGACTGTTGTGCAATCACCTGCTGCAAATACACCGGGCATCGACGTTTCACCTTTTGGATCTACCAAGATCTCGCCACGAGGGGATAGATTCACCGTGCCCTTAAGCCATTCTGTATTTGGCAATAAACCAATTTGCACAAAGATGCCTTCAAGTTGAATAGTCTGATCTACTTTAGTGCTGCGATCTTCATAGCGCAGACCATTTACCTTGGTGCCATCACCCAATACTTCTTTTGTTAGGGCGCTCTTAATAACAGTGACATTAGGCAGACTGAACAATTTCTTTTGCAAAACCGCATCTGCACGCAGTTGGCTATCAAATTCAATCAAGGTAACGTGACTCACAATACCGGCCAAGTCAATTGCCGCTTCAACGCCGGAGTTTCCACCACCAATCACAGCAACACGCTTACCTTTAAATAAAGGGCCATCGCAGTGTGGGCAGTAGGCAACTCCCTTATTACGATACTCTTGCTCGCCAGGAACATTCATTTCTCTCCAGCGGGCGCCAGTACTAATGATCACAGACTTACTTTTTAATACCGCACCGTTGGCCATCTCTACTTCGATGCCATCACCCGATTTGCGCAAGGCGCTAGCACGCTGCAAGTTCATAATATCCACTTCATAGTCCTTCACATGCTGTTCTAGGGCTTGAACTAGTTTTGGTCCTTCAGTATGAGAGACGGAGATAAAGTTCTCAATACCAAGTGTATCCATCACCTGGCCACCGAATCTCTCGGCAACAATACCGGTGCGAATGCCTTTACGAGCAGCGTAGATTGCAGCAGCAGAGCCTGCTGGGCCACCACCAACCACCAACATATCAAAGTCACCTTTGGCATTAAGTTTGGCAGCTTCTTCTTCAGTGCTACCGGTATCTAGCTTGGCAATAATCTCTTCAACACCCATGCGGCCTTGACCAAATACTTCGCCATTAAGGATGACGGTTGGCACGGCCATGATTTGGTATTGATCAACCAAGTTTTGGAATAGAGCGCCATCAATCATTTCATGCTCAATATTTGGGTTGAGTGCTGCCATTAAGTTCAGCGCTTGGACAACATCAGGGCAGTTGTGGCATGACAAAGAAATAAAGGTCTGAAAACGAAACTTTCCATCTAGCTTGCGAATGCGCGCAATGATGTCTTCTTCCACTTTCGGTGGGTAACCACTCGCTTGCAAAATAGCCAGGATGAAAGAGGTCATCTCATGACCCATTGGCAAGCCTGAAAAAGTGATACGGGCTTCTTCACCAGTTTTGCCGACAGTGAAGCTTGGCGTATTTGTGGCTTTACCATCCGTCTTGACGGTGATCTTGTCTGATTGTTCTGCAACTTCATTTAAAAGTTCTTGCATTTGCGCAGAAGGAGCACTGCTATCCAAGCTTGCTGTAAGCGTAATGGGAGCAACGATCTTTTCGAAGTACGCTTTTAACTGGGTCTTGATATTGGTATCTAGCATGATGAATCCTTTATTTCTATTGCAGTGAGTCTATTGGGCAGGATCTGGTCCTCTCCAATAGACTCTCCGAAGAGAGTCTGATTGGTTATAGAGTCCGATCTATTAGATCTTGCCTACGAGGTCCAAAGATGGAGTCAAAGTTGCTGCACCTTCTTTCCATTTCGCTGGGCAAACTTCGCCTGGGTGTGCTGCTGTGTATTGAGCAGCCTTGAGCTTGCGCAATGTTTCAGAAACGTCACGTGCGATTTCATTGGAATGAATCTCGGCTGTCTTGATCACGCCTTCTGGATTGATCACGAATGTGCCACGCAATGCCAAACCTGCTTCAGGAATGTGTACGCCAAATGCATTGGTCAATGTATGTGTTGGATCGCCAACCAATGGGAACTTTGCTTTACCAACTGCTGGTGAAGTCTCATGCCAAACTTTGTGTGAGAAATGAGTATCGGTTGTAACGATATACACTTCAGCACCCAATTTTTGGAACTCAGCATAGTTCTCAGCCGCATCTTCAATTTCTGTTGGGCAGTTGAATGTGAATGCTGCTGGCATGAAAATCAGAACTGACCATTTTCCCTTGAGAGTTTCGTCAGTAATGGTTACGAACTTGCCATTGTGGAAAGCTTCGGTTTTAAACGGTGCTACGGTTGTGTTGATGATAGACATAGTGCTCCTCTTGTTAAATAAATTGGGTTAATCAAACATAGAATGCTTTGATAACGGAGTCCATTCTAGGGACTATTTCTATATTTGTATAATGAATAATTTAGATATAAATAATCGATTATTTCGATAACAAAAGTCGCCCCCTGATAGCTTGATATAAGCAATTTTTAGGGCTTAAGCCAGCCTTTTTATCTATTTAGAGCTCACTACTGGTATTTCTCTATAGAAACACTCTTAAACCAGAGTAGATTGGTATTAATAAACAAGCATAGATCGTCCGCGAATCTCTCACTTAAAGGGGTTGTTATGAGCAAAAGTCCGCAAAAGGCAATGAATGCAAGCAGAAATGTAGGCCGAGTGGCTATGGAGAGTGCGCAAGCCATTGCACAAATTAATCAAAAAGTTGCGCAAGAATTTGCAGAGCTTATGCATCAGCGCCTCTACGACCTCATGAAAACCCAAGATCCTAAGGCGGTATTTGATTATGTGCATGCCGAGGTTTTGCAGGATGCCGCGAAAGAGGTAACCCACTATCACCAGCAGTTGTTAGATGTGTTGAAAAGCGGCAATAAGGAGTTGGCTGAAATTGCTGAAGTGATGATTCAAGATTCCAAGGCGGATTTGATTCATTTCGTCAATGACGCAACCAATAATGCACCTCTTGGAAGCGAGGCTTATGTTTCAGTATTTAAGAACTCGTTTAACCATGCTCTAGAAAATTTTGAATTGGTTCGCGCTGCTATGGCAGATTCATTTACCAATTTTGAAAAAAGCGTAGAGAGCGTGAGTAACCTATCTTCCGTTCAAAGCACTTCAAAGAAAAAGTCCTAAGACAGTCTCAGCATTAGTAGCGCTGCTGAAATTGCAGGGCGGTTTGAATAGTCTGAAAATGAATATCCACAGTAGATTCGATTTCTTTGCCATAACCGCCCGCCATTGAGAATGCAACGGGGATTTGTTTATCTAGGGCATATTGAAAAACGGTTTCGTCTCTTGCGCGCATACCCTTTTTGCTAAGCTTGAGCCTCCCCAAGCGATCTTCTTCGTGAGGATCGGCGCCAGCGAGATAGATGACAAAGTCTGGATCAAAACGATCATCCAATTGATCTAAACACTGGTTCAGTGAGTGCAAATAGGTTTGGTCATCACAGCCATCCGCTAACCCTAGATCAAGGTCACTCTTTTCTTTCTGAAAAGGAAAATTATTCTCACCATGAATCGATAGAGTGAAGATAGAAGCATCATGCTGAAGGATGGCTGCCGTGCCATTGCCCTGGTGCACATCTAAATCAATGATGGCGATCTTGAGATTAGGGCTAATTTCCTTTTGAAGTGCGCGCGCAGCAACGGCAGAGTCATTAAATACACAAAACCCGCTTCCGACATTTCGGTAGGCATGATGCGTTCCACCTGCTAAGTTCCCCGAGACGCCCTCATTAATTGCGGTCTTGGCGGCCGTAATAGTCGCGCCTGCAGAGCGCCGAGAGCGCTCTACCATCTTCTCGCTCCAAGGAAAACCAATTTCTTTTTGCTCTTCAGGATTGAGCTTGCCCTCGATGACTTTCAGAAGATAACTTGGGTCATGTGCATAGAGCAGTTGAGTATCACTTGCTGCAGGTGCTTCAATGAGTTCTAAAGTTGAGAGTTCACCAACTAAATCCCGTAAGCGAGAATACTTCTCCATGGGGAAGCGATGCCCTGCTGGCAAGGGAAGAACAAAGTGATCTGAGTAAAAGGCTTTCAAAGAATCTTTCAGATCTCGCTGGAGTATTGCTTAAGAAAATCTAGAGACACTTTTTCTAAAGCTTTGATGTTGGTACTTTCTAATTTAATTGGGGGAGCGCATTTTGCTTCCACGGCTTCAAGCCAGCGATTGATACAAAGACACCACTGATCACCTGCAACTAGCCCAGGAAATTGGTAAGCCGGCATGGGGGTTGTTAAATCATTGCCCCTGCTAAGACTAAATTGTAAGAACTCGTCATTCACAATTGCGCAGACTAGATGACTGCCCACGTCCTCTTCATTTGTTTTGCAGCAACCGTCTCGAAAGAAACCCGTGAGAGGATCAAAAGAGCAAGGAACCAGGGGTTGTCCCAAAACATTTAGGGCGACATCATTACTCATCTAATCTATCCTTAATAGTGCTTGTAGCTGGTGTGCTGAATAGGTCTTTTGGCCCGTGGGCAAAAATTCCCTTTTTGTGTCACACTTTCTTCGTCAATACAACTGACTAAAACCAATTTTGCAGTAAAACGAGATTTCACGGGCAAGCAATGAGAATTGAAGACACTGACCCAGCAAGACATGCCGGTATCGAATACCCAATGGAGGTTGGCGCCCCGGTTTTTGCCCCCATCAAAGTTATTGAGGAAAAAGATAAGGCGGTAAACGTTGCTCGCCAAAATGCTAAGCTTGAGTATGAGCGCATCATGGAGCAAGCGGAAGTACTGATGAAGCAGGCGAGAGCCTTGCAAGCAAGGCTCGATGCAACCGAGATGGTCCACAGCGCAAAATTTAGTTTTAATCCTATCCATGGAAAAATTTACCACCTGTATTACGACAGTAGAAATTCAACCAATGTCCTAATACAGAATGGACCCAAGGAATGGAGTTGTGGCATTCCAGATGGTTGGACTTATGCTATGGCAGTCAAGAAGTTGGGTGATAGCACCTGGGCGGTGATAGAAGAAAACGCCCTTGTTGTATGATATTTTTTCTCATAACAAATATAAATAGGTGACATGTGACAAAAGCTCGAGTAGTTAGCCTGGACAAATTAGGCAGCGCAGATGTAATCAAGATAATTGATAAAGAATTGCCACCGCCAGCCAAAGGCGAAGTTCAAATGCGTCAAACGGCAATTGGATTTAATTTCATTGATGTATACCAGCGCTCTGGTGTTTACCCACTAGAGTTGCCTACAGGCCTTGGCCATGAAGCAGTTGGTGTAGTGGAGGCTTTGGGTGAGGGTGTCACTGGTTTAAAAGTCGGTGACCGAGTGATGTATATGAATGCAGGTATTGGCGCATACGCTAGTGCTCGCAATGTAGCAGCAGATAAATTAGTCTCTGTACCAAGCAATGTTTCAGATGAAGTTGCCGCTGCTGTTTTCTTTAAAGCAATGACTGCGCAATATCTTGTGCAAAAGACTTACAAAGTCAAAGCGGGTGATATCGTATTGGTGCACGCTGCTGCTGGTGGCGTTGGTCAAATTTTGGCTGGCTGGGCAAAAGCATTGGGCGCCTTCGTAGTCGGCACTGTTGGATCACAAGCAAAAGTTGCGGCAGCTAAAGCAGCGGGATGTGATGCTGTTGTCGATTATTCCAATGCTAATTGGGTAGAAGAAGTGCTGAAAGCGACTGGTGGTAAAAAGGCCAATGTGGTTTATGACTCTGTAGCGAAAGATACCTTCTTGGGATCCTTGGATTGCACTGCACCTTTTGGTACGGTTGCTCTTTTTGGTGCTGCTTCTGGTCCTGCCCCTGAAATTCAGCCAGAGATTCTGAATAAAAAAGGTTGCCTATTTTTAACAAGACCTTCTGTATTTCCACACAATGCAACACATGCACTCTTGCAAGAAAACGCTAAAGCTGTATTTGATGCGATTGCTAAGGGCCACGTCAAAGTGCAAATTGGTGCGAAGTTCCCCTTGGAGGAAGCTGCTGATGCTCATCGCGCTGCCGAAGGCAGAAAGGTGTCTGGCGCTATTGTGATGATTCCTTGAGTAGTAGGCTTAGCAGATCTCAAGCCCCGCATGAGCGGGGCTTTTTCATTGGGGCGGGGCACAGTAAAATGTACGCATGAGAACATTTCCTCGATGGCTTCTAGCAATTACTCTATTTACCTCAAGCAGTTTTAGTCTGGCTCAGTTATCTAGTTCAACAACTATTGATAGTGAGGTGTGGACCGGCACTTATGAGCAAATGCTTCAGCGAAGACTGGTACGGGTTGCCGTTCCTTATGACCGCACTATTTATGTGAATGACAAAGGCGCACCTAAGGGTATAGCTGTCGATATGTCAAAGGCTATGCAGGCTTGGTTTACCAAGCAATATGCTGCAGAGCTCAAGGGCAAAACGCTTGCGGTCAAATTAATACCAACCCAGTATGCAGATTTACTAACTAGCCTCACAGCTGGTAAAGCGGATATGGTGATTGGAGATTTAGGTCTCTATAAGCCTTCGGCTAACGCCCATGAATATCTTTTAAATCATGCCTATAAATTAGACCGGGAAGTTTTGGTATCAGGGCCAAGTGCTATTGCAGTCACTTCCTTTGAGGATCTTGCGGGACAAACCGTTTATGGCGGACGCAATACAAATTTCCCAGGCACCCTTCAAGAGATAAATAAGAGTTTACGAAGCAAAGGTAAGGCTCCAGTCAATATTGTTTCTCCAGTAGGCACCTTAGATGGAGAGGATCTTTTGGAAATGGTTGATGCTGGTCTTATTCCGTATGTAATTATTGGTGACTGGAAGGCCAAACTTTGGCAACCAATCTATAAACGTATGGTCATTCATGATGATATTTTTACGGCAGATGCGGGATGGATTGGGTATGGCGTAAGGTCTTCAAACCAGGACTTGAATCAAGTCATCAACAAATTTATTGGATCTGATGAATACGATCAAGCTCTTAAGGCTTACAGGGGAGAGGACTATAAAGCCCATATGCAGGGCTTAAAGGACCCTATTGAAAAGTCTGCATGGGCGCGCTTCGAATCAATGTGGCCTTTATTTCAAAAGTATGGCGCGCAATACAATCTCGACCCTCTGTTTATTGCGGCGTTAGGATTTCAGGAGACTTTGCTCAATCAAAGTGCAGTTAGTAAAGTTGGTGCCATTGGTGTGATGCAGCTAATGCCTGCAACTGGTAACTCCCTAGGCGTTGGCGATATTCATTTATTGGAGCCCAATATTCATGCTGGCGCTGATTATATGAATCAGCTCATCACCAAGTACTTCCCTGATGCTCAATTTAAGGGCGACAACAGAGCGTTGTTTGCTGTTGCTTCCTACAACATTGGCCCGAATAATGTTGCCAAAGCGAGAGATCAAGCAAAGGCAATGGGATTTGATCCTAATGAATGGTTCGGAAATGTTGAGTTTGTTGCGACCCAGAGAATGGGCTATGAACCGATGATTTATGTTCGTAACGTATATAAGTATTTCATTTCATACGAACTGAAACTTAAGAAAATTCAAAGTATCCAGCCCTAATAATTGGTGCAGTGCCATATACCCAATTTGGGATATAGTTTTCAGATCAATATAAAAATGATCACGGGAGACAAAATCATGGGAGCAATTACTTTAACGAAAATGCTGGCAAAGGTATTGATCGTTCCAATGTTATTGGCAATGAGCACTTTTGCTTTAGCGCAGACAGTGACTAGCACTTGGGCGCCAGGTAAGACCGATATTCAATGGTTGGGCCAAGCAGGTTTTCGCATTAAGTCGCCAGATGGCAAGATTATTGTGATTGATCCTTGGATCACTGGTGGACCAAAGACCCCAGCAGTTTATAAAAATGATTTGGCTGCGCTCGGACCGATTGATCTTCTCTTAGTAACCCATGGTCACGTTGATCATATTGGCGATGCACCAGCGTTGGCTAAGATGAACAACACCAAGTTATATGGCCCTGCAGATATGGTGACACCCCTGATCTTCATTGGTCAAATTCCACCGGAGCTAGGACATCGTTTTAATAAGAGTGGTAGCGTGACTCCATTGCCTGGCATTAAGGTAACTGCAGTGAAGGCAGAGCATTCCTCGCTACTGGTTTGGAAAAACCCTGCTACAGATAAGATGGAGGCACACCATGCTGGCGAGCCTTTGGGTTACATCATTCAACTGGAGAATGGTTTTAAGATTTGGCACATGGGTGATACCGGTTTATTCGGAGATATGAAATTTATTGGCGAGTATTACAAGCCAGATCTCGTCATGGCCCCGATTGGCGGTAACTTCACCATGGCACCGGATGATGCAGCGTACGCCATGAGAACTTGGATCAAACCAAAGATGGTGATTCCAATGCATTACAACTCTAATCCGATGACAAAGGGCACTCTTGCTGAATTCCAGGCGGCGATGAAGGGTAGCACTATCAAAGTGATACCGATGACTGAGGGTGAGATAGTTCAGTTTTAAGTCATATCGATAGTTAATAGGATCCTTTTGAATTTCATTTCGCCTGAGGTGAGGAGTCAGCTGGCTCCTCATGGTGTTCTCTCTGCTGCAGTCTATCTAGGAAACTTTTTGCTAGTGACTGGCCGCTCACCTTCAGGTGAGCCAACTGGGATCGCCCCGGATATTTGTCGTGAGATTGCTAGACAATTAGAAGTTGAACTCAATTTAATTGGCTTTGAAACTCAGGATGAGGTAGTTGACTCCGCTGCCACTGGAAGATGCGGGATTGTATTAGTGGGCTCTGATCCTGCGCGGGCAAAAAAGGTCACATTTACACCGGCCTATGTTGAGTTGGAGGCCACCTATCTAGTCATGGGTGATTCGCCCATTCAAAAGATCTCTCAAGTGGATCAGCCTGGGGTACGTATCGCCTCTTTTGTGAAGAGCGCCTACGATCTTTGGTTGCAGCGTCATTTACAGCATGCCACTCTTGTCCATGCAGATAGCGTTCAGGCGAGTAATGCTTTATTTGTGAATGAAAAATTAGATGCATTAGCGGGGCTCAAAACAGGCTTACTGACTGCTGCCCAAAGCATCCCTGGATCACGGGTACTAGACGGTCAATTTACTGGTATTCAACAAGCCATTGCAACTAAGACCTCCAATCTTGAAGCGATTCAGTTTTTAACTGGATGTGTAGAGAGGTTTATTAGTACAGGTTTGGTTGCCGATTTAATTCAGAAATATCAAGTGCAGGGTTTAGCGCCCGCACCTCTTTATAAACATTCTTGAGAAATAACACGTGAAAAAAATTACGCTTGCTTGTGTATTGGGTTTAACGATTTTTGGTGCTCAGCTTGCTCATGCTCAAGCTACAAATTACCCCAATCGTCAAATTAAAATTATTTCCCCATTTGCTACAGGCGGGATTGCGGATGGCTTCTCACGAATCATTGCGCAAGGCTTAAGTGAGTCTTATGGACAACCGGTGATCGTCGAAAATAAAACAGGCGGCGGCGGAAATATTGGCGCTGATTTTGTTGCTAAGTCGCCAGCAGACGGCTATACCTTGATTATGGGTAGTATCGGCACTCACGCTGTAAACCCTTATCTCGTCAAGAATATGCCGTATGACCCGCTAAAAGATTTCGTTCCAGTCGTCTTTGTGCTTGATGCTGAAGGTTTATTAGCTGTCAATCCAAACCTTCCAGTAAAAAATGTAAGCGAACTCATCTCCTATTTAAAAGCGAATCCTGGAAAAGTTTCCTATGGATCAGGAGGCATTGGAACTGCAAGTCATTTGGCTGGAGAACTTTTTGTCATGACCGCTAAAGTAGACATGACGCATATTCCTTACAAAGGAAATGCTTTGGCTATTACGGATTTAATTGGCGGACAGACTCAAGTCATGTTTGCAACCATGCCTACGATTCTTCCCTATGTAAAAAGTGATAAGTTGCGTGGCTTGGCAGTGACAGGTGCCACCAGGGATCCATCGATGCCAGATCTACCGAGCATTAGCGAAACACTTCCAGGTTTTGATGTCAAAAATTGGATTGGCTTATTTGCTCCAGTGGGTACTCCACCAGCGATCGTTAAGAAACTTCACGATGATGTGAGCAAAATCATGCAACAGCCTGCTGTTCAAAAAAAGCTAGAGTCTGAGGGCGCCAAGTATTACGCCATGACGCCTGAGGCATTTGGGGTATTTCAGAAGAAAGAGTCCGTACGCTGGGGCAAAATTATTAAAAGCGCTGGAATCAAGCCAGAGTAGTGCCCTGGGCTTTTAGGTAAGGGTAGCCTAACTCCGCTTATAATTACGTAAGCAATTGAATTCAAAGAGATTATTCTCAAAAATCCCTTTCTGTATGTTTGACAGCCTCTAGGGGCTCTTGGACAATGCGTTTGGCGGTTTGATTCATGCCAAAACACTCATGACAGCCCATTCCTCCCCAACTTCCAGTCAATCTAGTCACGCGCTTGAAGCCCGTGCTTTGACCTGTGTGAGAGGGGATCGGCAGCTCTTTACAAATTTGAGTCTGCGGCTTGATGCCGGTGATTGTTTGCATGTTCGTGGTGAGAATGGCGTTGGTAAAACCAGTCTATTGCGTCTCTTAACGGGTTTATCCAAACCAGAGTCTGGTGAAGTTTTGTGGAATGAGCAGTCAATCTTTTCAGAAGCTGCTTCATATCATCGCGAATTATTATTTTTGGGGCATCGTGATGCACTTAAAGAAGAGTTGAGCGCTCTCGAAAATTTACAGATGTATGCGGCGCTTGATGATGTGCCACTTTCTCTAGAGAAAGCTTTAGCTGCTTTATCTCGCTTTGGTTTGCGTGGCCGTGAAAATTTACCAGTCCATTGCTTATCGGCAGGACAAAAGCGTCGAGTTTTAATGGCTCGCATGCTAACCCGTCAAGCCCGCTTATGGATTTTGGATGAACCATTTAATGCGTTAGATGTTCATGCAGTCGCTGAACTTGAGAGGCTGATTGCTGAGCATCTCGCTGCTGGGGGCTTACTGGTATTGACAAGCCATCAAGCAGTAAACCTTCCTAAGGTAAAGGTGCTGGACTTATGAGCGCCTTGTTTGCCATGATCCGTCGTGATTTGCTCTTGGTCATGCGTCGCAAGAGTGAAGTTCTGACAGCATTATTTTTCTTCATTGTTGTTACGAGTTTATTTCCTTTGGGTATTGGTGCAGATGCAGCGCTGCTTCGCAAAATTGCTCCAGGGGTGATCTGGGTTGCTGCTCTGTTGTCGACCTTACTAGGCTTGCACCGAATGTTTGCGGCTGATTATGCTGATGGTTATCTAGAGCAAATGGTTTTATCACCACAACCGATGGTCTTGTTGGTTACCGGGAAAATCATTGCGCATTGGATGGTGTGCGGTTTGCCATTAGTGATTTTGGCTCCAGTCATTGGCATTCAGTTTGATCTTGATCCAAATTCCCTTTATATATTGATGGGAACCTTGTTACTGGGCACTCCAGTACTCTCTCTTTTGGGTTCGATTGGCGCTGCCTTAACTTTGGGTGTTCGGGGTGGCAGTGTATTGATGAGCTTATTAATACTGCCTTTGTATATTCCGGTACTGATTTTTGGGGCTGGGGCGGTATATGCCAGCAGTGTGGGTCTAGATGCTTCTGAGCATTTTTCGCTGCTGGGCGCTTTATTGATTTTGGCTTTAGCATTTGTACCTTGGGTTAGTGCTACTGCTGTAAAGATTGCGATTGAATGACGAATACCAATACTTTTTCTAATAACCGCCTGATTAACTGGTTTAAGTTATCAAGCCCCAGCACCTTTTATCCGGTGGCTGGAAAACTCATTCCGTTTTTCTGGGTACTGACAGCCATTTTTGGTATTGCTGGTCTTTGGGTTAGTTTCTTTGTTGCGCCTGTAGATGCAGTGCAAGGTCAAGGCTATCGCATCATCTTTATTCATGTACCTGCGTCTTGGATGTCGATGTTTATCTATTTGGTCATGGCGGCTTGGGCCGGTTTAGGATTAATTTTTAATACCCGTTTATCGGCGATGATGGCGCAAGCGCTAGCCCCGATTGGCGCATGGATGGCGTTTTTGTCTTTATGGACTGGGGCATTTTGGGGTAAGCCAATGTGGGGGGCTTGGTGGGTCTGGGATGCGCGCCTGACCTCAGAACTGATCTTGCTATTTCTATATCTAGGCTTTATTGCCCTTCAGGCCTCCATTGATAATCCCCGCAGAGCAGATAAAGCCAGTGCGATTTTGGCCTTAGTTGGTGTGGTCAATGTGCCCATTATTTATTTTTCAGTGAAGTGGTGGAACACCCTTCATCAAGGTGCTTCAGTGTCTTTGACCAAAGCGCCTGCCATGGCACAGACCATGTTGCTAGGAATGTTATTAATGGCTCTGTGCTTCTGGATGTACTCCATTGCAGTGGGCTTGATGCGGGTACGCGCCATTATTTTGGAGCGTGAAGCCCATACCGATTGGGTGAGACAATTAGATGAGGTAAAAAACTAATGTGGAATAGTCCAGCAGAGTTTTTTGCAATGGGTGGTTACGCACTTTATGTGTGGAGCAGTTTTGGTGTTTGTGCAGCCGTTTTATTGTTAGAGCCTCTTACTATTCGGGCTCGCAAGAATGCGATTATCCGCAGACTGAAGCAAGAGCGTTTAGCCGAACAGTTTGATCAAGAGAGCAGTTAGTGAAACCTAGACATAAACGTGCATTAATTATTGTTGCTGCCCTAGTTGTGATTGGCATCGCTGCAATGTTGATTTTGAATGCACTCAATAGCAATATTGCCCTCTATGTCACCCCAAGTGAAGTGGCTGCTGGAAAAGCGCCGCAAGGTCAGGCATTTCGAATTGGCGGCATGGTGAAAGACGGCTCATTAAAGCGAGATGGTTTGACGGTTCACTTTGTGATGACCGATCTCGTCAAAGATATTCCAGTGTCTTATACAGGAATCCTTCCAGATTTATTTAAAGAAGGTAAGGGCGCCGTCATCCAAGGTCGCATGAATCCCAATGGTGAATTTGTAGCTAGTGAAGTATTGGCTAAGCATGATGAAAACTATATGCCCCCCGAGGCAAAGCATGCTCTGGATCAAGCTCAGAAAAATGGAAGTAATAAATGATTCCTGAGTTTGGGCATTACGCACTCATTTTGGCCTTATGTATTGCTGTGATTCAAGGGGTCTTGCCGCTAGTAGGCGCACATTATGGGCGTCGCGAATTCTTGGTGCTCGCCAGACCAGCCGCTCAAACTGTCTTCATGCTCTTGGCCATTGCATTTGTCATTCTGGCGTGGAGCTTTTACGTCAATGATTTTTCAGTGCTCTATGTTGCAGAGCATTCCAACTCGCAATTGCCGATCATCTATCGCTTAGGCGCGGTATGGGGCGGGCACGAAGGTTCTTTATTGCTATGGATCTTCTTGTTAAGCACTTGGACAATCTTAGTAGCTCAACTGTCTAAAGCTTTGGATGAGTTCATGGTGGCTAGAGTCATTGGTGTATTGGGTTTGGTGACGAGTGGATTATTGTTATTTGTTTTAACTACATCGAGCCCTTTTGAGCGTTTATTACCTGCGGCCCCAGATGGGCGCTCTCTAAATCCGCTGCTGCAAGATCCGGGCTTGGTGTTTCATCCGCCGATGTTGTACATGGGTTATGTTGGTTTCTCCGTGGCATTTGCGTTTGCCATTGCCTCCTTGTTATCTGGTCGATTAGATGCTGCATGGGCGCGTTGGTCGCGTCCATGGACAACTGCTGCGTGGGTATTTCTGACGCTCGGTATTGCGCTAGGCTCTTGGTGGGCTTATTACGAATTGGGTTGGGGCGGTTGGTGGTTCTGGGACCCTGTTGAAAATGCTTCTTTTATTCCATGGTTAGTTGGCACTGCCTTGCTGCACTCTTTAGCAGTAACTGAAAAGCGCGGTGGCTTTAAGAGTTGGACTGTACTCTTAGCTATTACCGCTTTCTCATTGTCTTTATTGGGAACCTTCTTAGTACGCTCAGGCGTATTGACCTCGGTTCATGCATTTGCTACAGATCCAAGACGTGGAATCTTTATTTTGATTTTCTTATCGCTAGTCGTTGGTTCGTCCTTAGCTTTATATGCTTGGCGTGCTCCAAAAAACACATTGGGCGGAAAATTTAGCTTGAGCTCTAGAGAGACATTTATTTTGTTGGGTAATGTGTTCTTAGTGGTTTCGGCTGGGTCGGTATTGCTGGGTACTCTTTACCCTCTAGTAATAGATGCACTGCATTTAGGTAAGATTTCAGTAGGCCCTCCTTACTTTAATAGTGTCTTTGTGCCCATCATGATTCCTTTGTTGGTTCTTATGGGTATTGGTCCGTGGACGAACTGGAAAAATACCGATCTCCTCTCCGTGATTAAGCGCTTATGGCTAGCTGGTCTGGTTGCCGTCATTGCTGGAGTTGTTATCCCGCTGATCATGGGTCAATTTACTTGGTTGGCTGGACTAGGTTTCTTGCTTGCGTTTTGGGTGATTGCTTCTGGATGCATGCAAATTGCTCGACAGGCAAAATTGGGTAAACCGACTCGTTCGTTTATTGGAATGCAGATTGCGCATTTGGGCATTGCTATCTTTGTCATTGGCGTGACAATGGTTGGTGCCTATCAGGAAGAAAAAGATGTACGCATGCTTGCTGGTGATACCGTGAATGTCGGTGGCTATCAGATTCAGCTGGTAGGTGTTGCTCAGGTTCCTGGTCCAAATTACCAAGCGATGCGCGGTACATTTTTGTTAACGAAAAATGGTAAGACTGAAGCCACCCTTTACCCAGAAAAGCGTAATTATTTTTCTTCTACAATGCCAATGACTGAGGCAGCTATTGATGTGGGCTTAACCCGAGATGTTTATGTTTCCCTCGGCGAAGAGCTAAACGATAAGGCTTGGGCTGTTCGAGTTTATTACAAGCCATTTGTTGATTGGATTTGGGGTGGTTGCTTATTCATGGCTTTAGGTGGCATCCTCGCAATCTCTGACAAACGCTATCGAATGAAGTTAAAGAAAGCTGCATCATGAAGGCTAAATTTCTCATTCCGCTGCTATTGTTTGTAGTCCTCGTTATCTTTTTAGCAGTAGGACTCAATCGTGATCCACACGAAGTGCCTTCCCCTCTGATTAATAAACCTGCACCCGCTTTTGAAGTTGCGCAGTTGGCTCAAACCAATAAAACTTTCTCCCCAGAGGCTATGAAGGGTCAAGTTTGGATCTTGAATGTATGGGCTTCATGGTGTGTTGCCTGTCGCGAAGAACATCCCGTCTTGGTTGAGCTAGCCAAGTCAGGTCAAGCACCATTAATTGGCTTAGATTACAAAGATAAGCGTGAAGATGCTCTCGCAATGTTAGAAAGGCAGGGCAATCCGTATGTATTGTCTGCATTCGATGCTAATGGCAGGGTGGGGATTGATTATGGTGTGTATGGCGTTCCGGAAACTTATGTGATTGATCAAGCCGGCATTATTCGCTTTAAGCATATTGGTCCGATTACCCAAAAGATTCTGAATCAAAAAATCTTCCCTTTAATAGCTGAGCTAAAAAAATCATGAAACGTATTTTTTTAGTCTGTACGTCGATATTGTGTTTGCATGCTGCCTTTGCAAATGATGCGGCACCACTTGCTGACGACCCAGTGACTGAGCAGCGTTTAATTAGCATCTCCGAAGAAATGCGTTGCTTGGTTTGTCAGAATGAATCCTTAGCGGGTTCCCGTTCTGACTTAGCCAATGATCTTCGCAGAGAGATTCGTACCCTTATTAAAGAGGGTAAGAGCGATGATCAGATTAGAACGTTTATGGTAGAACGCTACGGCGATTTTGTACTCTATCGTCCACCAGTCAAGCCCATTACCTGGCTGCTATGGATTGGACCATTTGTGATTTTGGTGATCGGGATTGCGTTCTTACTTTCGTATTTGCGCCGTCGCAATCAGATTGCCTCTAGCAAAGCGCTATCCGAAGAAGATAACCAAAAAATCGATGCACTATTAAAAACGCTGGGTAAAAACGATCGGGATGGCATCCATGGCTAGTTTTTTCATTCCCGCCTTTTTATTACTAGTACTTGTTTTGGTCTTAGTGCTGCGACCATTTATCTTTTCTGGAAAAACTGAGGGCACCTCTCGTCGTCAGATGAATGCTGCCATTTATCGTGATGAGCTTGATAAATTAGCAGCCGAACATGCTGCTGGAACGATTAATGCGCAAGAGTATGAAATGAGCCATGCAGAAATGCGCCAACGTCTTTTTCAGGATACTAATGAAGAAGATGACAAAGCCGTAATGGGTTCTGCTAAAAAAGTAGTGATCGGTCTTTGCATTTTCATCGTATTACTATCTTCCGGCCTATATTTCACTTTAGGTGATGTGCTTCGTGTCGCCCAAGAAAATGATCAAAAGCCAATGACACAGGCAAATATTGAGCAAATGGTTGCTGATTTTGCCCTGAAGATGGAAAAAGATCCCGGTAACCTCAAGGGTTGGGCGATGCTGGGTCGCTCCTATCGAATCTTAGGTCGAAATGAAGACGCTGCCAAGGCCTATGGTCGTGCAGGCAGTTTTATTAATGATGATCCAGAACTATTGTCGGAATACGCTGACACATTAGCGGCTACTGCTAATGGTAGTTTCTCTGGAAAGCCATTGCAGCTCATCAATCAAGCACTCAAGTTAGACCCCAAAAATCTATTGGCACTTTGGCTGTCTGGCTCTGCATATTTTGGTGATGGCAATTACAAGGCGGCCGTTCAAACTTGGGAAAGACTCGCCCAACAATTACCCCCAGGTTCTGAAGAGTCCCGTGCTATTGAGGCTTCAATTACCGAGGCGCGGACTAAGGGTGGGTTAACTAGTGCTAACACTGGTATTGCTGCTGGCAAAGGTGTCAGCGGCAGGATTGATATTGCACCTGAGCTGAAGGCTAAAGTGAAGTCGGGTGACGTGGTGATGGTGATTGCACGTCAACCGGGCGAGCGTATGCCGGTAGCTGTTCTCAAAACTCCAGTCGCTGAGTTTCCGATGAGTTTTGCTTTGACTGATGCATTGGCAATGAATCCTAGTGCACCTATCTCAAAACTTTCCGAGGTTTCTGTTGAAGTGCGGATTTCTAAAACCGGAATGGCTAAGGCCGAAGTAGGAGATTTGATCTCGGTAGCCCAAACGATTAAAGTCGGATCAAGTCAGGTCAAGTTATTGATTGATCAAGTTCGGCAGTAAATGAATAACATGGCTTGAGTAGCCAAAGCAATTAACTATAGAGGCCTCATGAATTCTCTAAAAAAACACATTTACAACCCCTTCGCAATTGCCCTTGGCTTCTGCTTATTGTTACTTTCCATTTTTACTATTTTGTGGATTTTGGTGCCTCCTCCACCTAAGGCAATTGAGATGGCAACTGGATTCCCAACCGGTCTTTATTACCAGTTTGGTGAGCGCTTGAAGAAAGAAGTCGCAACTGATGGCGTCAATTTGGAGGTCAAAGCTACTGGTGGAACGATTGATAATTTGGCGCTACTGAACGATCCTAAGTCTGGTGTTAACTTTGCAATGATCCAGGGTGGCGTTGCGGATGTTAGCAAGTATCCTAATTTGGTTTCTATTGCAGGAATGTTTTATGAGCCCGTGTGGGTTTGGTATCGTGAGCCAGCGTTTAAAAATGAGGGTGGAAAGCTTCAGGTTTTAGGTCAGCTTAGAGGTAAGCGGGTCGCCATTGGTAATGAGGGTAGCGGAACCTTGGCATTGAGTGCCGCATTGTTAAAAATTAGTGGCATTGCTGAAAATGAAATTCATGCTGAAAAATTAAAACCAGATCAAGCGCTTGCCAAACTTAATAGTGGTGACTTAGATGCGGTATTTATTGTGGCCGCTGCTGAGGCTCCCATCTTAGAAAAGTTTTACAAAATTCCTGGTATTCGCTTAATGAGTTTTGATCAAGCAGATGCTTATACCCGTAACATGCCATATTTATCGAAGGTGAATGTTCCTCGCGGTCTATTAAGTATTGAGTATGACCTTCCACGGCAAGATATCCAGGTGATTGCACCTACTGCCACTTTAGTAACGCATGACAATGTGAGTCCCGCTATGATTTCTTTATTGTTAAGCGCTTCTTACGATATTCTGAAGTCATACTCCCGCCTGCAAAAGCCAGGAGAGTTTCCTTCTGCTGCTGGCATGGACTTTCCCTTGCATGTGGATGCTGAGATTTACTTAAAAGATGGCCCATCCTTCTTGCATCGCCACCTCCCTTTCTGGACAGCGGTATGGGTAGGGCGTTTTGTGAAAATCGTTATCCCGCTATTGGTGATCTTGATCCCTTTGTTTACTTATATCCCCTCGGCTAAAAACTTTATGCTACGTCTCAAGCTTGCGCAAGTGTATTCTGAGCTAAGGGATCTTGAGAGAAATGCTTTTAACCCGGAACTCAAAGAAAAAAATCTAAAAGATTTAGAGGTCATTGAAAAACGCGTAAATAACATCAAAGTTTCAATGATGGATTCTAAGGAGCTCTATGACCTTAAAGGTCACGTAGGAGATGTGCGTGCCCGCTTAAAGCATCTGTATTCTTAAGGAAGACAATATGTATAAAAAAATGACTGCTGTTGCAGGATTACTGCTTGGCCTTTTGCTCTCATCATCAGTGATGGCACAGCCTTATCCCAATAAACCTATCTCGATGGTGGTTCCTCAGGCTGCTGGCGGCACAAATGACATTGTGGCTCGCCTCATTGCACCCTCTTTTGGGGATGCTATTGGTGCGTCTGTAGTGGTCGAGAATAGACCTGGTGCTGGTGGCAATATTGGCACGCAGAGTGTGGCACGCTCAGCAAAAGATGGGTATACACTCCTGTTGACCATTAATAGCGCACAAGCAATTAATCCAGCGCTATATAAAAATCCCGGATTTGATCCGGTGAATGATTTTGTTCCGCTGTATTACATTGGCGCAACACCCTATGTTCTAGTATCGCCACCAGGCTCACCGTATAAAACTCTAGCTGATGTGATTGCTGCTGCCAAAAAGAAACCAGGTGAACTTTCATATGCATCTGCTGGTAATGGAACAATTAGCCACTTACTAGGAGCAATGCTCAATACTAGTGCTGGTGTGGATATGCAGCATATTCCCTATAAAGGTGTAGCGCCAGCGATTAATGATGTTTTGGGGGGTCAAGTGCCATTGGCATTTGCTAGTCTTCCATCTGCTTTAAATTACATCAAGGCAGGAAAGCTTCAAGCAATTGCAATTAGTTCGGCTAAGCGCTCTAGTGCTGCCCCAGAAATTCCGACTATTGCCGAGACTTATCCTGATTGTGTGGGCGAAGTATGGGTGGCTTTATTTGCTCCGATTGGTACCCCAGCTGATGCGGTAAAGAAAATTCAAGCGGCGATGGATAAGATGATGGCAAAGCCTGATGTTCGCGAGAAGTTAATTGCACAAGGCTTGGATTTAAGTCCTGTGCCACCTGCAAAGCTGGGCGGCTTGCTCAAGGATGAGTTAGCTAAATGGGCGAAAATCGTCAAGGCATCTGGCGCGCAGCTGGATTAAACCATTTTGGCTGATTGCCATAAAATGAAATAATGACATCAGCTAATCTCGCTCCTGCCTTAACTTCAGCAAGAGACATCCCGCAAGCTTTGCGGGATGATGGCTTTGCAGTTGCCTCAGCCGAAACAGTTGCCGAGATTAGTAAAGTCCCTTTAGCGAATTTGCAGAACTTGATCCAATGTTGGGAGGGGTTGCCAAGAGATCCTTATCTAAAAGATGGTGGGCGTTATCGCTTTCGTCGCCATGCTAGTTATGAGATCAAAAATAATGCGCTGACTTTAGTCCCGCATCGCGCACATTGGCAGTCTGTAAATTACAACGCATTGCATGGTGGAATTGAGCGTTGGTTTGAACCCGTTCAGGCAAATGTCATTAATGACTCAGCATGGCAAGCGGTACTCTTGGGCCTGGCAAATGTCTTAAGTGGATTAAAGCCAGTCACAACCTGGTTTGTAGAGGCCCATCAGTTTCGGATTGATACTACTGATGGTATTGGTAGACCAACACCAGAGGGCGCACATCGTGATGGCGTTGATTTTGTGGCAGTGTTTTTGCTTGATCGAGTTGGCATCAAGGGCGGTGAGACTAGAATATTTGATGCCAAAGGCTCTGCTGGCTTACGATTTACCTTGACTCAACCATGGTCGTTGTTGCTCATGAATGATGAGCGCATGATCCATGAATCTACTCCTATTCAGCCGTTGGCAGACTATGGATATCGCGATACTCTGGTGCTAACCTTCAGGTCGAACGGTTTTCAAGATTCTCCAAATCGTAGCCAACAATAACTCTAGTCGACTGCTGTGTCTGATCTATATCGTATAGCCTGTGCCGCTGGATTTTCAGGCGATCGGCTAGGTGTTGCCAAGCCTTTGGTCAAAGAACTTTTAAGACTGGGTGGGCCAAGCTGTTTGATTTTTGAAAGTTTAGCCGAAAGAACATTAGCGCTTGCACAATTAGAACGCCTTCAAAATGAACGGTTAGGCTATGAACCCTTATTAGAAGAAATGATTAAGCCGATATTGCTTGATTGTGTGCATGGCGGTATACCTATTGTGGGAAATTTTGGAGCGGCAAATCCAAAGGCAGCGGCACAATTGATTGCTCGCTTAGCAAAAGAGCAGGGTATTTCTGATTTAAGGATTGCTATTGTGAAGGGCGATGATATTTCATCGCCGCAATTTAGAGAAAAATTAGAAGCCTCTCTGTCTGCTAACGATAGAAAAATCTTATCTACTAGTCAGTTAGTCAGCGCAAATATTTACTTGGGTGCCAAAGAAATTGCTGATGCCTTAAGCGCAGGCGCTCAGATAGTGGTGACGGGGCGTGTAGCTGATCCTGCGTTAACTGTTGGTCCTTTAATGGCGTATTTCAAGAAAGACTGGAGTGATTGGGATTTTTTAGCGTCAGCCACTATGGCTGGACACCTTCTTGAATGTGGTGCTCAGGTTACCGGTGGTTATTTTGCAGACCCAGGCTACAAGGATGTTCCTGATCTCAGTAATGTGGGATTTCCGATTGTTGAGTTTGATCAAGCAGGAAATATTTGCGTTACAAAACCAATGAATACTGGTGGTTTAGTAAACCGCATGACTGTGACAGAACAGTTGCTATATGAGCTGCATGATCCCGCTCAGTATTTAACGCCAGATGTGATTGCTGATATTACTCAAGCCCATATAAATGACCTGGGCAGCAGTCGAGTGCAAGTCACTGGCATAAAAGGTCATCCAAGACCAGGTACCTTAAAAGCCAACATCTGTATTGATGGAGGTTGGCTGGCTGAAGCAGAAATTTCTTATGCAGGTCATCATGCCTATCAACGGGCACAGCTAGCAGCACAAATCATTCGTGACCGTCTCGGCAAGCAATTAGATTTGAGGGTGGATTTTATTGGCTCATCCAGTATATTTTCTAGCGACTCAGGACATGGTCCAGTTCAAGCAGCGAATCATCAGTTTGAAGATATTCGCTTACGTGTTGCAGCGGCCCATCAAGATCGCTCAGTGGTCATGCAGGTTTGCCGAGAGGTTACTGCCTTATATACCTGTGGTCCTGCTGGTGGAGGCGGCGTTCGGACTAGCTTGAAACCTCGACTCAATACCTTGGTTGGTTTTATTCCCAGGGAGGACATTAATGCCTCTTATGGGTTTTACAAAGGGGAAGCCAATAGATGAAGAGGTCTTTCGTTCCCCTTTATGAATTAGCCCATGCACGTACTGGTGATAAAGGATCTCGTTCAAATATCAGTGTGATCGCTTATCAGCAAAAAGATTTTGCAATCTTACAAAGAGAATTAACTGCTGAAAAAGTCAAAGCACACTTTAGCTTTCGAAATCCAACCTCAGTAAGACGTTATGATTTGCCAAATTTAACGGCTTTGAATTTTGTTATTGATGATTTATTAGATGGAGGAGTTAATCTCTCCCTTAATCTCGACTCTCATGGAAAGAGCCTTTCTTATTGGCTCTTGTCCATGGAGGTCAATATTGAGTAGTGCGCTTACTCGGCTTCCATCCCAGCAGCTTTGATGGCTTGAGCCCATTTAGCAGTTTCAAACTTAATTTTTTGTCCCAGCGCTTCAGGCGAACCAGGTTGAGTTTCAAAACCCAGAGATGCAAATCGTTCAGTCAAATCTTTAGATTTGGCTGCATCATTAATCGCCTTATTCAATTTCATGACGGCGTCTTTGGGCATGCCAGCAGGACCAAAGGCTGCGAAGAATGCAATCAATTCATAATTCTTGATGCCTAATGCTTCATTCACAGTCGGCAGCTCAGGGATAGCGGGCGAACGTTTGAGCGAGGTAACCGCTAGACCACGAATTTTTCCTGCTTGTACTTGTGGCAAGGTCACTGCAAAGTCAGCTGTAAACATATTGACTTGGCCGCCAATTAAATCTGTCATTGCATTGGGACCGCTCTTATAAGAAACGCCAGTCATTTTGATGCCCGCGGCGTTTGCTAGCATCTCTGAAGAAACACGTTGTGATGTGCTGGCATATGCAAAGGTAATTTTTCCAGGGTCTGCTTTTGCCAAGGAGACAAAGCCATTCAGGGATTTCACAGGCAAATCATTATTAACTGCCACGATCAAAGGCACTGAACCAAAGTAGCCAATCGGAGTAAACGCTGTGTCTTGGTTGTAGGGCAAATTCTTCACCAAGCTTTTGAGGGCAGCATTGGTGCTGTTTGTGCCAAATAAAAGGGTGTATCCATCTGCTGGAGATTTAGCTACAACGTCTGCACCGATCATGCCATTTGCTCCAGGGCGATTTTCAATAACAACAGGTTGACCAAGTATCTCAGTCATTTTGGCTGCGAAGGCCCGTCCAATTTGGTCAGTTGCGCTTCCAGGTGCAAATGGAACAATGGCTTTAATGGGTTTTATGGGGTAGTTGTCTGCTAATGCTAGTGTGCTTGTGAGGCCAAGGACGAGGCTGGTGCAGTAGCTCAGAAAGTGTATTTTTTTCATATTGTCTCCATCGTATTTTCATTAGTGTAGCGGGTCTTTGTTTGCTTGGGCGAGTAGAATAGATTCACGTTTTTACTGATACCTTATGCGCTTTAGATCAACTGGTTACACCCCTCTCATGCTGATGGCGCAAACCTGTGCTTTATTGGGTTTCGCTTGCTATGCTGTTGTCCTGACTCCTTTGCAGGAAGAGTGGCATTTAAGTAATCTTCAATCTGGCCTAATAGCTAGCGCTTTCTTTTTCGGCTATATGCTCGCGGTTCCTTTGGCCACTGCATTGACTGATCGTGTAGATGCACGCAAGGTTTATCTCGTTGGAGGGCTTTCCGCTACTTTTGGCCTACTAGGAATGAGTTTGTTCGCTACAAATTTTTGGACAGCGATGTTCTTTATGGCAATCAATGGGACAGGTCTTGCGGGTACCTATATGCCAGGCCTCAAAATTTTATCTGACCGAATTAAGTCAGGTGAGTTAACGCGCCACATTGCTTTTTATACTGCCTTCTTTGGAATTGGTACGGGGTTTTCTTATTTATGTTCCGGTTGGATATTAAGTGCATTGGGTTGGCACTATGTATTTGGAATCATTGCATTGGGACCATTTACTGCCTTTCTGATTGTGTTGATTTTCATACCTCCGTTAGCGCATGAGCAGTGGAAAGGTCCGATAGAGATACGTTTGCGTGACATATTTCCGGTTGATAAATGGAAATTAGTGCTACAAAACAAAAAGGCATCTGGATTTATTTTTGGCTATACCGCTCACTCTCTTGAGCTATTTGCCTCTCGCAGTTGGATTGTGGCTTTCTTTGCATTCTGTGCGGCCGCATCTGGCGAGTCCTTTTTTCTAGCTGCTACTACCTTGGCTGGAGTAATTAATTTCTTCGGTGTTCCTTCATCCATTTTGGGCAACGAGATTGCCTTGAGAGTAGGGCGTCAAAAGTGGGTTTGCATTGTGATGCTGACAAGCGCTGTGATGGGGATTGCGCTTGCCAGTTCTACAGGCCATTCCTGGTGGCTCATTGTGGCCTTAGCGGTTGGTCATGCCATCTTCATCATGGCTGACTCAGCAACGCTTACTGCAGGCTTGGTCATTAATGCCCAAGAAAATATCAAGGGTGCTGCCATGGGATTGCATTCGCTGATGGGATTTGGCGGTGGTTTGATGGGCCCCGCTATTTTTGGTTTTGTATTAGATATTGCAGGTTCACGCTCTTCCCAGATTGCATGGGTATGGGCTTATATTGCAGTTGTAATGTGGGGCGTCCTCTTTGTAATTTACGAGCGTCGCAATGGCTGGGTAGATAAAACAAGCGCATGAGCAATGACCAATAGTATCAAAGCGACTTGTTATCACTGCTCAAGCAGTATTTTGCCTGGGGAACTGATTGAGGCAGAGCTCAGTGGGGTGCAGCGATCATTTTGTTGTCCTGGATGTATGGCGATTGCACAGACTATTCATGGCGAAGGCTTAGAAGTTTTCTATGCACGTCGTGCTCAGACGGGTGATAAGCCTGCAGCCTATCTGGCGAGCAATGAGATTCCTGAAAAACTTAAGCCGTATGACGATCCTTCTTTGAGTCGACGTTTTACGAGACCGCATGGGAATGAAGGCGACTTAGAAACCACTTTACGTCTCGAAAAAATACGCTGTGCAGCTTGCGTATGGTTATGTGAGCAACATTTACGACGCATTTCAGGTGTTAAAGATGTGCAAATAAACTATGTGACACAAAAGGTAATGGTGCGGTTTGCTCCAGATAAAACTAGCTTGGCTAGATTACTTTTTGAAATCGAGCGTATTGGTTATGAAGCTTGGCCATTTGAGCCTTCACTCTCTTTAGATAGAGCAAAAAAAGAAAAACGGCAATTGCTCACACGTCTTGGCGTAGCAATGCTCGGCATGATGCAAGTGATGATGTATGCGTGGCCCACCTATGTAGGCGCAGACATCACTCCTGAGTTTGAAATCTTATTGGGCTGGACGAGTTGGGCATTGACAGTGCCGGTGATGTTGTACTCCGCAGGGCCGATCTTTCAGGCAGCATGGCGCAGTATTCAATCTTTTAAGCAAACTCATATGTTGGGAATGGATGTGCCGATTGCCTTAGCTTTGGCTTTAGCTTTCGTTGCTGGCACGATCAATCTCATTGCAGGATCTGGCCAAAGTTATTTTGACTCGATCACGATGTTTGTGGCGTTCATCTTGGCTGCACGCTATGTTGAATTATTGGCAAGACAAGATGCTCAGGGCGGAGCAGAGGCTTTGGCAAAACAATTACCGGCGACTTGCGAGCGTATTTTGAATTACCCAAGCTCACAGGATGTTCAGGTGGTTCCAGTAGTTAATTGCAATCCAGGTGAAGTATTACGTGTCTCACCAGGTGAGGTAGTTCCGGCTGATGGTATTTTGATTGAGAACGTCACTGCGCTTGATGAGGCATTGCTAACTGGCGAATCTAAACCGGTTGAGAAAAAAATAGGTGACCGCGTTTATGCGGGGACGCATAACATTCTCAATCCACTCATCATGAGAATTGATGCAGTAGGCCAATCGACTCGCATTGCTGGTATTGCCTCATTGCTAGATCAAGCTCTGCTTGCAAAGCCAGTGATGGTCAGTCTCGCAGAAAAGTGGGCAGCCTATTTTGTTGCTTTCTTATTGCTGAGTGCGTTTATATCGTCTGCAATTTGGTTGTACTTTGATCCCAGTCAGGCATGGACCGTTCTGGTTTCGGTATTGGTAGCGAGTTGTCCTTGTGCTTTATCCCTTGCAGTACCTACTGCAATGGCAGCAGCACAGGGTGCCGTAACAAAATTGGGTTTACTGATTGTTCGTGGGCATGTCTTGGAGGGTTTGGCTAAAGCAACCGATCTTGTGCTTGATAAAACTGGCACACTCACTATGGGTCAGCCTGAACTTCAAGAAATCACTCATCTGCGGGCAGACTATTGTCGTGAAGATGTTTTAGCGCTTGCAGCAGCCTTAGAGTCTGGCCAAAAACATCCTTTAGCACTTTCCATCTTGCGTGCCACCGAATTAGAAAACCTTCCTCCTGTAAAGTTGGATGCCCCCGTCATTAATCAGCTTGGTAAAGGCTTAAGCTCAGGCCCTTACCGCCTTGGGAGCTCAGCTTGGTTGGGTTTGGAGATCAATGCGCAACAGGGCCAATATGGACAGGTCCACCTCGCAGATGATGAAGGACTCATTGCTAGCTTTGTGTTTTTGGATACTCCAAGACCAGGCTTACAAAATCTATTGCGAACTGCGAAGTCTAGAAACATTGCCGTACATTTAGTGTCTGGAGATGATCCGGCGACAGTTACTTGGTGGGCCAATCATGTTGGTATAGAAAGTTACTTAGGTGGTTGTATGCCAGAAGACAAGTATGACTATATTGAGCGCCTACAAAATGCAAAACGTTTTGTGTGGGCGATTGGTGATGGCGTCAATGATGCACCCTTGCTCGCACGCGCTGATATCTCGATTGCAGTTGGAGCGGGAGCACCACTCGCTGCTGCAGGTGCTGATGCCATTCTCACGGCAGTCTCATTGGAGCCACTAGCAAAGACCTTAACTTTGGCAGATAAGACGCAGGCCATCATTAAGGAAAATTTATTATGGGCGTTGGTTTACAACTTGATAGCAATTCCTGCGGCAATGATGGGTTTAGTCAATCCTTGGGTGGCCGGCATTGGAATGTCGCTTTCTTCACTTGCTGTGACCTTAAATGCTTGGCGTTTACGAAAAGCTTAGACTATAGGGATGGAAAGTCTTTATATTTTGATTCCACTATCACTGCTTTTGGTAGGCCTATTGGCGTGGATTTTGCACTGGTCAGTTAAAAGTGGTCAGTTCGATGATTTGAATGGTCCAGGTGAGTCCATTTTGATGGATGATGATGCTCCAGCGCCAAAAAAAGTTAGTGAACACTCTCAAAATTAGCCATATATTTAATAGCCCTTTCTAGTCTTAAGGTTTATCTTTTTAGCGGGCTTTAATTTTGCCCCTACCTTTTTGATATAGATCAAAACCCCCTTTAGATCCCAATTCGATAATCCATTCAGTCTATTTGGATTATGTCGCTGTTTGGTCACAAAAAAGGAGAAACCATGGGACTTACCGTGGGGGGTAATCAAGATACCTTCAATTACAAGGTAGTCAGCCAATTTGCCATCGTTACTGTACTTTGGGGAATCGTCGGCATGCTCGTCGGGGTTATCCTCGCAGCGCAGTTAATTTGGCCTGAAATCACTTTTAATATTCCTTGGCTGAGCTATGGTCGTTTACGTCCATTACATACCAATGCAGTGATTTTTGCCTTTGGCGGTTCAGCCTTATTTGCAACGTCTTATTACATTGTCCAAAGAACCTGCCAGGTAAGACTGTTCTGTGACAAGTTAGCGGCATTCACTTTCTGGGGTTGGCAAGCGGTGATTGTTTCCGCTGCGATCACTTTGCCATTGGGCATTACAACTTCTAAAGAGTATGCAGAGCTAGAGTGGCCTATCGATTTATTGATCACCGTTGTCTGGGTTGCCTATGCAATTGTTTTCTTCGGCACTGTGATCAAGCGCAAAACAAAACACATCTACGTTTCTAATTGGTTCTTTGGAGCTTATATTTTGACGATTGCAGTTCTGCACATCGTGAACAATATTGAAATGCCAGCGAGTCTCTTCAAGTCTTACTCCGCGTATTCTGGTGCGCAAGATGCGATGATTCAGTGGTGGTATGGACATAATGCAGTGGGCTTCTTCTTGACCACTAGCTTCTTAGGCATGATGTATTACTTCATTCCAAAACAGGCTGAGCGTCCAATCTACTCTTATCGTTTGTCGATTGTTCACTTTTGGGCCTTGAACTTCACATATATGTGGGCAGGCCCTCACCACTTGCAACACACTTCATTGCCTGACTGGACCCAGTCCTTGGGCATGGTTTTCTCATTGATCTTATTAGCGCCTTCATGGGGCGGCATGATCAACGGCATCATGACTTTATCTGGCGCATGGCATAAATTACGGCGCGATCCAATCTTGAAGTTTTTAGTGGTGGCATTGTCTTTTTACGGCATGTCTACTTTTGAAGGCTCCATGATGTCCATTAAGGCTGTGAACAGCTTGTCTCACTATACAGACTGGACTATTGGGCACGTTCACTCAGGCGCATTGGGCTGGGTTGCGATGATTACCATTGGTTCTTTGTACTACCTGATTCCACGTTTAGTGGGTCAAAGAGATATGTACAGCACTAAATTAATTGAATTGCATTTCTGGATTGCAACTATTGGTGTAGTGATTTATATCGCCGCCATGTGGATTGCTGGGGTAATGCAAGGTTTGATGTGGAGAGCATTCGAACCGGATGGTACGTTGACTTACAGTTTCGTGGAGTCAGTAAAAGCTACCTATCCTTTCTATGTCATTCGTTTATTGGGCGGCCTATGCTATTTAGGCGGTATGTTGTTGATGGCTTTCAACGTCTATAAAACAGTGATTAACAAAAAATTCGTAGACGCTCCTATTCCACAAGCGTCGATCGCCGCTCATTAAGGAAAAGAACATGTCAGAACAACGTCGATTTTTCTCCCACGAAACACTTGAGCGCAATGCTGGTTGGTTGATTATTGCTACCATTGCTGCAATTTCGATTGCAGGCTTGGTGCAGATCGTACCTTTGTTTTTCCAGCACTCTACAACTGAGCCTAGCCCAGGAGTAGTGCCTTACTCAGCGCTTCGCTTAGCTGGTCGCGATATCTATCAGCGTGAAGGTTGCTTGGGTTGTCATTCACAACAGATTCGTACGCTACGTTCCGAAGTGGAGCGTTATGGTCCTTACTCTTTGGCAGGTGAGTCTGTATATGACCATCCATTCCTTTGGGGCAGCAAGCGTACTGGCCCGGATTTGGCTCGTGTAGGAGGTCGTTACTCAGATGCATGGCATCAGATTCACCTAAACAATCCCCGTGATGTAGTGCCTGAGTCCAATATGCCTGCATATCCATATTTGAATAAGAATGCTGCCGATGCAAGCACTATTCAATCGCATATGGTTGCAATGCGTCGTTTAGGTGTTCCTTACACTGATGAGGATATTGCAAATGCACCAAAAGAGTTAGAAGGCAAAACGGAAATGGATGCATTAGTTGCCTATCTTCAAGGTCTTGGTATTAATCGTAGATACATCATTGTTGATGAGGTGGTTGCTAAGTAAGGCTTAGCGACTGAGAAACTATGCAAAATATCGCACCCTACCTCTCAGCAATTTCTACCGTGCTTGGTTTGGTAGTTTTTTTAGGAATCGTTTGGTGGGCTTGGTCTGCAAAAAGACAGCCAGCCAATCAAGAATCCGCCGAACTCCCGTTCGATCTACCCGATGAATTCAGTAAGGATAAATCATGAGTGACTTTCTTGGTGCTGGTTGGAGTGCCTACATCGCCTTAGTAACATTGGTCGGCATTGTTTGGTGCGTCTGGTTATTATTTTCTCAACGCAAGGCTAAGGTTATCCATACACCCGATGGTGCGGTTGCTGATACTGGTCATGTTTGGGATGATGACTTGCGCGAGTTGAATAATCCACTGCCTCGTTGGTGGATGTGGATGTTCTTACTCTCTTGTATTTTTGCTTTGGTTTATTTGGTTCTTTATCCAGGGTTAGGTTCATATCCAGGTATCTTGGGATACAGTACTGATGGTGCATTAATGCAATCCATGACCACGGCTAATGATGAGTTGAAGCCTGTCTACGCCAAATACGTGAAGATGGATATTGAGCAGGTTGCTGCTGATCCTAAAGCCCGTGAAATGGGTCAACGTTTATTCTTAAATTCTTGCGCACAATGTCATGGCTCTGATGCTGGTGGTGCAAAAGGCTTCCCGAATTTAACGGATGGTGACTGGCTATATGGCGGTTCACCAGAGAATATCAAAACAACTATCGTCAATGGTCGTGGCGGTGTGATGCCTCCATTCCCACAATTAGATAGTAAGCAAATTGTGGATGTTGCGAATTATGTTCGTAGCTTGTCTGGCTTGCCAGCTGACGATCTTAAAGTGGCTCGTGGTGCAGAAGTCTTCAAATCAAATTGTGCCGCATGTCATGGTCCCGATGGTAAGGGCAACATCGTGCTTGGTGCACCGAACTTGACTGATAAAACTTGGCTGTATGGAGGCTCTGAAGCAACCGTCATCGAGACGGTGACCAAAGGTCGCATGGCAATGATGCCTGCTCAAGACAAAGTGTTAAGTCCTGAGAAGATTCAGTTATTAACCGCTTATGTTTGGGGCTTGTCTAATAACAAGCAACCCGCAGCAGCTAAGTAAGCAGTGCCAAGCAATACGCCGGGTGGGAAACCTGTTCCGATAGAGGTTATCGAGGAATCTCTTTACGAGGTCCGGCGAAAGATTCACCCGCGCTCAGTCTCAGGACTCTTTGCCCGCTGGCGATTAATTCTCGTTTTTGCCACTCAGCTACTGTTCTATGGTTTGCCATGGGTTAGTTGGAATGGTCGTCAAGCGGTTCTCTTTGATTTAATACAACGTAAGTTTTACATTTTCGGTCTTGTGCTCTGGCCGCAGGACGTGATCTATCTCACGCTGCTACTCATTCTTTCAGCCTTAGCGCTATTTCTCTTTACTGCTGTAGCAGGACGCCTCTTTTGTGGATATGCCTGCCCACAAACGGTTTATACCGAGATCTTTATGTGGATCGAGCGCAAGGTTGAAGGGGATCGTTTTGCACGAATTCGTTTAGATGGTGAAGAGTGGCCATGGAGTATTCGTAAGTGGCGTCTCAAGATCACCAAACACTTCCTTTGGCTATTGATTGCATTCTGGACGGGCTTTACTTTTATTGGGTATTTCACGCCAATCACAACTTTAGGTTCAGCGCTGATTCATCTATCCCTTGGGCCATGGCAAACCTTCTGGCTTTGCTTTTATAGCTTTGCTACTTGGGGTAATGCAGGTTTTATGCGTGAGCAGGTTTGCAAATACATGTGTCCTTATGCGCGCTTTCAAAGCGTGATGGTGGATAAAGATACATTCTTAGTTACCTATGACAAAGTGCGAGGTGAGCCAAGAGGTAGCCGCAGTAAGTCCGTCGATCACAGTTCATTGGGATTAGGTGATTGCGTTGATTGCAGTATTTGCGTGCAGGTCTGCCCTACGGGCATTGATATTCGTGATGGCATGCAGTATATGTGCATTGGGTGTGGCGCTTGTATTGATGCTTGCGATCAGGTGATGGAGAAGGTGGATTATCCAAAAGGATTGATTCGTTACACGACAGAACGTGCAGTTGAGGATCGTGAATCCAATCAAAGCGCCATTCGCCACATCCTACGTCCTCGAGTATTGATTTATACAGCCTTCATTACTGTGCTTGCGGCCGCTTTCTTGATATCTTTGGCAACTCGTAATCCATTGCGTGTCGATGTCATGCGGGATCGTGGTGCTCTGGCTCGCGAGGTTGAGGGTGTTCGAATTGAGAATATTTATCGCATTCAAGTTATGAATGCTTCTGAACATAAGATGAAGGTTGAACTTACTGCCAGTGGTTTAGAAGAGCTAAAGATTCTGAACTCACAGGGGCAAGTCGTTTCTGAAATTGAAGTAGGTCCTGCAAGTAACTTATTAATACCGATTAAAGTGAGTACTGAAATTGGCATTAATCAGCCAGGGAACTACCCGATTCATTTTGATGTGATTGCTCAGGAACTCTCTGGAAATGAAGTGATCACCAGAAAGCGCGATGAGAAATCAACCTTTATTATTCCCCGTTAAGCCAGCGAGTAAAAGATGGAGAGGATGCAGATGACTAAACAGCAAACTATCAAACCTTGGTGGAAGCAGTTATGGCCTTGGCTACTCATTAGTGGTCCAGCCGTTGCAATGATTGGCTGCATCATTACTATTTGGTTAGCATTAAATATGCATGTGGATAAGCCTCTGCGAGATGGCGTAGTGAAACAGGGTCTGAAAGTAGAGCAGTTGAAAGATCCGCAGGCTCAAAAATGAAATACCGTCTGCTCATCTGGATCTTATGGCCCTCCTTCTTAGTAGCCGGTATGGCAGAAGGCTTGTTATTTACTGTGATACACCCACAAGACCTGTTATTTTTTGGGCATCATCCAGAAATCTCTGATGAAGGGATTTACACCATTGGATTTTTTGCGATTTGGACTTTCTGTGCAGTCTCAAGTGCATTGACGGCCTATATTTTGCCTGGCATCGAGGCGCCAGAAGGTAAAGAAATCGACCGCGGCCTTTTGTAGTTTTAAGCGTGTTTGATTGGAATATCAGTGCTGAGGCAGGCAGATCTATCTGGGTTGGGAATGCCTGCTAACTCATACAAACCATCCATATCAATTAACTTAATATGGCGCTGCTTAATTTGAATCAGGCCGGATTCTGCAAAGCGTGAAAGCATACGGCTCACTGTTTCAATCTGAATTCCAAGGTAGCTGCCAATCTCAACGCGACTCATGCGTAGATCAAATTCATGATTGAGATAACCGCGTGCAGCTAAGCGTTGTGAAAGACTTAGCAAGAATGCTGCCAATCTTTCTTCAGCACGCATGGTCCCTAGCGACAGTAGATGGCGTTGATCTTGTGTGAGCTCACGGCTCATGATCTTATGAAACTGATTTTGCAGAACCGGAATCTGACGTGCGAGATCTTCAAAGGCATCATAGCGAATGATGCAGACTTCACTTTCTTCTAGGGCGATCGCATCTGATTGATAGTGGCCTTCCCCAATACCATCTAAGCCAAGGATTTCCCCCGGTAGATGAAAGCCAATTACTTGCTGGCGACCATCTTGGAGGCAGTATTCTGTTTTAAAGGTACCAAAGCGAACGCTGTAGACAGAGCTAAGAGGATCGCCATGGCGATACAGACTTTCCCCTTTTTGTAGGTGCACCCGTTCTTTCACCAGGGTGTCTACTCTAGTAATATCACTGGCGTTTAGGCCAACTGGTAGACAAAATTGCCCTAGTACGCAGACTGAGCATTTGCTGGTAGGAGTGTCGGTTGGCTTGTAATTCATCTTGGTACTAATTATCAAGCAGTTTATTCTATAAGTATGAAAATCAGCACTTTCCCTCATTCTTTACTCAAGAAATGCTAACCACCAGTCTTCTTTTAGCAGTCTTCCTAGGTGCTCTGGTGAGCGGCTGGCATTGCGCTTTGATGTGTGGTGGCATCGCAGCTGCCATAGAGCGTCCCAGCACCTTAGAGAGCCCATTAAGAGCCAAATCAGAGCTCTTTTACCTTCAGCTTGTCATGCATTTGGGTCGTGTCACAACATATGTTTTATTGGGCGCTTTGGCGGCTTGGATAGGAGTAGTTGTTTGGCAACAGAATTTACTGCCCATTCAAAGATCACTTTTTATTTTGACTTCTTTGCTCTTGATTTACATGGGCTTTCGTTTATTGGGTTTAGGTAAATCAGAGGGGCGAATCGGCGGTAGATGGTTGAATACTCAAATCGCTAGTTATTGGGCTAAATATTTAGGCCGTTTTGCTAGCGGACCATCACGTTGGTTTAGTGGCATGCTTTGGGGTTTGGTGCCCTGTGGTTTGGTGTACAGCGTATTGCCTTTGGCTTTTTTATCTGGAGATGTTTTCACAGGCGCTGCATTAATGCTGGCATTTGGTTTGGGTACCTTGCCGAACTTGTTGTTGATTTCTAAATTCTCGGCTGCCTTGACACAGTTTGGGCAATACCAATGGGTGCGCTACTTGGCAGTGTTGCTGCTTTTTACCGCAGGCGGATTTGGTTTATATCGTGCTTGGGTCTTGCCAGAAGCTTTGCTAAAAGGCGGCTTCTGTATTTCTTAGTGCCCAGTTGTAGCAGCAATGCCAGAGAGCAAATCTGGGTATAGGCAATCTGGGGGCAGGCTTTGCAAGAATCCACTGCGTTGTGCCATCTCATAAGGCTGATGATCTAAACCGCAAATGATGAGTTTGATATTACGGATTTTGCATAGATGAGCCAATTCTGCAATCGTTTCCATTCCAGAGGTGTCTACGTAAATTACATTTTTCAAGTCAATTAATAAAACTTGAGAAGGTAACTTTTCTTCAATCTTTTCTAGCAGCTTTACCGCGCCAAAAAAGATGGCACCATAAATTCGGTAGGCATCAATCCGGCCTTGTTGATTTTCTAGTTGCGGAAAGTGCTCACTATCAGCTAACTCACAGCGAGATAGGCTGGAGATGCGGTAGATAAAGGTGATAAAGGCAAAGAGTAGGCCTACCTGTACCGCGATGGTGAGATCTAAGATGACTGTGAGTAAAAATACGCTCATGATGGTGAGTTGGTAGGGCAAACGGAATTGCTTTAAATCGATAAACTTTTTCCACTCACCCATATTCCAGGCTACATACATCAAGATTGCAGCCAAACTAGCCAAAGGAATATCTTTTGCTAGGGGTGCTGCAAATAAAACTACTAACAATAAAGTGATGGCGTGAACTATGCCTGATAGCGGGGTTGTACCGCCACTTTCGATGTTGGTGACAGTACGGGCAATCGTACCTGTTGCAGGCATGCCGCCAAAAAATGGCGTTACTAGGTTGGCAACGCCTTGCGCCATAAGTTCTTGATTTGAATCATGACGTTGATGCGTTAAGCCATCCGCAATGCGGGCGCAGAGTAAAGATTCAATAGCACCCAATAAGGCTAAAGTTAGGGCAGGGATCACCATAAATTGGGCTGTACCTAAGCCAATAGGAATCCATTCAAAATGCGGCAAGCTAGACGGGATTCCACCGAATCGACTACCTATCGTGTCAACTGGTAAGTTCAAGAGTGCAGTGATAATGGTGGCTAGAACCATGGCTATCACCGTACCTGGCAGGTGACTAAGCCAACCCAAATGCTTCCGAAGCATTTTCCAGGCAATAATGATGGCCAAACTTCCACAGGCCAAACTGAGTGCCGCAGGATTGACTGTATCTGCTGCGTTATATAAAGCTTGTACCGCCTGAAAAAATTGAGCAGGCATTTTCTCAATCGTTAGGCCAAAGAAATCCTTAATTTGTGACAGGCCAATTAATACTGCAATACCATTGGTAAATCCGATGATGACAGCGATTGGAATAAATCTCACCAGCGTTCCAAGTCTGAACGCTCCCATCAGCAACAGAAACACACCAGACATCGCAGTAGCAAGCAATAAATTAGGTACGCCATAACGCTCCACAATGCCGTACACAATGACAATAAATGCACCAGCGGGGCCACCGATTTGAACGCGACTTCCACCCAATAGAGAAATCAAGCCCCCGGCAATAATGGCAGTGAAAATACCAGCCTCGGGTTTTAATCCACTGGCAATTGCAAAGGCCATTGCTAAGGGGAGTGCGACAACTCCGACAGTAAGACCTGCTAAGACGTCCTTGGTAAATAGGGTGCTGTTATAGCCCTTAAAGGAGTCAAGAATTTTCGGATGAAAAAACATTATCTGCTTAAGAAATTCGATTACCTACCCAGTAGGTCATTCCTGCAGAAAACGCTGTCACAACTGACCCCCAGGCAATATCAATAAATGCCAGTCTAGTTGGAAAGTCGCGAATGATTGCTAGATTGGTGAGGTCGTAAGTCATGTAGCAAAAGAAGCCAAATAGCGCACCGTATTGCAGTGCATAAATGAGGGACTGTTTTGATAGAGCAGGCGCAACGACAAAAATACAAACTCCCAGGGCATACAGAAGGTAAAACGCTAAGCCTGCAATGAGCTTAGGTTCGCTGGCCATTAAATCGCCCATTTCCTCTCGATAGAGGTTTTTTGCTATTCCCAAGAGCCAGATCAAATCCACCGCAATAAGGGTGATGAAAAACGTGAAGTAAATTCCTAAATACTTGAGCAATTCAGTTCCCCTTTGAGCTTTGATGGGTCAATAATAAGCATTATGATGGAAAGAGTAGATAAGTAGTTCAATTTAAAGGGGGTAAATATGTTTAAGCATTTATTGGTGCCGGTTGACGGTTCAGATGTCAGTAAAAAGTCTTTAAAAAAAGTCGCTGAACTTGCTAAGGCGGACGGCGCTGCTGTGACTTTGGTATACGTTTCCGATCCCTTGCCTCCTTTAGTGTATTCCGACAGTACGATGGGTTACGGGGTGTCTGCAAAAGAACATAAAAGTGTTTGTGAAGCCTATGCAAAAGACGTCTTTAAAAAAGCGGCTACTGCTCTTGGCGCCAGCATCAAAGCAAAATCTATGCATATTTCCAATACAAATCTTGCTGAAGGTATTTTGGATGGCGCTAAAAAGGCAAAAGCCGATGTCATCGTGATGGCTTCCCATAAACGCACTGGCATCAAAAGTGTTTTGTTGGGTAGCGAAACACATGAGGTTATCGTGCACTCTAAGCTTCCGGTACTCGTGCTCGGATAAATTATTTTGAGTGTTGCAAAAAACATAGGGTCCAATCGGACCCTATTTATTTATGACGGTTTGTCATTATTTATATTGCTGACTTAGTGGGCTACCGAGTAGCAAAATTTCTCTTGTGAGCTGGCCACTCTCGTTATCTCGCATTGACCATAGGTCAAGTTGTGTTTTGGCTGCATAGGGATCGACGTAGATGCCATCTTTTCTGAGTTCGAAATGGAGATGGGGTCCAGTAGAGCGACCAGTCGATCCAACATAACCAATTTCAAGGCCACGACGCACTTCATTGCCAACTTCAAGTTCGGGATTGTAGGCACTTAGATGAGCGTAGTAAGTGTGATAACTGCCTGGATGCTCAAGCACAATCAAATTACCAAATGCGCCGCTATAGCCAAGGTGTACCACTCTGCCATTGGCTACACTAAAGATGGGCGTGCCTACTGGCGCAGCATAATCAATCCCCATATGAGCGCGGTAACGTTGTTTGGCTTGTACGGGTTGAGTCACGGCTGCATTATTTTTTGGGCGCTTAGGAGCACCGGCTCGTACCATGCCCACGCCACGTGAGATACGTCGATAGCTTAATGGGTTGGTCCAGAAGGAGCGCTCAAGGGACTCTCCACCACCGGTGAAGAAGCCACCTGGAATATCGTTCCGTTCGACCCAAAATGCGCTAGCAAATACTTCTTTATTAGCTGGGTCGATGATCTCTACTGCCCAAATTTGTGCCCATCTTTCTCGGTCACCAAAGTCAACAATGAGCCTAACGATGCTATTGGTGTTTTCAAGAGAGTTATTGTCTTCAGGATAAATTTGTTTGATGATGGAATTCAGTTCCCAGACTAATTCCACTGGGAGCTTGTCACCCAATTTGCGTGGATCATATAAAACTTCTTTTAAGGGCACGCGAATTTCTGTGAGATTTTTAGACTCATTCCTAAGAAGATCTTGCTGCACTAAGAATCCACCAAAGGCTGAAGGTGTAAATGTCCACACTTCTGTTTTACTGTCTTGAATGGGACCATTCATGATGCTCAGTGAGTCAAAACGATTACGTGTAGTGAATGCAACGGCATAAGGAATACATTCCCCTCGCATCTTGTCAAAAAATCCCTTGGTCTGGTTTTTGAAGAAGTCAGAAAACTGGCGGTTATCGATACCAACACTAGAGGGTAGATTGTCCTCATTAAAATTCCGTCGCAGACAGCCTTGCATCACCCGATAGTCCAAGTTGGCATCACTATCCAGCATGAGCTCGCTCGGATCCTTTTTCTGAAAGAGTGATGGGTTCAGACTCATGCCATTGGTCTTCGACCCAGCCCCTGCAGATTTGTCCTTAAACCCTACTTGCTTGGAGTTCTGCACGTAGACTTTGGTGCGACTTTGATTGGGCTTTTGAGTCTGAGTGGTCTGTGCTTGAGCTCCAGAACTCAACCCGATCAGCAGGCTGAGCAACCCACATCCCAGTAGGAGCATCCCTTTTGTGAGCTGGTTGGAAGAAGTTGCTTTTCTATTCACTTGGTAATTATCTAATAATGTGACCTATACCCCAGATAATTATGTTGTACTGCAATAAATTAACCCTACAAAAGGCGCAAACCCAGTATTTCATTACTAGATACAATATTTTTTTCATTAAGGAGTTCAGATGCCGATCATCGAATCTGTGCAAGTCGCTTCAGTAGCTGTACCTTTGGATAAGGTCACTTCTTTTTCAACCCGTACCGTATCAGAACGTCACTATTGCTTGGTTAAAGTCCGCGGTAAGGATGGTAATGAGGGAATTGGCTTTTGCTACGTCGGCAGCGCTGGTGGTGATATCGCCAAAATTGCCGTTGAGCAATTGCTTGCACCAAAGCTCATTGGCCAAAATAGCCATCGTAGTGAAGGTCTTTGGATGGATATGTATAACGAATCCATTTTGCAAGGGCGTACTGGCGCTGTGATGCGAGGCATCTCAATTTTGGATACGGCGCTTTGGGATCTCAACGCGCGCGCTGCAGGTTTACCTTTGCATCACTATCTTGGTTCAGTAGTTGACGATCGTGTGCCAGCTTATGCTAGCGGTGGCTATTATTTGGAAGGTAAAACTCCTGCCAAACTTGGTAAGGAGATGGAGTCCTATGTCAAGCAGGGCTTTAAGGCGGTCAAGATGAAAGTAGGGCGCTTGTCTCCTGCAGAAGAAGAGGCGCGAGTTAATGCTGCCCGCAAAGCTATTGGTGATGACATCCTTTTGACGCTGGATGCAAATAATGCCTGGCGCGATTTACCTACGGCGCTCGAGTATGTCAGACGCTTTGAGGCGTACAACCCGTACTGGATTGAAGAACCTTTTTCTCCTGATGCAATAGATTTGCATGCTGCCTTGGCGCGTCAAACAAAGATCAACGTTGCTACGGGTGAGATGGAGGCGGGTCGTTGGCGGTTTAGAGAATTAATTGATGCCGGTGGCGCAGCAATCTTGCAATCGGATGCTGCGGTATGTGGCGGTATTACGGAGTGGCGCCGTATCTCTGCTTATGCGGATGCTAAGGGTATTATTGTTTGCCCACACTGGATGCATGATTTACATGCTCCCCTAGTAGCGGCAACCCCGAATGCCCGCTTTGTAGAATTTTTCTTAGATGATCAAGTGCTTAACTTCCGTAGATTAATTAACAAGCAATTAACCTTTAAGAATGGCGATTTGATTTTGCATAAGACCCCAGGATTGGGCTTTGAGTTCGATGAAGCTGCCATAAAGAAATATGCAGGCAAAACACCTTGGACCAAAATTGCCTAAGTGAAAATGTTCTTATTAAAAATAAAGCCCGCAACTGCGGGCTTTATTTATTGAGACTTACCAGCTTGATTTGGAAAGTCTTAGGTCGACTTTCGATTGAGCTTGTAGTGAGTCATCATTTGAGTCACTAAGACTAAGCCAAAGCCAATAAAGCCAATGAGATCGGCCTCGGTAGATGGATAAGCTAGAGCCACACCAGAGATCACCATGATGATGCGTTCAAAGGATTTGGTTTTCTCAATAAACCAGCCTTGCAAGCCACCCGCTAAACAAATGATGCCAACAACTGCAGTAAAGGAGATCCAAGCAATCTGCATCCAGTCTGCTTGCTCAAGAGCGCTGCTAGAACCCATCAAGAGCAAGCTCACACCAGATTTATCCAAAACAAACATGAACGGCACCAAGATGGCTGGAGCAACATATTTCCAAGTTTGTAAGGTTGTCTTATATGGATTGCCCTTGCAAATCGCAGCAGCAGCAAATGGTGACAATGCAGTTGGAGGGGATACTTCAGATAGAACTGCGTAATAGAAGATGAACATATGGGCTGCAAATGCTGGAACACCCAAATTGATTAAAGCTGGAGCTGCAATCACTGCGCAAATAATATAAGAGGCAGTTACTGGAACAGCGAGACCCACAATCCAAACAATTAAGGCTGTGAAGATTGCCGTGAGCAATAAAGAGCCGCCCGCATACTGAATCACGATCGAGCTAAATTTAAGGCCTAGACCAGTTAAAGTCACTGTGCCCACAATTAGGCCGGCGCCAGCACAGGTAGCTGCAATGGCTAATACACCAGTGGAGCCTGAAGCCAGGGCTTTAGTTAGGTTGGAGTTATAAAGCCCAGAAAGAATCGGTTCCTTGCCTTTAAACCAAGCCCAGGGAATGATGGCCGTATCTTCACGCAACATACTGGAGAAGGCGGATACGACAGTGGCCCAGAATACCGACATGACTGGCGAGAAACCGAACATCATAAATACGACAATCGAAATCAGCGAGAAGAAATGAAACCAATATTTTTTGGTGAGACTCCATGCAGATTCAGCGGATTCAAAGTGAATGTTCTTCATGCCATATTTACGAACATCAATCTCGACCATCACAAACAAACCGAGATAAAACAGAATGGTTGGAATGGTTGCCATTAGTAAGACATCTAAATACGAGATCTTGAGGAAGTCTGCAATCAAAAAGGCAGCGGCGCCTAAAACTGGCGGCGAGATGATAGCGCCAAGACCGCCAGCAGCCAGCAGTCCGCCAGCAGCATTTTTTTCGTAACCCACCTTATCGAGCATAGGTGCTGCGACAGAGCCTACGGTAACGGTAGTGGCAACACCAGAGCCTGATGGCCCACCCATTAAAAAGGAAGAAAGAACAATCGTTCTGCCTACGCCAGAGGATTTACCGCCCATGGCAGCAAAAGAGAAGTCAATAAAGAATTTACCGGCACCAGTAAATTGCAAGAAGGCGCCAAAAATCGTAAAGAGAATAATCAGGGTTGCGGATACATCGACCGCTGTTCCATAGATGCCCTCTAGGCTCATATACATATAACCAACGAGGCGATCTAAACCATAACCCTTATGCGTCCATGGCGCTGGCAAATAATTACCAAACAAAGCGTAGAGCAGGAATAAGACGGTGACGCTCACTAAGACCATGCCATTGGTTCTGCGCACACTCTCCAGAATCAGCAGAATGAGGCCAATACCAATCATGACATCGGTTGGGTTGGGTGCGGTATTGCGATCCATAAAGTCATCGCCGCCACTCAAGATGTAATAAGCGATGGCAACTGAGCCTATAGCAAATAAAACATCCCAAAACATTAACTTATTTTTAAAGCGAGCTGCAATCGGAAAACTTAAGAACACCAGAAACAATACTAAGGCAACGTGAATGACGCGTAACTGCTGAGTGGGAACAATAGAATAGGCGGCGTAGAGATGAAACAAAGACATGCCTACAGCTACGAGGGTAATGAACTTGGCTAATAAGCCCTTGTAGTCATTAGAGTCACCTTCCTCTTGCTTAATAAAGGCGTCTAATTTTTCTTGGGTTTCATTATCGATGACGTTCTGATTCATGCTTCTACCTATTTTGATATTGATGCACTACTTAAAAGCAGAAGGGGTGAGATTAACTCACCCCGAGATGGCTTAGTTTACCTTGACACCTTTTTCTTTTAGGTACTTTAAGGCGCCTGGATGATAGGCAATGGGTGTTGCATTAGATTTTTGAGTTTCTAATTTGATGTTTCTGAACTCCGCATGTGAACGGACTAACTCAAGTTGATTATCAAAAATAGCTTTGACGATCTTATATGCCTCTGCATCAGGCATAGATGAGTTTACAACTAGTAGATTTGCAACTGCTGCAACATTGTTATCTTTTGCCATACCACTATAGGTTTGTTTAGTGATTACGGCTGGGAAGTAAAGATTGCCATATTTTTTATTCATAGCAGGAACTTCAGCAGCCGTATCTACCATCACAATTTTCATGCCTGGGCTATTGGCTAAATCAGTCACGGCTGCAGTAGGAAGACCGCCGACCCAGAAGAAAGCATCAATCTTTCGATCTTTTACTGCGTTGACAGATTCGGCAACACTCAAGCGCTCGCGTTTTACATCCTTATCTTTATCTAGACCTGCAGCCTCTAGTAAGCGGAAGGCCATCACTTCCGTAGCGCTTCCGGGTGCGCCTGTACTAACACGCTTGCCTTTTAAATCTTTCATTGATTTAATGCCGGTAGATTCTACTGTGGCAACGTGCATGAGGTTTGGATACAGGATGAGTAAGGTCCGCAAATCTACTGGCTTATCTTTGAATTTATCTTCACCAACGGAAGCGTCTTTGGCTGCATCAGCCATTGAGAAGGCAACATAAGGTTTGCCGGTACCAACTAGCTTTAAGTTATCTACAGAACCGCCCGTGACTTCGGCTGTTGCTGACATTCCTGGCACTTTACTGGAAAGCATGGCAGCCAGACCACCACCCATTGGGTAGTAAACGCCACCTGTACCACCAGTTGCAATCGAAATATTTTGTGCGTAAGCGTTAGCCCATAAAAAACTGAGTGATAACGCAATGATTTTTAATAATTTCATGGTTGTCTCCTATTGGTCTTATCTAAATGGATTAAAGGCCTGGCATGCTGAAGTTAATTTGCTTTAACTCGCTGAGAAGCTGAGCTTGTTGATCGGCTGTTAACTGCATGAGTGGTGGACGTACACGGAGCCACTCTGGATCGTTGCTGTAATGTGCCACGGCTGTTTTCATACCCGCAATCATTTGATATTTAGCAAAGACGCTACGCACTTTATCTAGCTCTGCTTGACGTTCGTCAGCATTGGATTCTCTCCAATGGGCAGCAAGATCTGCAATGGCATGTGGGTTGACGTTTGCTGTAGCAGAGATACAACCAACACCGCCGGCACGTAATGTACGCATCAAGAAAACTTCGCTACCCGCATATACGCGGAAGCCTGATGGAGCTAAGAGCTTAATCACAGACTCTGTATAGGCCCAATCACCCGAACTATCTTTCATACCAACGATAGTCTTTGGATATTCTTTTGCCAGGCGCTCAAGCAATGACAGGCTTAAGTTAATTTTTGTTACTGGCGGAATGTTGTAAATGTAAATTTGCAGTGCGGAGCTACCCATCTTTTGAATCACTTCGGAAAAGTAGGCAAACAATCCATCATCGGTAATGTCTTTGTAGTAGAAGGGCGGCAACATTAATACGCCTGCGCATTTATGGCTTAAGGCATGGGCAGTCATCCGATAAGTACTCTCGATCGAAGTAGACCCAGTACCCGGCATCATGTGTTCAGGGTTTAAGCCACCCTCAATCAATGCAGTCAGCGTATTCATCTTTTGAGTGGCAGACATGGAGTTTGCTTCGGAGTTGGTGCCAAAGATCGCTTGACCTACACCATTGGACTCTAGCCATTTACATTGCTTCAGTAATTTTTGGGCATCAGGATGTCCGTCTGCTTTAAAAGGTGTTAAGACTGGTGAAAGCACAGCTGGCAGGGTGGATGGATGCAAAGAGATGGTCATGCTGACTCCGTTTTAATAATGAACTTCAGTAAGAAGTGGTTGTTGTTTAAAGAAAGCTTCTAAATTATCTACGGCTAAATTTGTCATGGCTATCCGCGTTTCCAAGGTAGCACTTCCAATATGGGGTGTTAGTAAAACATTATCTAGCTTCAGAAAGGCAGGATTTGGATTGGGTTCATTATTGAACACGTCTAGGGCTGCCCCAGCAATTTGTTTATGCTGCAGCGCATATAAAAGATCGGATTCGTTAACAACGCTACCGCGAGCGATATTAATAAGGAAGGACGAAGGCCCTAACGCTTTTAATACGGACGTATCAACCAAGTTATCTGTATCTGGGGTGGCCGGACAAGCCAGAAATAAAACATCGCAGGCTTCCGCCAAGTCTTTGATTTCTTTGTAATAGGTGTAAGGGACGGGCTTAGGGTTTGGGCCTGAGTAAGCAATCTCGACCTTAAACGGTTCTAGACGCTTGGCAAGGTCCTGACCAATACGGCCCATGCCCGCAATACCAACCTGTTTGCCTGCCAGAGTGGTGGTTAACTGAAAGAGGCCTTTAGACCAGGCGCCGCTTTTAACGTGCTCCTGGGACTCCGGAAGGCGCCGCATCAGACCCAGCATCATCCCAATGGCCAGTTCGCAGACGGCATCATTTAGAACGCCCGGTGTGTTGCTAGCCTTGATCCCTTTTTCCTTCAGGTAAGCCAAAGGGAGATTGTCGTAGCCCACGCCGCAGGTGGATACCAATTTAATGCTCGGAATCTGTTTCACAAGAGCTTCGGGCAATTTCGTATTGGAGCGGACCAAGATCGCCTCAAAATTGCCGGCAGGTGGGGGAGCGCTTACATCAAGGTGACGGGTCGGCGTAAAGCGGCGATCGATTTCCGCCTGCATAATCTCAGGAAAATGGCCGACCTGCAGCACCGAATTGACGGGGATCATGTCTGTCTCTATTTTTTATTGGAATAATGCTTCCATTGTATGAGGATTTTCGAAAAAAAGTCCTCCCCTCCAGGAGAATATGTCATGTTGTTTACCCCAGCAGAAACCAAGGTAGTCGTTGTCGGTGGCGGTACCATGGGCGCCGATGTCGCCGCGGTTTGCGCACGTGGCGGTTGCGCTGTTCAGGTGGTTGAACCAACGACTGAGCGTCGTGCACTTTTGCCGGACTATTTTGTGAACACCATGACCGAGTTAGGTTATGAAAATCGTATCCACCTATTATCTGTAGCAGGATCACTGGAGGAAGTAGATTGGGCTGATATCGATTTGGTCATTGAGTGCGTGCCAGAGCGCTTAGACATTAAGCGTGAACTATTTGCAAAGCTAGAAAAGTATGCAAAGCCTGAGGCAGTATTGGCTAGCAATAGCACCAGTTTTCCAATTAGCGAAATTGCCAACGGCTTAAAAACGGCTGCGCGCATGATTGGCTTACATTTCTTTATGCCGGCACATTTGATTCCTTGTGTTGAAGTAGTCTACGGAGCAAAAACATCGCCGATGGTTGGCGACAGTCTGACTCGATTGATGACTGCATGCGGTATGGTGCCTGTGACAGTGAAAAAAGACTTACCTGGATTCTTGGCAAATCGTTTGCAGCATGCTTTATCGCGTGAAGCGTTCTCCATGGTTGATGAAGGCATTTGTACTGTGGAAGATATTGATAAGGCGGTGCGCTTTGGTTTCGGCTTCCGCTATATCGCTGCTGGCCCTGCTATGCAACGGGATCACGCAGGGCTAGAGATCCATGCTGCTGGTGGTGCAACGATTTATCCATCACTCAATAATTCACAAACGATTGCGAAGTGTTTGAGTGAGCGTGTTGAGAGTGGAAAATTTGGCATGAAGACAGGTGAAGGCTTTTATTCATGGACAAAAGAGTCAATTAAAGCTGAGCGCGAACGCTATCAAGATGCCTTACGTGAAGGTCTCAAGATTATCCAAAAAGAGTTGCCAGAAATTAAATAGTTTTTAAACTCTGCAACCATTTCTAAGAAATATCTTTGAGATGGAGTTTACTCAGATGAGGTGCGAGTCGATAGGTGATCAAGACGATTGCAATGGTGGCGACTCCACCAAACACAATAGAGGGCACTAAGCCCAGCATGCTAGCCGCTATTCCAGACTCTAGTGCGCCTAGTTCATTCGAAGAGCCAATAAAGATTCCGTTGATGGCGCTGATTCTGCCGCGCATGTGATCTGGGGTGGTCAGTTGCATGATGCTACCCCGAATCACCACCGACACTGAGTCGCAACATCCCGAAATAAACAAGAAGAATGCGCAAACCCACAGATGGCTAGAGAGACCAAAAGCAATGATCGCCACACCAAATCCTGCTACCGATAGAAATAAGTGCTTACCGGAATCAGTTAGCAATGGCCGCTTAGCCAAATAGATGCCAGTAATCACTGCGCCCGCTGCTGGTGCTGCACGCAGAATGCCTAATGCTTCTGGCCCAGCATCTAACACTTCTTTAACAAATGCAGGAAGGATAGAAACGGCGCCGCCAAACAAAACGGCAAACATATCTAAAGCCATGATGCCTAGAATGAGCTCATGCTTTCGAACATAATCAAAGCCCTCTAAAAAACTTTTGAAGAAATGCCCTGAGAGTTGACTGATTTTTTCTTGTGGTGCATTTAGGAAGGTAACGCCATATAGGCCTATAGCACCACTGAGCCCAGCGAGAAGATAAGTCCACTCTAGTCCAGCAAAGCCAATCATCAGGCCGCCCAGGCCAGGGCCAGCGACAACGCAAATTTGAAATGCTGAAGATGCATATGCCGTATAACGTGGCAAATACTCTCTGGGAATAATTTGTCCAAAGATGGCGGTATAAGAAGGTCTTAATAAGGCGCGGCCCGCTCCAATAAAGGCAATGGCGATGTAAATCAAAGGGACTGGTGGCATTAGCCAGCCCAATGCAATCGCTGTTAGAAATAAAGCCACCCCAATATGAATGACGCAGGCAATCGCAGCAATCAGTTTGCGAGAGTAATGATCCACCGCATGACCTGCATAGAGTGCCAGCAGAAAGTAGGGCACCAGCTCGGCTAAACCAATCAAACCCAATGAAACTACGCTATTGGTAATTTCGTAGATATGCCAGCCAACTGCCACCATCGTAATTTGGTAGCTAAGCGTCGCGCCAATGCGATAAAGCAATAGAGTTTTAAAGGCTTTGCTGGGGTTCATTTTTAGTGAGTTTAAGGGAGTTTCTGCTTTATTCTTAAGGTATGAAGAAAACGATTCGTGTCTGGGACTTGCCAATTCGCCTATTTCATTGGTTCTTGGTGTTTTGTATTGTTGGCAGCCTGATTAGTGTCAACTTGGGGGGCAATGCCATTGCGTGGCATGCTTACTTTGGCTACAGCATTTTGACCTTGTTGATTTTTAGAATCGTCTGGGGATTTGTTGGCTCAAGGCACGCTCGCTTTATCACTTTCTTCCCTAATCGTGCAGCGATTTTGGCCTACCTTCAAGGAAGGTCTCCGCGCTTTTTGGGACACAACCCCATCGGCGCTCTCTCAGTATTTGCTTTGCTCTTTGTTTTAAGTGTTCAAGTATTGACGGGATTATTTGTAGATGATGAGATTGCATTTCAGGGCCCCTTAGCTAAATATGTACCCAATGTAGTTGTCTCCTTTTTGTCTGAGATTCATGAAGGCAATCAAGTCGTAATCTATACCTTGATTACGATTCATATCGCTGCAATTTGGTTTTATCGAAAATACAAAGGCGAAGACTTAATCAAGCCGATGCTGAGCGGCGACAAAGAAATCGACCCAAGCGAAGAAGCAAAATATTTGCCTTCTGACTTGGGTCAACCCTCCAAGGATGGAGGCCTACAACGCGCGCTGGCCTTAATAATCTTAAGTGCTATTGCCGTGGTGGTTGGTTACTTCATTACTAAATAAACAGATTATTTTTTTCTGAAATCATCGTGGCAACCTTTGCAGCTTGCACCTGCCGCACCGAATGCTTTCTTAATGCTATCTAGGTCGCCAGACTGAGCTGCCTTGTTGAGATCGACCACTGCTAATTGCATTTTTTCAGAAGCTGCCTTGAACTTAGCGTTATCAGACCAAATATCAGATTGTGCTTTACCACCTTCTGTGCCAGGACCAAATGCTTGCCATGGCAATGGAGAGAGAGTTGCAACAATTGCAGCATTCTTAGCAACATCATCTTTGTTGTAAGGTGCTTCACCTTTAACAACTGCACCAATTTTGCTAAATGAGTTTGCCATCACAGTGAAAACACTTTGGCGATACTTGATCGCATCTTCTGGTTTTTGAAATTGCGCCATCGCGGCGCCAGCACCAATGGCTAGAGTTGCCGCTGTGCTCGCTAAAATGATTTTGTGTAGTTTCATGGGAACCTCTTTAGATTTTTTTGTTAATGAAGACCGCCTTCTGTGAAATCAGCATACTCCCAAATGATGACTTTTGTTTGACGGCGGCATTAGAAAATCATCTGCACCGGGATGGTGAATAGATACACAACCCACTTAAAAAAGGCCATCAAGGGGTCCATCCAAAGGCTGCCGATAATTCCAGTAAAGACTAGTCCCAGGACAATAAAAAAGCCCCAAGGCTCTAGCTTGCCCAAGGCAATCGATTGGCGAGCAGGCAATAAGCTGGACAGAATGCGCCCACCATCTAAAGGCGGCAACGGAAAAAGATTAAAAACCAGTAGACCTAAGTTCCAAGTAATGCCGGCTTGGGCCATGGAGATAAAGAACTTTTCATTCATGCCAAAACCCAACAGTAGGATCAGCAAGATGGCCCAAATCAGGGCTTGGAAGAAGTTTGAGCCTGGGCCTGCTAAGGCGACCCAGATCGAGTCAATTCTGGGGTTGCGCAGGCGCCCAAAATTTACTGGTACGGGTTTGGCATAGCCAACCAAAAAGGGGGATCCCGTTAAAAGAAGTACCAATGGAATCAAGATAGTTCCGACGGGGTCTATATGTTTGGCGGGATTGAGACTCACCCGACCCAGCATATAGGCGGTGTTATCCCCAAATTTACGGGCTGCGTAGCCGTGGGCTGCCTCATGGATAGTGATGGCAAAAATTAGGGGAATCGCATTAATAGCGACGGCTTGGATAGAATAGTCAGTAATCATGGCAATATGATATCCATAGGAGCTAAAAGTGACTGATGACAAGAAAACAGACCCCAAAACCCCAGCAAAGCCTGTAGTAGCTAAGCCCCCAGCTCGCCCACCAGCACCAAAAGGCCCATCTGGACCGGCTGGTAGGCCTCAGGCTGGCTTTGGCGGCGGAAAAGGCATGATGCGCAAGGCTGGCCGCGGTCGATAGTGGATAATTACGCATTATTAATGTGTTTACAGAGGATTTAGCATGAACGAATGGCACAACGAATCTAAAGAAGAAGTTAACAAAAAGATCATTACTTTGATCGTGATGTTGGCTGCTGCAACTAGCTTGGCGATTTTGTTTGCATTGGTGGCTGCTCATACTGGTTACGTATTCGGTTAATCAGTCTTAATGACTAGCCGTCGCCAACCTGCTGTATTTGCTGGCCATGGCAGTCCGATGTATGCCTTAGAGCCCAACCGCTTTACAGCTGCATGGGCATCTTTAGGAAAATCCCTCAAACGTCCAGACGCCATTTTGGTGATCTCAGCGCATTGGGTAACTCGAGGTACTTGGGTTACCGCGATGGAAAAACCCAAAACCATTCATGACTTCGGTGGGTTTCCGCAAGCACTGTTTGATATTCAATATCCTGCATTAGGCAGTCCTGCTTTAGCGGATCGGGTTCAAGAGTTATTGAATGTTCCTGTAGTGCTGGAAGAAAACGAGTGGGGTATTGATCATGGCGCTTGGTCTGTTCTCAAGTACCTCTATCCCAATGCGGATGTTCCTGTAGTGCAGCTGAGCTTGGATGGATCTATGTCGACACGCGAGCATTATGAGCTCGCTAAACAATTAAGACCCTTGCGGGATGAAAATATTTTGATTTTGTCTAGCGGCAACGTAGTGCATAACTTGCGTACGATTCATTGGCAAGATGATGCACAGCCGTATCCATGGGCAAAAGACTTTAATGATTTTTTTGCCTCTGAGATTCAGGTCAATCATCATGAGCCGTTGATTGATTGGGAAAAGTATGGCGATGCTGCTCATCTATCCATTCCAACTGCTGAGCACTATTGGCCTGCTTTATATACCTTAGCTTTACAACAAGACGGCGAGCATGCCAAAGTATTTGTTGATGGTATCGAAATGAGTTCGATCAGTATGCTGAGTTTTTCTATTCAATAAAGAAAAGATTATGTGGCTCTCTATTTTCGCAATCTTCTTTGGTGCCGGCCTTGGTGCTTTATTAAGAGCAGGCTTTAATGTATTGACCGTAGGCGCAGCTGCGGTCATTCCTTTGGGAACGCTGATTTCAAATTTAGTAGGTGGCTATCTCGTAGGTTTGGCAGTAGCGTTCTTTGGTAACAATCCCCAGCTATCACCAGAATGGCGCCTTCTAGTAGTGACTGGCTTTCTAGGGGGTCTGACAACTTTCTCTAGTTTCTCGGCTGAGGTGATTGCATTTATTCAGCGCGGAGAATTTACTTGGGCCTTGGGCACGGCCTTGCTGCACCTCATCGGCTCATTAGTGTTGACCTTCTTAGGTATTTTGACCTACCAAGCGCTAAAGTAAGGCACAGGGGTAAATCAGAGGGCGATTAATTCTCTGATTTGTATTTCTTACTCAGGCTTAATTTTTGCAATCCTGACAACTGCACCCCATTTAATTGATTCTGAGCGAATGAGTGCCGCAAAATCTGCTGGGGTTCCTCCACCAATTTCATTTCCCTGTGAAAGCATCAACTCTCTTAGTTGAGGATCTTTTAAGGCCTCGTTGGCCGCCGCATTTAACTTATCAATAATCTCTTTTGGAGTTCCCTTTGGCGCAATCAAGCCTTGCCAATTGAGCACTTCAACTTTTGGGTATCCAAGTTCAGTGAAGCTTGGTACGTTTGGAAGTAATGGAGAACGTTTCTTGCTGGTAATGGCAATCGGACGCAACTTATCGGCCTTAATGCTCGGCAGGGCTGAATACATTTGATCAAACATCATCGTGACATTGCCTGCCATGAGGTCTGTTAAGCCAGCTGAGCCACTTTTATAGGGCACATGAATCATATCGATTCCAGCACTTTGTTTAAAGATCTCTGCGGAGAGTTGATGGCTTCCACCGATGCCCCCAGATGAAAAAGTGAGAGTGCCAGGCTTGGCCTTAGCAGCATTAATAATGTCCTGAAGAGTTTTGTATGGTGAATTGGGATTAACAACCAATACCAATGGCCCTTTTTCAATCAATACAATGGGCGTGATATCGGTTTCAGGGTCGTAACGCAGATTGCCAAACAATGTTTTATTGACAGCCATTGGAGCAAAGTTGCCCATACCGATGGTGTAACCATCTGGAGCTGCGCGAGAAATAAATTCAGTACCAATATTTCCGCCGGCACCAGGTTTGTTATCAACGATGATGGGTTGCTTCAAAATCACACTCATCTTTTGTGCAATTTGACGACTGCGCGAATCCGCTCCACCACCGGCACCATATGGAACCACAAAGTTGATAGGCTTATTCGGGTAGCTGGCTTGAGCTTTTACAGGACCAACAGTGAAAACGCTAATGAAGCCAATCCATATCAGAAAGCAACGAGCAAGTTTCATTTTGATCCTTATTAGATAAGACCTAGCAAGCCTAGTGCAGCCCCGAGGGCAATCAAATACAAAGGGTGCCAACGTGTAAACAAGGTAATCGCAATCGTACCGATCGTCAACAGGTAGGCTGCAACACTTTGATTAATCTGCAAAGCAATTTGCCATGCTGAAGAGAGAACCAGGCCAATTGCAAGCGCAGCGGCAGCATATTGAATGGCTTGTTTTTTTAGGGGATCTTTCATGCCCAGGATCAGGCGCTGTAAATAAAAGATCAAGATTGAAGACGGCCATGCAATTGCTAGTGTGGCAACGAGCGCACCGATAACTCCATGGACATGCCAGCCCAATAGGGTGACGGTCATGAAATTCGGGCCTGGTGCTGCTTGTGCTATTGCGAAGTAGTCTGAGAAGGTTTGGACATCAATCCAATGCTCTTGATTTACGGCTAAGTTAAAAAGCACTGGAAGCAGGGCATTTACACCGCCAAATGCAATTAAGGAGAAAGCAGAAAGTTTTAGAAAGAGGCTAAGAAGAATACTCATTCAGAGTGCGCTTTCTTCCAAGCCAAGACTAATGCCAATGGTGAGGAGATGAGTACCACCCAGCCCAAGCCGAGATGAAAATAACTAGCGCTGAGTATGGTGACGATAACCACAATGAACATCGCTGGATAGCGAAACTCATCCTTCAGCATTTTGAATCCTGTGGAGGCAATTAAGCCGACACCCACGGCAGATATTCCGCGGAGCACGCCTTTGACAGAATCAAGATAGCTATAGTGCTCGTACAAAACTGCTAAAAGCATGACAATGGAGATTGGCCCGAGAGTCAAGCCTAGTACAGCAGCAGCAGCACCCCAAGCACCACCAAAACGGGAGCCAATACACACGGCAAGGTTGACGATATTGGGTCCTGGAACAATTTGGCAGATACCTAGAATGGCGCTAAATTCTTCAGAGGTCAAAATCTTGTCACGCTCTACCAAGGTTCTTCGAGCCCAAGGTAAGACGCCGCCAAACCCAGACATTCCAATTTTGCTAAAGCTGATAAATAGCTCTAGTGGCGTGAGTGTTTTCAAGATTACTGTGGCTTAAATGGGTGTGGAGCCGGTTTGTGATCTAACCAAGCCTCTAGGGTATCAGTAATGCCTTTAGAGAAGGCAGCAAAGATTGGTTCGGCAATAAAACCTAAGTGGGGTGTTACTAAAAGATTTGCTGTATTACGCAAAGGATCTTTTTCTGGGAGCGGCTCAATATCAAATACATCTACCGCTGCCTGGCCAGGTCTGCCTGCTGCCAATGCTGCTTGCAGATCATTCATGTTAATGAGGGCAGATCGTGAAGTATTTACCAAGATTGAGTCAGGGCGCATCAGGGCTAATTGATCTGCGCTAATAAGACCTTTGGTCCCTGGTCCCGCAACTAGATGCATTGAGACAATTTTGGATGTGGCGAGCAACTCTTCCAAGCTAATGGCTTTTGCATTTTCTGCAGCAGCACGTTCAGGAGTCATACGTGGACTCCAAGTAACCACTTCCATGCCAAAGGCAGCTCCAACACGTGCCACGCGACTACCAATTGCACCAAGGCCCATGATGCCTAAGCGCTCGCCTGAAAGCATTGGTAGCACAGATAGTTGATCACGCCAGCCACCCGTAGCCATCAGCTTATTTTCTTCAATCAAACGCTTGGATGCACCAAGAATGAGGGCCCATGTGAGTTCGGCAGTAGTTTCTTTAGAAGGACCGCCGGGTGAACACGCAATTGGAATATTGCGAGCCATTAATGCCGCAGCATCTAGCGTGCCATTACGTTCACCTGTGAACATGAGAAATTTAAGTTTAGGTAAACGCGCAATCATGGCTTCATTGAAAGGGGCGCGATCCCGCACGATGGCAATTGCATCTGCATCCTTGACTACCTCATAGAGCGCCTCATCGCGAAGTGGCTCGTGATGAAAGGTGAGGTTTGCTTGCTTCTCAAGCTTTTCCCAGTTAGAGAAGCGACGTAAGGCGCGTTCGTAGTCACCAAGAATGACAATGTTTGGTAATGAAGCCATGGATCCGTACTCTCTTTTAAATTTATTCAGGCGTGCACAGGCTCAAGATTTGCTTGAGGTCTGATGCTTGGCCTAATTTCCATAATGCAGAAATCAGTTGACGGGTTTTTTCTTTGCCGATGATCGGTTCAGCCAAACTTGTAAATTTTTGCTCTAAGTTAGCATCGCTCATTGGGTTTTCAACGGAGCCAATTGCGTTCTTCACAAATACATGGACTTCTTTGCCGTTTTTCAAGAAGGCCTTGACATCTACTGAGGCTTCGCTAATAGAGGTATCGGTAGTTGCATTAACCTTGGCGCGCAATGCCACGACATCAGCACGATTCACAATGTCATCAGCATATTCACCTTCACCCGCTTGGCCAAAAATCAAGCCCACAGCACAGCCGTGATACACGCTAAATTTACCTTCGAGACCATCTTTTGGAGTTTTCTTACCAGTGAGCTCTAAAACGAGTGGGTGAACACGTAATTCGATGCGCTCCACATCCTCAGCCTTAACTCCCTGGGCGCGTAATTGTGCACAAGCATCAATCGCTGGGTGAATCACAATGCCGCAGGCAAACGGTTTGTAAGTATTTAAAGAAATCTCGAAGGATTTTCCGAGGGCGCGATCAATTTCTGACCAGTCACACTTGGTTGAGACAGTTTGCATATAACCACGACCGGCTTCTAATGCTTTTGGGCTTGCTGTGAAGCCATGTTTAGCGAGTAATGCGGAGAGTTGCCCAGCACGTGCAGCACCGCCTGGATGAAAAGGTTTCGTCATCGTGCCAAATTGCTCGCGCATTCCAACGGGTTGTGAAGCCGCAATACCCAATGCCATGGTTGTCTTTTGGAGATCAAGACCCATCAAGCGTGAGCATGCTGCTGCAGATCCCAGCATGCCAGTTGAGCCAGTGATATGCCAACCACGGTGGTAGTGATCTGGATACATTGCATTACCAACACGGCAAGCAACATCGATGCCCAGAATTAATGAATCAATCATTTGGCGACCATTAGCATTGGTGTGTTCGCCCAATGCCAAGATTGCGGAGGCAACTGGTCCCGCAGGGTGAATGACGGTCTTGAGGTGAGTGTCATCAAAGTCAAAGGTATGTGAGCTGATGCCATTGATTAAGGCGGCACCACCCATGTCAACTTTATCTTTACGCCCCAAGATACTAGCTTGTGGAGCTGGCTGAAATTCACGAATAGCAGCCAAAGAAGATTCAACGCTTTCATGATTCGCGGCACCAATAGCGCAACCGAGCCAGTTTAAAAAGGTGCGGTGGGCTTCGTGCTCCACCTCTGGTGTCCAGCCTTGACTAGGGTGGGAAGTAACAAATTCCGCCAGAATCTTGGTAACTGGGGGTGCATTTAAATCAGCTGCTGCAGCGATAGCATGAGACATAAGATTTCCTATGATTGTTTTTAGTTATTCGATTTCAATATTGCGATCTTTGGCAACTTTGGCCCAGCGTGCAATATCTTCTTTAATGTAGTTCGCAAATTGTGGCGGCGTCATTGGCATCAGTGTCATTGCCTCGCTCGTCATCTTTTCAGAGAAGTCCGGTAGAGCGAGAACTTTATTTAATTCTGCATTGAGTTTCGTAACAATTGCTGGTGGCAAATTTGCAGGACCTACTAAGCCGTACCATTGCTGTCCATCAAAACCGTTCAAGCCTAACTCTTTAAAAGTCGGAATATTGGGGGCGGCTGAACTACGTTTGGCACCAGTCACTGCAAGCCCGCGGACACGATTGGTATTGATATAAGGTAGTGCTGCAAATAGGGTTGGGAACATGGCTTGAGTCTGACCTGCAAGTAAGTCGGTATAGGCAGGACCCACTCCACGATAAGGAATGTGAACCATATAGATACCAGCAGCGAGTTTGAGTTGCTCCATTCCAAGGTGAGTCAAGGTTCCTGGGCCGGCAGATCCATAACTTAATTTAGCAGGATTCTTTTTGGCGTAGTCTACGAATTCTTTAAAGTTTTTGATCGGTAACTCAGAATTAATGACAAGGACGTTTGGTGTGGCACCAATCATACCAATGGGCGTGAAGTCTTTAATGGCGTCATAAGGTAGACGACGCACTGCAGGGTTGGTGCCATGCGTACCAACATAGGCAATCATGAGCATATAGCCATCAGCAGGCGCTTTTGCAGTAGCTTGAGAAGCGATGGCGCCACCACCACCACCCATGTTTTCAACTACAACCGTTTGACCAAGGGAGCGAGACAATTTTTCTGCAACGGCGCGAGCAATATTATCGAGTCCGCCGCCAGCAGCAACGGGCGCAATTAATTTGATCGGCTTAGTCGGATAAGTTGGAGTCTGCGCAGAGCTATTAAGGCTAGTTGTTAGTCCCAGCAAGGCGAATACAAAAGATAAAAAAATCGGCTTTTGCCGATCATTCAATTTAGACATGTCTCAAGTCCAGATTATTGTTGTGTATTAATGTAATGCGGTCTGTTGATTTTACTATTGATGGCCCCTATTGGGTATCCATCTAGCCAGTCTTGAGCTTTTTGCGAATAGAGTGCTCTACGGGTATGGAATCCAGATTGGGCTCTAGCGCCTCACGCTCATCAAATACAAAGCAACTACCTTGGTAATGGGCAGAGCCTACCTCTTCAAAGTATTTGAGGATGCCACCTTCAAGTTGATAGCTATGCTCCATGCCGATCTCGCGCATGTAGAGCCCAGATTTTTCACAACGAATACCACCGGTGCAAAAACTCACCAGCGTTTTATCGGCCAAGGCTTCTTTATGTGCTGAGATTGCTGCTGGAAACTCAGTAAACTTTTCAATATTGAAGTGCAAGGCATTTTCAAAGGTGCCATAGTCCACTTCAAAGGCATTACGTGTGTCCACCATGACTACAGGACGACCTAGATCATCGGTACCTCGATCTAACCATTCTTGTAATTTTTTAGGCGAAATAAAATTCGCGCGACTTTTTTCTGGCTGAATCGTTGGGTGATTCATGCGAATAATTTCATTCTTGAGTTTGATCAGCATCTTTTTGAACGGCTGCTCATCTGACCAACTTTCTTTGGCTTGCAAAGGAGCGAAGCGAGGATCGGTGCGGAGCCAATCTAAGAATCCACGTAAAGCATCTGTTTTACCTGCGAGAAACATATTGATACCTTCCCCTGTCAGCAAAATCGTGCCTTTGAGTTCCCGGGCGTGGCATTCGTCGAGCATTTTTGCGCGCAACTCTGGCAGCTCATCAAGGCTGACAAATAAATAGGCGGCAATATTCAAAATCGACTTCATTTTTTCTCTCTTTGAGCTACCCTCGCATTATCGAGCAAATGGGGCTTGGGGGTGGTAATCTTGAGGTCTTATTCAAAGGAGACAATCCATGCTGGATTTAGTAAAAATGGCCAAAGAAACCACCTATAAAGCCTTATTAGGGGCTTTCCTGGCTCTTGGTGCAAGCAGCATTGCTTTTGGGCAAACTGCAGGGGTGGGCTCTTGGCCGACTCAAAAACCCATTCGTTTTATTGCCGTTTTTCCACCCGGTGGATCTGTTGATCAGGTTGCGCGTATTTTGGCTCCCGCTCTTCAAGCTGAGCTCAAGCAAAATGTGATCGTAGAAAACATCGGCGGTGCTTCCGGTGTGATCGGCACATCTGCAATGACGCGTTCCGATCCAGATGGCTATACCTTTGCGGTGGTCTTTGATACTCATGGCGTTAACCCAAGCCTCAAAGATAAGCTCCCCTACGACACAATTAAAGATATCGCGCCGGTGATTTTGGTGGGTACTTCGCCGATGGTTTTGGTAGCCAGTAAAAATTCTGGAATCACGAGCTTCAAGCAGCTAGCAGAAATGTCTAAGGCCGGTAAACCATTTAGCTATGGCTCTATCGGCATAGGAAGCCTTGGGCACTTAGCCATGGCGCGTCTAGCAAAGCAAGCAGGATTTGATTGGAATCACATTCCTTATCGTGGCGGCGGCCCTTTAATGCAAGATGCTTTGGGCGGTCAAGTTCAACTGGCCGTGGGTTCGGAGTTTTTGGTCAAGCCCCATATTGATAGTGGTGGCGTGATCCCTTTGGTCATCACTACTGCAAAAAGATCTCCTGCGTTGCCCAACGTACCAACGATTTCTGAAAGTGGTTTCCCTGGCTTTAGTGCGCCAGCATGGTGGGCAGTATTAGCGCCCGGCAAAACGCCGCCCGCAATCGTAGATGCCATGAATAAGGCTTTAAATAAAGCTTTGAAAACGCCTGCCGTCTCTGAGAAATTTAAATCTCAAGGGATTGAAATTGTTGGTGGTACCCCTGAGACTGCTCGAGAATTTATTGGCAAGCAAATTGGCATCTGGGGTAAGTTCGTGATTGAAAACAATATTAAAGAAACAGCTCAATAGAAAGCTTTTATGTCAGAACGTTTAATACCGTATCAGCCAATGGACTTGGCTGAACCTGCTGAGTTAGTGGCCGCGATTCGCAAGCGTCGTGGCGGCCAATTTATCAATTTAGATCGTATGTTGTTGCATAGTGTACCGATTGCTGAGGGCTGGAATCACTTCATTGGCGAGATTCGTAACAATCTTTCTTTAGATCCCAAGTTACGTGAATTGGCCATGTGTGGCGTCGCCGTACTCAATGGCGCGGAGTATGAGTTCTTTCATCATGCGCCTCCTTTTAAGAAAGCTGGCGGTACTGAAGAGCAAGTGCAAGCTTTGCGCTTGATTGGGCAAACCAGTTTCCCTAGAAATTTATTCTCGCAAGTTGAGAATGATGCTGCGGATCTAACCTTTCAGATGACGCGCAATATCAAAGTGGATCCTGAGTTGATGAAGCGTTTGCAAAAAGCCCTGGGTAGCACCGATACGGTGGAATTAGTAACCGTCATTGCTGCTTACAACATGGTGTCACGCTTCTTAATTGCCCTTGATGTGAATCCAGAAGATCATCCACCAGCTTGATAAAAAACCATAGATGATCCGCAACATTAAAGCCATTATTCCAGGCATCGCCACTTCAGATGGCGCAGGCGTCAAGCTACATCGCAGTCTAGGTGGTCAGCAGCAAGTGAGGTTAGATCCTTTCTTGATGCTGGATGAGTTTTCATCGAACGATCCAAATGATTATGTCGCAGGATTTCCGGCGCATCCCCATCGGGGGTTTGAGACGGTGACCTATATGCTTGAGGGTCATATGTTGCATGAGGACCATTTGGGTAATCAAGGGCACCTTAAGACTGGCGGTGTGCAATGGATGACTGCAGGGCGCGGCATTATTCATTCGGAGATGCCACAGCAAGCGCGTGGCGCGATGCGCGGCTTTCAGTTGTGGATAAATTTGCCTGCCAAAGAAAAGATGAAGCCAGCGGGTTATCAAGATATTCAGGCGGAAGAGATTCCAAAGACATCTTTGGCGAATGGCGGATCAGTGAAGGTGATTGCAGGCTCTTATGAAGATAGGGATAAAAGAGTTGCTGGCCCCATTCAGGGAATCACCACCACGCCAGTATTTTTAGATGTGCATTTGCCTCCCAATACAGAGTTTGAGTATTGCATTGCCAAGGAGCTCAATGCATTTGTGTATATCTATGAGGGTGGACTAGAGATTGGCGACCCAATGAGAGCAGTTCCCAAGCAGGCTGCGATTGTCTTGGGCGATGGCGATCTCTTCAAGGCAAAAGCGGGTGCTGAGGGTGCTCAGTTCATTGTGCTAGCAGCCTTGCCTTTGCATGAGCCTATCGTGCAATACGGTCCTTTTGTGATGAATACTCGCGCTGAGATAGAGCAAGCTATTGATGATTATCAAAACAATCGTTTTGTGGTTTCTTGAATGACTACTTCACAATGATTCATTGGGAAGAGAGCGGGCAAACTTGCTCCGCAAAATGGCATTCAGAAAATGGGATTGCGCCACATAAAAAAATTCAAATTGGCGACGATACCTTAACTGCAGATATTGCCTATCGCTTAGCTTGCGAGGGCACTGCAATCCTCTATCGAGGAGATTTTCAGAATGCACGCCAGTTGTTACAAGCTTTAGTGAGAAGGGTCGATAAGCCCTCCAAGAAATCAGCTCTAGCTGATCGAGTAGCAAAAGAGAAAAGACAAAGTCCTTTAGATATCTTTCATCTGCATCGCTTATCTCAATCACAACGTGCTCGTATTCTAGGTATGGTGTTGATTGAAGTAAATGTAGATCACACTATTTCACTTAGACGAGCTCCTGATGTAACGCAGGCCTGTCTTGAGGCTTATGGAAAGCAGAATGAGTCTTACGTGATCTCTCTGCGTGAATTGCTCGGCGTCATCAGTGCACATGAATGGCGCAAGAAGGGTGTGCCTATTTTGGCAAGGGATGATGAGGAGATTCGTATTCATCCTCACTATGGAGTGTTCTCACCCATGCGTGGCGAATATATTGAGCTTGTTCTCAAAGCACCGCTACCGATTGCTCTGAAGCAAAACCCTGTCGCTTTTGATATCGGCGTCGGAACAGGCGTCCTATCAGTAGTACTGGCAATACGAGAGATTCAAAAGATCATTGGTACAGATCAAGATGATCGCGCCATTGCTTGCGCCAAAGAAAATATCAAGCGCCTCCATCTAGAATCTCAGATAGAGATCCAGAAAACCGATTTATATCCCGAGGGTAAAGCTGCGTTGGTTGTTTGCAACCCACCTTGGCTACCAGCTAGACCAAGCTCATCTTTAGAGCATGCGGTATATGACCCAGATAGTCGGATGCTCAAGGGCTTCTTGAGTCAGCTGAAGGATCATTTATCCTCAGGTGGAGAGGGCTGGTTAATTCTTTCTGATTTAGCTGAACATTTAGGTTTGCGTACCAGGGAAGAGTTGCTCTTATGGATTGAGGCCGCCACACTAAAAGTCATCGCGCGTCTAGATACCAAACCACAACATCCAAAAGCATTTGATAAAACAGATGCACTGCATATTGCGAGATCTAAAGAAATCACCTCACTCTGGCGCTTGGCCAGCAAGTAAGCTTTTTAGCCCATCCATTGGCTGACTGGAGCAGCAGCATCCTGAAGGGGTTGGGAAATAATGTCTACTAGAGCCGGTTCCCCGCTCTCAATAGCGGCTTTAATGACAGCGTCTAGCTTTGTTGGGTCGTCTACCGTCCAAGAGCGCACTCCATAGGCCTCAGCTACTTTGGCATGATTCGTACGATTGAAGTCTACGGAGAAATAGCGTTTATCGTAACCCGATTTTTGGCTTGCCTTGATCCAGCCGTATACAGAATTGGATATCACAATCATGAGTAATGGAAGCTTGTAACGCGTAATAGTTTCAAGCTCGCCAACAGTAAAGCCAAAACTTCCATCTCCCATAACAGCAACACATAAAGAGTTTGGTCTACCGACCGCCGCACCTATTGCTGCTGACATTGCAAAGCCTAAAGCCCCGTGGGCGCGATTGGTGATGAAATGTCTTCCTGAAACATCGCTCATAAAATATGCTGAGAAGTAAGGGCATGGAGTCCCGGGGTCAGCACAAACAATCGCATCTTTAGGTAAAAGTCGATTTAGTGTATGAACAATTCTTTCTGGAAGGATGGGAGTCTCATTGCTATTAGCAAGCTCAAGAAAAGATTCAAACTTTAATAACTTTGCTTTGGCAACAACTGCTTTGCCATCCACGAAATTATGAGTACGCGCTTGAATATTGCTAACTAAATAATCATATATTTGTTCGAGTGTTAATTTTGCATCACCGACTAATCCAACTGCAGTTGGATAGTTTGCGCCGATAGTTTCGGGATTGATATCAAGGTGAATAATTGGTATTGATTTATTAGGGTAGCGCCAGTTTTCTGTTGTGGTAGATCCTGCTCTGCAGGTGATAAAAAAGACAAGATCGGCACTATTGACTAGATCTCTAGTAGCCATGACTCCACCATTTGCACCTACTACGCCAGCATTCAAGGGGTGATTTCCGGCGAGACTGCCTTGTCCGCTGACAGTCGTACAAACTGGAATATTGAGAAGTTGCGCAATCTTTTCAAGTACTTGTTCCGCTCCAGAGTTGATGACGCCACCGCCGCAAATGAGCACTGGAAATTTTGCTTGTAGCAGCATCTGAGCAGCTTTTTCAATATCTGCGTTGTTGGCGATATATCGTTGTGCTGGATACTGGCAGTGTTCTTTTTGTGCCCAGATATCACTTTGTAATACGGAATGCTTTTGAACATCATGAGGAAGGCAGATATGGGCGCTACCAGGTTTTCCTGTGGTCATCGCCTTAAATGCGGTTCTGATGGCAGATGGAATCTGTTCAGCTAAGTCAATGGTGGTATTCCATTTTGTCAGCGGTTTATAAAGTGCTTGTTGATCAAGTTCAGTCAGTGGATATTTCCCGCGGGAAGTGACGGGAACATCTGATGTGATTCCTAGAACGGGGATAGAGGATTCATTGGCTTCTACTAAGCCAGGCAAAAGGTAAGTTGCGCCACCGCCACTCGGACCTTCGCACACACCAACCTTGTGGGTTACTCGCGCATATGCATCCGCCATATAGCCAGCACTTCGTTCATCCCTTGTTAAGATGTGTTGCATGCCGTGATTTAGTCTTGCTAATGCATCATAAAAAGGAAGGCTAGTGTCGCCACATAACCCAAAGATATGCTTTACCTCATACTTTTCTAGCATTCGTACTAGAGCTTCTGCACCATTTAAGGTATCACCCATATTAATCATCCAAATTTAATTGAGTGGCTTTAACAAATTGCTGCCAGCGTTCAAATTCACGCTTTGCATATTTATCGAGAGTGGGGCCATCGCTAGCTTGAACATCAAATCCACCTTGCGTTAATTTGGTTTTAATTTCTGGGTCATTGAGGACTGCTTGAAAATCTGCTGTAAGTTTTTTAACGGTTGCTGCGGGTGTATCAGCCGGAGCAAATGCGCCGATCCACGAGTAGGCTTCATATCCTGGAAAACCTGACTCAGCAACAGTGGGGGTCTTTGGTAATTCAGGAAGGCGTTGAGCGCCCGTTACCGCAAGTGGCTTGAGTTTATCTGCCTGAATTTGTCCTTTGACCGCAGCGTAACTTAGTAAAGTCATGCTAGCGGTATTTCCTACAACTGCAGCAATTGCAGGGCCACCACCGCTGTATGGTACATGCAAAACAAAAATACTAGCCTTGCGTTTAATGTCTTCCATAGCCAGTTGGTTTAATGACCCCATTCCTGTAGACGCATAACTATAGAGCCCGGGATTTTTTTTAGCTGCAGCAATAAACTCCGCTAGGTTATTACCTGGCACTGAAGGATTTGCAGCAATAACCAATGGGAAGCGAACCAAGAGGCTAACGCCTACAAAATCTTTAAAGGTGTCGTAAGGTAATTTGGACTTAACAATTGGATTGATAGAGTGATTATCAAAGCTAATCAGGAGCGTATTTCCATCAGGTGATGATCTCGCTACATGTTGCGTGGCAATTTGACTAGCAGCTCCGGGACGATTTTCGATGACAACTGGTCTACCAATTCTTTCAGAAAGTTTGCTCTGAATGGTTCTCGCAGTGATATCGGTGCTGCCACCCGGAGGGAAGGGAACAACTAGCGTTAAAGGCTTATCACTTTGTGCAAAAACAATGCTTGAAGTAATAAGAAGTATCAGGGATAGAAAAAGGGGCTTGGCAAGGAAATGGGTAGAGATTTTCATAGGTGATTTTCTAAATGTCAGCAAGAAACGGTTTGTTGATGATGAAGTCTACAGGATCTGGGGGGTTTTTCACTAGACAGGCCGAAAGGATTTGACTCAATTTGCTCTGAGTATCTGATAGCAAACTAAGGGTAAGGTTCGGGAGTTGTATTTCGATTGAATCATCCTTGGGGTTGATATCGCCTGAATTGCTATTTAACACTTTTGCAAAAATGTTCGATGTAGCTAAAGCGTTTGGCGTAGTGACAGTAATTTTCTTTAAACGATTTAACTGATTCCCGTGATTTAGCCAATTCGACTGCCAAACGTATTCTGGATTAAGGTGCTCGCAAAAATAAATTCGCAAACCTTCAATAGGTTGTTTTGTGAACCTGACCGTTTTAAATTGGACCAGTACTTTGGTTCCCATAAATTCAGATTCACGGGATAAATCTTGCACAGGGTTAACATCAAATCCCTGTTGCTTGAGTTGCTCATAGCAGGTATCCGCATCCTCAGTTCGAAATACTAGAGCATCTAGACCAATTTGTTGGTTGGCAATTTCAGCCCTTTGAGGTTTCGTGCCAGGCTCCCAGCCGAGTAGTTCGATATAGGTAGTATCTAGCATGATGAGCTGATTGCTAGAGCCAAGATTGTGCCTCGCTAAAGGAGTTAGGGTAAATCCACTGTTTGCAAAGAGGTTTCCAAGGTTCATTAGCCGGTCTCTGCCAATTATCACCAAGTGATCAAACAAGTAATTAGTAGTGTGGTTTTGGCTCACGTTCGATGATTGGGGTTTATTCAAAAATATCATATACGATATTGGCAAGAGTGAAATAAATCCTGAATAAGAAAATATATGAAATTTAATTGGAATAATCCATATCCAACTATTCGATTACCTGTAATGGGGCGGAATGTAGTTTCAACTTCACATCCCTATGCTGCACAGGCAGGTTTAAAAATTATTCAACAAGGTGGTAATGCAATTGATGCTGCTATCGCAGCAGCAGCAGCGTTAATGATTGTTGAGCCGGTCTCAAATGGGTTGGGTAGTGATTGCTTTGCAATTGTCTGGGATGGTCAACAGTTGCATGGCTTAAATTCTTCGGGAACTGCCCCGCAAGCTTGGAGCCCAGAATATTTTGGCGACAAATATGGCCTCAATCATCTGGGCTTAGCCAATAACCCTAAGCGTGGTTGGGATTCGGTAACTGTTCCAGGGGCGCTGGCAGGATGGGAGCAGTTACATTCTCGCTTTGGGTCGCTTCCATTGGCAGACCTTTTGCAGCCGGCAATTGAGATTGCAGAGAGAGGCTACGCAATGGCGCCCGTGGTGGCGCATAAGTGGGCTGCTGCAATCCCTGAGCTTCATCATCAACCTGGTTTCGCTCAGGCATTTATGCCTTATGGGCGAGCCCCTGATATTGGTGAAATGTTTCGCTTTGACGCTGCTGCAAAGACACTTAAAGCAATCGCAAAAAATGGCATTCGCGATTTTTATGAGGGTGAAATAGCTCAGGCAATCGTTGATCATGCAGGAAGTCATGGTGGGTCAATGTCGCTGAATGACCTTGCAGACTATCGTCCTGATTGGGTGGGCACTATTGAGCAATCTATGAAAGGGGCAGATGGGAAAATTTATTCTATGCATGAGATTCCTCCTAACGGCCAGGGAATTGGCGCTTTAATCGCTTTGGGAATTTTGCAAAATTTTGATCTTACAAACTACCCTGTGGATAGTGTAGAAAGCCAGCATTTGCAAATAGAGGCAATGAAGCTGGCATTTGCTGATGTATATCAGTATGTTGCTGACCCACGATCCATGGACGTTACACCAGAGCAGATGTTGGATTCTTCCTATCTAGCTGAGCGGGCTAAACTTATCAATCCAAATCGCGCGACTCACTTTAAATTTGGTTTACCGCAATCTGGCGGAACGATTTACTTGAGTGCAACTGATGAGCAGGGTCGAATGATTTCCTTTATTCAGAGTAACTACATGGGATTTGGTTCTGGTGTAGTGATTCCGGATTGGGGTGTCAGCTTGCAAAACAGAGGATTTGGTTTTTCAATGGACCCAAAATCAGCAAATGTGGTTGCTGGTGGGAAGCGACCATTTCACACCATTATTCCAGCATTCCTAACGCGACAAGAAGACGGTCAAACTTTGCCGCAAATGAGTTTTGGTTTGATGGGTGGTGATATGCAGCCACAAGGACACTTGCAAACGATATTGCGCATGATTAGCTACAGACAGCAACCTCAAGCAGCATGTGATGCTCCTCGTTGGAAGGTGAATCGTGATTTCACTTTAGATGTGGAGTCCAATATGAATCCATCAACGATACAAGGTTTATCAAAACTTGGACATGAATTGAAAAAAGTGGATGATCCATATATGGATTTTGGCTCAGGTCAATTTATCTGGAGATTGTCTGATGACATTCGAGATGGCTATGTAGCTGCAAGCGATCCCCGTCGTGATGGACAGGCAGCAGTGTATTAACCCCCTGTTTATTTTTTACCTTGAACAAAGATTCTCGCTGAAGTTTTTTGTGATGGGGCGTTTCGAAGACTAATATCTACAATGAAATATTTAACAAGGAAGTAGAAAAGGGCTCGAAGGCCCTTTTCTACTTGACAAAATGGTGGAGTCGGCGGGAATCGAACCCGCGTCCGCAAATCCTCCACAACAAGCTCTACATACTTAGTCATATCGTTTAATTTAATCAGTTAGGCACGGATTGACACGTTCCTTGCTGACGATTCACTAAGTTTTCGTACTATTCTTCGTGACACAAAATAGTCTTATCTCTTGTATATGACCCTGATGTAGCTTGCGCTACCTGACCCAAGAGAGAATCAGTTCAGGGGCAACCGCAATTAAGCGGCTAGTGCGTAACGTTCGTCGTTAGCAGTTATTACATTCCCATTGATTTACGAGATAACGGGTCCTCGGTATGCCCTTGATGCTTTGTAATCCACGTCGAAACCATGTCGACCCCCGGAGTTCATGCATAGGAACTCACATTTTAAAGCCGCTAGCCTTAAATTGTTGAATATCTTTGGCTTATCCCTTGCTAGGGAAGATGATTTTGAGTAATTCGAGTGGGGTATTGATAATGAAATCTGCACCCCAGGCCTCAGGAGGCTCTTTACAGCCACAATAGCCATAGGCGGCAGCAACGGTCTGCATCCCAGCTGCTTTGCCTGCTAGAACGTCTCTAATGTCGTCGCCCACATAAAGTGATTTTGTAGGATCGATATTGGCTGTTCTGGCTGCATGCAAGATGGGCTCAGGATGTGGTTTTGAATACGGCGTGGTATCGCCTGAAACGGTTGACACTGATCTCTGACTCAATCCCATCAACTCAACTAATGGATTGGTAAAGCGCTGACTTTTATTGGTCACAATACCCCAGGGCAGTTTGGCCTGATCCATTTGATCGAGTAAGTGATGCATATCATCAAATAACTTACTCTCTACCAACAATGCTTTTTCATAGTTTGCAAAAAACTCATCTCGCAAGGCGTGGAAGTCTGGGTGCTCTGTATTAATTCCAAAAGCGCCTTCTAGCAAGCCTCGGGCACCGGCGGATGCATAAGGCCTGAGCAATTCATAAGGTTTTGGTGCTAGCTTACGTGCGATGAGTAATTTATTGGTAGCTGCCACTAAATCAGGTGCAGTATCTGCGAGTGTGCCATCGAGATCAAAAAAGACTCCCGCATAAGGGCTTGATAAATTACTCATGCTTTGAATCACTTGCGTACTGCAATCATGTAATTCACATCCACATCATCATTTAAGCTGTATACCTGCGTTATGGGGTTGTAGCCCATCCCTTTCATCCCCAGCATTTCCAATCCCGCTTGGCGGGTAAATGCTACCAACTCAGAGGGTTTGATGAATTTTGCGTATTCGTGGGTACCCTTAGGTAGTAATTTGAGGATGTACTCTGCGCCAATAATGGCAAATAAGTAGGACTTCGGATTACGATTTAGGGTGCTAAAAAATAAAGTGCCACCAGGTTTGCAGAGTTTTGCGCAAGCGCGTACTACTGAAGCAGGATCTGGAACGTGCTCTAGCATTTCCATGCAAGTAACAACGTCGTATTGTTCTGGCTGTTCTTCAGCCAATGCTTCTGCCGAGATCGAACGATAGGTGAGCTTGGCACCTACTTCTAATGCATGGAGCTCGGCAACTTTTAAAGCTTTTTCAGATAAATCGATACCAGTGGTATCAGCACCTGATTGAGAAATAGATTCTGCAAGGATGCCACCACCACAACCAATGTCGACCACTTTTTTGCCATCAAGACTTACAAAAGATTTAATCCAATTAAGGCGCAATGGATTGATAGCATGCAATGGTTTGAATTCGCTATTGGGATCCCACCAGCGATGGGCGAGGGCACTAAATTTAGCGATTTCGGATTGATCGACGTTCATATTGGGTTGCTTAAGCAAGAATCTATTGGGGAAGACTATGAATATAGCGGAAATAAAAAAGCCCGCTAGAAGCGGGCTTTTTTACAAGTAAAAAGAATTACTTAGCTGCTGTACCAACAACTTCGATATCGGTACGGCGGTTCTTAGCGCGGCCTTCAGCAGTTGCATTGCTTGCAACTGGATTGCTCTTGCCTTTTGATTCTGTGTAGATACGGCTACCGTCAACACCCTTGCTTACCAAGTATGCTTTAACGGATTGCGCACGACGCTGACCGAGGGCCATGTTGTATGCATCTGTACCAACGCTGTCAGTGTTACCAACAGCAATAATTACTTCTAACTTGATTTTCTTCAAGTCAGCAGCGATTTTGTCCAATGTAGCCATTCCTTCTGGCTTCAATGTAGCTTTGTCGAAGTCATAAAGTGTGTCAGCTTGCAAAGTGATCTTGCTTTGGCTAACGCCAGAAGCAGCAGGAGCACCTGCAACCAATGCACCATCACAACCTTTTGCTGCAGTAGCTGGAGTCCAGCTGCTATCACGCCAGCACAATGTGCCGTCGCCGTTTTTCCAGGCTGTACCAGTGGAGTTGACCCAGTTGTCAACCTTTTGAGCAGAAGCAGCAGTAGCAGCAACAGTAATTACGCCAGCAAGTACCAGTTTTAGGGTTTTGTTCATTTTTAGTCCTCAAAAATCTCTTTTTTAATTAAAGTCAAACTTAAATGTAATTCGCCCTACTTTGAAGCAAAAAACCGCAAAGCGACACATCTCAATTTCGTACAAACTGACAGAATCTTAGCATAGCGCCCCTCTGTCATCAAAATGATATTATTTCTAGATGGAACAAGCCGCTAAAGAAACACTACCAATATCCCTCGAAGACGAAATGCGGCGGTCCTATTTGGACTACGCAATGAGCGTCATCGTCGGCAGAGCCCTGCCAGACGTGCGTGATGGCCTCAAACCGGTTCACCGCCGGGTCTTATTCGCGATGTATGAATTAAACAACGATTGGAACCGAGCTTACAAAAAATCTGCCCGTATAGTTGGCGATGTCATCGGTAAATACCATCCGCATGGCGATTCTGCGGTGTATGACACCATTGTTCGGATGGCCCAGGACTTCTCTCTGCGCTATATGTTGATTGACGGGCAGGGTAACTTTGGCTCTGTGGACGGCGATAACGCTGCTGCAATGCGGTATACCGAGATCCGCCTCCGGAAGATAGCCCATGAGCTTTTGGCCGATTTAGACAAGGAAACCGTCGATTTTGGGCCAAATTACGATGGTAGCGAGAAAGAGCCCCTGATTTTGCCGGCCAAAGTGCCGAATTTGCTGATTAATGGCAGTTCTGGCATCGCTGTGGGCATGGCGACCAACATCCCTCCCCATAACCTGGATGAGGTGATTTCAGCCTGTTTACACGTACTGCACAACCCAGAATGCTCTATTGATGAACTGATTGAGATCATTCCAGCCCCTGATTTCCCGACCGCCGGCATTATCTACGGCGTTCAAGGGGTCCGTGAAGGCTATCGCACTGGCCGTGGCCGTGTAGTGATGCGAGCAAAGACTCACTTCGAAGATTTGGATAAGGGCGCGCGCCAAGCGATCATCGTTGATGAGTTGCCATACCAGGTAAATAAAAAGAACTTGCTCGAGCGCATCGCTGAGTTAGTCAATGAGAAAAAAGTTGAAGGCATTTCTGATTTGCGTGATGAATCAGATAAATCCGGCATGCGCGTTGTGATTGAACTCAAGCGCGGTGAAGTGCCTGAAGTTGTTCTCAATAATTTGTATAAGAGCACTCAGCTACAAGATAACTTCGGCATGAACATGGTGGCATTGGTGGATAACCAGCCACGTTTGTTGAACTTGAAGCAAATGCTGGAATACTTCTTACAACATCGTCGCGAAGTGGTTACGCGTCGCACTATTTTTGAATTGCGCAAAGCACGCGAGCGTGGCCATGTATTAGAAGGTCTTGCTGTTGCATTAGCAAACATCGACGAGTTCATTGCAATTATTAAAGCTGCTGCAAACCCAGTGATTGCGAAGCAAGAGCTGATGGGTAAAGCTTGGGATTCTTCGATGGTGCGTGAGATGTTGGCGCGTGCTGAAACAGATACTCCAGGCGGCCGTAACGCTTATCGCCCAGAGGGTTTGTTGCCTGAGTACGGTATGCAAACGACCGGCTTGTATCGACTTTCTGACAGTCAAGCGCAAGAAATTTTGCAGATGCGTTTACAACGTTTGACTGGTCTTGAGCAAGACAAGATTGTTAACGAATACAAAGAAGTGATGGCAGAGATTTCTGACTTGCTCGATTTGTTGGCCAAGCCAGAGCGTGTTACTTCTGTAATTGAAAGCGAACTCAAAGAAGTTCAGTCTGAATTTGGTGCTGCTGGTAGTGATAACGGTCGTCGTTCATTTATTGAAATGAATGCTACCGAACTCTTCACGGAAGATTTGATTACGCCACAAGATATGGTAGTCACACTTTCTCATACTGGTTACATGAAGAGTCAGCCACTTAGTGAATACCGCGCACAAAAACGTGGTGGACGAGGCAAACAAGCTGCTGCAACGAAAGATGAAGACTGGATTGATACCTTGTTCGTAGCGAATACGCACGACACAATTCTGTGCTTCTCTGATCGTGGTCGCATGTACTGGCTTAAGGTGTGGGAAGTGCCGCAAGGTAGTCGCACATCGCGCGGCAAGCCAATCGTCAATATGTTCCCGCTGATTGAGGGCGAAAAGATCACTGTGATCCTCCCAATCAAGGGCTATCAAGATGATCAGTACGTTTTCATGGCAACGAGCTTGGGTACTGTGAAGAAGACACGTTTGTCTGACTTCTCTAACCCGCGTAAGGCTGGAATCATTGCGGTTGACTTAAATGAAAATGACTTCTTAGTTGGTGCAGCGATTACTGATGGACAACACGATGTGATGTTGTTCTCGGATGCTGGTAAAGCAGTACGCTTTGATGAAAACGATGTTCGCCCAATGGGTCGTACAGCTCGTGGTGTACGCGGTATGAATCTAGGTGAAGGTCATCAAGTGATTGCGATGTTGGTTGCTCCTGCAGAAGCTGCTGAGGGCGCGGAAGCTGCGGTTGTTGATGCCAATGGCATTGCAGTTCCAAGTAGCGTCTTGACTGCTACTGAGAACGGTTACGGTAAACGTACACCAATCGCCGAATACACTCGTCATGGTCGTGGTACGAAGGGTATGATTGCAATACAAACAACTGAGCGTAACGGTAAGGTTGTTGCAGCCGCCTTGGTATCACCCGAGGATCAAATTATGTTGATCACTACAGGTGGCGTCTTAGTACGTACTCGTGTATCTGAAATCCGTGAGATGGGTCGTGCTACTCAAGGCGTCACTTTGATTAACGTGGATGAGGGCACTCGTTTGTCTGGCTTGCAACGCATTGCTGAAAGCGATTCAGATGACGAAGGTGCTGATGACGCGGAAGACGGTGATGTATCTGCAGAGCCAGCAGCTGACTCCAATTCTGATGCGGCAGGTGACGCTTAAGGCGTCAACGCAAGACCAGTAACGCCATGACTTTTGACCGCCGCATCTTTAATTTCGCTGCGGGGCCTGCTACTTTGCCTGAAGAGGTGCTGAAACAGGCTGCCGAAGAAATGCTAAATTGGCGCGGGCTTGGTACTAGTGTGATGGAGATCAGTCACCGCAGTAAAGAGTTCATGGAAGTATATGAAGAGGTACTCCGGGATTTACGCACCTTGATGAATATTCCAGACGCTTACGAAATCTTGTTATTGCAAGGTGGCGGACTTGGTCAAAACGCAGCCATTCCAATGAACCTCATGCCGCTCGCTAAAAATGGGCCTAAGGCGGATTTCATTGTGACCGGTGTTTGGTCTGAGAAATCATTTAAAGAAGCGCAGAAGTACGGCACCGCAAATTTAGCAGCATCCTCTGCTGCAGAAAAATTCAATACGATCCCTGCAAGATCCTCTTGGAAGCTATCAAGCGATGCCGCTTACGTTCACTATTGCGCGAATGAAACCATCGGAGGCGTTGAGTTTCCGGATGTGCCTGACGTTGGCAGCATTCCATTAGTTGCGGATATTTCTAGCAACATTCTTTCGAAGGAGATGGATGTGAACCAGTGTGCCGTGTGGTTTGCTGGCGCACAAAAGAACATTGGCCCTTCTGGTGTCACGATTGTCATTATCCGCAAGGATTTGATCGGTCACAGTATGAGTATTACTCCAACGATCTGGGATTGGGCGATTCAGGCCAATACTCAATCTATGATTAATACTCCACCCACATTTTCGATCTATATGGCCGGCCTAGGCTTTAAGTGGTTGCTCAAGCATGGCGGAGTAAAGGCGATTGAAAAGCGTAATCAAGAAAAAGCCGATTTGCTCTACAACTTCTTGGATCAAAGCAGTTTGTATGAAAATCGCGTCACTAAGGAATATCGTTCGCGCATGAACGTGACTTTTTTCTTAAAAGATGAGAACCTGAATGCAGAGTTTCTGGCGCAATCTAATGCTGCAGGTTTAGTTGCCTTACGCGGCCACAAGGCTGCTGGCGGTATGCGCGCTAGTATCTACAACGCAATGCCTATTGAAGGTGTCAAAGCCTTGGTTGAATTTATGCGCGACTTTGAAAGGCGGGCTTAATGAGTACTGAAGAACAGCGCTTAGCTCCTCTACGAGAAAAGATTGACGCGCTTGATGCGCAGATTTTAGATTTGCTCACTCAACGTGCAAAAGCTGCGCAGGATGTTGGTCATGTCAAAGGCGGCTTCTCATCGCCAGTCTTTCGTCCTGAGCGCGAGCGTCAGGTTGTCACTCGCTTGCAAGAAATTAATCAAGGCCCCTTACTTCCCGATGGCATCGCTGCTATTTGGCGGGAAGTGATGTCTGCATGCAGAGCTCTAGAGGCGCGCCAAACGATTGCTTATCTTGGACCTGTTGGCACATTTTCAGAGCAGGCTGCACAAACCTATTTTGGCCACTCTATTGCTGGCTTACCATGTGCAAGCTTAGATGAAGTATTTAAAGCAGTAGAGAAGGGTGCAGCACAGTTTGGGGTTGTTCCGGTAGAGAACTCTAGTGAAGGCGCTATCTCTCGCACACTTGATTTGTTGTTAGATTCTTCCATGCGCATTAGTGGTGAGGTGGTGCTACCTATTCGCCATCATTTACTCACTCAGAGTGGTAATTTGGATGGCGTCACAACCGTTTGTGCTCACGCACAAGCATTGGCTCAGTGCCAACAATGGTTAAGCGTGCATGCGCCACAATTGAAACGTCAAGCTGTGAGTAGTAATGCTGAAGCAGCGCGTTTGGCAGCAAGCGATCCAACACTAGCTGCTATTGCTGGTGATCCTGCACAAGAAGCATATGGCTTGCAAGCGGTGGCTACGCAAATTCAGGATGATCCACATAACCGTACTCGTTTCGTGGTGGTTGGTAATTATGAGTGCCAGCCTACCGGCAAAGATCAAACTTCTTTGGTGCTCTCAGTAGATAACCAGCCAGGCGCTGTGCATCGTTTACTTGCACCATTGGCAAAGCATGGCGTTTCCATGAATCGCTTTGAATCTCGTCCTGCACGTAAGGGTACTTGGGAGTATCACTTCTACATCGATATTGCTGGCCATGCGGATGACGAGAAGGTTGTGAAAGCGCTTGAAGAACTGAAGGGTGTAGCTGCTTTCTATAAGAACCTTGGCTCTTATCCGCACTCGGCTTAATCAGAAACATCTGCAGTTAACTACAACATTAGTAAATCCAAATGACTTCTAAGATTGGCCTAAAACATATTCATGCGATTGCCCCTTATGTTGGTGGGCGACCCATTAGTGAAGTTGCTCGTGAGTATGGTTTGGATGAAAACAAGATTGTGAAGCTGGCTTCCAATGAAAATCCATTGGGTATGCCTAAGTCTGCGCAGGATGCGATGCTCAAGGCCGCAAGTGATTTAGGACGTTACCCAGATTCCAATGGGTTTGAGCTCAAGAATGTATTGGCTGATCAATTAGGCGTGCCAACAGACTGGATTACGCTAGGGAATGGCAGTAACGATATTCTGGAATTAGCTGCGCGTGCTGTTGCACAAGCTGGCGACGAAGTGATTTTCTCAAAACATGCTTTCGCTGTTTATCCCTTGGCTACACAGGCTGTTGGCGCTAAAGCTGTTGAGGTTGCCGCAACCGATATTTATGGCCATGACTTGCCAGCAATGTTGTCGGCAATCAAAGCATCGGGTGACAAAGCAAAACTCGTGTTTGTGGCCAACCCAAATAATCCAACTGGTAGTTATTTAACGGCCAAAGAGATTGAAGATTTTTTGACAGCAGTGCCATCGAATGTGGTGGTGGTGCTTGATGAGGCCTATAACGAATACCTCACCTCTGATCAGCGTTACGATGCGATCGCTTGGGTAAAACGTTTCCCTAATATGATTTTGTCGCGCAGCTTCTCAAAAGCTTACGGCTTGGCTGGCTTGCGTATTGGTTACGGTGTAGCTCAGCCGGACTTAACCGATTTACTCAATCGTATCCGTCAGCCATTTAATGTGAATAGCCTTGCGCAAGCTGCAGCGATTGCAGCTTTCCAAGACAAGGCATTTTTACAACAAGGATTTGAACTTAATCAGGCTGGTTACGAACAGTTAACTAAGGCATTTGATCAGTTGGGTCTGCGGTATTTACCTTCCGCGGGAAACTTTGTCTTGGTTAAAGTGGGTGATGATGACCAGGCCGGTGCTCGCATCAATTTGGAGTTACTCAAGCGCGGCATTATTGTTCGACCTGTTGGTAACTATGGCTTACCGCAATGGTTACGCATTTCCATTGGCTTGCCAGAAGAAAATGCGGCTTTTATTGCTGCCTTAAAAGATATTCTTAAATGACCATCATTAATCCTGCAAGTAATTTCGGTACCGTCACTATCGTTGGTGTTGGTTTGATTGGCGCCTCACTTGGCTTAGCTTTAAAAAAAGCAGGCGTAGTAACTAAAGTATTGGGCGTTGGTCGCAGCAAAGAAAATTTAGATCAAGCGCAAAAGATGGGTGCGATTGATGGTGTAGTGGATTTAGTTGAAGCAGCAAAACAATCTGATGTGATTGTGCTTTGTGTGCCAGTAGCGCAAATGCGCGCCGCATTCGAAGCGATGGAGCCGCATCTAGAGCCTCGCACAATGATTACTGATGCTGGAAGCACTAAGGGTGATGTCATCCTGGCGGCTAAAGAAGTGTTGGGTAAGAAGGCTTGTCAATTTGTGCCAGCACATCCGATTGCGGGAGGCGCACAGCATGGCGCGGCAGCTGCTAAAGCGGATTTATTCCAGGGCAAGCAAACCATTATTTGCCCGTTACAAGAAAACTCTCCTGAAGATACCGCCTTGATCACTGGCTTTTGGGAGTCTGTTGGCTCTGATGTGAAGAAGATTGGTGTCGTGCAGCATGATGCAATTTATGCGGCTGTTTCTCATCTCCCCCACCTCCTGTCTTATGCCTTAATGGCAAGCGTGGTGAACTCGGAAGATGCTGATCAAAAGTTGAGTCATGTTGGCGCCGGCTTTAAAGATTTCACTCGCATTGCAGCTTCTAGTCCAGAAATGTGGCGAGATATTTGCTTGGGTAATCGCACAGCGATTCTGAAGGAGCTGGATCAATACCTCTTGATCGTCAACCATATGCGCAAGCTCGTTGCGGAAAGCGATGGCGCAGGTTTAGAAAAATTATTTAATAAGGCGAGCAAAGCACGTCAAGACTTGGACGTCCTTTAATGAGTGGTTTGCCAGACATCAGTATTGGACCATTTCAGCGAGCGCAAGGCTCGATCGTGTTGCCAGGCTCCAAAAGCATCTCTAATCGTGCATTGCTATTAGCCGCTTTATCAACTGGCACAACTACTCTTAAGAATTTGTTGGATGCCGACGATACTCAGGTGATGCGCAACGCTTTGCGTCAGCTGGGCTTAAATGTCATAGATATGGCTGACAAGGTTTGCGTCGTTGAGGGTTGTGGCGGCAAGTTCCCTGTGCGGAATGCAGACCTCTTTATGGGTAATGCTGGCACTGCGATTCGTCCGCTCACTGCAGCTTTAGCTATGCAAGGTGGTAATTACCGCTTATCTGGTGTTGCTCGCATGCATGAAAGACCAATTCGGGATTTGGTAGATGGTTTGCGTCAAGTGGGCGCGAAGATTGAATATGAATTACAAGAAGGTTATCCACCAATCAAAATCTTGGCGGCAGATATTCAGATTAAAGATGTTGTGAAAGTACGCGGCGATGTATCGAGCCAGTTCTTAACGGCCTTGCTGATGGCTTTGCCCTTAGTTGCAAACGAGCCCGTTCGCATTGAAGTGATCGGCGAACTGATTTCTCGCCCGTACATCGACATTACATTGAAGTTAATGGCGCGCTTCGGCGTCAACGTGGCTTGCCCTGATCAACAATCATTCATCATTCCTGCAAAAACATCAGATGCTGTTTACAAAAGTCCAGGTCAGTTATCGGTAGAGGGTGATGCCTCATCAGCCTCTTACTTCTTGGCTCTTGGCGCCATAGGTGGTGGCCCGGTGCGAGTGCTGGGTGTAGGCAATGACAGTATTCAAGGGGATGTGGCATTCGCTGATGCGCTTGGGCTTATGGGTGCAAGCATTACCGCTGGCGAAGATTGGATTGAAGTAGCTGGTGTGAAAAATACTAATGGAAAACTGAGTGGCATCACGATTGATTGCACGGAAATTCCGGATGCTGCAATGACGCTTGCGGTTGCCGCTTTATTCGCAGAAGGTCCAACACGTTTAAATAATATTGCTAGCTGGCGCGTCAAAGAAACGGATCGTATTGCGGCAATGGCCAAAGAGTTAAAAAAGGTTGGCGCGATCGTAGAAGAGGGTGCTGATTACATCGTTGTGCAAGCTCCCGCCTCACAAAGCGATTGGAAGTCACCAAGTGAAGGTATTGATACTTACGATGACCATCGTATGGCAATGTGTTTTTCGCTCGCTGCATTTGGCCCAAATCCACTGAAGATTAATGATCCCAATTGCGTGGCAAAAACTTTTCCAACTTACTTTGCAGAGTTTGCGAAGGTAGTGAATTAAGTTCATGAGTACTTTTCCAGTCATCGCAATTGACGGACCTACCGCTTCTGGCAAAGGAACGGTGGCCTCCTTGGTAGCTGAGAAGTTGGGATTTCATTATTTGGATAGCGGCGCGCTCTATCGCTTGGTTGCTCTAGCCAGCGAAAAACAGGCAATTGACGTCAAAAATGGCTCAGAATTGGGTCTTTTAGTTCCTAAGTTATTGATTTCATTCAAAAATAGCCAAGTTTTTCTCAATGGTGAGGATGTTACTGACGCGATTCGGGTAGAAAATATTGGCCTGCGGGCCTCCACCTTGGCGGCTCATCCTGAGGTGAGGTCTGCATTGGTGGGGCTGCAGCGCAGTTTTCGCCAGGCTCCAGGCCTGGTGGCCGATGGCAGGGATATGGCCAGCGTGATCTTTCCAGACGCAGTTTTGAAGGTTTTTTTGACGGCAACGGCTTCCGCCAGAGCGGAGCGTCGCTATAAGCAATTGATAGCTAAGGGAATTTCTGCTAAACTTTCCGACTTACTGCAAGATTTGCAGGAGCGCGATGCCCGCGATAGTAGCCGAGGTACCGCACCCCTGTTAGTTGCAGAAGGTGCAAAAGTGCTTGAAACATCAGATTTGTCGATAGATCAAGCAGTTAAGACAGTTTTGGATTGGTATCAATCTGCAATTGTTTAGTTTTGTAAGTAGCAAGTTTTACGTAGTAGTTTTGGCGTCTTAAGAAACTCCACAACGCGATCATTAGCGTGTTTCTTTAAGGCTTTTTTAACCTAACCCGTCGGGCCTTCTGACGGCACAAAGTGAATACACATGTCTGAATCATTTGCAGAATTATTTGAAGAATCATTAACCCGATCGAATATGAAGACCGGCCAAGTTATTTCGGCTGAAGTTCTTCGCATCGACCATAACTTCGTCGTTGTTAACGCTGGCTTAAAGTCTGAAGCGTTTATTCCTGTTGAAGAATTCCATAACGACGCCGGCGAGATTGAAGTAGCTCCTGGCGATTTCGTTTCTGTTGCTATTGACGCCCTCGAAAACGGCTATGGCGACACCATCCTCTCCCGTGATAAAGCAAAGCGCTTGGCATCATGGTTGAATTTGGAAAAAGCGCTTGAGCAAGCTGAAATCGTTACCGGTACTGTTACTGGTAAGGTTAAAGGCGGCTTGACTGTGATGGTGAACGGTATCCGCGCATTCTTGCCTGGATCACTCGTTGATACACGTCCAATCAAAGACACCAGCCCTTACGAAGGTAAGACGATGGAGTTTAAGGTTATTAAGCTTGACCGTAAGCGTAACAACGTCGTGTTGTCACGCCGTGCGGTAGTTGAAGCTAGCCAAGGTGAAGAGCGTGCTAAGTTGATGTCTAACCTTAAAGAAGGCGCTGTTGTTACTGGCCTCGTTAAGAACATCACTGATTACGGTGCATTCGTTGACCTCGGCGGTATCGATGGCCTCTTGCACATCACCGATTTGGCATGGCGTCGTGTGCGTCACCCAAGCGAGATGTTGACTGTTGGTCAAGAAGTTACTGCGAAGATTTTGAAGTTCGATCAAGAAAAAAACCGTGTTTCACTCGGTGTGAAGCAGCTTGGTGATGATCCTTGGGTTGGTATTGCTCGTCGCTACCCACCAAACACCCGTTTATTCGGCAAAGTAACGAACTTGACCGATTACGGCGCGTTCGTTGAAATCGAATCTGGTATCGAAGGTTTGGTACACGTTTCTGAAATGGATTGGACCAATAAGAACGTTGCTCCAAGTAAAGCTACTGCATTGGGTACCGAAGTTGAAGTCATGGTTCTGGACATTGATGAAGACAAGCGTCGTATTAGCTTGGGCATCAAGCAGTGCAAAGCAAATCCATGGGAAGAGTTTGCACGTTCACAACAAAAAGGCGACAAGCTTTCTGGTGCGATCAAGTCTATTACTGACTTCGGCGTGTTCATCGGCTTGCCTGGCGGTATCGACGGTTTAGTTCACCTCTCAGACCTTTCATGGAATGAGCCAGGCGAAGAGGCTGTTAAGAAATACAAAAAAGGTGATGAAGTTGAAGCCACTGTATTGGCAATCGATGTTGAGAAAGAGCGTATCTCTCTCGGTATCAAGCAATTGTCTGGTGACCCATTCAACAACTACACTTCCGTGAATGACAAAGGTGCCTTGGTAACTGGTACCGTTAAAGCGGTTGATGCTAAGGGTGCAACAATCCACTTGGCTGATGAAGTTGAGGCTTACTTGCGCGCTTCTGAGATCTCAACGGATCGTGTTGAAGATGCACGCAATGTATTGAAAGAAGGCGATAGCGTAACTGCAATGATCATTAACATTGATCGTAAGTCACGTGCTATTAACCTTTCAATCAAAGCAAAAGACAGTTCTGATCAACAAGATGCAATGAACAAGCTCCAAGGTGATGCGCAGTCTGGCACAACCAATTTGGGTGCTTTGTTGAAAGCAAAATTGGACAATCAAGGCTAAATCAATACCGCCGCTTTCCACTAGGGGAGCGGCGGTTTTTTATTGATAGATCATGACAGATCAAGAGCAACAAGCAATTACCCGCTCCGAACTCGTGGAGAGCCTCGCGGAACAGTTTCCGCAGCTGCTACCTAGAGATGTGGAGTTGGCGGTAAAAACACTGCTGGACACAATGACTCAAGCATTGGCTGAGGGTAAGCGGATCGAGTTGCGTGGCGTTGGAAGTTTTGTACTTCACCATCGTCCTGCGCGCACTGGTCGCAATCCAAAGTCTGGCGAGAAAGTGTTGATTCCAGAAAAACGCGTTCCGCACTTTAAGCCTGGCAAAGAGTTGCGTGAGCGAGTAGATTACAAGCCATTGAAACAGGCGGGCCCCAAAGAGGGTTCAGGTGCCTAGTATTCTGGCTCATTCTCAGTGGTCCATTCGGACCATTTTTTTATTTAGAATCTGCACGCTATGATTCAGATAGCTACTGCTTGGTTACTGCTTCTGCCGGTAATGTTTGGCATAGGCTGGCTGGCATCACGCTGGGACTTGCGTCTTGAAAATCGCATGGATGAGCGTGAGCGTATGCGTCAGCAGCGCTCTACCTTTAAAGGTTTAAGCCTTTTATTGAACGAGCAGCCGGACCAAGCGATTGAAACATTGGTCAAGATTGCTCAATTAGATCCTGAAACGGTTGAGCTTCATTTTTCTCTTGGCAACTTATTCCGTCGTCGTGGCGAGACTGAGCGTGCTATTAAAGTACACCAGCATTTAGCCAACCGCGATGACTTAAAGCCGCGTGATCGCGATCATGCTGCTTATGAATTAGGCCGTGACTTCTTACGCGCTGGTTTATTGGATCGCGCTGAGGCATCGTTAAACCGTGTTGGTGACGGCAAGTATGCTGTTCCAGCAAAAGAGAGTTTGCTGGAGATGTATCAAGTAGAGCGTGATTGGAAAAAAGCCATCATCGCCGCTACTGAACTTGAGGGCTTACAGGGCAAATCGCATCAAACCGAGATTGCTCAGTTTCACTGTGAGTTGGGGCAAGATGCTTTGCGTCGCAAAGATTTAGTGGATGTAGAACAGTCAATCTCACGAGCGCTACAAGCCGTACCCAATCATGCTCGTGCCCTAATTTTGCAAGGTGATTACTTAATGGCATTAGAGCGCCCTGCACAAGCGATTGAAGCTTGGAGTTTAGTTGCCGCATCTCATCCCGCCTACATGCATTTATTGGCCGATCGTTGGATGGTGGCCCACGCTGCTCTCGGCAAGGAAAATGAGGGGCTTGATCATCTCTGCGAATTACTCAAAACCCAAGCCTCTGGCGAACTATTAGATATTGTTCATAAGCAGGTCATGAAAATTCGTGGACCTGAGGCTGCCAATGTGATGTTGGCTGAAGTCATGCAGCACTCACCAAGTTTGAGTGCCTTATCGAAGTTGGCAGAAACCCGTCTCGCCTTAGAGGAGGGAAGCGCCAATCCTGAAAGACTATTGGAGTTGCAATCGATTCTTCAGCTCTTGCGTCAGCGCACTACAAGTTTGGCTCGCTATACCTGTGGTAACTGTGGTTTCCGAGCCCGACGTTTTTATTGGCAGTGCCCTGGTTGTAATAATTGGGAGGCATACTCCCCAAGACGTTCCGAGGGTGCTGCACCAAGCGGCCCATCGATGTAATACCATTTATAAAAATAGATACTTAGACATTACTAGGGGTTTACTTGAAAGTTACGATTATCGGCAGTGGTTACGTAGGCTTGGTTACCGGCGCTTGTCTTGCTGAACAAGGCAATAATGTTTTTTGCCTAGATTTGGATCCTAAAAAGATTGAGATACTGAACTCAGGTGGGGTTCCTATTTACGAACCAGGCTTAAAAGAAATGATCGAACGTAATCGAGCTGCTGGTCGCCTACAGTTCTCGACTGATATCGCTGCTTCTGTAGCTCATGGCGATGTTCAGTTCATTGCAGTAGGTACACCTCCTGATGAGGACGGTTCTGCTGATCTTCAGTATGTTGTTGCCGCAGCTCGCAATATTGGGCGTCATATGAGTACCGCGAAAGTGATTGTGGATAAATCTACCGTACCAGTGGGTACAGCGGATAAAGTATCAGCAGCAATCACTGAAGAATTGGGAAAAAGAAGTTTGCCTGCCGAGCTCTGTTCGGTTGTATCTAACCCAGAGTTCTTAAAAGAGGGCGCGGCTGTAGAAGACTTTATGCGTCCTGACCGCATTGTGATCGGCACAGAGAATACTCCAGCAGGTTTGCGTGCGAAAGAGCAAATGCGAAAGCTCTATGCGCCTTTTAATCGCCATCATGAGCGCACCTATTACATGGATGTCAAGAGCGCAGAGCTCACTAAATATGCTGCGAATGCGATGTTAGCTACTCGTATCTCCTTTATGAATGAATTGGCCAACTTGGCTGATTTAGTGGGCGCGGATATTGAGGCTGTACGCCAAGGCATTGGTTCAGATTCACGGATTGGCTTTGGATTCTTATACCCAGGTACTGGGTATGGTGGCTCGTGCTTCCCAAAAGACGTATCTGCTTTATCTAAAACCGCAAAAGAGCATGGGCGCGATCTCAAGATCTTAGATGCAGTTGAGGCAGTGAATGAAATTCAGAAGTACGTTTTGGTTGAAAAGATTGAAAAACGTTTTGGCAAAGATCTCTCCAAGATGAAGTTTGCTATATGGGGCCTCGCATTCAAGCCAAATACTGACGATATGCGTGAAGCGCCTAGTCGCGTCATCATTCAAGAATTGGTCAAGCGTGGCGCCACAGTTATAGCTCACGACCCAGTCGCAATGCCAGAAGCAAAACATTGTTTAGAATTGGATTTTCAAGGCAATCCAGAGGGCCTCAAAAGGGTATCTATGGTTGCTGATCCAATGACGGCATTAGATGGCTGTGACGCACTGGTTATCGTGACCGAGTGGAAAGCATTCCGTAGCCCAGATTTTGATGCAGTCATGCAAAAACTCAAACACGCCATCATCTTTGATGGACGTAATCTGTACGAGCCTGCTTCTATGCAAGAATTGGGTATTGAATACCATGGCATTGGGCGACATAATTAAGCTCATATCGAAATAGCAAGAGATAAATAAAAAACCTTCAAATGGAAAAAGCCAACCGCGAACAATTTTCTAAGGCACGCCTGCTGGTAGTGGGTGATGTGATGTTGGATCGCTATTGGTTCGGTGATACTCATCGCATTTCTCCTGAGGCGCCAGTCCCAGTAGTGCAGGTTGGCAAGATCGATGAGCGTTTGGGTGGCGCCGCTAACGTTGCTCGTAACGTCGCAGCTCTCGGTGCGCAAACCACTATCCTGGGTATTGTTGGTAAAGATGAGCCAGGTCAGCGGGTTATTGATTTACTCAAGTCTGGTGGCGTTGAGAGTCAACTAGAAATTGATTCTGCAGTACCAACAATTGTGAAGTTGCGTGTGATTGCGCGTCAGCAACAATTGATTCGTTTGGATTTTGAAGAGGCTCCTAGTGAAAAAGCCTTGGCACATAAGTTGGAGCGTTTTGAGAAGTTAGTTGGCTCAGCTGATGTAGTTATTTTGTCCGATTACGGTAAAGGTGCCTTAGGTCAAGTAGCTCATATGATTGAGCAAGCTCGAGCGCAAAACAAAATGATCCTAGTTGACCCTAAGGGCGAAGATTACGAAAAGTATCGTGGCGCTACTGTGTTAACCCCAAATCGAAGTGAGCTGCGCCAAGTTGTAGGTCAATGGACGAGCGAAGAAGGTCTCACCAAAAGAGCACAAGACCTTAGAAAGTCGCTGAACCTAGAGGCATTATTGCTAACACGATCTGAGGAGGGTATGAGTTTGTATACCGATGCAGGCGTTAGTCACGTAAAGGCTCAGGCTCGCGAGGTATTTGATGTTTCAGGTGCTGGCGATACCGTGATTGCAACCTTAGCGGTTGCCTTGGCTGCGAAGTGGCCATTAGAAAAGGCAATGGATTTAGCAAATCGTGCTGGTGGTATTGTGGTTGGTAAGCTTGGTACTGCAACCGTTACTTCAGAGGAATTACAGTGACTATTATTGTAACTGGCGCCGCTGGTTTTATTGGCGCGAATATTGTTCAAGCGCTTAATGCACGTGGTGAAAAAAATATCATCGCAGTAGATGACTTACGTCCTGCAGATAAATATCGCAATCTCGCTGATCTCGACATCATTGACTATCTCGATAAAGATGAATTTCTAGAGGCTTTTCGAAGTGGACGCTTTGGTAAGGTAAGCGCAGTATTTCATGAGGGTGCATGCTCTGACACCATGGAAACGGACGGTATTTTCATGATGGCGAATAACTACCGCTACACCATGGATTTATTGGACATCTGCACAGATCAAAAAGTGCAACTTCTCTATGCATCATCGGCTGCTACCTACGGTGGCTCTGATGTGTTTGTAGAAAGTCGCGAACATGAGAAGCCACTCAATATTTATGGCTACTCTAAATTTCTCTTTGACCAGGTGATGCGCAAGCGCTTTGCAGAAAATGCTAATGCTGCGCAAGTGGTTGGTTTCCGTTACTTCAATGTCTATGGGCCACGCGAATCTCATAAAGGCCGCATGGCTTCAGTCGCTTTTCATCAATACCACCAATACAAGGCTAATGGCCATGTCAAACTCTTTGGTGAGTATGGTGGTTATGGTGCTGGTGAGCAAAGCCGTGACTTTGTGTCTGTAGAAGATGTTGTTAAGGTAAACCTCTTCTTTTTAGACCACCCAGAAATCAGTGGCATCTTCAATCTGGGTAGTGGACGCGCTCAGCCATTTAATGATGTGGCATATGCTGTTACAAATGCTATGCGTAAGTTGGATAAAGCACAGCCAGCAACTTTGCAAGAATTGGTCAAAGAAAAAGCGATTGAGTACATTCCGTTCCCGGATGCACTCAAGGGTAAGTATCAGTGCTTTACTCAAGCGGATTTAACAAAACTGCGCGCCGCAGGCTACAAAGAACCCTTCTTGAATGTTGAGCAAGGTGTAGGCCGTTATATCGAGTGGCTGGAGGCTAATTCTGGTTTTTTGGCTAACCCCTTGTAGGTCGGTCAACCCAAAACAATTCTCTTCGTTGTAAATGATCCACGTGCACATGGTGTCCGTGGATTTTTTATTTACTACGGAGAATGTATGACAAAAACTTTCAATTTGAGAAGTACGAGCTTTATGAGAAACGCTTTGGTTTCTACAGTACTGGCATTGTCTTCTTTGGGACTTGCTAATGCTTCGCCAATCAATGTCAATACAGCAACACAGTCTGAATTAGAGAGTATTAAGGGAATTGGCCCATCTAAAGCAAAAACTATCATTGCTGAGCGTTTGGATGGAGGTCATTTTCAAGATGCCAATGATTTGCAAAAGCGAGTGCGCGGCATTGGCATGAAATCTGTTGAAAAAATGGTGGATAACGGTTTAACCATAGAGGCCCCTAGCTCCTTTCGGGAGCCTAATAGCCGCACCAAGAAGGAAGGTGGAGCCTCTAACCGACGTAATTCACGTCATCAGGGTAGTCATCGCAATCAGCCGGAGCGTGCGACGCCACATCGCCGAAATTAAACCCTTCAGGGCGTAGGCTTGCTTATGGCTAAAATGAGCTTATGAGCAAACCTTCTTACCTAACAATTTCGCAGACTGTAGGCAATACCCCACTGGTGCGCCTACAGCGTATTCCTCGTTTAGAGAATGAGAATCGAAATAATGTGATCTTGGGTAAGTTGGAGGGTAATAACCCAGCTGGGTCGGTAAAAGACCGACCTGCGCTGTCGATGATCATGCGCGCACAAGAGCGTGGTGAAATTAAACCTGGTGATACGTTAATTGAGGCAACTAGCGGTAATACTGGCATTGCCTTAGCAATGACGGCTGCCATGCTAGGTTACAAGATGATCTTGGTCATGCCCGAGAATCAAAGTATTGAACGACGCCAAAGTATGGCTGCTTATGGTGCAGAACTCATTCTGACTGCAGCCTCTGGTGGAATGGAATTTGCAAGGGACTACGCCTTGCAGCTTCAACGCGAAGGTCGCGGCAGATTGCTCGATCAATTTGCTAATCCAGATAATCCTAGGGCACATATTGAAACGACTGGCCCAGAAATTTGGCGCGATACCGATGGCCAGGTTACGCATTTTGTATCGGCCATGGGTACCACAGGAACAATCACTGGTGTATCGACTTATCTTAAGTCAATGAACCCCGCGATTCAGATCATTGGGGCGCAGCCTGAGGAAGGTTCACAGATTCCAGGTATTCGTAAGTGGGCACCAGAGTATTTGCCGAAAATCTATCAAGGTGATCGGGTTGATCGTATTGAGTATGTCACGCAAGCAGATGCTGAAGACATGGCAAGACGTTTAGCGGTGGAAGAGGGAATTTTTTGCGGCATCTCTGCGGGCGGGGCATTAGTAGTAGCTTTGCGTATTGCTCGTCAAGTAGAAAATGCCACGATTGTCTTCATCGTCTGCGATCGTGGTGATCGCTACTTATCTACTGGTGTGTTCCCAGCTTAACTCACCTACTTAATTCACTTTAGGTTTTTTCTTGGTACTAGATTTTTTAGCCTTCAATTTTTCTGGGCTACTCTTTGAAGTTGCTCCTTTCATCGGCACCTCATTCACTAGGGCAGCTGGAACTACGCTTTGGTTTTTGTAGCCGAGCGCTTCTGCAAACTCAGCAACACTCTGTGCATAGAAGTAACTGCGGTTGTATTGCACAATCGTCAAGAAATTATTTAAGCCAACAAAATACTGTGCTTGATCGACCCCATCTTTATCAGGGTAGGGTAAATCCACAATCAACGCCTTGCTTTGGGGTTCTACGCCACCACGCTGAAGATCGCCTTGAGAAGGTAATAGGATGCCTTTTTCGATGAGTTCGGCAACGGCGTATTTGAGTTGTGGTTCACCGTCTGCCAACTGTTTTGCTGCTGATATTGCATTTTCTTGAACGGGGAAAGAAACAGGCATGCCTGCTTGCCAACCGTGTTTCTTCATAAAGTTGCCTACGCTAGCGATCGCATCTTTAGGACTTTGTTTGAGATCGATGCGTCCATCACCATCTCCATCAACTGCAAAGTTACGAATGCTGCTTGGCATAAATTGTGGCAAGCCAATTGCGCCAGCATAAGAGCTGTTTTGATTAAGGCAAGCATTAAAGCGAGCGGGATTAAGTCCTTGGATATTATTTTTGGCAGGTAATTTACCACCCGCTTCAGTCCAGCACATCAAGATCAGCTCCTGGAGTTGATCCTTAAATAACTGCTCGCGGGCGGGTTTATTCGGGGTGTCAGGGTAGCTAAAGGCTAGGGTGGATAAAACGTCTTTTACGCGGAAGTTCCCGGTTTGGCGCCCATAGATCGTCTCAATTCCAATAATGGCCACAATAATCTCTGCCGGAACCCCAGATTCTTGCTCCACCTGACTTAAAAAGGCTCGGTTTTCATCCCAAAATGCCTTCCCGGCCTTCAGGCGCACTGGCTCAATAAAGCGTTTGCGGTAAACCAGCCAGTTTTTCTTAAAGGCGCCCGATGGGGGTAATACCAATTTGCGTATGGAGGGAATCGTTTTAGCATCTAGGAAGCCGTTTTCTAGGGTCTGAAGCGGGATTTCTTGGGCTTGTGAGACTTGGTCCAATAGGGTGTTCAGATTTTGGGCGTAACGCGCCTCAGTAGCTGAATCATCAGCTTGGTTTACGATGGGTTGCGGGGTATTGCTTTCTTGAATGGGGGCGCTAGAGCAGGCGCCAAGTGCAAGCGCTAGAAGTAGATAGAAGGCACGAAAGTTCATGCGCAAGGACAAGGATTTTTGAGAATTAAGCACAATGAATTAGATTATAAAAAATACCGTTTTGCTATTAAGGATTACAGCTAATGACAACAGGATACATAACTCACCCAGACTTTCTGAAACATGAGATGGGCAGTCATCACCCAGAGTGCCCTGAGCGCATTCAAGCCATTAACGATCAGATGATTCGGAGTGGGGTAGATCGCTTTTTACATCACCTTGACGCACCATTGGCTAGCGAAGATCAACTGGAGCTGGTGCACAGCCCTGACCATATAGCCTTTGTTAAAGAGCAGGCACCTCAAAGTGGATATGCCATGCTTGATGGCGACACGATTATGAATCCTCATACATGGCAAGCATCCTTGCGTGCTGCTGGCGCAGCGATTGCAGGTGTTGATGCTGTTATGAAGGGCGAGGTTGAGAATGTCTTTTGTGCAGTGAGGCCTCCAGGTCATCACGCTGAACCAACCCGTTCAATGGGTTTTTGTTTATTTGATAACGTGGCCATCGCCGCACGTTACGCTATGGAGACCTATGGCATTGAGCGTGTCGCCATTATTGATTTTGATGTTCACCATGGCAACGGTACCGAAGCCGCATTCTTCAATGACCCAAGTGTCTTGATGTGTAGCTTCTTTCAGCACCCGTTCTACCCTTATAGCGGTCTTGATAGAGCTGACAATATGGTAAATGTGCCCTTGCCTGCGTCTACTCGTGGGGATGTCGTACGCTCGATTGTGGAGGAGCAGTGGTTGCCAGTGCTGCGTAATTTTGAGCCTCAACTCATCATTATTTCTGCTGGATTTGATGCGCATCGTGAAGATGATTTAGGGCAAATGGGCTTGGTTGAGGATGACTATGTCTGGATCACCAAGCGCTTGAAAGAAATTGCAAATCAGTATGCAAATAATCGTATTGTGAGTTGCCTGGAAGGTGGCTACAACTTGTCGGCACTGGGTCGCAGCGTCGTTGCTCACGTCAAAGCCTTGGCTGATATTTAAAGAATCGAAAAATTCAAAATCAAACTGTTATTGAAAGTAAAAGATGGCCAATATTTATGAACAAGGTTTAGATCGCAATCCTGCGAACTTCACCCCAATTACTCCACTTCTCTTTTTGGAGCGCTCCGCAGAAATTTATCCAAAGAAGATTGCGGTGGTTCATGGTAATTTGCGTCAAACTTGGGCGCAGACTTATGAGCGCTGTCGTCGCCTTGCTAGCGCCTTGCAAAAGCACGGTATTGGCTTGGGCGATACGGTTGCAGTGATGCTTCCCAATACGCCACCAATGGTTGAAGCGCACTTTGGTATCCCGATGGCGGGCGCAGTATTGAATGCCTTGAATACACGCTTAGATCCAGAATCGATCGCTTTTATGTTGAACCATGGTGAAGCAAAGGTCGTGATTGTGGATCCCGAGTTTTCAGGTGTGATGAAAAAAGCACTCGAGCTTGCCAAGAAAGAAACTGGCCGCGAGTTTTTGGTGATTGATGTAGAAGAAAAAGAATATGACGTGGCTGGTGAGAATCTAGGAAAGCTGACTTATGAGCAATTGCTGGCGGAAGGGGACCCAAAGTTTCCTTGGCAAGTACCAGCAGATGAATGGCAAGCAATTTGCTTGAACTACACCTCAGGTACAACCGGTAATCCTAAGGGTGTGGTGTATCACCATCGTGGCGCAGCCATTAATGCTGTCTCTAACGTGCTTGATTGGGATATGAATAAGCATCCAGTGTATCTATGGACTTTGCCTATGTTCCACTGCAATGGTTGGTGTTTCCCTTGGACTATCGCTGCTCGTGCCGGCGTTAATGTGTGCTTACGCCGTGTAGATGCTCAACATATCTTTGCTGCCATTAAAGAGCATGGTGTGACCCACTACTGCGCAGCGCCGATTGTGCATAACCTCTTAGTCAACGCACCTGATGAACTCAAAGCTGGTGTGCCAGCGGGCGTGAAAGGCTTAATTGCAGGCGCTGCACCTCCTGCTTCGATTATTGAAGGTATGGAGAAGTTAGGTTTTGATTTAACCCACGTCTATGGTTTGACCGAAGTGTATGGTCCCGCTGCAGTTTGCGTGAAACAAGATGAGTGGAATGATGTGGATATCGGTGAGCGTGCCCGATTAAATGCTCGCCAGGGTGTTCGTTACCACTTACAGCAAGCGATCGATGTACTTGATCCCGAAACAATGAAACCTGTTCCTGCCGATGGCGAAACCATGGGTGAGATTATGTTCAAGGGCAATATTGCAATGAAGGGTTACCTCAAGAACGAAAAGGCAACCCAAGAGGCTTTTGAGGGTGGCTGGTTCCATTCTGGTGATTTAGCTGTCATGAATCCAGATGGCTATATCAAAATGAAGGATCGCAGTAAAGACATCATTATTTCTGGCGGAGAAAATATTTCGTCTGTTGAAGTGGAGGATGTCCTCTATCGCCATCCAGCAGTGATTGCTGCTGCTGTGGTTGCTAAGCCAGATCCAAAGTGGGGAGAAACTCCTTGTGCATTTTTAGAGATTAAGCCGGGCATGGAAGTAACCCCGGCTGATATCATCGCCCACTGTAAGCAGCATTTGGCGGGCTTCAAAGTGCCCAAGGCGATTGTGTTCTGTGAGCTGCCTAAGACCTCGACCGGCAAAATTCAGAAGTTTGAACTTCGTAAGCAGGCAGGATCAGCCTCCGCTATTGATGTCTAGTTCAGTAGTGAGGGCGGTAAAATAAAGGGTTACCCGATTTTTTAGATAAATATCGTTTTAGAGATTGAGGATTGTGAAAGTCAGATGAAGATCTTAGTTGCGGTGAAACGTGTTGTTGATTACAACGTCAAAGTTCGTGTGAAGTCAGATAACTCTGGCGTCGATATTGCTAACGTCAAAATGAGCATGAATCCTTTTGATGAGATTGCTGTTGAAGAAGCAGTGCGCCTCAAAGAAGCAGGTATTGCAACTGAAATAGTGGTAGTGACTGCTGGCGTGACTCAATGCCAAGAAACCCTGCGTACGGCTTTAGCCATTGGTGCAGATCGTGCGATTTTGGTCGAGACCGATACTGAGTTGCAACCCTTGGCAGTAGCGAAGATTCTCAAGGCGCTCTCCGATAAAGAGCAAGTGCAAGTCATCATCCTCGGTAAACAAGCGATTGATGACGATAGCAATCAAACAGGTCAGATGTTGGCTAGCTTGATGGATATTCCACAAGCAACTTTTGCTTCTAAAGTAGTGATTGCTGATGGTAAAGCCACCGTGACTCGCGAGGTTGACGGTGGTTTAGAAACCATCGCTCTGTCATTGCCGGCAGTGATTACTACTGACTTGCGCCTCAATGAGCCGCGCTATGTCACTTTGCCCAACATCATGAAGGCTAAGAAGAAGACGATCGATATTGTTAAACCAGAAGATCTCGGTGTTGACATTGCCCCACGTCTGAAAACGCTCAAAGTAGAAGAGCCACCAAAGCGTAGTGCTGGTGTGATGGTTGCTGACGTAACCGCTCTGGTTGATAAACTCAAAAATGAAGCGAAGGTGATTTAAATGGCTGCTCTTGTAATTGCTGAACACGACAATCAATCCTTAAAGGCGGCGACCTTAAATGCCGTTGCTGCAGCTTTGCAGTGCTCCCCGGATGTGGATGTGTTGGTTGCTGGTAGTGGCGCTGACGCAGCTGCAACTGCAGCAGCTCAAATAGCCGGCGTACGCAAAGTGATTCAAATTGATGCCGCTAATTTGGCAGATCAATTGGCCGAACCTTTGGCCGCACAGATTCTTTCGATTGCGAATGGCTACAGCCATATCCTCGCACCAGCAACCGCTAATGGTAAGAATGTATTGCCACGCGTTGCTGCTAAGTTGGATGTGGCTCAGTTATCTGACATTACTAAAGTTATCTCTGCTGATACTTTTGAGCGTCCGATCTATGCAGGTAATGCAATTGCCACCGTTCAGTCTGGTGATGCGGTCAAAGTGATCACTGTGCGCACTACGGGATTTGATCCTGTAGCTGCTACTGGTGGATCTGCTGCAATTGAAAAGGGCGCCGCCGCTGATAGCGCTGGCAAGTCTTCTTTTGTCGGTCGTGAACTTACTAAATCAGATCGCCCAGAACTCACTGCGGCCAAGATCATCGTATCTGGCGGTCGTGGTTTGGGCTCTGGTGAAAAGTATCAGGAACTGGTTGTCCCTTTAGCGGACAAATTGGGTGCAGCCTTGGGTGCCTCACGCGCTGCTGTAGATGCGGGTTATGTCCCCAATGACTATCAAGTTGGTCAAACAGGCAAGATCGTTGCTCCACAACTATATGTTGCCGTTGGTATCTCGGGCGCGATTCAGCATTTGGCGGGTATGAAAGATTCCAAAGTGATTGTTGCCATTAATAAAGATCCTGAAGCACCAATCTTTGGTGTTGCAGATTACGGCTTAGTGGCTGACCTCTTCACCGCAGTACCTGAGTTAACGAAAGCCCTCTCATAATTTTATATTCCATTCGATTTGAATCAATAGGAGTTGTAATGCCATACGTAGCCCCCGTGAAAGACATGTTGTTTGTTATGAATGAATTAGCGGGACTGTCAGAAGTGGTGGCTTACCCATCTTATGCAGAAGCGGGAGCTGATGTTGATTTGGCCCCAGCCATCTTAGAAGAGTCGGCAAAGTTTAATCAAGATGTTGTGGCGCCACTCAATTGGACTGGCGATCAAAAGCCAAGCTCATTAAAAGATGGTGTAGTGACAACTACTCCTGGCTTTAAAGAAGCATTTGAACAATTTGCTGCTGCAGGCTGGCAGGGTGTCATTCATCCCGCAGAGTTTGGTGGCCAAGGTTTGCCAAAGCTGATTGCTACCGCCTGTTTTGAAATGGTTCACTCGGCTAGCTTGTCATTTGCTTTGTGCCCGATGCTGACGGATGGTGCAATTGAAGCATTGCTCACTGCTGCAAGCCCCGAGCTTCAAGAGCAGTTTGTGCCCAGTATGATTTCTGGTGAGTGGACTGGTTCAATGTGCTTGACCGAGCCACAAGCAGGCTCTGATTTATCGATGGTGCGCTCTAAAGCTGTGCCTGAAGGTAATGGCACTTACAAAATATTTGGTACTAAGATCTATATCACCTATGGTGAGCACGATATGGCCAAGAATATTATTCATCTAGTCTTGGCGAGAACGCCTGATGCGCCTGAAGGAGTTAAGGGAATCTCTTTATTTGTAGTGCCTAAGTTCTTAGTCAATGCAGATGGCTCTTTAGTTGAGCGTAATGATGTTCACTGTGTGTCTATTGAACATAAGCTAGGTATTAAGGCTAGCCCAACCGCTGTATTACAGTTTGGCGATCACGGTGGTGCGATTGGTTATTTGGTTGGCGAAGAAAATCGCGGTCTTGAATATATGTTTGTGATGATGAACGCCGCACGTTTTGCGGTGGGCATGCAAGGTATTGCTGTAGCAGAGCGCGCCTATCAAAAAGCGGTTCAATACGCTAAAGATCGTGTTCAAAGTCGTGACCTAGCTGGGTCTCCAGGTCCAGTGGCAATTATTCATCAGCCCGATGTGAAGCGCATGTTGATGACGATGCGCGCTTATGTTGAGGCATCTCGCGCCTTAGCGTATTACGCTGCCGCTGCATACGATGCACAGCATGCTGCGCCAGATGAAACGGTACGCAAAGCCAATCAATCCGTTTATGAATTCTTGGTACCCATTGTGAAGGGCTTCTCTACCGAGATGTCGATTGAAGTTGCCAGTCTGGGCGTGCAAGTGCATGGCGGTATGGGCTTTATTGAAGAGACTGGTGCTGCACAACACTATCGTGATGCACGCATTCTGACGATTTATGAAGGCACAACAGCGATTCAGGCGAATGACTTGGTCGGCAGAAAAACTGTCCGTGATGGCGGCGCTACTGCAAAAGTACTTGCACAACGAATTGCGGAAACTGAAAAAGAACTGGCTACCAGTGGTAGCGCGGATGCCAAAGCGGTGCTAAAGCAATTAACTGCTGGGCGTGCTGCATTTGATGAGGCAGTGGCTTATATCTTGGCAAATGCGAAGACAGATACCAAAGCGGTATACGCTGGTAGCTTTGCTTACTTACGTTTGTCCGGCTTAGTTTTGGGTGGCTGGCAAATGGCACGTGGCTTATTGGCAGCAGAGCGTTTGCGCGATAGCGATCCTGCCTTCTACAACACCAAGATTGCAACAGCCCGCTTCTTTGCCGAAAACTTATTGCCACAAGCGCAAGCTTTGGCGACATCGATTGTTGAAGGCGGGTACTCTACCAATGCATTAGAAGTGGAGCAGTTCTAAAGTATTGCCAATATCAAGTTAGCACTACATACGAAAGCTATTTGCTATTACTGGGATAGCTTTCTGGCTTCTTGGAGCTGAGAAATAAAGAATTGCTCAAATGCAATCGCCAAGAAGGTCATCATGACACCAGCGCCAAGCACTAGAGAAAAGATGACTGTCAAAATGACTAACCAGCCCGATTGACTGCGCTGATCTTCTGCAATGCCAGGATTAAATTGTGCATCCCATTTTTCATCAGGACGAAGACCAAAAGCAATTGTGGTGAGCCAACTTGCTTCAATTGCAATAAAGCCAAAAGTCAGTAGCACCCAACCAGGGCCTGAGTGAAAGTGTGCATCTTTGAGTAGACCCCAGCCAACAAATCCTCCAAATAATGCGAACAATTGTGCCCAAGCCCAGAAGGATTTGAGGCCCTGCAAATAAAAGCAATTCAGACCAGTGCCTGGAAATAATAGGCCGAGTGTACAAAATAGAAGTTTGGATTTTTTCATAAAGGTATTAATACTTTTTATTTAGTGGTCACAGAGCGTTGCGTAAAACTCAGCACTTCACGATCGGCGCCAATCATCAGTAGTTGATCGCCGTTACGAACAATGCTGCGGTAGTCATTGAGCTCGTACAGAAAATCATTTTCCAACTCCATGCGTTGCGGAGCGCAAGCCATTTTTGTACTGGCAATTTTGCTCAGGCTAAAGCCTCGAGAATCTTCATTGAGCTCTGCGGTAAAGCGATTGCATCCAGTAGATCCACTTACCCGTTGGCCATTGGCATCAAAAGTAATTTGAATCGGGTTGCTTGCTTCGCCTTGGGGTATTTGGCGGGCCCGAACCTCGCCATAGCTATTGGGGGGTAAATTCCAGCGAGTGAGCTCCCAACGGGTATTGCGTAGTTCGCTACTTGGCGGGCTGATTTTGGCGCCACAGGGGGGAATCACATTAGCGCAGGCACTCAAAAGCCCTAACGCTATGCAAGAAAGCACAATCCCGAGGTGCTTTAAAGAGCCTCTAAAGCGCATTAATGGGGGTATTTTATCGGGCATATTGTTATAAGTGACTGATTTATATGTATTTTTTATATTGATTTGGATTCTATTCTACTGTCTTCAACGCTTAAATAGGTGGAAGAAGTAGGGGTTTTCGTCTAGAATATGAGGTTTTCCGCTTTACCGTACGTTTAGTTGGTGAGCTGGAGCCCAAGATTTTTGTAGTAATTTCATTGGGTTGTAATCAACCTGTTTTCATTTTTAGATTTTAAGGAATAAGTATGGTCGTCATTCGACTGGCACGCGGCGGTTCTAAGAAGCGCCCTTTTTACAGCATTGTTGCTACTGATAAGCGCAACCGTCGTGACTCGAACTTTATCGAGCGTATCGGTTACTTCAATCCACAAGCAGCTGCATCTGAGCAAGCCATGCGCATTGCTCAAGATCGTCTGACTTACTGGACTGGCGTTGGCGCGCAAGTATCTCCAACTGTTGTTCGTTTAATTAAGAACAATCCTGCTGCTTAATATTTAGTTGCTTGAGGCTTCAGTCTTTAGTTGATGCTTCAAGTTTCGAAATTGATTGGTAGTTCTATTTTGGGAAAATAAGGTGACTTGCAAATGAGTACGCCTTCCCTAAATGATTTGATTGAACTTGGCGCTATTTCTGAGGCGCAAGGTTTGCAGGGGCAAGTGAAGGTTAGACCTCACTCACCAGATCCTGTAGCACTTCTCTCTTCTAAAGCAGTTTGGCTTTCATTGATCCCGCGCAGGGATGCTGGCGTTTCTGCGTCTGTAGAGCAGGCCTCCCTGATGCAATACAGGGTAAAGAGTGCCAAGATGCATAGTGGTAATGTTGTTGTCGCCTTGGATGGTGTGACTGACCGTGATCAAGCTTTAGCGCTTAAAGGGGCACGCATCTTGGTGGCTCGTGATGCGTTTCCAAAAGTAGAAAGCGATTCTTATTACTGGGTGGATTTGATTGGCTGCCAAGCAATCAATTTACAAAATGAAGCTCTAGGTGTTGTGCTTGATGTCACTGAAAATGGCGCGCATGGTGTAATTGCTATCGGTGATTTAGCCACAAAAGAAATGAAATATCTTGTGCCTTTTGTAAAGGAAGTGGTGCAAAACGTAGACTTGCCAAATAAAGCGATTACGCTGGATTGGCAATTGGACTGGCAGTAAAACTAAGGTAAACAATCAAAACAAACAACATGCGCTTTGATGTCGTCACTTTATTTCCAGAGATGTTTTCTGCGCTCACGCAGTGGGGTGTGACGGGTCGTGCCTGTGAGCATTCTTTAGCTAGCGTTCACTTATGGAACCCTCGAGATTTTTGCTCTGATCCTCGCAAGACAGTCGACGATCGCGCTTATGGTGGCGGTCCAGGCATGGTCATGATGGCTAAACCCCTTGAAGATACTCTTGCCGGAATTAAAGAGGCTCACCAAGCTGCTGGAGTCAAAACCGGTCCCATTTGTCTTTTAGCACCTCAAGGGGAGCGTTTTTCTCAAAAAATAGCCTCCAATATCCTCAATTTAGGAAATTTGACCTTTGTTTGTGGTCGCTATGAGGCGGTAGACCAACGCTTTGTAGATCGCAATGTGGATTTACAGCTTTCTATCGGTGATTTTGTGCTTTCTGGGGGTGAAATCCCCGCTATGGCCATGATGGATGCGGTTATTAGGCTGATCCCAGGCGCCCTAGGGGATGGCGAATCTGCCACCCAGGATAGCTTTATGAATGGCCTTTTGGACTATCCGCACTACACCAGACCCGAGATTTATGAAAATTTATCGGTGCCAGACGTGCTTTTGGGCGGACATCACGCTAAAATAGCGGATTGGCGTCGGCAGAAGTCTTTAGAGCTGACGTTCAGGTTAAGGCCAGATTTAATTGATTCGGCTAGAGCCAATGGGTTACTAACCCGAGAAGATGAACAATTTCTTCGCTCGCTGTAAATACTTTCAGTAGTGTGCAGTTGTGAATAAGTGGTTTGGTTTTTGGTTTAGTGAAATTGTTTTAACTGCATCCTCTATTAGGTCCGTTGATTTAAATCTCGGGATTAAACGCTAATATGATGTTTAAGGATTAAAAATGAATTTAATTGCAAAAATTGAGCAAGAAGAAATTGCTCGCTTAAGTGCTAACAAAGTATTGCCAAGCTTCGCACCTGGTGACACAGTAGTTGTTAGCGTAAACGTAGTTGAAGGTACACGTAAGCGTACCCAGGCCTTTGAAGGCGTTGTGATTGCTAAACGTAATCGCGGACTCAATTCCAGCTTTATCGTGCGCAAGATTTCTTCTGGTGAAGGCGTTGAGCGTACTTTCCAAACCTACTCACCATTGATCGCTAGCGTTGAAGTGAAGCGTCGCGGTGATGTACGTCGTGCTAAGTTGTACTACTTGCGCGATCGTTCTGGTAAGTCAGCACGTATTAAAGAAAAACTTCAAGCACGCGTTAAACCAACAGCTGCTGTTGCTGCTGAATAATTGCTGCATTGAGGTAAACAGAAAGGCGGCCTCGGTCGCCTTTTTTGTTACCTTAGAATATGACCATGTCCAAGATCTCAAAGCCTGAAGAAGATGCCATCAATGTTGCTGCGCCTCCTGGATTTAATGCGGAAGAGATTCCTATTCATGAGGTCTGCATTCAGGATAAAAAGGTAGCTCCCGAATTACTGGAGCCAAAGGCTTTAAAGGCACGTCTTCAGCATCAACCAGAATGGCAACCAGAGATTACGGATGAGAATCGCCATGTGATTGCTGCCGACATCATTGCTAAGCGTCAGGCGGCTGGAAAAGTCACGCGTGCAGCAGTATTGATCCCTTTGCTGCTGAAAGAAGGGGGCCTCTCTGTTTTACTTACACAAAGAACCAATCACTTACGTGATCATGCAGGGCAGATTAGCTTTCCGGGTGGGCGGATGGATCCGGAAGATCTGAGCCCAGATGACACGGCATTACGAGAGAGCCAAGAGGAAATTGGTTTAGATCGAAAAAGGGTTGAGATCATAGGTTATCTACCCCAATATTTGACAGTTTCTGGCTATAGCGTCACACCAGTAGTAGGATTAGTTCAGCCTCAGGCAGAATATGTCTTAGATGCATTTGAAGTGGCAGATGTTTTTGAGGTTCCCCTACGTTTTTTGTTGGATCCTGCTAACCACCAGGTCAGACTGTGGCAAAGTGAGCAGGGCGGCCGACGTTTTTATTCAATGCCCTATGAGAACCGCTTTATTTGGGGTGCTACTGCGGGAATGTTGCGTAACCTTTATCATTTATTAAAAGTATGACTTTCTTCTCCATTCTCTTCGCCCTCATTGCTGAGCAATATCGCCCAGTAACTGCTAATCATTGGATTGCTCGCTTGAGTACCCGTTGGCTGGATTGGGTCGCTGGCGAATTCGGTGGCAAGACTGAAGAAGGTGCAAGCCCAGTTGGTGCACGTATGGCCTGCTTGGTAGCATTTGTTCTACCTACTTTCTTGGTGTTCATGGTGTATGTCACTTGCATGGTGACCTATCCTATTCTGGGATTCTTGTGGAACATCGTCATTGCCTATTTATTTTTTGGTTTCCGTCAGTTCAGTCATTCATTTACCTTGGTACATGAAGCGATTGAGGCGCATGATTTACCGGCGGCGCGCGCTGCACTTGGCGAATGGTACGGCCCTGACTTGGATGTTTCAGATCTCTCTGAAACAGAAGTCATTTCATTAGCGCTTGAGCGCGCCATCATCGGTTCCCATCGCCATGTCTTTGGTGTGTTGTTCTGGTTCATGATGCCAATGGGTCCTGCAGGTGTAGTGCTCTATCGTTTGGCGGATATTGCCGCTCAGCGTTGGTCTGAGCGTGATTACAACTTGAGCGAAGCGGCTCGTCATTTCTTTTATGTACTCGATTGGATTCCATCACGCATTACAGCAATGGGCTTTGCGATTGTTGGAAACTTCGAAGGTGCAGTATATGCATGGCGCTATCTCACCCAAAAATGGTCTGATCCTTTATCTGCCGTGATCTTGGCTGCTGGCAGTGGTGCGCTAGGTGTGCGCTTAGGTGAGCCCTTGAGCGAGCCTGATAGTGACGAAGCCTTGCGTATGGCAGAGGCTGGAGAGCCGCTAATCTATGAAGTAGGTCTTGAGCCAACCGAGCGAACTATGCGTTCTGCTGTAGGTTTGGTATGGCGTTTGGTTATCGCTTGGATGGCTTTGTTGCTAATGCTGACCATCGCTCTTTGGCTTGGCTAATTCCCTGAATTTGGGTATCTGCTGTTTTCGAATCTGAACGTAGCTGTCTAAATAGCGCCAGTCTTTCTGGCGCTATTTCATTTTTGTCTACCGCATCACGCACTGCGCAATCGGGTTCAGACTGATGGGCGCAATTGTGAAAGCGACATTTACCATGCAAGTCTTTAAATTCTCTAAAGGCATGTTGCAATTCACTGACGGACATATGCGCCAAGCCAAACTCCTGAAAACCTGGTGAATCAATCAGTGCGCCCAACTTACCGGATGCGTCTCTTCCCCAGCCTTCAGGTAATTCAAAGTAACGACAGGCTGTGGTGGTGTGCTTACCAGTATCTAGGCGTACAGAATATTCCTGAGTCAGTGCCGCGGCATTTGGAACCCAGGCATTCAAGAGGCTAGATTTACCCATGCCTGACTGACCTACAAAGACAGATATTTTGCCGGCTAAGGCAGGACGCAACTGATCAATTGAGGTGGGATCAAATTTGGCAGAGACCTCACTGACTGGGTAGCCCATGCGCGCATACGGTTCAATGATCTTGCGCGCCTGCTCTAAGTTGTCTTTGAGATCGCACTTGTTGAGTAGGATATGCAAACCAATTTGATTGGCTTCAGCAGCAACCACGGCCCTGCCTAATAGGTCGGGCGAGAAAGCAGGTTGCGTAGCAAGCACTACTAGAATTTGATCAACGTTAGAAGCGATGATCTTGCTCTTAAATGCATCCGAGCGATAAAGAATATTTTCCCGTGGCTCAATCTCAATGATGCGTGCTTGATCTGCAGAGGTCATCTCCAGCAACATGCGATCACCCACTGCGCCAATGTGTTGCTTAGCAGGGGTACTTACCTGAATTAATGGGCCGTTCGGTGATTCATTGCCAAGTGCATCAGTCACCAGTCGCTGCGCTAAATAATGTCTTCCATAGGAAGCAGTCAGTAGCGCGCGAAATTGTTCCATTCTAATAATTTGAAATTAACTGAAACGCTGTAAGTTAGCAATGCGTAATGGAGCAGGAGGATGGGAGCTGTAGAAAGCGGTATAGATTGGATCTGGCGTCAATGTTGAGGCATTATCTTGATAGAGCTTTACTAGAGCGGAGATTAAATCTTGAGCAGAAGATTTTTCAGCCGCAAAGCCATCTGCCTCATATTCATGTTTGCGTGAAGCAAGACTTCCTAGTGGCGTAAAGAAGAAGCCAAATACCGGTGATACCAGCATGAACAATGCTAAAGCAAGGCCACCGTTATAACCATTGAGATTAGGCATCACACCTAGGTCGGTGTAGAACCAAACCTGCGTACTAACCCAGCCCAGCAATGCAAACATCGCAAAGCTCATCGCGAAAGAAACAATCAGACGTTTCCGAATATGCTTACATTTGAAATGGCCCAATTCATGAGCAAGAACTGCTTCTACTTCGCCAGGGTTTAATTTTTCAATTAAGGTATCAAAGAACACAATGCGCTTTGCTTTACCCATGCCAGCAAAGAATGCATTTCCGTGAGCGCTACGCTTGCTGCCATCCATCACAAATAAACCCTGACTAGCAAAATCACAGCGGGCTAGTAGCGCTTCAATTTGCGTTTTCAGCGGGCCTTCTTCTAGGGCTTCGAACTTATTAAACATCGGCGCAATGAATGTCGGGAAAATCCACTGCATCAATAGACTAAATATGGAGAGTACTGCCCAAGCCCAAAGCCACCAAAGATCACCCGCCTTTAGCATCAACGTGAGTATGACCCATAGCAATGGAACACCAATTGCTCCACCGACAGATAAGCCTTTAATCATGTCGCTAAAGAATAATTTTTTAGTCATGCGATTAAAGCCAAAGCGTTCTTCAAGGTAAAACTGCTTGTACCAAGAGAAGGGAATATCCAGGATCCCGGAGATAATCACTACTGATACCAATAAAGCGATTTGCTGAGCAACACCTTCGCCCAGGAATTGCAGCAAAGCGATATTAAGAATTTGCAATCCACCTAGTAAGGTGAAGGCAATTAAAATGATGGCGCTAACCCCGTTTTCTAAAATCGCTAGGCGCAATTTAGCAATCGTGTAGTCAGCCGCTTTTTGATGTTCTGCCAAAGTTACTTTTTCAGCAAACTCAGCTGGAACCGCATCTCGATGTTGGGCTACATATCGAATTTGACGTTGGGAGAGCCAGTGGCGTAGGCCAAAACTGGCTATAAAAGCGATTAGGAAAATAATTGTGAATGTCATGAGATCATTATAGATATGAGCGAACAAACGAATACTGCAGCAGTCAAGACGGCGCCAGCCAGTGAGCACCTCATCTGGGTGGATATGGAGATGTCTGGTTTGGATCCGGAAACCGAGCGCATCCTAGAAATCGCCATTATTGTGACTGATGCCCATCTCAATACGATAGCTACTGCCCCAGTTTGGGTGGTACATCAAAATGATGCGCTTTTGGATGCGATGGATGCTTGGAATAAGGGCACCCATGGACGCTCAGGACTGATTGATAAGGTTAAGGCATCCACTATGGATGAGGCGACCGTTGAAGCAGAATGCATTGCTTTTTTAAAGAAATACATCAAAGCTGGGATTGCGCCAATGTGTGGTAACACTATCGGTCAGGATCGTCGCTTTATGGCTAAGTACATGCCCAAATTAGAGGCGTACTTTCATTATCGAAATATCGATGTTTCCACTCTGAAAGAGTTGTGCAAACGATGGCACCCAGAGTTGGTAAAGGGCTTTACCAAAAAGCAGGCACATACTGCTTTGGCGGATATCGAAGAATCCATTGAGGAACTGAAGTACTACCGCGATAAATTTATCGTACCGCTACCTTAAGATGATTTCTTGATGGCGCTCTTAGGTCTGAAGGCTTTAATGACATCCTCATTGGTATCGATATAAGGTCCACCAATCAGGTCGATGCAGTAGGGCACTGCAGCAAAGATTCCTGGCACGATGGATTTGCCATTCTCATCCTTGAGGCCCTCGAGGGTCTCTGCAATAGCCTTGGGTTGACCAGGCAGATTGATTACAAGGGCAGCGTGCCCTTCAATTTCACGAAGAACGGCTGTTTGTCTGGACAGAATGGCAGTGGGGACAAATTTGAGGCTAATTTGACGCATTTGCTCGCCAAATCCGGGCATTTCTCGGGTGCCGGCATCTAAGGTTGCCTCAGGGGTGACATCTCGCCTGGAGGGGCCCGTGCCGCCCGTGGTGAGCACCAGGTCACAACCTAGCTCATCGACCAATTCAACGATGGTTTCAGTGATGATTTCAGATTCATCAGCGATCAGACGTTCATGAAAGACGCAGGAATTGCTCATGGCCTTCATGAGCCAGGTTTGCAGGGCGGGAATGCCCTCATCTTGATAAACACCCTTGCTCGCTCGATCCGAGATCGAGATTAGGCCAATTTTGACTTCGTTGGGGGAGCTGCGCTTCCAGGCTTCGTTATGCTTCATATTTCTATTCTAGCTATTATTAGGGCATGTTTACATATTCATCTAGCCAGTTTCAAGAAATTATCAATTTCATGCTCAAAGAGGCCAAAAGAAGGGGTGCCTCTGATGCTGTAGCTGAAGTTTCCGAAGGTCAGGGTCTCTCAGTAACTGTCCGCAAGGGCGAAGTAGAAACTATCGAACAAAGCTTAGACAAGCAAGTTGGGGTAACGGTATTTTTGGGTCACCATCGTGGCAACGCGAGCACGAGTGATTTTTCCCAGGCATCTTTAAAAGCAACGGTTGATGCTGCGTATCACATTGCCCAACATACAGCAGAAGACAATTGTGCTGGACCAGCCGAAGCAGAGTTACTGGAAAAAAATCCACTAGATCTTGATTTATTTCATCCATGGGATCTTGATGCAGCACGCGCTGTAGAAATTGCTCGTATTGCAGAGGGTGCTGCATTTTCAGTTAGCAAGCAAATTCAGAATAGCGATGGAGCTTCAGTTTCTGCCCATCATGCGCATTTTATGATGGGTACTTCCCATGGGTTTATGGGCGGCTATCCATTTTCACGTCACTATATTTCTTGCGCACCGATTGCGAGTGAGGGTGGGAAAAAATCGCATATGCAAAGAGATGATTGGTATTCAAGCTCACGCATACCAACTGAGTTGGCTGATCCTGCGGCTATTGGTAAATACGCAGCGCAGCGTGCCTTATCTCGCTTAAAGGCAAGGTCGCTTAGTACACGTCGTTGCCCAGTTATTTTTGAAGCACCCTTAGCGTCTGGGCTATTGGGCGGCTTAGTTCAAGCCGTTTCTGGGGGCGCGCTCTATCGCCACTCCAGTTTTTTGCTAGATAGCCTAGGCAAGCAAGTATTGCCTAAACATGTCAGCCTGTTTGAGAATCCTCACCTCAAAGCCATGACAGGAAGTGCGCCATTTGATGAAGAGGGTGTGAAGACGAGCGCACGTACTGTAGTTGACAAGGGAATCTTGGAAGGGTATTTCCTGTCCACATACTCAGCGCGTAAGTTGGGAATGAAAACCACTGGCAATGCAGGAGGTTCTCATCATCTAACACTGCAAAGTAAGAAAACGCCCAAGGGCGGATTGCCTGCTTTGCTAAAAGAAATGGGCACTGGTTTATTGGTCACTGAATTGATGGGGCAGGGCGTGAATTATGTGACGGGAGATTACTCTCGCGGTGCATTTGGTTACTGGGTTGAGAATGGTGAAATTCAATATCCGGTTGAAGAGGTCACGATTGCCGGTAATTTGCGCGATATGCTCTTAGACATCGAGTTGATTGGTAGTGATACCTTGATACGAGGCACCAAAGAAACTGGGTCTATTCTGATTGGCTCAATGACGGTTGGCGGAAAATAAACCTCGTTATAGAATCTAAAACAAAGAATCAATCAACAGCTATAAAAATCCTAAAGGAGACGGAGATGCAAAGACGTTCATTTCTAAAGAAAGCCACTGTAGGTGCTGGTATTGCCACGCTGGGCGCTCCGGCGATTGCGCAAAGCCTGCCAACACTGAACTGGCGCTTGGTATCTAGCTTCCCTAAATCTTTGGATACGCTCTTTGGGACCCCTGAAGTTTTTGCTAATTCATTACGTAAAGCGACTGATGGTAAGTTCAACGTTAAGATATTTGCTGCAGGAGAGGTGGTGCCCGCATTGCAAGTATTGGATGCCGTTCAAAACGGAACTGTTGAGTGCGGCCATACTGCTAGTTATTACTACTTGGGAAAAAATAGCGCCTTTATTTTTGATACTGCAGCCCCATTTGGCATGACTGCACGTCAACAATCTGCTTGGATGCTCCACGGTAATGGCATGAAATTGATGCGCGAGCTCTATGCTAGTTACAACATTGTGAATTTCCTTGGCGGTCAAACTGGTACGCAAATGGGTGGCTGGTTCCGCAAAGAAATTAAATCTCCAGAAGATCTAAAAGGTCTGAAGTTCCGTATCGCTGGATTTGCTGGTCAAGTGTTAGCAAAGTTAGGTGTAGTGCCACAACAATTACCTGCGGGTGAAATTTATTCTGCTTTAGAAAAAGGCACTATTGATGCCGCTGAGTTTGTAGGTCCGTACGATGATGAGAAGTTGGGTTTAGCCAAAGTTGCTAAGAACTACTATTACCCGGCCTTCTGGGAAGGCGCAGCAGGGTTGTCATTCCTAGTTAATAAAAAGCAGTGGGATTCGCTACCACCCTCTTATCAAGCAGCATGGGAAGCGGCCTGTTTCGAAGCACACACTGATATGTGCGCAAAATACGATGCTCTCAATCCACCAGCTTTGCAACGCCTCTTGCAAAATGGCGCTGTCTTGCGCAAGTTCAATACCTCCATCATGGATGCGTGCTTTAAAGCAAGCCAGGAAACTTATGCGGAAGAGTCAGCTAAGAATCCTCAATTTAAAAAGATCTTTGATGATTACCGTGTATTCAGAAACATGGAAGCCCAGTGGTTTGGGGTTGCAGAGCAAGCCTTTGCTCAATACAGCTTTAACAAGAAGCTCTAAAGAGTTCAGGTGCCAAGAGATCAAGGGCTCTAGCGAGCCCTTTTTCTTTTATCCTCCATTGACTTGGTAAGATCACTGAATGCTTGATTCCTTATTAGCACCATTAATCCAATCTTTTCACGCGCATACCTTTGCATTTTTTGTTACTGCCATCGCCAGCGTTATTGTGGTGGGCATCTCTAAGAGTGGCTTTGGGGCTGGCTTAGGCACCCTCTCGCTTCCATTAATGGCCAGTCAAGTCAGCGTTGGTGAGGCTCTGGCAATATTGCTTCCGCTATTGATCGCCATTGATTTGGTAGGTCTGCAACGTTTTATTCGTAATGCCAATTGGCGGATCTTGAAATTAGTGATCCCGCCTGCAATTATTGGTATGGGCTTGGGCATCATTTTCTTTAAATCGATAACACCCAAGACGCTCAGTCTCTCAATCGGTATCTTCACCTTACTTTTCTTGGTTCAGAATTTAGCGATGTCGCACTTTGACGCACGAGATGCTAAGCCATACCCTTGGCTTGGAAGGTTGATGGGGATGACTACAGGCTTTACTTCTTTTGTGGCTCATATTGGTGGGCCTCCCATCACACTCTTTATGTTACGAGAAAAATTACTTCCCATGGTCTATACGTCGACCCTGGGTATCTTCTTTACGGTAATTAACTTTGGAAAAATTGGGCCATACGCTTATTTGGATTTACTAAACTTTCAGCAGCTAGCCACCTCCTTACTACTTTTGCCCTGTGTTCCAATCGGCGTCTACCTCGGGTTCTATCTGGCTAAGCGTATTTCGATGAAGTGGTACTACCGGATGGTGCGCTTCTTCTTGTTAGTAGCTGGTATCAAGCTGGTGATAGATGGCTTGATCTAGTCTGATGGCTTAATCAATACGCTTTGCAAGAATCTCGAGATATCCATCAGTTCTTCACGATTAACAGAGTGCTCCATGGGGTATTCGTTCCAGTTGACTTGGTAGCCCATTTTTTCTAGTGCCACATAAGAAGCTTCGGCACGTTCAGGAACAACCACTGCATCGTACATACCATGTCCCATGAAGATCGGTGTATTTTGATTGGCTGAATGTTTTTCAGTAATCAATGACATTGCTAGAGGCAAATATCCTGAGAGGGCAATAATGCCCGCTAGCTTATGTGGAAAGCGTAGTCCAATATGCAATGCCATTGCGCAACCTTGCGAGAAACCTGCCAGAACAATATTTTCATAAGCTATGCCACGGCTAGCCTCTCTCTCAATGAGCTCCACAATAGAAGTAGCGGAGCGATGGATACCAGTAGCATCTTCTTGATCCATGAGATTTCTGCCAACAATGTCATACCAAGCTGGCATCACGTAACCGCCATTAACGGTGACTGGCATGCTCGGTGCACTGGGAAACACAAACCGAATTCCGGGACATCCCTCAAGACGTAATTCTGGAATGATGGGTACAAAATCATTGCCATCAGCCCCAAGGCCATGGAGCCAAATTACAGCAGCACTAGGATTCGGCGCAGTTTCGAGTTCGATGCAAGGCAGCATAATTTTAATCATCCCTTAAAAGATCTATTTTTCGATATGAGTCTAATCTATTGGGGTGTAATATGTCCAAAAGAGTTCTGATTGCATGCGGAGATATTGGATGAAGCCGTTCTATATTGATTACCCTCAGGAAAAAATAGAAGAGCATCAACACGCCTATCGATGTATGCATTGCAAGATTCCGACAACAGTGATTTTTGGCTTATTAGAAAATCATGCAGAAGATTGCACTTACCGCACACAACAAAGCAAATGGGTTCAATTAGAGGCAAAGCTCAAGCCCCATAAGGAGCACTTCGATGAACCCCATGCCGATGAGGTCGATTAAATGAAAACTTATCCGATTGCCATTGAGTTAACCGTTTGGTTTGATCTCGGCCTGAATCAATATGAGGTCACGATTGACGGAGTCTCCAAGATTTCAGTGAAAAGAACGGATGATGTTTTGCATAGCAGAGACTTATCTCCCGCCGAAACACAACTTCTCCTCGATGCCATTGAAACGCTTAAAGTTCCTGTGACTGAAGAGGTAGAGGCAAATGCAGGCAATAAAGCCTCATCAAGCTATGAGTTGATTATTGAGTCTGCACACTTCTCCTTAGAATTCAATTGGGAGAATTTAGATGTCGAAGCTAGTAGCTCTAATGCATTTGAATCCGTAGTGAAGTTGGCAAGCCTAGTGCAGAGCCTAGATCTTGATCACTAAGCGCCTTAAGCTTCTACAACTATAAAATCCCCTTGAGAAATCTTTTCTCTAAACTGAGAGAAGGAAAACAAGGCCTTAATTGATTTGGTATTAATGACCTCAATCTTGCCGTCTGGCGTGAGATTGGCAAGATACTCCCCCTCCGGAAACAGTGCTTCTGGAACAGTCTCCGTATTGTGAATCTGGGCGTTTAGCACTAGGCTTTTTGTAATTTTGATACGCATGCCTCATCATAGGTTCCAAAAATTAGTAGTAATTCATACTCTGCACAATTTGGAAAATGAGATGCACCAATTGGGTGTTTCAACGAGACAGTCCAGAAAGCCTTAAAACGACGCTTTTCAAGGATGGCCTATATGTGGCTTGGATTGTTTACGCACTCATCTAGTGCATCCTATGGAAGTGCAAAGCATAAATATCCTTTTGATAAAGCTATAGTTACAAGGACAATCTCAATAACGTATTCATGAGCTCCCCATATTTGTTCGTTTACGGAACGCTTAAATCTGATGCATTAAATGCCAATGCCCAGAGATTGCATCAACATGCTCGGTTGCTGGGGGCAGCTAAATGGCAGGGAGCGCTTTATCTCGTGAGCAATTATCCAGGTGCAGCGAGATCTAACAATCATGATGATGATGTCTTGGGTGAGGCTTGGGAATTACGCAACCCAGAAGCATTATTGGCATCTTTAGATGAGTACGAGGAATGTGCACCTAGTAGTCCAGGCCCTCATGAGTACGTTAGATCTTTAGAATCGATTTGGCTTGGTCAGGATGAGATAAAGGCTTGGGTGTACATCTATAACTTGGAGATCGCTCGACTCCAAAAGATTGAGTCTGGAAATTTTATTAATAAAAACCAGACCCTCATACGTCGAGTTACCAAATAACTCCACAAATATTCTTAATAAATCCAAGAGAGTTTGAGAAGATTGACCAGTGGGTCTGGACCAATGGCCATGGGTCCCAAGAATGGATGAATAAATAGCACCAAGAAATAGAGGATGCCCACCACGGTCGAGCTTAAAAAGATAAGCAACACTACATGCGTGCGCCGAGATTTCATCTGAAATAAGCAGGAGAACAGTAGAAAAATAACCAAACTACTCACTAGTCCAAACCATGCGGGGGGAGCTAAAGCAAAGCGGGCGTTATAGATCCTACTTCTGCGAAGCTCTGTCGCTTCTAATGAAAGACGCAAGAGTTGTTGATGTGCATTAGATTCCCCAAGATTTTGTGGTTTCAGATGGATTGCTAAATTTTCAATTACTAATAATTCTTGATAAGCCTTCACGCTAAATTGATCATTGCTGAGCATTGGCCACTCTTCGTTAATTACCGTATTCACATAGGCCCTCAATCCCTCTTTTCCTTTGCGCTCTACTTCAGGTGGAAAGGCGGAATAAATTCGGTACATATTATTGAGAGTGGTTGCTTCTTTGGCGACGGCATCGCTAACCCCGTTGTAGTTTTGCCAAACCAATACCGTTACGAATGCAAAGACTAAACTAAAGACAACGCCCATAGCGTTATAGATATAGCCTGCATACTCAGAATCTTCCCCAAAGAGTATTCCTGGAAAGACTTTTTGAGAGATCCAAAAAACGACAAAACAGGTTATCAAAATAATGAGCGTCAGCTCAAAGCGAAGAGCGACATCATAGGAAGTAAGTAGATATCTGAGAATTGGCAAATCCATCATTTGATATACCTGTATAGGATTAATGCAGTTTTGCTAAATAGCGCCTTATGGCATCCTAAACGATTTTTAGGTTTACGAATACCAACCTATCTCTTAGCTGGCAAAGGACTGAATGGAGTTGGCTAGAGCCAAGATCCGTTTAGCATCTTGAATATGGAGTTCCTCGATGAGTTTGCCATTGAGAACTGCAATACCTGCCCCAGACTTGATTGCTGCCTCATAGGCCGTGATGCGCTCTTGGGCTTCAGTAACTTCTTGGAGCGAGGGGCCAAAGTATTCATTGGCTAATGCAATTTGACTTGGATGAATTAAGGTCTTGCCATCAAAACCCATATCTCTGCCCTGAATGCAAGACTGTCGTAAGCCTGTCTCATCATCTAGAGAAAGATGAACTCCATCTAATACGCAAAGACCAAATGCTCTCGCTGCCAGAATCGAAAGTGAAAGCGCAGTTTGGGTTTCGAGTCGATTAGGGGTATGTCTCGCATGTAAATCTTTGACGAGATCTGAGGTTCCTAAAACTAAGGCTTCAAGAAGGAAATGTGAGCTAGCAATTTCCTCGAGTTTAAAAATTGCCTTAGGTGTTTCAATCATGGCCCAAATCGTTAAGTCAGGACGCGCTTTGGAGTCCTTGAGGATTTTAGCGACCTCTTGTACTTGCGAGGCAGATTCTACTTTGGGCAATACGATGGCATCAGCTTTGCTATTTGCAAAAGCTTTTAAGTCATCCAATCCCCACGGAGTATTAAGACCGTTAATTCTGACAACTGCTTCGCGATATCCAAAACCAGTTTCTAGGGCCGCAAGAATATTTTTTCGGGCGGTAACTTTGGCATCAGGCGCCACTGCATCTTCTAGATCTAAAATTAGCGAATCAGCCGCTAGTGTCTTAGCCTTTTCTAGTGCCCTAGTATTGGCCCCTGGCATATAGAGGACGGAGCGGCGGGGTCTACTGGTATTGATCATGATTGGGTGTGCTATTAAAAATAATGAATCAAAACATCATATCTGATACCCCTTAGGAGTCATAGAGAAGTTCGAGTACCCTCCTTGTATCACTCAGAGCGTATTTATATATTGTTTGCCCTAGTTTAAGAAAGATTTAATAGTCGGGCCGCATTGCCGCCCAAAATACTAATGCGATCAGCATTACTTAGACCTTTGGTTGCCATAACGCGCTCTACCGGAAATTCTTCCCAGGGGATAGGGTGATCAGTGCCAATCACTACCTGACTTGCGCCAACCTGCGAGACTAAATATGCTAACGCTTCAGGTGTAAAGACAAGTGAATCAAAATAGAGTTGCTTAAGGTATTCGGAAGGTTTTTTCTTAAGCACAATATTAGGATCACAATTTTGTGGTGAAACAAAGCAACTGTGATCCATGCGTGGTGCATAGGATCCCAAGAACCCGCCACCATGTGCTGCCAGTACTTTAAGTTGTGGGTACTTATCTAAAACACCTTCATAGATGAGATGCTGTAAAGCAATCGTAGTATCTAGGGGGTTACCGATGACGTTGGACATCCACCCGTTTCCCTTGAAGCGCTGAGCCAGTTGAGGGGTGCTTTGAGGGTGGATAAATAGAGCAACATTTAGCTCTTGAGCCTTGGCCAATACTGGATGATATTTTGGATCAGAAAAATCTTGTCCTGCAACACTTCCACCAATGGCGGCTCCGCGAAGACCTTGCTGTTTCACAGCAAATTCAAGTTGCTCAACGGCTAATTCTGGGTGCTGCATTGTGAGGGATGCAAAGGCAGCAAACTTATCTGGTCTAAGAGCACATAACTCAGCTAGATGGAGATTGTTTAGGCGACAGATTTCAGCAGCGGTTTCTTTATCCTTGCGATACCAGTAAGGATTGATGCTGAGCACTTGCATATCAATGCCTTGCGCCTCCATTGCTTTAATGCGTTCATTAATTTTGATGAAATGCTCTGGAACGCCCTTAGTCGGTGGTGGTACAGACTTGGCATCCTCAACCATCAAATCAATTGCATCTTGAAACATGCAGTGCGCATGGACATCAATCGTTTTAATGCGTTTGCCATTGATAAATACTGGGGTCACACGCTTTGGCTGACCTTCTGCAGCATGTGAGAGTCCGCAGCCGCAAAAGAATAATCCGCCCAAGGCTTTGCCAGATGTTTTTAGAAAAGAGCGACGATTATGCATGGATGACTTTCCTATCTATTTTTTAGCGAACAGCATTCATACCACTATGCTTAATTGGCTCTGCTGCGCTTGGTGAACTGAGGTATTGAATCAGCTTTTTGGCAGCGGTTTGGTTGGGCGAGTTAACAACAATAGCTGCTGCAAAAGTTTGAATGAGCTGAATATCGCTTGGAAGTGCGCCTACATAATCAACCCCGGGAATATTGACCAGCTCACTGCTGGGTTGAACAGCAATATTGGCTTCGCGCGCAGCCAAAACCGCAGTAGCTTGTGAGCCTCGTTCGGTCACTTGCACTGTAAGTTGATTTTTAATGCCAAGCCTTGGAAATAGTTCTTCTGTCAGATAAATTCCACTGGTGCTCCCTGGCACAACAATTTTTTTAGCCTTAACTAATGCAGTTGAAAACGCTTTGGTAGTTGAGATATCAGGCTTAGGGTTACCAACTGGTACAGCCAATCCTAAAGGTGCCCGTGCTAAATCCACATCTGAATTTGGAATAATCTTGTTTTGGGTCATCAGCTCTTCTAAGCCCTCACGCGATAAGATAACGACATCTGCTGTTGCGCCGGCAGCAAGTTGTGCTTTGATGGTTTTTGGACCGCTGCCTTGGGATGCGCCTGACTTGGTGACAACTTTAATACCAGTTACTTGCTCAAAAGCGGGAAGCATTTGGTTATATGGACCCGAAAAGCCCCCTGAGATCATGACTTCAAGCTGTGCCATTACGGGATTGCTGAGTATTAAAAAAAAGACGCATATATAAAGTCGCTTCAATTTGGACTCTGATGATATTTATTTGTTAGGAGACTTTGGGCGCGCCAGGCTGTTTAAGAGGGTGCGCATTTGCAAAAGCAGGCAGCTTCATGCAGTTTTCAAAAATGCCCTGTAGGGTCGGTGCAGTACTCATATCGACATTAAAAAGTTTGGCCCCAATGACATGAGATGCTAAGGCAATGTCAGCAATCGTCACTTCATTACCAAAGGCATAGGCTTTGGATTCGCCTAATTTAATCAACATACTTTCAATTGCTTGATTGCCTTTGGTAAACCAATGTTGCGACCACCGAGTTTGTTCGCCTTCGCCAAGATCCCACGCTTGATTTATAAAGTTTCTAACCCTAGGGACGATCAGTGGGTGTGTATCTGCAATAGTAATTAGCGATAGCGCCCTGATTTTCGCTTTCTCTATAGGGGTACCAGGAATCAGTTGTGGTTGTGGCCAGACGTCATCAATGTACTCGAGAATTGCAAGAGATTGCACGATTTCAAATTCATTGTGCTTGAGTAGCGGAACAACATGCTGCGGATTGAGTGAGCTATACACCTCTCCAAATTGCTCCCCGCCTGCTAAGTTGATGGATATTTCCTCAAAGGGAATTCCCTTTAGATTGAGTGCGACCCGAACGCGATAAGCGGCTAGGGATCGCCAATATCCGTAGAGGGTGACACTCATATATTAGGCATTAATAAAGTTGCGGATCGCATTCATAAACACGCCTGGAGCTTGCAACTGCGGAACATGCGCCAATCCTGGCATGATATTTAAGCTTGCATTTGGTAATCCAGCATGAAGCTCTACCGACATAGCAGAAGGGGTTGCCTCATCTAGTTCACCCACAAGCACTAAAACAGGTTGGGCTACTTTAGAAAGTTGATCTCTAATATCGAGGCTTGCTAAAGCTGCACACGCACCATGAAATGTATCTGTATCGAGAGCCAAGAAACGTTTTTTTCTATCCGCAACTAAGTCGGGATTCTGCTCTTGAAACTCGGGAGCAAATAAGCGACGCATTGCTACATCTGCAATCGCTTCTAACCCCTTTTCTTTGGCTGCTGCTGACATTCCGCGGAATGCGGCACGTCCAGGCTCAGAGAACATCGCTCCACAATCTGCCAATACTAGGCGTGAGGCTAATGCTGGATGTCGGATGCTAGTAATGAGGGCGATAAACCCGCCGTAGCCATTGCCTAAAAATATTGGCTTCTCAGACAGCTGGAGTGATTCAATTCCTTGAGCGATATGGTCTGCAATGGTATTGAGCTCACCACCCACAAAATCAGAGCCCTCAAAACCAGGAAGATTCAAACAAATCACTTGATGAGTTTTCACTAATTCTTCAGCTAAGGGTGCAAAAGAACTGCTATCTGCTAATAGGGAGTGGAATAAAACAATTGGTTTTCCTGAGCCAGAAATATCTAAGCTCAACTTCTTGTTGCCAATGGTGAGTGTTTTATTTGTCATGTGAATGAGTTCCTGAGGAGCGCTTATTAAGGGCTAATGATTAATTGAGACGTGGTTGGCTAGCAGTATCTTTGTACCAGTCAAATGGCGCATCATCCATGCGAATCATGATGCTCTTCGTTTCAAAGTGTTGATCAAAAGATTCTGTTCCGCACTCTCGGCCAATGCCGGAGTCCTTGATGCCACCCCAAGGGGAGGCTGGATCTAGGCGGTGGTGGTCATTTACCCAAACAATGCCGCACTTGAGTTTGGCGGCAACACGGTGTGCTCTAGTCACGTCATTCGTGCGGATCGCGCCTGCAAGTCCAAAAGGAGAATCATTGGCCAATTCAAGACCTTCCTCTTCGGTAGTAAATTTGGTGACTGATACAAAGGGCCCAAATACTTCTTCTTGGAAAATGCGCATATTTCTGGTGACATCGGCAAAGACAGTGGGCTCGACAAAGAATCCATCTTTCAATGCTGGGTCAGTTGGCACTTTGCCGCCTGCAACTAAACGTGCTTTATCTTCATTTAAACCAATATCAATGTATTTAAGAACGCGTTGTTGCTGGCGAGCAGAAACAACGGGCCCAAGCTGAACGCTTGCGTCAATTGGATTGCCAATGCGAATAGATTTAGCTTTAGCAGCTAACTTTTCAACAAACTCATCATAGATTTTGGCTTGCACAATTTGGCGACTTCCGCAAATACAGGTTTGACCTGCTCCAATGAAGGCACCAAAGGCAGCGTAATTCACGGCCTGATCAACATTGAAGTCATCAAATACGAGTACAGGAGTTTTTCCACCTAGCTCTAAAGTTTGGTGAGCGAAGTTGCTGCCAGCAAGTGCACCAGTAATGCGGCCTGCCTCAGTTCCTCCAGTAAGAACCCACTTTGCTAAGCCAGGGTGTTCAGCAAGTGCTTTACCTGTTGAGGGGCCAAGGCCAGTAATCACGTTAAACACTCCTGGAGGTAAACCGGCATCAACAAATAGCTGCGCCAGACGCAATGTAGTCAGTGGTGTGTATTCAGAAGGCTTAACGACAGTAGTACAACCTGAAGCGAGGGTGGGAGCCAAACTTTTTACCATGATCATCAGGGGATGATTAAACGGTGTTGAGTTGCCAACCACTCCAATTGGGGTGCGCAAAGTGTAGTTAAGGTAATTACCATCCACTGGAATCACAGAGTCGCGTCGTGCAATCGCTAGACCAGCGTTGTAGCGGAAAAAATCGGGTAAGCGGGAAACTTGTGCGCGGGTCTCATTTAATGAGCGTCCATTATTGGCAGTTTCTAGTGTGTAGATTTCTTCTAAATTAGCTTCAAAAACATCAGCAAGTTTATTGATCAGTTTTGCTCTTGTGCGATTTGACATAGCGCTCCACTCGGGGCTAGCAAATGCTTTAGCGGAACTCTTTACCGCCTTATCAACATCCGCATCAGTAGCGTGGGCGATTTGAGCAAGCATCTCTCCAGTTGCTGGATTTAATACGTCTAATAAATCCGACTGAGAGGCAGGTACTTCCTTACCATCAATGAATAATCCACGAATGGGTACTTGCTTGTTTGATGTTGACATAGTGATCCTTGTATAAAAATAATTTGAATTAGTTAACTATCATTCCGCGTGACACTGCATTGCTGACACGCTTACCAGCAGCAAGCACATGTTGTTCAGCTAAGCGTTGAGCAGATTTAATTGATCTCGCTTGAACTACATCAATGATCTCCCGATGCTCCTCTACAAGCGCTTCAGGTTTTCCGTGGTTCATATTGCTCACGCTAATCTGAACGGCTCTTTCCATTAAATCAATGAGATCAATGAGTTGATCGCGCATGCGGGGATTGCCCCCCAGCTCAGCCATCTTTCTGTGGAAGGATTTGTTGTATCCCACAAACCCTTCTGGCCACTGGTCTGCATGAAAACTTTTGAATTGATCGAGCGCCTGTAATTGCTCGTCAGTTGCATAACGAATGACGCGCTCAATGTTGGCTCTTTCGAGAGCGGCACGCAAATGAAACATATCAAGCATGTCTGAGATGGAAACTGGGGCAACGCGATAGCCTTGCCGTGGAATGGTAATGACCAAGCCTTCACGCTCTAGGCTAATAAGAGCATCGCGTACAGGTGATTTGCTGACTTCAAAACGTGCCGCTAATTCAGCTTCTCGGATTTCTGCGCCCGGCATTAGCTCGCACGTCAAGATATCGTGACGTAGCTGTTCATAAACTCTCTCACGGAGTAGACGACCGTCAGTTTCTAGAGTTTCGATGCTACTAGTTGCCATGGTTTCAAAGATATTAGATATCCATTAAATATTGATCGTAATATATCACAAGAGTTTTTTATGGGGATATGAGTTTATTTAAGTTATTGATTTATTTGAATAAATAATAATTTACAGAAGATATTGCTTTAATTTAAATTTATTGTAGTATATCAACTAAGCCTTAAAACTACTATTAAAAGACTAGCAAACATCGTGAGGAGACAATCATGTTGAAAAAGATTCACCTAAAGGCCGTAGCGCTTGCAGTGACGGGGGCGCTCTTAGCGCCAGCAGCCTATGCGGCTGACAACACGCCAATTCGGGTGGGCTTTTTAACCATTAAGTCTGGAGCGCTGGCCGCTGGTGGCAAACAGATGGAAGAGGCAATCAATCTGTTTATGAAAGAGCGCAACAATACGATTGCTGGCCGCAAGGTTGAGCTTTTTGTTGCCGATACCTCTGGCCAGCCTGCCGTCACTAAAACGAAGACACAAGAGTTGGTAGAAAAGGACAAGGTTCAAGTCATCATTGGACCTTTAGCTGCCTTCGAGGCACTTGCAGTAGATGACTACATTAAAAAAGTAGGCGTTCCAGTTATCTCTCCATCAGCTGGAGCAGAAGACTTAACACAGCGTAAACCAAACCCATGGTTTGTTCGTGGTGTGGGTAGTTCTGCGCAGCCAAGTCATGCATTAGGTGAATATGCTGCTAAAGATTTGAAATACAAACGTATTGCCATCATTGCAGATGACTTTGCTTTTGGTCATGAGATTGCAGCAGGCTTTCAGAGAACATTTGAAGAAAATGGCGGCAAGGTTGTTCAAAAGCTATGGACACCATTAAACGTAGCTGACTACGGTACTTACATTGGTCAAATCAAGCCTAACGTGGATGCGGTATTTGCAGCTTTTGCAGGTGGTAATGGCGTCAAGTTTGTTAAGCAATACAGTGAATATGGCCTCAAAGGAAAAATTCCACTGTTGGGTGCAATGACCACTGTTGATGAAGGTATCTTGCCTTTTATGGGTGATGATGCACTTGGGGTAATTTCTACTGGTTGGTATTCTGCGAACTTAAACAATGCAGCGAATGCAAAATTTGTTAAGGATTTCAACGCGGCTTACAAAAAAGATCCTGGTTACTATTCGATGGGTGCCTACGGTGCTGCCTTGATGCTTGAGCAGGCATTAAAGGATGTCAAAGGCAATATCGAAGATAAGAATGCCTTTATGGCCGCACTTCGTGCAGTTCAACTACCAAATGATCCAAGAGGTAAAGTTACTTTAGATGCTTTAGGCAATCCAATTATGGATATCTATATTCGTAAGGTTGAGAAAAAAGATGGCAAGCTAAGTAACGTTGTTATTAAAACTTATCCTGCAGTGAGTCAGTTCTGGACATATAAGACGAAAGACTTCTTATCTAACCCTGTTTACTCTAGAGACTACCCGCCTGCGAATAATTTAGAAAACTAATTCGCCGCGCATGTCTTTTTGGTTAATTCAAAGTCTCAATAGCCTTGCCCTAGGGGGAGTTCTCTTTACCCTAGCGGCAGGCTTTTCATTAATCTTCGGATTAATGCGCATTGCCAATCTCTCTCATGGCGCCTACTTTATGTTGGGCGCATATGTTGGCCTCAGCGTGATCGAGGCTGGTCATTCCTTCTTTTTCGCAATCCTTGCTGCTGCGATTGCAATTGGTTTATTGGGTTGCGTCGTAGAAAGAATTATTTTGCGTCGCTTGGCGGGTAATAGCTTGTCTCAGGTATTGGCTACTCTTGGTGTTGCCTTTGTGATTGCAGATTGCAGTCTTTGGTTTTGGGGTGGCGATCCTCGTCCTGTAGCTGCACCTAGTTTTCTAGCTGGTGGCGTTCAGATTTTTGGGCAAACATTCCCGCTTTACCGAATTGCTTTAGTAATTTTTAGTATTTTCGTTGCCCTCGGCTTATGGCTTTTGCTCGATAAAACAAAGCTGGGCGTCATGATTCGTGCCAGTGTTGATGATCGCCAAATGGCGCAGGGCATTGGTGTGCCAGCAACAAAATTATTTTCAATTGTCTTTTGCTTGGGTGCCGCATTAGCGGGTGTGGGTGGCATTGTGGCTGCCCCCATCCTCTCTGTCTATCCTGGTTTAGATGCTGATATGTTGCCGATTGCTTTAGTGGTGGTGATTCTTGGAGGTCTTGGAAGTTTATTGGGCGCGTTTATTGGAAGTTTTTTGATCGGCTTTATCTATAGCTTTGGTCAAGCACTTTTCCCAGATCTGGCTTACATCATTTTATTTTTACCAATGCTCATTATCTTGGCTGTGAGACCTCGCGGCTTGTTTGGAAAGATCACTGCTTGAACCGGATTTTTTATATTGCTATTTTGCTTGTGTTGCTTGCTCTCCCGCTCATTCTTGGGGGAACGTACTATACCAATCTAGCTAGCCAAATTCTGATTGCTGCAATCTTTGCAATGAGTCTGAATTTACTTGTCGGTTATGCCGGCTTAACTTCTTTAGGTCATGCAGGCTACCTTGGGTTAGCTGCTTACATTAGCAGTTGGTTGACGGTCAAACTTGGATGGAGCCATGCAAGCACAGCTGCGATCGCAATCGCAAGCACTACCTTTATTGCTGGGGTATTTGGTTTAATCGCCTTACGTGCGACAGGTATCAGCTTTCTGATGATTACCTTAGCATTTGGACAAATTCTATGGGGCTTGGCATATCGGTGGGCTAGCGTCACCGGTGGTGACAATGGAATATCGGGCATCACTAGACCCAGTCCTTTTGGTATTGACATGGGTGAGGCAAGCCATTTCTATTACCTATCTTTGTTTGTGTTTTTGTTAGTCTGGATTGCAATTGCAATCTTAGTGCGCTCTCCTTTTGGGGCAACTATTCGAGGAACTAAAGATCAACCACGTCGCATGAGTGCGTTGGGTTTTAATGTTTGGTTGATTCGCTGGATTACTTTTACTGCCTGTGGTTTCTTTGGTTCTATTGGTGGGATTATGTATGTTTACTATCACCAATTTATTAGTCCGCACAGCCTTTCCTTGGCAAATTCTGCTGAAATGTTATTGATGGTGATTGCTGGTGGTGCTGGTACCTTAATGGGACCCGTCATTGGAGCGGCTTTAGTAATGTTATTGAAGAATGTCGCTAGCCAATATGTAGATCACTGGGTGACTCTATTAGGCTTGGTATTTATTTTCATTGTGATGTTCATCCCAGGCGGAATTGTTGCTGGATTTGTTCGTATAAAAAATGCACTGAGCTCTGCCAAGTAAAGATGAATCCTATTCTTCAAGTTTCTGACTTAAGTAAATCCTTTGGCGGCCTGCGTGTTACCAAGGGAGTCAATCTCACCGTAAATCCAGGAGAGAGGCACTTATTAATCGGCCCAAATGGTGCAGGCAAAACCACGTTATTTAATTTAATCTCCGGCGATCTTGCTTCTGATTCAGGGTCGATTAGCCTTGCCGGACAAAATGTTACCAAGTTATCAACTGCAAAGCGTGCGCAATTGGATTTGGCGAGAACTTATCAAATCCTCACTCTTTTTGGAAAAGATAATTTAATTTCTAATGTTAAGTTAGCGCTGCTGGGCAAGATGTCGCTACGTTGGAAGTGTTGGGGATCTTTTTTAACGGAATCTGACCTTGATCAGAAGGCTTTAGAGGTTCTTGATAAGGTAGGCTTAGGTGCTAAAGCCTATTTGCCATTGGAGCAAACTTCTTATGGCGAGAAACGCCGTTTAGAGATCGCAATGGCTTTAGCTCAAAACCCAAAAATTCTATTGCTCGATGAGCCTTTAGCAGGCTTATCTACCGAAGAGCGAGAAACGATTACAGCCTTGCTGCAGCAAATTGACCGTAACATTACCATTTTGATGATTGAGCATGATATGGCAGCAGCTCTCGCTTTCGCTGATCGGGTAACGCTCTTGCATTACGGTGAGGTGATTACTACTGGCACCCGTCAAGAAGTGGTCAATGATCCGCGCACCAAGGAGATTTATCTTGGCCACTAATGCCATTTTAAAAGTTGAAGGCTTAAATGCTTTTTATGGCGATAGTCACATTCTTTATGACATCTCATTTGAGCTTAAAAAAGATACTGTTCTTGCGCTGCTTGGAAGAAATGGTGCGGGTAAGACTACATGTATCAGCTCCATTATTGGATTCTTGCCAGAACGTAGCGGTTTAATTGAGTTGGATGGTCTAGCACTACAAAAACTTTCCCCTGAAAAAATTTGCCATGCTGGTATTGGCATCGTTCCGCAAGGCCGACGTATTTTCCCTAGCCTGTCTGTTAAGGAAAATTTAGAAGTTGCCTATCAGGCTCCCCGCGCTGGTAGTTCACGCCAGTGGGCTCTTGAGGATATCTTTCAGTTTTTTCCTAGACTGCAGGAGCGTCAGAATCAGGTAGCGGGTAGTCTTTCCGGTGGAGAGCAGCAAATGCTCGCTATTGGCAGAGCCTTAATGACCAATCCAAAAGTCTTGTTATTGGATGAGCCATCCGAAGGTTTGGCGCCACAAATCGTTAAAGAGGTCGGAAATATTATTGCGCAGTTAAAGCCATTTATTTCGATTGTATTGGTGGAGCAAAACCTCAGTCTTGCTCTCAGTGTTGCGGATGATGTACTTCTGCTCAATGGGGGCAGGGTAGTCTTTGCTGGCGCCAAGACCTTATTTTGCGAAAAGCAAAATGAATTACAAAGTCATCTTAGCGTGGAATAGTGGATATCAATATGCAAGAACATTTAAGAACTGCCAAGATCGGCCAATACGATCTTCATTATTTAGATATTGGCGAAGGTGTTCCGGTAGTTCTAATTCATGGATTGGCGGGAGATTACAGTGCCTGGACAAGTCAGATTCAGCTTCTGAAAGATCATTTCAGAGTAATTGCATTTGATAACCGTGGTGCAGGAAAAAGTACGCAAGTAGATGAGCCCATTAGTACGCAAGACTTGGCTGTTGATACCTTGGGTTTGATGGATCATCTTGGTATTCAGTCTGCGCATATTGTGGGGCGTTCTATGGGCGGCGCAGTTGCACAACATATGGCACTGATGTCCCCTACGCGTGTCAAGTCTTTGGTGCTGTGCGCATCATTTGCTGTATTAGATCCCTTGGGCCGTCGCGTTTTACTGAATATGCGTGAAGCGCTTGAGTGGCGAATGAATTGGGCCGATCATGCACGTCATTCAGTACAAAATTTTGTTTCAGCAGACTTCTTTAATAACAAGCATGAGCAAGTTAAAAAGATTGAAGCTTTAATTGGCGGAGAAACAAGGCTGCCGGCTTGTTACATACGTCAGAATGAGGCTTGTCAAAACCATGATACTAGTTCTCAGTTGAGTCAAATACATCAACCGACTTTAGTAATGGCCGGAACCAGCGACCCTATTTGCTCACTCACTGCTACTAATATTCTCAGTGAGGGTATTGTTGGATCAGAGACAATACTGTTTGATAATGCGAGCCATTTCTTCTTAATGGAGCAAGCGGATAAATTTAACCAAAGCCTATTAGCTTGGCTAAATACGCATTAGTTCACTGTGATCTGAACGATTCCTCTGGATTTTCCAGAATCGGGGTCAGTGGTTTTTAATGATGCCAGCAAATCACTGGTCTTTACCCAAAATGGTGGGTACTTAAATTTAGCGACATCCAAAATCAATACAGAATCCGATTTGGAGTCATAGGCACCAATCGGTGAGAAGTGACCACTTCCCAGTTGGTTTAAGACCTTTCTATCAAAGTCGGCCATCACACGTTGATGAGGATTTGCCAAAGAAGATTTGATAATTTTTCTGAGTTCATTTACTGAAAGATCGCTACCATAATAAATTTTAGGGTTAGCACCCAATGCAACAAGGTACTGTCGAATTTGCTCAAGCGTTAATCCGCCCTTTAATACATCATCACGACTTTTAATCTTGGTAGTAGCTTCAGTAAAAATACTTTCTTCAGTGAAAAATGGATGGGGCGCAAGTTCTGGAGTAATTGGGCGGGCCATAGTTGGTAGGCTATTCAAAGTTGCTGCCATGGATGAGATGCCGCAAAAGGTGAGACGCTCTTGAGTATCTACATAACTCGCCAGCGCAAAATACTGGCGGTTGTAGTCGGAGCTGAGGAGGCGACTGGAGCCTGCTTTTGAGTTGATATAAACCAAATCTGCTGCAAATGCGCTGGAGAGTAAACCCGTAAGAAGGGTAAACGCAACGATGAAATGCCTGGTGATTTGGTTCATGGCGCTGCCTTTAATTAATGGGTTTCTATGCGGGGCAAGTCTATTAGTATGTAAGGTATCACAATACCCATCTAAATAGTTTATGGGTAAGCTCATTTTCGGGGCAAAGGAATATGGCAGCGATGAAAAACCCGCTTATGCCTCATAATTCAAAAAATCAAATAGGTAGCGTAGTAATGAAACCCATTCTGTATTCATATCGAAGATGTCCTTATGCCATGAGGGCCCGGATGGCACTGAAATACGCCAGCATAGATCTCGATCATAGAGAGATTGAGCTTCGCAACAAACCACAATCTATGTTGCTGGCATCACCCAAAGGTACTGTTCCAGTGTTGTGCGTAGATGGACTGATCCTAGAGCAAAGCATCGATATCATGCGCTGGGCCCTAGAGCAGTCGGATCCCGATGGTTGGTCTTTGGTTGATGAATGGGTGGCCAATGCTTGGATTGAAAAAAATGATGGGCCATTTAAGAAATTATTGGATCAGTACAAATACCCTAATCGACACCCTGAGTTAAATCCAGAAACCGTTTTAGCTGATGCTATCGAGTTGATGCTAAAACCTATGGAGGTTGCCTTAGTCTCAAATCAATTTTTGTTGGGCAATAAGATGGCCTGGGTGGATGTGGCCATCTTTCCTTTTATTCGCCAGTTTTCGATGGTCAACCAGCAAAAGTTCGATGATTTGCAGCTCCCTCAAGTCAAAAGATGGTTAAACCAATACCTTGAGTCTGAGTTATTTATCTCGGTGATGGGGAAGTATCCCATCTGGAAAGATTAAATGGATGAAAAAAGTCAGGTCCGAGTGCTTCCGCTATATGTAATACTCTCAAAACCTTCCCAACTGGCATTAATTGAACTTTATTAATTCTCAAACGTATTGAAATGAAACCATTGCTAAGACTTCATCAATATTTGACCATCAGCGTTGTAGGTTTTCTATTGGGCGGCTGTACCTCTGCTCTGACTCCAGACTTTGGGCAGATGTCTGCAAAATATGCTAATTCATTAGAGCAATACCAAATCAATATGATTTTCCAAAACATATTGCGTGCCTCAGAGAATAGGCCAGTAAGCTTTTTGGATATGCCAACTATTAACGGGTCTGGATCGATTGGGGTCGCACCTGCCGTTAGTGCTTTATTTTCTGGCGGGGCAATACCTTATAACGCTAGCTATAACGTCATTCAGGGCGGCCTTTCTTATGCTGTTCCAAGTACAACATTGACGTTGAATAATACATTTAATTTCACGCAATCCTCTTTGGATAATGCGACATTCTGGAAGAGTTATCTCAATGAACTTCCAAAAGAGACTGTGAAATATTTCTCTCACAATCACATACCCAAAGAGGTAATCTTAAGTATGGTGGTAGATGAAATTGAAATTTTTCAGCCAAATGGAAAGTCGGTGGTATTGATCAATAACCCGTTGAGGCCTGACCATGCAGAGTTCCAGCAATACCTCTACAAACTCATTAATGATGGACTTACAGCAGAGTTGATCGACACCTCGGAGTTGCTTGGGCCCCCGCTTACTATGGATAAAGTTGCACCAAGATTTGGAGATAAGGCTTTTGTCATGTTTAAAGAGTCTAATATCACGCTCAAGCAGGTTGGTAATTCTCAAAATCCGCTTTATCAACCCATTCAGGTTTCGAATCAATATAAGCTTTGCTTAAATTCTGATCGGTATGCCAACTACCTTCCCGTCAAGAAGTATGGTGAAACGCTTTACTGCGAAGATAATCTTGATGAAGATTTAAAGAAAACTACTGCAGCTAAAAAACGTCAGCCTACTCTCATTGTGCGAATTCGATCGACTAATAATATTTTTGAGTATTTGGGACAAGTTGTTAGAGCGCAGCTCGCTGATAAACCTTACTTGCTGACTTTGCCGCCAACAGCAACAACCTTTAATAGTAATAGGGGTAACTTGAATCAATATGCACTTTTGATTGTAGATAAAGATAAGCCATCTCCCAAACCTTTTGCCACGATTCAAGGGCTTGATGGCGAGACCTATACTATTCCAAGCGTAGATAACGGCTACTCACCCTTGTCTATTAAGTTACTAGCTCAATTAATGTCACTACAAAAGATTCCAGGCAGTATCCCTGCATCACCATCGGTATTGCTGAAATAACTATCCTGTCTTCTTGGACACTCGTAGCCATTCAGACTGCACATACTTCTTGATGTTTTCGCCTTCTACTCTAGCGGTGCTAATTTCATCAAAGTTGACGATCTGATTGAGTTTTTGCAGGCGTAAGACATCGCCATTGACAGAATAGTTGGGGAGCCAAGCACCCCAAAAGAATCCTATCTTTTCTAGTTCAACATAAGCATGCGAGGCCGCCCTTTGATTTAGTGGAAGATCCAAGTAGATGCTAGCCACATCCATGGGCTTGATTTTCTCTAGTGCGGTGCTAACGTGCGCATGTAAATCTTTCCCGATGTGGGTAATGCTAATTTGTGCTGTTTTTTCAAGATCATCCACTAGGCTAGTGCTTGTAGTGGCTCCATCGCCTGATTGAGTTAGGTCTTCAATCTTACGGTTGAGATTCAGAGTTTTGCTGAGGTCGGATGTGAACTTAATGTGATGCTTTGGTAAATAGATTGTTTGACTAATATCTTTAAGTGCTAAATAACAGGCCAATAAAGACATTCTGGTATCCGAATGATTCTCCAGGCCTTGCATTTTCATCATTGACGCTGGATCAGTGCCTAAAATGAGTCCAGTTTCTTTGGCCCCAAATTTAATCATTTCATGTTGACTATAAGGATGATTGGTGACGCATTCAGTCCAAAATCCTGGTAAGCCAAGCTCTGTAGCAATCTCAATTCTTTTTTGAGCCATACTTTCCGCAATATGATGCCCACGATAATCTGGATCAACAATCATCTTGCCTGCTTCTGGCGAGGCATTGTGTGGACCATCAAAAGTCAGTGCGCAATGCCCGATGACATTACCATCCTCATGAAGTGCGACTACAGAATGCATTACCTTAGCCTCAATGGCTTCTTGTAAGAGCGCTGGGTCATACATCATTGCATTGGGGTAGCTGTCACCATAACAACGTTTCACGCAATTAATAAGATGGGGAATATCCTCTAAATCTAGGGGTTTAATGACAGGAGAAAGATCATTCATGGCTGTAATATTGAATTGATATTAGGTGATTAATATAGTACTGGATTGTTGGTTAAAGTATGGTATCTAGCCAACATATTCAGTTTCATTTTTTGAGAGGTTTTCATGGAAAAAATGCATTTCACCAGAATGGACCAAGGGACGGTAGCCGATTTCGAGGTTATGAAAAAGGTACATGAACATACCTTGGAAAAATTGCCAGATCAGCTCTATGGACTCTTGGAAAACCTTGCTAAAGATACTGCTTACAACATTACTCGAAAAGAGCACTGCTTACAGGCTGCTACCAGAGCTTTGCGTGACGGCAAAGATGAGGAGTATGTTGTCGTCACCCTTTTTCATGATATCGCTGAACCACTTGGCCCATTTAATCATGGTGAGGTGATTGGATCTATATTGCATCCTTTTATCTCTAGAAATAATTATTGGATGCTGCAGCAGCATGGTTTGTTTCAAACCTATTTTTATGGTGATAAGCTTGGTCTAGATCCGAATGCACGTGATCAATACAAGTCTGATCCTGCATATGAGCAGACAGTAGAGTTTTGCGCTAAGTATGATGAAATCTCCTTTGATCCGAATTACAAGAGCGAGCCATTGTCGACATTTGATCCAATGGTAAGAAGGGTGCTCAAGAAGCAATGGGTTGCACCATAAATTTTAAAATTAGAATTGAATTGCTTCTATAGCTAAATCACGGATTGCAATGACTGCATTTTGAGGGATCGGCAAAACGCAGCACTTTCATTCCCTCTGTATCTTGATGATTGCATTTGCTACATCCCCAAATCTTGGCGATCTCTTGGTCTGTGGGTAATCCGCAGGCATTGCAAGGCAGTCCACGCTTAACGTCTTTTACCCAAAATCCAGGAGTTTTACACTGGGGGCATAAAGATTTCATCTTCTTTGCTAGATCGATTGTGGCTTTGTGGATATTATCCATTCTGGTTGGGTTAGTAAATGCACGAAGATCATTCTCAGCGTAGACAACCCCCTTGGATGAAAGTGCTTTAGCCCACTCAAATGCTTCTCTAAGGCTGGCAAAGTCTTTAATGCCTTTTTGGGATTTTGGATGGTGCTCATCAGTGGGTTTAATGACTAAGTAATGCGAGGGAAAGAGTGCAGAGTCAGCAAATTTTTCCAAATCCTCCCAGTGGCTGATATAGGCATTGTCATTTTGCGCGAGAGCACCAGAGAAGCCGGTAATCTCCAAGTCATGTTTGGTGTCGACCAAGACAACTAACTCGTTATTCCATGAGGCGATCCCAGCATAGGGATCATTTACAAAAGCACCTTCATTGGCAATTCCTAGGTCGAGGCTGAGCAGATCCATCCCAAGCTTGGCTTTTTTTCGAACAGCATCTAACTGGGTTCCGTATCTCGGGGTATCTTGCGTAAAGGTGCCCAGCAGATCAGTGTCATAAGCATCAGTATGCATAACTCGGCAACCAAGCTCAGCCAATAGTATGGGACCAATCACTTCTTCTTTGCCGTGCTTGGTCAGCAAACTAGCTATGCGATTATCAAAAATGCCCATCCACAAGATTCTCTACAGAAATTGTTTTGCCAAAATTGTATATAGCGGAATACCCAGAATGATATTAAATGGGAATGTAATACCTAGCGACATTCCCATATACAAGGCGGGATTCACTTCGGGTAAGGCGTGGCGTAAAACAGCCGGTACTGCAATATAAGAAGCGCTAGATGCGAGAACCATTAGCAATATGGTATTACCTAGTGGAAGCCCAATCAATTTGCAGAGTACTAGTGCCAGCAGGGCATGAGAGAGCGGTGATCCTATGGCGTAGAGCAGGGTAATTGGAGGTTTGCCTCTTAAGCCCGCAAGATTTCTGGCTGCCATGATTCCCATATCTAGCAAGAAAAAGGCCAACATGCCTTTAAATAAATCGATTGAAAATGGCGCCATTAACTTTTGACCATCATCGCCGCTCACTAAGCCAACAATCATTGATCCCAGTAAGAGAAGTTGCGCCCCATCCGTAAAAGACTCATGCAGTATCTTTGAGATGCTGGTGGCATCTTGTTTGGTATTCAGATTTTTAGCATGAGCAGACCGCGCTTTATTGGCTAGAACAATCGCTAAGATAATTGCTGGAGACTCCATCAGCGCCATCGCAGCCGCCATGTGACCGCCGTATCCAATATTGAATTGATCGAGATATTGAGTTGCGGTAATAAAAGTAACAGCGCTTACGGATCCATAAGTTGCCGCAATGGCAGCTGCATCAAATGCATTTAAAGTTCTTCTGAGTAGAAGATAGCCAATAATCGGAATGATGATGGCCAGGAAAATAGCCAGACCTAAAGAAAATGCAATCTCACTGGTAAATCCTGATTTATGGAGTGCAAAACCGCCCTTGAGACCTAAGGCCATCAATAGGTAAAGGGATAAGAATCGAGAGATTTGTGGCGGTATCTCGAGATTTGACTTCACGCTTCCCGCAAATACCCCGAAGATAAAAAATAAGATGGCGGGATCGAGAAAGTTTGTCATGGCTTAATTCTATGTGGGATTCAGAATTTATTCTTACCCCTATTTCTCATGGGCTTTTAAGTATTTACTGTTTAATAATTGCTTGAACTAAGGGGTGCTCAATTTTTTTCTCAGAGCGGATGGCATAAAAATATTCATGTATCTCATCACAATTTCCGAGTAGCTCAATTCCATAGGTTTCTTCGAGATCTTTCTCAATCAGCTTCCCTGCTGGAAACACCCCTAGACCACTGGCCGCAAAAGTTTTCAATAGGGCGCTATCTTCAAACTCCCCGACAATATTGGGCGTAATGCCATGCTTAGTAAACCATTGGTCAATGAGTAGTCGAACGGTAGAGTGCGATGTCGGCAGCAGTATGGGTAGCTCACTAAGACACTCCGGAAAGCTTTTCTTTCCTTGCTTGACGAATTGCTTTGGGCTAAACCAGGCGATTGACGTTTTAGTCAGTTCCTCACTATAGACGTTCAGGTTCTTGTTGTTTGGTGCTGGACGGTCAGCCAGCAGAATGTCGAGACGATGTAGTGCGAGATCGGCCAATAAGTCATCAAACTCACCTTCGTACGCAATAAGCTGTACGTCCTTATGTTTCAGAATGGGTTCTAGTAATTGTCTAGTGATGAGTTTTGGTAAGCCATCTGATACGCCAACAGTAATTTTTGTCTTGGGGGATTTGGCTGCATCTCGAACTGCTTCAGGAAGTTTTTCACCGATGGAAAAAATTTGATCGGCAATTTTGAGCGCTGCAAATCCAGATTCTGTAAGGGTGATGCCACGTCCTGCAGGCTTAAAGAGCATATACCCAAGTGATTTTTCAAGTTCGTGAACTTGCGCGCTAATGGTTTGAATAGCCATATCTAGGCGTTCTGCGGCCTTGGACATGCTGCCTTCTTTGGCTACAACCCAAAAATAGTAAAGGTGACGATAGTTATAAGAATTGCTCATAGTCAGTTTTTTCCGAAATTACTATCAATATATATCTGCTTTTAACTAAGCACAAATCCACCTAAATTGACCCCATCGAAAGCCATGGCATTCATGTGCTCATTACATTGATAGAGGTTATTAAATTGGAATTGTTTAGCCCCGAATTTTTTTCAGCACTACTAGCAATTATTGTCATTGACTTAGTTTTAGCTGGTGACAATGCCATTGTGATTGCGATGGCAGCCAGAAATTTACCTGCCCATTTACAGAAAAAAGCGATTGTTTGGGGCGCAGTTGGCGCTATTGCAGTCAGAAGTGCTATGACACTTGCTGTGGTGTACCTACTTAAAATTCCAGGATTAATGTTGATTGGCGGCCTGCTACTAGTTTGGATTGCTTATAAGTTATTGACGCCTGAGCAAGATGGTGATGGTGATCATGATCATGCCTCAACTAGCTTTTGGGGTGCAATGAAAACGATTGTGATTGCTGATGCAGTCATGGGTCTTGATAACGTCTTGGCTGTAGCTGGCGCCTCCCATGGAAGCTATATTCTGGTTGTTCTCGGTTTACTGATCAGCATTCCCGTAGTGATCTGGGGATCAACGCAAATTTTGAAATTGGTTGAGCGCTATCCATCCATTACCTATCTAGGCGCTGGTGTGCTCGCATGGACTGCGGCCAAGATGATGACCTCCGAGCCTATTGTTCGGGAATGGCAGTTATTTCAAAACCCAGCATTTGAATATGCGGTTCAAGCCTTGGTCATTCTCGGTGTTCTGGGTAGTGGATTTGTTAGAAGCAGGCTGGCACTTGAAGAGCTCATTGCGCCAGCTGTCGTTGTTCCAGCAGTATCTGAAATATCGCCTCAACAGCAGTCACTTATCTTAGGAGATAAAGTCATGAATAAAGTTTTGATTCCAGTAGATGATTCAAATAATGCATTGCTAGCCTTAAGGCATGCAGTCACCACATACGGTAAAGACTCTCATACCGAAATTCACATCTGCAATGTGCAACCTAAAATTTACCGTCATATCGGAAAATTTGTTAGCAAGAAAACTATTCATGAGTGGCAAGAGGAGCGTGCTTATTTTGCTGCAAAGTCAGCCGCTGAATTTTTAGAAAAATCAGGGGTCAGTTTTTCATTTACGCATGTCACTGGTGATAAGGGCAAGGCATTGCATGATGAAGCGACTCGCCTAGGATGCAGCCGGATCGTGATTGGCTCAGCCAAGAAAAACACCCTCAGTAGATTGTTTGAGAACTCTACTACTGCCAAGTTATTGGAGATTAGCGATATTCCTGTTGAAGTAGTCACGGGCAAAACATTGCCATCCCTAGAGCGTTGGGGTATCCCAGCATTGGGCGCTGGCGCAGCAACTGCCTTAATGGTTGCAGTAATCGATTAATAGTAAGTCCTGCGGTACTCCCATTAGCCCTCCTCGCGAGGGCATTTTTTTAATAAATACTCAGTAAAAAACAGAATTAATATCAATTAAATTCTGCTTTATTAAGAATAAAACTAGCCCTAAAGTGAACCCATGATGTTTTCAAAGGAGATAAAACATGGACGTCATTTTGGAATCTCAAGAATTGCCAGAGTCAGAATTAAAAACTTTCACCGAGAATCGGGTGAAGTACTCATTAAAGCGCTTAATTTGGTTAGTTAGAAAAATTAAGGTCAAGTATTCAGCGGTGCCTGAATCTAAGACTATATGTAATCAACATTGCTTAATTGAATTACAAACTTTTGATCATCAGAAGATTGCGTTCAGCGTCACAGCGCGTGATAAAAGAGCTGCTTTGGATATAGGTCTCAAGAAAGTCTATAAGCATGTACAAAAGGTATTACATAAAGCGCAAAAGTACGGTCGCTTATCTAAAAATGTGTATGTTTAATTTCATTATTCTGAGATTAAGTGTGATCTAATAAGATTAATAAACGGGGAGTAGCCTGCCCAGCAATGGGTCCCATATATCGACATTACGACTGCAAAGTCCGGTATATGGGTAATTTTTAAGGCAAGACCATTTACTTTTATAAAAGAAATGGCCCATTTGAACTTCATCCATTCTCCCTCGACTTCGACCATTATTTCGTGCTTAGCCGCCCTAAATTGGGGAGCTTTTGTGTGGAGAAAACTGAGATCTTCGGATAATTCGTATTTACCTTACCTAAAACGAGGAGTCATCAAGTTGTTTCGCTGGTTAGGAATAGTCTTCATTGTTGGATTGCTGGCAAGCAACGCGCAGGCTCAGAATTCGAAGTCATACACCATCAATGACCTTATTACTATTGCGCTAGAGTCTAGTCCGCAAGTATTGGCGGCACGCGATCAGTCTAAAGCTATCAAAGGGCAACTTTCTACTGCTCGCGCAATCCCAAATCCAGAGTTTGAAGTCGGCACTGGTCAGCAGCGGTCAGCTACCGGGCCTTTAACTGTTGGCAATGTTTCATCTTGGTCGGTTACTCAGCCGCTGGATATGCCTTACACCCGTTTTCCAAGAGTGAATGCAGCCGAGGCAAACCTCCGTTCGGCAGAGGCAACTCGCGTTGCATTCGAAATAGAAACCATCTCAAAAGTTCAGCAACGTTTTTATGAGCTCATGCGCCGCGAAGCGGAGGCAAAAGCATCTGAGGAAGATTTGAGTCTAACGAAGCAAATTCGTGATCGCATGCAAGTACGGTATGACGTAGGAGAGACGGCGCGTTTTGAGTTAATTCGAGCTCAGACGGAGTTTCTGAATGCGCAAATTACAGCAGAGTCGGCAAAATTACGTGTTGAACAGGCTCGCAGCCAATTACGACAAGTGGTGGGTCATGAGCTGCCACCCAATTTTTCAGTCGTTACGGAACAGCCTAAAGCAGAAACTTTGCCACCCCTTAATATTTTATTAAGCGAGATACAGGCTCAAAGTCCTGAGCTGAAAAAAGCAAAGGCAGATGTCGAGGCTACCGAATCGAGATTGAGTTTTGAGAAAAATTCTCGCTTACCAAGGTTAGCATTTAAAGCATCGCAATACAACGATCCAAACTTTACCGATCGCCTCTATGGTTTACAAATCAGCATTCCTATTTGGGACTTCAAAGGTGGTCAGATTGCTGAGGCTGAAGCCAATGCATCGAAGGCTAAGAATCAATTCAATGCCCAGAGCCAAAATTTAGAACAACAACTAGAGACATCCTATAAGTTATATCAAATGGCAACTTATCAGGTCAAAGTTTTGGATCAAGAGGTGGTGCAGTTGGCCGCCAGCGCCCAAAGGATTGCAGAGGTGTCCTATCGCTATGGTGAAAGAGGCATGCTGGAGTATTTGGATGCACAACGAACCTTTCGAGCCGCGAGGAATGATTTGATTAGGGCGAGATTTGATTTGGCTTCGGTTGTAACTGAGATTCAAAGATTAAGGGCTAGCCCAGATTGGCTTGCCAAAATAGAAAGTGGAAAGCAATGAAACCAGAGATTGCAGGCTTTGTGAGAAAACTCAGAGTTTGGAAGGCCTATATCGTGAGGAAGACAAGGCTTTATTCCAAAGAATGGCTATGCCAAGTCATACAGACGCAAAATGATTGGTATCAGATGGCTCATGACTGGGTCGCGAGTCGTGCCCCCGCTGTCACTAGTCGCTACGATGGTTCTCCTAGATGGTTCAAAACAGGTTTGTTTTATTTGCCTTGGTTATGCGCCTTCATCATCATGCTGAATTATTTCAATGTATTTGATCGCAGTCCAGCTATTAAATCTGTGCAAGATCCAAACGTTGTTGTGGTGAATGATGACTTACACAAAATGATTGCGGACGGCAAAGTTCAGATTGCTCCTTTTATAGAAGAGCTCCGTGCCTCTGGCCGAATTGATTTCAATGAACTGTTTCTTTCACGAATTGGTGCCAACGTCACCGGCCGGGTGTCAGAGATTCTGGCGGTACCTGGTCAGATGGTGAAGCAGGGCGATGTACTTGCCAAGATTACCTCTACCGAGTTAACGCAATCGCAATTAGCGTATTTGAAAGCAAAAAGTGCTAGCCAATTAGCCGATCAAGCTGCGAACCGTGCCAAGATTTTGTTCAAAGAGGATGTCATTGCACTTGCAGAATTGCAAAAGCGCGACGCTGAGTCTAGTAGCGCTAGGGCAGAGTACCGTGCAGCCAATGATCAGTTACGCGTGCAAGGCATGGATCAGGCGAGTATTGATCGTCTTGCTAAATCTGGTGTGATTGAATCCATCAATAATGTGATTGCCACTATCCCTGGTGAAATTGTTGAGCGCAAGATCAATAAAGGCCAGGTAGTTCAGCCGGCAGATGCCCTATTTACTGTTGCTGACCTCAATTCGCTTTGGGCAATCTCTGAGGTACCAGAAAGTAATGCTTATTTAATTCGCAAAGGTCAGAAGGCGTCCTTAGTGATTCCTGCTTTGCGAAATCAAGAGATAGAGGGCACGGTAGCCCATGTTGACTCCATAGTGAATCCACAAACACGTACTGTCGTTGTCCGTATGGAGTTGCCCAATAAAGAGGGTCAAATTAAGCCAGGCATGCTCGCAACGATGCTAATTGAGAGTCAGCCTATTGAAAAATTAGTTGTACCAGTTGGGGCAGTAGTACGTGAAGACAATCATGATCATGTCTTTGTGAGATTGGATGATGATCTGTATCGTATGGTTCCCGTCAAGCTGGGACCTGAGGGTAGGGGATATCGTCCGGTCATTTCTGGCTTGAGGGATGGCCAAGAAATTGCGACTGAGGGTGCATACCATCTCAATACTGAGCGCAAACGTCAATTGAGTGGTGGCTAGTAAATGATTGAAAGAATCGTTCGCCTCTCGCTGCAACAACGCTTATTGGTTGTCATTATTGCCATTGTATTAATGGTGGCCGGCTTGCTGGCAACCAAGCGTTTGTCAGTGGATGCCTTTCCAGATGTGACGAATGTTCAAGTGCAAGTGGCTGCTGAAGCGCCAGGTAAGTCACCAGAAGAAGTAGAGCGTTTTGTCACGATACCGATTGAGCTCGGCATGACTGGATTACCAGGTTTAACTGAGATGCGTTCACTAAACCGCAACGGCATATCTATTATCACCCTGGTCTTTACCGAAAAAACTGACATTTACTTTGCCCGTCAATTGGTTACTGAGCGCTTGATTGAAGTGGCCTCCAAAATGCCGGTAGGCATTACGCCAGTGCTTGCACCACCATCTACTGGCCTAGGCGAGGTTTATCAATACACACTTGATCACCCATCAGATCGACATCGCGAGCTTTCGGTAGATGAGTTATCGGATCGTCGGGCGGTACAGGATTGGATTGTGCGCCCTATGTTGCGTTCTATTCCGGGTGTTGCCGAGATTAATACTCAAGGCGGCTACGCAAGGGAGTATCAAGTCTTGGTAAACCCAGAAAGACTGCGCCATTACCAAATTAATCTACACGATGTGTACCAGGCGCTTGCTAGAAATAATGCGAATTCAGGCGGCGGTCAGTTGCCAAGCTATGCAGAACGTTATCTGATTCGCGGCCTTGGATTAATTACAAAGCCAGAAGATATTGGCAAAATCATTTTGAAAGAAGTGAAGGGTATCCCGGTTTATGTGAAAAACGTTGCTGAAGTCACTATTGGTAGCGAGATCAGGCAGGGTGCCGCCATTAAGAATGGCTATACCGAAAGTGTTGCTGGAATTGTGCAAATGATTCGTGGGGGTAATGCTCGCGAGGTGGTGAATCGTATCAAGCTTAAAGTTGCCGAAATTAATGAGGGCAAGCTGCTGCCTGATGGTTTGCAGATCGTCCCCTTCTACGACAGAACCGATCTAGTCAATGCCGCAATGTTTAACGTTGCTAAAGTATTGATTGAGGGCGTCATCCTCGTCATTATTTTACTTTTCTTATTTTTAGGTGACGTTCGCTCATCTCTGATTGTGGTGGCGACGCTGATATTAACGCCACTACTCACCTTCTTGGTAATGAATCGGTATGGTATTTCTGCAAATCTGATGTCGCTTGGAGGTTTGGCGATTGCAATTGGCATTATGGTTGATGGCTCAGTGGTGGTGGTTGAGAATACCTTTGCCAAATTGGGCGAGCGTCTGAAGTCTGGCGAGTCTAAGAACAGAATTATCTTAGAGGCTGCAGCTGAAGTCGGCAAACCAGTACTCTTTGGTGTTGGCATCATTATTTTGGTATTCATGCCATTGCTATCTCTAGAGGGCATGGAAGGAAAGATGTTTGCTCCGATGGCGATCACCATTGCTATTGCATTGGCGATCTCACTGATTCTGTCATTTACCTTATCTCCCGTTCTTTGTTCTTATATATTGAAAGGTGGAAGTGAGGACGATACTAAGATTGTAAAAAAATTACGTGCCCCATATGAGCGTTGGTTGCATTGGAGTTTGAGTCATCCCAAAATTGTAGTGAAGCGCTCATTAATTGCGCTAGTTATTAGCTTGGTTGGCTTTGTATTTTTAGGTAAGTCGTTTATTCCGGTGATGCAAGAGGGTTCAATTACCCCAGTGATCGTGAGAGCTCCAAATATCTCATTAGATGAATCCATTAAGTTAGAGTTTGAAGCTATTAAGCGCATCATGACCATTCCGGGGGTTGAGATGGCTGTATCCCGCTTGGGTAAAGGGGAGTCCCCTGCAGATCCAGGTCAGCCTAATGAGTCCGATCCGATTGTGACTCTTAAGCCCTTGGGCGATAGAGATCTCAGTCAAGAAGAAATCGCTCAACAGATTCGAGACAAGCTAAAAACGCTACCTGGTATTGAGTTAGCTATTTCACAGCCAATCGCTGCTCGTGTAGATGAAATGGTTTCTGGAGTTCGCTCACAAGTTGCTGTAAAGATTTTTGGTGAAGACCTTGCTGTCCTGCAAAAGTTGGGCTCACAAATTGGTCAAATACTTACCAAGATGAAGGGTAGTAACGACTTGCGTATAGAGCAAGCCTCTGGCCAGAACTATCTCAATATTAAGATTGATCGAGATGCGATTGCGCGTTATGGTATCAACGTATCAGATGTCAATGAAGTGATTGAAACGGCAATTGGTGGTAAGCAGGCCAGTACTATTTACGAGGGTGAGCGTCGCTTTCCACTCACACTCCGTTACCCAGGCCCATACAGAAACAATATTGACGCCATTGAAAATATTATTTTGCATTCACCGGATGGAGCCCAAGTATTAATGAGGGATCTAGCGGAGATCACCCTGGTAGAAGGGCCCGCCCAAATTTCTCGTGAGTCAGGAAAACGCCGTTTGGTTGTGGGCGTTAACGTTGAAGGTCGTGATTTAGGTGGCTTTGTGCAAGAGGCTCAGGGGTTGATCGCCAAAAATGTTGAGCTACCTCAGGGCTATACCTTGCAATGGGGTGGCCAATTTGAAAATATGCAAAGAGCAATGTCACGTCTTATGATCATCATTCCGCTCACCATTCTTGCGATCTTTTTCTTGCTGTTTATGTTATTTAAATCCATCCGCTTGGCTGGTCTGATTATTTTAGTTTTGCCATTTGCTTCTATCGGTGGCGTCTTTGGGCTCTTCTTAACGGGTGAGTATCTATCGGTGCCAGCAGCAGTTGGATTTATCAACTTATGGGGTATTGCAGTGCTTAATGGAGTAGTCTTGATCACATTTATTAAGCAATTGCGAGAGGATGGCTACAGCATGGAGGATGCTTTACTCTATGGTTGCGGTCATCGCTTTAGGCCAGTCATGATGACTGCCTCGGTTGCCATGTTGGCATTGGTGCCCATGTTATTTTCTGGTGGGCCTGGCTCTGAAGTCACCCGCCCTCTGGCTGCGGTAGTCATTGCAGGACTCATTACATCAACAGCATTAACCTTGTTAGTGCTACCTGTCTTATATAGATGGTTTGAAGAAAAAGAGGTGGAAGCATGATGGAAGTGAAAGCGGTAATACGTCCCAATAAATTAGCTGCATTACGGACGGCGCTGTTGGATACCCCAGGTTTTCCAGGTATGACTGTCACAAAAGTAGAGGGTTGTAGCGCACCTTCAAAATCGAATAAATCCACTATTAAAGATGAGTTGACTGATTATTCCGCGAAGGTACGCATAGAGATTGTCTGTAATGCAGAAATTGCCTCAGCATTGATGGATAAGATTGTGTCTATTTGCCAGACGGGCCAAATGGGTGATGGGGTGGTGTGGTGTACCCCAGTACCAAAAGCATTCTTTATCGCAAAATCATCGAGTTGATCGCACAAAGTAAACGCCGCCCGAAGATGGCTTTTGTATAACTGGTGGGTCGGGCGAGATTGGCTTCGCCGAGGCTTCGTTTTCTAACTCGCGACCAACGGATTAAAAGACTTAAGAATTGTATCGAACAGTAATCAAAACATTAACCTAAACCTGTCTAGAAAGTTATGTGATATCTGCGGCTGTTCTTGCGGCTTGCTTTGGATGACGGTGGAGGCCGATTGGTTTCCACTATGTCGTGTTGGAGTGTCGCATTTCCGGACACTTAGTTGTCGGGAAAACTGACAATACATTAGTTCTTAAAAATTAAACGATAGCTTGCCGTATACCGACCAGTCATATTGATTATAGGTTTGTACTACTTGCTTGCTTGCCCCAACCGCGAATAAGAAGTTTTTAGTCAGTCTATGGGTAATCATCGCATCTAAAGGTATAAACCATCCACCACCAGCTGAGTTGTAAATGACGCCATTTTCATCCCACATTCGGATTTGTGTGCTGGGTGTAATCTGAAACCCAAGGGTTGGGAAGAGTTGAAGATTACGCGCAAGCGGAGGTTGGCTTGTATTTAGCTGTGGTGAATTATTTTTAGTATCGAATCCATACATGTAGCGAGCAAGCGGGGAAAAGTCGGCTAAATTTAAGGGGGTGCTATTTGTGGGTCTAAAGCTGGCTCCTACTTGTGGACCAATTGCCCATTGACCATTGTTGCCAAATGGAAAGACGAGTCTAGCGCCAAAATTAGCCCCAATCTCTGGAAGTAAGTCTGGATGATTCCCCCAAAGAGTGAGCATGGTGTTACCGGTACTGTATTGCCCCGAGGTTTGTGCTGGGAAGCTAGGGCCATAGCTAGAAACATAGGCAGTATCTAACCTGAGTGTTCCGCGAAAACGATCAATATCTAACGGTTGATAGAAACGCAATTTGATTGTGTCGCTGTAGTTTTGATTACCTTGATAGTCATGGTATCCCCAAAATTCCAAAATGTGAGATCTGGAATATTCACCAGATATATTTTGGAAATAAGTGGAATATCGATTCTCATCTTCAGCCGCCCAAGAGGTTGGGAAAGCAGTTATTGCTAAAAAGATTGCGGATACCAGCTTTTTAAGCATGTGAGCAATGATAAGGTTTTTGATGGGGTAGGGTAAGTCTTGCAGTTTGTGACTAATCCTGAATAGCTATTAGTCACTCTTAGCAATTTGTTCAATTATTGATGTTTATCACAAAAATGCCCCAATTCCATAAGGGTATGAAGATTGAGCTTATTCTTCAAAAAGGTACGATACATTCGATTTAGCCAAAAGAAAAGGGACCACATTTCTGTGATCCCTTTGTATAACTGGTGGGTCGGGCGAGATTCGAACTCGCGACCAACGGATTAAAAGTCCGCTGCTCTACCGACTGAGCTACCGACCCAGTTAAGCCATAAATTATAGCAAGAAGTTTATTGGCGCTCCCTCAGCTTATGGGGTCTGCCCCTAAGCCCTTGTAGTTACAAGTAGCTTATGAGTTGACGCGTCTAGCAACCGGTGGATTTTTGGAAAAATAATCCTTAATCCCCCTCAAAATGGCCTCCGCAATACGATCCTGATAGCCATCATCATTCAATCTAGCTTCCTCTTGAGGATTACTGATAAAAGCTGTCTCTACTAGGATGGAGGGAATGTCTGGTGCCTTTAAAACAGCAAAGCTTGCTTGTTCTACCTTGCCCTTATGGAGGGGTGCAAAGCCACCAATTTGCTTCAGAACAGAGTTACCAACTTGCAATGAATCTTTGATCTGCGCAGTAGTCGACATATCTAATAGTAAATTGGCCACTTGGCGATCTTGGGTCTTGATATTGATGCCACCGATGAGGTCAGAGGCATTTTCTTTATTGGCCATCCATCGCGCCATCGAGCTACTGGCACCCATTTGCGAAAGTGCAAAGACTGAGGCGCCTTTAGCATGGGGCTGAATAAACGCATCCGCATGGATAGAAACAAAGAGATCTGCTTCAACGCGTCTGGCTTTTTGCACTCTGACGTGCAAAGGTACAAAGTAATCACCATCTCTCGTGAGATAAGGGCGCATATAGGCTTCACCTTCGATCTTGTCTTTGAGTCGTTTAGCGATGGAGAGTACAACATTCTTTTCTTTGGAGCCAAGAGACCCAATTGCACCAGGATCTTCGCCGCCATGACCAGGGTCGATGGCAATAGTAATCAGGCGTTTGTACTTAGCTGACGCTGGCGTTTCCTTAGTCTCTGGAATCGCCTGAGCTACAGGGGGTTTTGGCGCCTCTTTCTTAGTGGCAAACTGCGCAATCAAATCTACCTCTTCATTCGATTTGGCAAGAGCCGCTTCTTTACGGGCACTACTTTTCACTAATTCCATTAAAGGATCTGGTGGAGTAGTGGGGTACAAGTCAAAGACCATGCGGTAGTTGTATTCACCTGCGGGATCAAGCGTAAAGAGTTGTGGTTTGATCGGCTCTTTTAAGTCGAACACTAGACGCACAACCCCTGGCTGAAATTGTCCTACTCGTACTTGCGAGATATATGGATCATTGGGCTTTACCTTCGCCACTAAGTCCTTCAAGGTGGGATTAAGCTCTAGGCCCTGAACATCTACAACCAAGCGGTCAGGATTAGTTAGGATCTGTTGGCTAATCGGTAGCGGTGTGTCAGATTCCAAAGTAATGCGGGTGTAATCCTCAGAGGGCCAGACGCGAACGCCTAATATTTTTGCGCCCCAAGCAATCTCGACTTCGGTAAACAGTAAAGCGAAACTCAAGAACTTGGCTGAAGTCTTGAGATGCGCCCTTCTAGAAAGATTGGTTGTCCGATGAATTTTTTTAATGCGCATTTATTGAGTGACTTGGTTTAGAACGCAAAGGCCATCGTTGAGCAGTGCTGTCATAGTGATAGATCGTTCGCTCTCCTCGGCGCCTGCTAGTAATTCAATTTGAATGTCAAATGGGGGTAAAGTGCCTGCCGCTTTTTCTGGCCATTCGATTAAACAAAATCCAGGCACATCAAAATATTCTGCAAATCCAGCTTCTTGCCATTCCAAAGGATCACGCATTCTGTAGAGATCAAAATGATGGGCAGTAAATGTTCTACTGTTGGTTTTAAGTGGATATGGCTCGCACAGGGTGTATGTCGGACTTTTTACCTTGCCTTCATGACCTAACGCTTGAATTAGATATCGGGCAAAGGTGGTTTTACCTGCCCCTAGATTGCCAACCAGGGAGATATTGAGGTGCCCTTGTGGGTTTTGCTCCAGAAAACCAGAAATACTAGCGGCAAGCTGTTTGGCAAGGCTAGCGGTATCCGCTTCCTGCCTACAATGTTGCTTGGTTATTGCCAATGGGTTTTCTGGTGCTTGAGCCATTGTTCTAGTTTATTCAATTATTAAGATACATTCTCTATTCATATGCCTTTATCTGCCAATTTCTCCACTCTTGATGAGTCCAAGTTACGAACTTGGCTTGGAGATAAGGCTGTGGAATTGGGGTTTGATGGTTTGCGTATTACCGATACCCATCTGGGGTCAGCTACAGAGCGTTTGCAGGAGTGGTTGGCTGAAGGGCGTCATGGGCATATGGAATACATGCAGCGCCATGCTGATCTGCGTTCAGATCCCCAACTATTGGTGCCGGGTACAGTGCGTGTGATTTGCGTAACGATGAACTATCTTCCCGAGGGAAGTAATTTTGATCAAGAGTGGCAGAGGCTAGAGGATCCTCATCAAGCAGTGGTATCAATGTATGCCAGAGGGCGCGATTATCACAAGGTCCTGCGCAATCGGTTGCAAGATTTTGCTAAAGCCATCGAAGAAAAGATTGGTTCGTTTGGGTATCGCGTCTTTACTGACTCAGCACCCTTAATGGAAGTAGAGCTTGCACGTAAGGCGGGTTTGGGTTGGCGTGGGAAACATACTCTCTTGCTCAATCGAGAATCTGGCTCTACTTTTTTCTTAGGTGAGATTTTGGTAGATGTACCGCTCCCGATTGATTCAGAGTCAGAAGAGCATTGCGGCAGTTGTACATCTTGTATGGATGTTTGCCCAACTCAAGCGATCACTGCGCCATATCAATTAGACGCACGCCGTTGTATCTCCTATCTCACAATTGAAAATCCAGAAGCTATCCCAGTAGAGTTCCGCAGGGCGATGGGTAATCGAGTCTATGGTTGCGATGACTGTCAGTTGATCTGCCCATGGAATAAATTTGCTAAGACCACAGCGCTCTCAGATTTTGCTCAGCGTCATGGCCTAGGGCAAGCTAGCCTCTTGCATTTATGGTCATGGACCGAAGCAGAGTTTGAGCAACGTCACGAAGGTAGTGCAATTCGGCGTATTGGCTACAGTCGCTGGCGTCGTAATCTAGCAGTGGCCATGGGCAATGCGCTTGCTAGCCCTGCACTTGCTAATCAAGAGAAGGAAGCCATTCGTAAAGCATTGAGTGACGGCTTAGTATCAGCCGATGCATTAGTGGCTGAACATATTGAGTGGGCTCTCAACCCCTCTTTTTGAGCATGAATAAGCACTAGCTCTTACAATTACCCTATGTCATCAGCAGACCAACCCTATATTGATCCTAGTGAAATTGCGCTAGAGGGTTCTGCAGCAGAGCGCTTCAAGAGTCCTAAAGATGCCTTCTGGACAGGAATGCGAGATGCAGCAGGCGCTCCAGCAATGGTCCTCTTTGCTGGCATGGTGGGCTTCGGAGCGATGGGTAAGACCAACGGCTTTGATGTTTGGTTCACCACCTTCACTTCATTTTTTATGTTCGCCTTACCAGGGCAGGTGGTCTTGCTAGAGATGGCCATTACTGGCTCATCGGTAATTGCCATTGCATTAGCAGTGACCTTAACGTCGACCCGTTTCATCACGATGACGGTGACACTCTTTCCGCAGTTCGCCAAAAAAGATCGCAACCGTAGTTTGTATGCATCAGTGCATTTATTGGCGATGACTGCATGGGCAATCTCGATGAGAGAGTTTCATGCAATCGAAACTCAGCATCGTTTAGCCTATTTTGTTGGTCTAGGATTGCTCTGCTGGCTGATTTCTATTCCGGGAACCATCTTGGGTTTCTACTTGGCAGGCATGGTGCCTCCTGCAGTCACACTGGGCCTGGTCTTTATTAATCCACTATTTTTCTTGCTCACGTTTACGGAAGTGAAGCCTTGGATTAATCGCATTGCCTTACTGTTAGGTTGTATTTTTGGCCCGATTTTCTTTATCGTCGATCGTGATACTAGCTTGCTCACAGCAGGCCTTATCAGCGGTACCTTGGCTTACTTTATTGATCGTAAGTTCTTGCGCAAAAAGTCTGGAGTCGTCGGATGATGAATACCATGACCAATGCACTTTCTGGGTGGGGTTTATGGATTGCTTTGGTAGGCGCCTGCATTGGGACTTATTTCTGCAGAGCGATTGGCGTATTTCTCTCGCAAAGTATTAATCAAGATAGCGAAATCTTTCGTTGGTTGGCTGCGGTGACCTATGCCATGGTTGCGGCTTTAACGGTGCGCTTAATAGTCATGCCATTGGGATTGATGGCAACCGTACCTTTATGGGTACGTATCCTGATCTGTGCTTTGAGTATTGGCGTCATGGTCTCTAAGCCAACCAAGCGTTTAGTTCCGGCCTTATTGACTGGAACCTTGCTCATGGTTGGGTACGGCGTGATTCGTTAAGCGCCAAGCGCTTTCAATCAATTATTGCAGATGTGCAGCCAAGATTCTGGCGATATGGACAGCCTCTCTTTGAGTGCCATCGGCAATTTGATGACGACAGCTAGTGCCATCAGCTACAACCCAACTATCTGGTGATTTCCGAATACTGGGCAAGAGGGTTGCTTCAGCCATTTGCTTAGATACTTCGATATGTTCTGCTTCATAGCCAAAGCTACCCGCCATACCGCAACAAGAACTTTCAATGAGTTTGGGTTCTGCATTCGGAATGAGTTTGAGTAACTCCATCGCAGGTGTTACTGCTGCAAAAGACTTCTGGTGGCAGTGACCGTGAAACAGTACAGGCTTACTTGCTGACTTGAGGTGTAAATTGAGTTTGCCCGCTTTGACTTCATTGGCTAAAAACTCTTCTAAGAGTTGCGCCTGTTTGGAAACGGTGATCGCACGCTCATCAAAGCCCATTACTAAGGCTTCATCCTTGAGGGTGAAGAGGCAAGAGGGTTCTAGACCAATGATCGGAATGTTTTTCTGGGCATAGGGTGCAAGATGATTAACGAGCTCTCCCAAGGTTTCCCTGGCTTTATCGACCATGCCTGCTGCTAAGTAAGTTCTGCCGCAGCAAAACTCTTTAGAGCAATTATTTTGTTCTTGAGTTGACTTACTTTGGCTCTTGTGTGGAATATGCACGCTATAGCCAGCGGCAGTGAGTACTTTCAAAGCTGCTGCGAGATTTTCATCTTCAAAGTAGGCGTTAAAAGTATCGGCCAATAGCACCACACCCTTTTGTGCTGAGAGCTCATCAGGGCTGTATTGGTAAGTCTTGATAGCTGCTGATTTGCTCCAGAAGGTTTTGCTTTTCCAAACTGGCAAACTTCTTTGGGCGGAGATACCCATGACCCATTCTTGTAATTTGGCAATTGGCGCAATGTGATTACGCAGATTGAGAATGGTCGGTAAGAGTGGAATGCTACTAATCGTTCCTGCATATTTAGGAAGATAAGCCACTGCTAGATCACGTAAAGAATGGCCAACCCGTTTCTTATAGGCAGAGAGGAACTCAATCTTCATCTTAGCCATATCAACGCCAGTAGGGCACTCGCGCCGACAGGCTTTGCAGCTGACGCACAGCTCCATGACTTCTTTAATCGCATCGCTGCCTAGCGGTGAAGATTCATCTTTGATATCGAGTTGATTGGAGAGTGCTAAGCGTAAGGTATTGGCTCTACCGCGGGTAAGGTGCCTCTCATCACGAGTGACGCGATAACTTGGGCACATTACTTCAGCATCAAACTTACGGCAGTGACCATTGTTATTGCACATTTCTACAGCCTTAGCCAAGCCCATAGCGGGATCGCCGCCGGTACCCGGTGCGGTAGTTTCTTCTGTGACTGGATTATTTTGAACGTTCCAAGCTGACCAATCCAAGGCAGGTTGCAATGGAATAACTTTGTAGCTCGGGGGAAATCTAAAGTTGATGGAGTCATCCATCTTCGGTGGATTAACGATCTTGCCAGGGTTGAATAAGCCCTTGGGATCAAATGCCTGTTTAATTTCTGCAAGTGCTTCAGTAATTTTTGGACCGAACTGCCATGAGATCCATTCACCACGACATAAACCATCACCATGTTCGCCGCTATAGGCACCTTTGTATTTGCGTACCAATGCAGAAGCTTCCTCAGCAACCGCACGCATCTTTTGCGCACCATCTCTGCGCATATCCAGAATAGGGCGGACGTGTAATGTGCCGACAGAAGCATGGGCGTACCAAGTACCGCGCGAACCATATTTAGAAAAGACGTCTGTTAATGCTTGGGTGTAATCAGCCAAACTCTCAAGTGGTACGGCGCAATCTTCAATAAAGCTGACTGGCTTGCCATCACCCTTAAGACTCATCATGATGTTTAGCCCAGCTTTACGCACTTCCCATAGATTCTTTTGCAAGGATGTATCGGGCATGGACACTACTGAACTCGGTAAACCTAAGTCGCCCATGAGTTCTTGTAGGGCTGTAAGCTTTTCAAGTAAGGGCGCATGCGCTTCACCAGAAAACTCCACTAACAAAATGGCTTCTGGTGTTTGCGCAGTGTGATCAATCAGTGCAGTCTCAATTGTCTTCTTAAAGCTCGGATTGCTGCGCGCTAAGTCAATCATGGTGCGATCGACTAACTCAACTGCTGTAGGGCCTAGCTTCACAATGTGCTGAGCGCTATCCATAGCTTTATAAAAACTAGCGAAGTTCACAATACCCAAGACTTTATGTTTGGGCAGTGGTGCTAGTTTGAGCTTGAGGGATTTGAAATAGGCTAACGTTCCTTCGCTACCCACTAAGAGATGGGAGAGGTTGACGCTACCATCTTGCGTGTAAGGCAATTCACTTTGCGGGTGGAAGATATCCAGGTTGTAACCTGCGACACGTCTCAGTACTTTCGGGAAGTGGGCTTCGATCTCAGGTTGGAGCGAATGCGCCAAGCCTTTAACAAAGTCACCTAGCTGTTTAGCAACCCCAGAACTATTGGCATAGTTACCAAACTCCGCAATCTGACCATTAGCCATCCAAGCATTGATACCTAAAACGTTGTGCACCATATTGCCGTAGGCAATCGAGCGGCTACCGCAAGAGTTATTGCCTGCCATGCCCCCAATGGTGGCTTGTCCAGCGGTTGATACATCGACTGGATACCAAAGACCGTGTTGCTTGAGTGAGCCATTAAGGTGATCAAGCACGATGCCGGGCTCAACTTCTACATAGCCTTTATCAAGATTGAGATCGAGAACGTTTCTGAAATACTTGGTGTTATCAATGACAAGTGCTGCGCCAGTGGTCTGACCACACTGACTAGTGCCTCCACCACGGGGTAGAACGGGTACGCCAAGTTCTGCTGCAATCTGAATAGCTGTTGCAATATCTTCCGCAGTCTTCGGTAAAAACACTGCTACTGGCATTGCTTGGTAAATCGAGGCATCGGTTGCATAGCGTCCACGGCTAGCGCTATCGGTCATCACCTCACCAGAAGTTTCTTGGCGCAGACGCTTAGCTAGTGTTACTTGATCAAGCATCAACTCTTTGAGGTCTAAAGGTTTATTCATTTGGTCGTCTCCATGGTGCTAGTTTCCGCCTTGAGGAGTTGCACGACGACATCTCGTTTATTTTGTACATGCTGAATCATGATCTTGCGCATTCTCTTGCTATCACGGGCTTTGAGGGCATCGAGCATCTCTTGATGTTCCTCCACGGCCTTTTCCCATTTAACGCCGTCTTGGTTAGAGCGAAAGCGCAGCGCTTCGATACGGGCATTGACTTGCGTAAAGAGGCGAGACAACACTGGGTTGTTGGCAGCTTGATTAATGAGGTGATGAATACGCAGATTTAGTTTGTAATAACTGGATAAATCACGGCGCGCATACGAGGCCATCATTTCATATTGGAGTGCTTCTAATTCAGAGAGGGTGGTATCGCTAATGTTATTGGCGGCTAACTCACCCGAGAATCCCTCCAAGTCTGCGATCACATCAAAGGTGTGAATCACATCCTCCAAACTCAGTTGCACAGCAATGGCGCCACGATTCGCAATCAGCTCAACCAAGCCATCAGCAGCCAAACGACGGATCGCTTCACGAATCGGTGTACGCGAAACATTGAGGCTTTCAGCTAATTCACGTTCATTGAGCTTGCTGCCTGGCGCGATCTTTCCTTCAACCAAGAGTGATCTGAGCTTTTGGAAGGTTGCCTCATGCAGATTCTGAGAATTTGGCTGCTCTATGACCGTCATAGTGAGAACCTATAATTTGTATACAAAAATATCATTAAGCCATCATAAAGCATAAATTAGGGCTTTAAATCGATTAAATTGATATTTTTTTGTATGCAAAATGGAAAATTCCCAAAAATTGTCATACACTAGCATCTGAAATTACCACTTATAAACACCCTAAAAGTGAGACAAAGCATGTTGAAACTAGATAACCACGCATCAGGACGCCATTTCTTACACATACCTGGCCCAAGCCCAGTACCCCCACGCGTTTTGCGTGCCATTAGCTATCAGACCATCGACCATCGTGGCCCGGAGTTTGGGGCGTTTGGTTTGAAGGTTTTGGATGGCATTAAGAAAATTTTTAAAACTGAACATCCAGTGATAATTTATTCCGCTTCTGGCACAGGTTCATGGGAAGGTGCCTTAGTAAACGTTCTGAATGCTGGTGACAAGGTGCTTTTTTACGAAACTGGTCAGTTTGCAAACTTATGGCGTGCGCTTGCGGCCAAAATTGGTTTACAAGCTGAGGTAATCGGTAAGACTGGTAAAGATACCTGGCGTTGGGGTGTGGATGCTGCAGTGATTGAAGAGCGTTTGCGCAAAGATACTCAACATGAAATCAAAGCGGTATGTGTTGTTCATAACGAGACCTCAACGGGTATGACATCAAACATTGCTGCTGTTCGAAAGGCAATTGATGCTGCTAAACACCCCGCATTACTGATTGTTGATAGCGTGTCTGGTCTGGGTTCGGCCGACTATCGCCACGATGAGTGGGGTGTTGATGTAACGGTTGCAGGATCACAGAAAGGCTTGATGTTGCCGCCAGGAATTGGCTTTAATGCACTCTCGCCCAAGGCAATTGAAGTGAGTAAGCACAGTAAGATTCCTAAAGCCTATTTGGCTTGGGACGAAATTCTTGAATCCAATAAAAATGGTTATTGGCCAACCACACCTAGTACAAATTTAATGTACGGTTTGCATGAAGCTATGGATATGATGATGGCTGAAGGTTTGGATACGATTTTTGCTCGACACCAACGTTTGGCTGAAGCGTGTCGTCGTGCAGTTGCAGCGTGGGGCCTTGAAAATCAGTGTCAAGATTCCTCCGCCTATTCTCCAGTTCTGACTGCTGCAGTAGTTCCCGAAGGAATGGACGCAGATGTCTTGCGCAAACATGCATTAGAAAAATTCAATCTCTCTTTAGGAACTGGGCTTGGTAAATTGAAAGGTAAGATTTTCCGTATTGGTCATTTAGGTGATTGCAATGAGCTCAGTCTGATGGCGGCACTCAGCGGGGCGGAAATGAGTCTGGGAGCTATGGGGTATAAGCCCAAGGAAAGTGGCGTAGTTGCAGCACAAGAATTCCTCAAATAATCCTTATTTGGGCGCTTTAGGGCCCATATCTGTTGTAGCAAGGGTGGAGCAGGGCTTGAAGGTCTGAGTCTGGCTACACCCTTTATAATTCATGCACTTGTATTGATAGTACTTTCATCACATAAAACATATTCGAGACAATCGTATTTAAAAAGGATTCAACATGTTGGCATCTAAACCTTATTTAACTCAAGCTGATGTTCAGAAGATTTTGGATGCGGCGGATAAACATGCTGCTAAAAACAATTTTGCAGTGACGATTGCGGTTTGTGATGAAGGTGGTCACATGCTGGGTTTAATTCGTCGCGATGGTTGTGCTCCTTTGTCTTCTTACATCGCTCAAGAAAAAGCGCGTACTGCAGCAATGGGTAAACGTGAGACGCGGGTTTACGAAGAAATTATTAATAATGGTCGCCATGCATTTCTATCAGCCCCGCACGTATCGGGCATGTTAGAAGGCGGCGTCAATATCGAGGTAAATGGGTTTACCATCGGCGCAGTCGGCGTTTCCGGCGTTAAATCTGCGGAAGATGCTGAGACCGCTAAGGCCGGCATCGCCGCCATCTTGTAAGTTACCTTGACAAATACTGCTACTGAAATAAATTCATCTACAGGGGTTGGCGACTCAGTCGTTTCTGCGGCTGCCCCTAGTACCCTCCCTCCAGCAACAATCACTTTTGCTGATTTTGGTTTAGACCCGCTGATTCAAAAAGCGGTTGCTGAACAGGGCTACAACACTCCGACTCCGATTCAAGCGCAATCGATTCCGCATGTATTGGCCGGAAGTGACTTAATGGGCGCTGCACAAACTGGTACTGGTAAAACGGCAGCCTTTGTGTTGCCCATTATTCAAAAGATTTTGCGGCATGCGAGCAACAGCGCGTCGCCTGCGCGTCATCCCATCCGTGCCTTGGTCCTAACGCCTACAAGAGAGTTGGCAGTGCAAGTGGCTGAGAACGCCGCTAGCTATTCCAAACATACCGATCTGCGTGCCGCTGTGGTCTATGGTGGTGTGGATATGAAAGAACAGGTCTCCATTTTACGAAATGGTGTCGAGATTCTGATTGCAACGCCAGGCCGCTTGCTGGATCACATTGGCTCTAAGGTCGCCAATCTATCTCAGGTAGAAATTTTGGTGCTGGACGAAGCTGACCGCATGTTGGATATGGGTTTCTTGCCAGATCTCCAGCGCATCATTAATTTGATCCCTGCGCAAAGACAAACCCTATTGTTCTCGGCGACTTTCTCGCCAGAAATTAAAAAGCTCGCTCAAAGTTATTTGCGTACACCGGTAACGGTTGAGGTAGCTCGTCAAAATGCTGCAGCCGATACTGTCAAGCAAGTAGTGCATATGGTGTCATCCGGCGATAAGCAGCGCGCGATTGTCAAAGTCTTAGAGAATCGTACACGTCAAGGTTTGTCGCGTCAGTGCATCATCTTTACCAATAGTCGTCTAGGTTGCGCCAAGTTGGCGCGAGCTCTAGAGCGTGATGGTATTAAAGCAGGCGCGATTCATGGTGATAAGAGTCAGGGCGAACGCACCTTAACTTTGGATGCCTTTAAATCTGGTGCGATTGAAGTCTTAGTTGCGACGGATGTAGCAGCGCGTGGTTTGGATATTCCAGACATGCCATGCGTAATCAATCACGAGTTGCCTTATAACGCTGAAGACTTCATTCACCGCATTGGTCGTACTGGCCGTGCGGGTAGTAAAGGTGACGCGATTGCTTTGGTGGACGATAGTGAAAAACGTTTGCTCGATGACATTGAAAAATTGATGAAGCGTAAGCTGGATATCCAAGCCCTGCCAGAAGGCATTCCCGCTTATGCCAAGCCATCTTCAAACAGTAGTGCATCAGCAAAAATGTCAGACCCATTTTTCTACAAGCCTTACGAACCTAGTGCTAAGGCAGCATCATCTGATGATGTTGTTAAGCCTGAAGAGAAAAAAGTGGGCATTACTCCTGCAAAGCCAGCAGTTGGTGCTTTGCTAGGTGGCTTCAAAAAGAAATAATTACAACCTCCAAGCATGAGTGGCTGCTAAGAGCCACTCAGCAATGGTCGTGCTCTCACCATCGGGCAATCCAGTTAGACCCAAATGCTTTGCAGCCTTGCGCAATTCTGCAAGAGAGCACTTTTCATCTTGCGTGTTAATTTGGGTGGCCAAAGTTTGCTTGCTTAACTTTTCACCGTGCTCATTCAATACCAATGGAAGGTGTTTGTAGAGTGGTGTCGCGTATCCCAACAGCTTTTGTAAGTAAATTTGTCTAGCGGTATTGCTGAGTAAATCCTCGCCACGCACAATATGGGTGATGCCTTGGTCAGCATCATCAACAACCACAGCAAGTTGATATGTGAATAAGCCATCATTTCTGCGCAAGACAAAATCACCAAGCTGTTGATTGAGATTTTGGCTTTGATGACCAAGCACTAAATCCTCAAAATCAATGTGGCAATTTTCAGGCAGGGCAACTCTCCACGTATGGCTGGTTTGGGCTATCTCATCCTGCGAATACAGTTCAAGATGCTCCGGCCTGCAAGTGCCTGGATAAACCATCTCCTGATTGCGGGGTGTTTGGATCCCTAGGTTTGCTAGGGCATTGGCAATTATTTGCCGAGAACAAGAGCAGGGATAGAGTTTTTGTAGGCCATTGAGACGCCCTAGGGCTACTTTGTAGAGATCTTGGCGCCTAGACTGATAGCTGGGTTCTTCATCCCAGAATAGGCCGCAGGCCAGCAATTGCGACTGGATTTGCAGGTCCGCCCCGAGGATGCATCTAGGGGTATCCAAATCCTCAATTCTGAGCAGCCATTGACCCCCATTTTTACGGGCATCTAACCAGCTTCCAAGGGCTGCAACCAAGGAGCCTGCATGGAGAGGTCCGGTAGGCGAGGGGGCAAATCGCCCGCGATAGCCGTCGGCTGGGGATGGAGGGTTTTTGAGCTTGGACACAGCTAAAATCATCTCATGGCTTCACCCCGTTTTGTTCATCTTCGCATTCATTCCGAGTTTTCGATTACGGATGGAGTCGTTCGCATTGATGATGCAGTAGCCGCTGCCGCCAAAGACGAGATGGGCGCCTTGGCCCTGACCGACTTAAGTAACTTATTTGGCTTGGTACGGTTTTATACAGCCGCACGTTCTGGCGGCATTAAACCGATTGCAGGTGCCGATGTTTGGGTGAGTAATCCCCAAGATCCTGATCAGCCACATCGACTCTTATTGCTGGTGCAAAACCATTCTGGTTACCTCAATCTTTGCGAGCTGCTCAGTAGGGCCTCTTTAGATAACCAATCGCGTGGTCGTGCTGAAGTCGATTCAGCATGGTTTAGTGAACCTGCTGCTAAAGCAGAAGATAAAAAAGCAAAGAGAACCCTATCCTATGGATTGATCGCGCTTTCTGGTGCGCGCATGGGCGAGTTAGGCGCTGCACTATTAGCGGGCCAAGAAGATCAAGCGAAGATCGCTGCCAGGCGCTATGAAAAGCTCTTTCCAAAATCCTTTTACATTGAAGTACAACGTGGCGGTCACCCACAAGATGAGAAGCAACTTCAGCTGGCTTGCCATTTAGCTAGTGAGTTAGATCTACCGGTGGTGGCAACACACCCAGTGCAGTTCATGCAAAAGAGCGACTTCACGGCGCACGAAGCCCGCGTTTGTATTGCTGAAGGTGAGTTATTAGGCAACCCACGTCGTCAAAAGAAATTTAATGATGAGCAGTATTTCTTGACGCAAGCGGAAATGGAAAAACGCTTTGCAGATTTACCTGTTGCTTTAGCGAACTCGGTTGAGATTGCCAAGCGTTGCAATTTATCTCTAGTACTGGGTCAACCTCGCTTGCCAGATTTTCCGACACCACCAGGTATCACCTTGGATGAGTATTTGCTTGCTCAATCAGAGGTGGGCCTTGAGCGTCATATGGAGCGCAATTTCCCAGATCCAGAAGAGCGTGCCAAAGAGATGCCACGTTATCACGAGCGTCTGGTATTTGAGGTCAAGACCATTTCTCAGATGGGTTTTCCTGGCTACTTCTTGATTGTTGCAGACTTTATTAACTGGGCCAAAAATAATGGCGTACCAGTAGGTCCTGGTCGTGGATCGGGCGCAGGCTCTTTAGTGGCCTACTCTCTAGGCATTACTGATCTAGATCCCCTTCGTTACAACTTGCTCTTTGAGCGTTTCTTAAATCCAGAGCGGGTATCGATGCCCGACTTCGATATCGACTTTTGTCAGCACGGTCGTGACCGGGTGATTCAGTACGTTAAAGATAAGTATGGTAAAGACGCAGTGAGTCAAATTGCCACCTTCGGAACGATGGCAGCTAGAGCGGCGATTCGTGACGTGGGTCGAGTGTTGGAGCAGGGCTATAACTTCGTTGATGGTATTGCCAAACTCGTTCCGAATAAGCCAGGTCAATATATGACAATTGAAATGGCCAAAAAGGAAGAGAAGCAATTGGCTGAGCGCGAGAAGAATGAAGATGAAGTTCGTCAATTACTCTCATTGGCCCAACAACTTGAAGGAATGACCCGTAACGTCGGTATGCATGCTGGTGGTGTATTGATTGCCCCAGGTCGACTAACCGATTTTTGTCCACTCTATACCCAAGAGAGCAAGGATCAAGACAGCAGCTCGGTGATAAGTCAGTTTGATAAAGACGATGTTGAAGCTATTGGCTTAGTGAAGTTTGACTTCTTAGGATTAACAACACTCACTATCTTGGCTGCAGCTGAGCGCTGGATTAAAGCACTTCATGCTGATCGTAAAGATTGGAGTATTAGCGATATTCCACTTGATGATGAAAAAGCCTTCGATGTTCTAAAGCGAGCTAATACAGTTGCCGTATTCCAGCTAGAAAGTCGCGGCATGCAAGGCATGCTTCGTGAAGCTAAGCCTGACCGTTTCGAGGACATCATTGCATTGGTGGCTTTATATCGTCCTGGTCCAATGGATTTGATCCCCGACTTTATTGAGCGTAAGCATGGGCGTCAAAAAGTCGAGTATCCAGACCCGCGTATTGAGCCTGTTCTACGTGAAACCTACGGCATTATGGTTTACCAAGAGCAGGTGATGCAGATGGCGCAGATGATCGGTGGTTACTCACTCGGTGGCGCTGACATGCTCCGTCGGGCAATGGGTAAGAAAAAACCTGAAGAGATGGCGCAGCATCGCAAGATCTTTAGTGATGGCGCAAAAGCTGGTGGAATCTCAGAAGGTAAAGCGAATGAGATCTATGACTTGATGGAGCGTTTTGCAGGCTATGGATTTAATAAATCCCATGCTGCCGCTTATGCACTCCTAGCATATCAAACAGCTTGGCTTAAAGCTTACTATCCAGCCGAATTTATGGCAGCCAACTTATCGCTTGCAATGGATGATACCGATAAGGTCAAGATTCTGTATGACGATTGTTTAGCCAATCAAATTCGGGTGTTCTCGCCTGACATTAATACGGGTGTTTATGAGTTCACACCATTGCGTGCACCCGGTGCGGCACCTGATGCTCCAATCATTCATATTCGCTATGGTTTGGGCGCGGTGAGGGGTACTGGCGAAGCTGCGATTGAGGCGATTGTGAAAGCACGCGAAACCGGTGGCCCATTTAAAGATCTATTTGATTTTTGCGCTCGCGTAGATCGTAGGCAAGTCAATCGTCGTGCAATAGAAGCACTCATGCGCGCAGGTGCATTTGATAGTCTTTATAAGGACTCATTAGCCGTTGGCGGACATCTCTACGATATTCGCTCCACCTTGTTAGCTTCTTTGGCTAGGGCGATTGAGGCGGCTGAACAAGCGGAAGCCTCGATTCATCAAGTGAGTTTGTTTGAGGTTGCCGGTGAAGACCATCAACATCAGCCAGAGTTGGTACGTGAGCCTGTTTGGTCTGAGAAGAAGCGTCTTCAAGAAGAAAAGACGGCTTTAGGGCTTTGCTTAACAGGGCACATGTACGATGCCTATCGTGAAGAGACCGCCCACTTCATTCGTCAGCCCTTGGCAAAAGTGACCGAAGGTAAAGATCAACTAATTGCCGGAATAGTGACCTCTGCCCGTATGCTTACAGGTCAGCGTGGTCGCATGATGATTGCAACTATCGATGATGGTACTGCTGCACTAGAGGTTACTTTGTACAGCGAGGTTTATGAGCCTAATCGTTCATGGCTTAAAGAAGATGAATTACTTATTGCTAAGGTGAACGTCACGCCAGATAAATTTTCTGGCGGTATGCGCGTTGTTTCTGAGGCGGTGATGGATATCACCGGTGCCAGAATGCGTTTTGCTCGCAACGTTCATGTCTGTCTGGATTCTGCGGTCGATATCAGAATGCTACGGAGCCAGATTGGCCCTTACTTAATGGCCAATCGCACGCGAGATCCTAAGTTGGGGGCTCATGTATCAACTCCGAGCGGAAATGATGGTGTGAAAGGTTTGATGTTGACCGCAGCAGTCACTACCAGTGGCGGCGCTTGCTTAATGCAGTTCCCAGAAGAGATGCGCATTTATCCGGATGACGCATGCTTACATAGTCTCAATCAATTGCTGACATCAAAACAAAAAGATCCTGTACAGGTTCAGTATCACTAAGTACTGATAGACTTTATTGTTGTCCCAAGGCTTTTTCTACCGCCTCAATAACTTGAGCTGGCTCTAGTAGATCTAAACATTCACTATTACTGTCGGCACGATCTAAGCAGCCCGCTTTGCGACACGGTACGCACTCACCGGGTCCTTGCAAAATAGTGACGTTGCCAACAGTTTGTGTGCGTGCACGTAACTGATAAGGCTGTTTGCCAATAAAGCCATTGGGCCAAGGCCCAAAATTCGTTGGTGGCGTAGCTCCAAATAAGGCAATCGTTGGTGTATTGCAGGCGGCTGACAAATGGGTAATAGACGTATCTACACCAATATACAAAGTCGCTCCTCGCAATAAAGACCCAGCCTGAGGAATAGATAACTTGCCTGCAGTATCAATCACCTTTTGACGAATATTGGTTTCCAGTAAAGACAGAATGTCATGATTGAGTTGTAAATCTTGCTTAGCAGGCGAGGCGCTCAGTACCACTTGAAATCCACGATGGACTAAATGGGTAATCAGATGTTGCCAATGGGCAAGAGGCCAACGCTTATAGGCGGTTAGTGGGCCCGGATGAATCACAACGTAAGGCTGAGTGAGTTCGCTAGCAATCACTGGCGTTAGTGCTTCGCCAATGGGAGGTGTGATATCAATCGGCTTGGAAAATAAATCGTCCGGGTTTCTGAAAAAGACTTCCAGCAGGCGCAACTTTTCAGTAATCACGTGTTGAGAAAAATAATCAACATCAACGGTATGCATAGAAATCAATTTCTTCCATGCGTTTTGCTTTTCCGTTTTACTTTGCTTGCCCTGGGGGTGACCGCCTAAAACACCCACTCTTCGGAATGCGGCTACCAAACCATATAAGTAAGCGCGATCGCTCGGTTGGGTTACAAAGGCAAGGTCGTAACGTTGAAAGAGTTGATTGAATAAGGAGAGATATTCTCTAAATCTAGGGCGGTCTGAGGTTTCAATGATCTGAGCAATATCTGGGTTGCCTTTGAGCATATCAAGCTTGCCTTTGTAGCCCAGAAAATGAAACTCAGCATCGGGCCAAAGTTCACGCGCCTTACTAATAAGTGGTGTGGTAACTAGTACATCACCTATTTGCCGTGTGGCAATGAATAATACTTTTTTAGGCTGAAGGGTAGAGAAGTTAGTCATATGCAGAGTGCTTACATTGCCTTTGCCAAAATCTTCTCTCGTACACGCCGCGCATTTTCAGCGGCATTACTCTGATCATTCATTTTGTGATAAAGGTGCAATACTTCAGTGGACCAAGACCCAGACTTACGCTTGATGTGGTGACGTTGTAAGCGAAATACAAAGTCAGCATCTTCGTGACCCCAGCCAGTCAAAGTTTCATCAAAACCATTAATAGCATCTGCATCTGCCTTCCAGCAGGCTAGATTACATCCTTTGATACGCCGCCAAACAAATTTTTTGTAGTCCCGCCACACGCCATTACCGAATTTGATTTTAAGAGGCCAATATTTATTAATGCCACCATTAAGGCGATACATTAAAAGTTTAGAGGTAAATTTCTTAAAGTCCCAACGGGGGGTCGAAAGCAATTCTTTCGTAAGCGCTTCATTTAATAAAACTCGGCTGCCTGTAACTAGAAAACCTTTTTGGGCAAGTGCTCGATGATGTTCTATAAAATCAGGCTGAACAATACAATCCCCATCTAAAAAAATCAGGTAATCACCAGTCGCACTATGAGAGGCTAGATTGCGAATCAGGGCTAATCTAAAGCCCTTATCTTCGTGCCATATATGTTTAATATCCAGCCTAGAGGTGCCCGCATAACGATTAATAAATTCTCTAGTTTCATTGCGAGAGCCGTCATCTGCAATGATGACCTCAAAATTTTTATCTCCCTGTGTTTCTAGAGACTGCAAAACAAGATTGAGCGCATCCACCCGATTATAGGTAGCTACTATTACGCTAATTTTCATTTTGATCTTCTAGCTCTAGTAACCATATCTTCATGTAACGGTAGTAACTGCCTTCACCATTAGAAATGGCTAATGCAAGCCCATGCTTCCCATCCAAAAAACCTGCCTTGAGGAAATAAGTTCGAATAAAGGCCCATAAACCATGCAGAATTGCTTTGTATGGATTGCTTCGTTTACCGCGTGCGTAAGCCTGCTCTGCGGAGGCGCTTGAATAGCGATCAATTTTACTCAGCACTTGGGAGAAATTTCTAAAGCTGTAGTGCAGCATGGGATTTTCTAGCTTCGCAACAGAGCTATTTGGGATGAGCCTCTCATGAACCAAATCATCTGAGAAGCGTGCGGTTCCTCGCTTAAAGAGTCTGTCTACATAGTCGGGACTCCAGCCTGAGTGACGGATAAAGCGACCGCAGTACCAAGAGAGCCTGGGGATAGCAAAACAATCCACCTGGGCGCTATGGTGAATGGCTGTCAAGATCTCTGATCTGAGGGCAGGGGTGAGTCTTTCATCAGCATCCAGTGATAAAACCCAATCTTCAGTGGCTAGATCTAAGGCTCGGTTCTTTTGAGGGCCAAAACCAGGCCAATCTGAGGGCTGGCTAATGGTGGCGCCATACTTTTGGGCGATTTCTAGGGTACGGTCGGAACTATTTGTGTCGACCACTACGATCTGCTGGGAAATGCCTTCCAAGGAGGCTAGACAGTCCTCTAAATTGGCCTCTTCATTGCGGGTGATGAGTATGACGGATAAGGTGGGCATAATTCATTATATGAATGCTCAAGACCGTACCGCCCTAAATCGCCTAATTGCCTATCTTAAGCCCCATATCGGGCTCATTATCGGGTCTTTGGTGGCTATGGCTTTTGTGGCTGCAGCTGAGACCTCAATTCCCGCCCTGATGAAGCCATTATTAGACCGTGGCTTTACAGGTGAACTCAATGACAAACTATGGCAGGTGCCTGTATTTTTGGTTGGGCTGGCCCTAGTACGTAGCTTGGCACAGTTTTTATCGAACTATTTGCTGACCAGAGTGATTAATGCAGTGCTTCTCAAATTACGTCAGCAAATGTTTCAGACTTTGCTCCATGCAACTACTACTTTCTTCCAGAAGAATTCTGCATCTAACTTAATTAATGCCGTTGTTTTTGAAGTCAACAATGTACTCTCGATTATGGGGGGCATGCTGATTAGCTTAGTACGCGATTCTCTTACTGTAGTAGGTTTGATGGGTTATTTGATTTACCTGAACTGGAAGCTCACCTTAGTTGTTCTCATTATTTTCCCAATCATCGCTTTCATTATGAGTAGGATTAATCGTCGCTTGCGAGCCCTCAATCGTGAGCAACAAAATTTGACGAGTGAACTAGCCTATATTGTTGAAGAGTCGGCTGCAGGATATAAAATTGTAAAGGTGCACGGTGCTCAAGAATATGAAATGGAGCGCTTTCAAAAAAAGGCCGAGCGTTTGCGCCAATTCGCATTAAAGTCTGCTGTGGCCGGTGGCCTCAATCAACCGATTACCCAGTTGATTGCCTCTATGGCTCTATCGATTGTTCTAGTGATTGCCTTGATGCAGTCTGCCACCGAAGGCACTACGGTTGGGGGTTTCGCAGCATTCATTACTGCCATGATGTTGGTGATATCACCCTTAAAGCATTTGGCTGATATCAATCAGCCTTTGCAACGCGGCCTCACAGCTGCAGAGATGATCTTCGGCTTGATGGATCAACCCTATGAAGAGGATGAAGATCGTAAGCTGAGTATGAAGCCCCTTTATAAGGCTAAAGGCGCAATTCGTTTTGATAATGTCGGCTTTTCATACCAGCAAGAGGTGGGCCGACAAGATGCATTAACCGATATTAATCTCACCATTAAACCGGGTGAGATTGTTGCGTTTGTTGGACCTTCTGGTGGCGGCAAATCTACCCTAGTGAATTTGCTACCTCGATTCTTTAAGCCAACGAGTGGCCATATTTACTTGGATGATCTTCCGCTTGAGGATATCGTGCTCTCTGATGTTCGCAAACAATTAGCTTTTGTTAGTCAAGACGTCATCTTATTTAACGACACGATTGCAGCAAACGTTGCCTATGGCGCAACTAATGAAGCGGGTATTGATCGTGGTCGAGTGATGGAGGCTTTGGAAGCGGCAAACCTCAGTAGCTTGATTCGCGAGCTTCCTGAGGGGATCGACTCCATGGTGGGCGATAACGGCAACCGCTTGTCAGGTGGGCAGCGGCAACGCTTGGCGATTGCCCGGGCCATCTATAAAAATGCCCCAATCCTGATTTTAGATGAGGCAACTTCTGCATTGGATTCTGAATCAGAGCGACAAGTGCAAGATGCTTTAGAGAGACTAATGGCTGGTAGAACAACCTTGGTCATTGCCCACCGCCTTTCAACAATTGAGCATGCAGATCGAATCGTCGTTTTAGAGCATGGCAAGATTGTGGAAAACGGATCGCATGAAGAATTAATTAAGCAAGATGGCCTCTATGCCAATCTGCATCGCATTCAATTTTCCAACGCGTAGTTCTTTAACTTAGAACGATGTCGTACTGTTCTTGGCGGAAGCTTCCCTCGGCCTGAAGGGTAATGGGTTTGCCAATGAAGTCACCTAGCTGAGCTAGAAATTGATTTTCTTCCTCCAAGAAGAGATCAATGACGTCTGGCGCCGCCACAATACGAAATTCTCGCGGATTAAATTGACGATGCTCGCGCACAATCTCACGCAAGATCTCATAACAAATGGTTTGTGCGGTTTTGATTTCACCCTTACCCATGCAGGTAGCACAAGGCTCGCAGGTAATATGGGCAAGGGACTCGCGCGTGCGTTTGCGAGTCATTTCTACTAAACCTAATGCTGAGAATTCGCTGACAGAAGTGCGCGCATGATCACGCTCTAGGTTGCGTTTAAGTTCATGCAAGACTGACTCTTGATGTTCTTTGCCAATCATGTCGATGAAATCAATAATGATGATGCCGCCAAGATTGCGTAAGCGCAGTTGACGAGCGATGGCTTGTGCGGCTTCAAGATTGGTTTTAAATACCGTGTCATCTAGATTACGGGCGCCAACATAACTTCCTGTATTGACATCAATGGTTGTCATTGATTCTGTTTGGTCGATCATCAAGTAGCCGCCAGATTTTAAGTCAACACGTCGCCCTAAGGCTTTGTTGATTTCAGTATCGACATCAAATAAATCAAAGAGGGCGCGTTCACCACGATGCAAGGTGAGCTTGCCCAATAGATTGGGCATATACAAATTGGCAAAACCTTTAAGCTTCTCAAAGTTCTCAGCGGAGTCCACCCGAATTTGCGTAGTCTCTTCGCCAGCAACATCACGCAATACGCGCTCAGCCAGGCTTAGATCTTGATATAGCAGGCTAGGCGCAGCCTTATGTTTCATTGCTTCATGAATATTTTCCCAGGTAGTTCTGAGATAGCGCATGTCATGTTGTAGCTCGGTATCCGAGGCGTCTTGGGCACTCGTGCGCACGATGATGCCACCTTTTTCATCTTCAGCCATGAGGGTGGCAAGACGGGCTTTGATAGCCTCGCGTTCTTCTGGTTGGTCAATGCGCTGGGAGACGCCAATATATTTTTCAGTAGCTACATCGGTACCTGCTGGCGGGAGATATACCAAGTTACGGCCCGCAATACTGAGTTGGGTAGTTAAGCGCGCACCTTTGGTGCCCAAAGGATCTTTTAAGACTTGTACTAGCAAGGTCTGACCTTCAAAAAGCAACTTTTCAATTTGGGGCTGAGGATTGCTTTGGGTGATATCTGCCACATGCATAAAAGCAGTGCGCTCTAAGCCAATATCAATAAATGCTGACTGCATCCCTGGTAATACTCGAACTACTTTTGCTAAGTAAATATTGCCGACAATTCCGCGTTGACGAGTTCTCTCAATTTGTAGCTCTTGTACAGCGCCTTGCTGAATTAAAGCAACCCGCGTCTCTTGCGGAGTGATATTGATCAGAATTTCTTCATTCATATACTGTTAACTTGAGCGCGTTTGAGGAGTTGGGCAGTTTCATGCAGGGGTAGCCCCATGATACCGCTATAGCTGCCTCTAATGCAGGGGATAAAACTGCCACCACTCCCTTGAATGCCATAGGCCCCAGCTTTGCCAAAAGGTTCTCCACTGGCAATATAGGCCTTGATTTGTGCTTCAGAGAGATTGGAAAACTGAACCTCTGAAACTTGTAGCAAAAAAACGGGAGCTTCTTCAGGTCTGATCGTGAGCGCAACGCCAGTTAATACTTCATGAGTTTTACCGCTCAGCATATTCAGAATGCGTGCTGCATCAGCGGCATCAAATGGTTTACCTAGAATTTCACCTTCAGGATGATTGGGAAGGCTGACAGTTGTGTCTGCACACAAAATTGGTGCCCAAGGTAAATGACTTTTTTTCCAGCGCTCTAGTGCAGCAGCACTTTTTGCTAAGGTCACTCGCTCAACATAAGCACGGGCTTTTTCATGGGGCAGGGGTATTTCAATACTTTCAGTATCTTCACCAGCTTGTGGCAATAGCATTTCATAGCGAACACCAATCTGTTTTAAGAGTTCCTGGCGGCGTGGACTTTGAGAGGCGAGATAAACGAAAGAGTTCAAGACATTACTCGCGGTGATAGGGATGGCCTTGTAGTATGGTCCAGGCGCGATACAGTTGTTCAACGAGCAATACTCTAGCCATAGCGTGAGGCAAAGTTAGACTGGATAGGCGCCACATTGCTTGTGCACTAGCTTTGAGGCTGGCATCTAAGCCATCTGCGCCACCAATTAAAAAGGTGATATCAAAACCCTCTTGGCGCCAGCTCGCTAACTGAGTCGCTAGATTTTGAGTTGTTTGATCTTTGCCGCGCTCATCTAGCGCAATGACTCGTGAACTCTTGGGAATGGCCGCCAGAATCTTCACGGCCTCTTTTGCTGGCGTGAGATCAGGTTTAATTTCTTTAATCTCGATGCTGCAATCTGCCGGCATACGTTTGATGTAATCCTGGGTTGCAGTGGCAACCCAATCCGGCATTTTGTGACCAACTGAAACAATAGTTAAGCGCATCAGCTAATGAAATAGTTCAAAAAACTATTCGTCGTCTTCAGATTCACTGGCTTTTGCTAGCCCTTTAGCACCAGCCAACTTTACCCGCACTGGCTTGGCACCCCACATGCCTTCAAGCTGATAGTAGGAACGCAACATGGGCTGCAATATGTGAACGACGATATCACCGCAATCTACCAAGACCCATTCACCGGTTTCTAAACCTTCGATAGAGATGACTTCACCGCCTTTGGCGTTGACTTCTTCTTTAACCGACATTGCCAAAGAGCGTGTTTGGCGATTGCTAGACCCAGTAGCAATGATCACGCGATCAAATAATTCGCTGAGTTTAGTGGTGTCATAAACGCGAATATCCTGCGCCTTAACATCTTCTAGGGCATCAATAATGACGCGTTGTAATTTACGTAAGTCCATGGTGTTTGTGCAATATTTTCTAGTGTTGAGGATGATCTTAGCTTGATTACTGATACAAGCCCAGATTTGTAATGATTTCCAGTGTGTGTGATGGAATTTGCTCAGAGGCCACACTGCTACGAGCGGGGGATTGAAGACGATTTCTTAATTCAGTAGAGGAAAGGTCTACAGACATGCTTTCATCAACATAGATGAGGCCAGAAGCGCTATTTTCAAGGTCATGACAGCCCGCTGCTCGATGTTTTTCTAGCAATTCCTTTAGGAATGGGCTTGTCTCTGCGGCAAGGCCATAGTTTGGGCGACTCGCCACTGCAAAATTGACGTATTTCATGAGATCTTGCCAGGCATGCCAAGTAGGTAAGTTCACTAGGGAGTCAGCGCCCATGAGCCAGATCAAACTTGTTTCAGACCCAAAGCGTTCTCTTAGCGCTTTCGCAGTATCAATGGCATAACTTGGTCCAGCACGATCAATCTCAATGCGATCTATGCCGACTTGAGTCGAAATCTGGAGATACAAAAAGGCTCTTGCTAAATCTATACCGGCAGCTTCAGTTAACTGCAACCGTAATTCTGCAGGAGTGATACCAGCACCCTTTTGCCAAGGCTCACCACTTGGGATCAGTAGTAAGGTATCTAAGTTCAGTAGTTTTGCGAAATGACTGGCAAGTTTAAGATGGCCTACATGGGGTGGATCAAAGGTGCCACCCAGAATGCCGATTTTTTTACGAGCGCTCAAGCTACCCAATCCCGCGGCTTGAGGTAATAGTCATAAAGCTTCGCTTCTGGTGTCCCAGGCGCAGGCTGATAGTTGTACCACCACTGCACTACAGGAGGCATCGACATGAGGATTGATTCAGTACGACCCCCCGAGTGCAGACCAAAGATGGTGCCTCGATCAAATAAGAGGTTGTACTCGACATAGCGCCCCCGGCGATATTCCTGAAAGGCTTTTTGTTCGGGGGTAAAGGGGTCTTGATAGCGCCGCTGCACAATCGGCAGGTAAGCCTTGATAAAAGCATCACCGACAGCTCTGGTCATGGCAAAGCTTTGCTCAAAGCCTAGCTCATTAAAGTCGTCAAAAAAGACTCCGCCAATCCCTCTAGGCTCCTCACGATGCTTTAAGTAAAAGTACTCGTCACACCACTGTTTAAAGCGTGGATAGAGTGGTTCTCCAAATGGATCTAAAGCCTCTTTAGCACTTTGATGAAAATGCTGACAGTCTTGATCTACGCCATAGTAGGGAGTTAGATCAAAGCCACCGCCAAACCACCAAACCGGCTCTTTACCCTCTGCTTGGGCAATAAAGCAGCGCACATTCATATGGGTGGTGGGAACGTTGGGATTATGAGGATGAAAGACTAAAGAGACCCCCATGGCTTCAAAACGGCGACCGGCGACTTCAGGGCGGTGATGGGATGCTGATGGGGGCATTTGATCACCCCGTACATGAGAAAAGCCTACTCCCCCTTTTTCCAGGATATTGCCACCATCCAAAGTGCAGGTGCGACCATAGCCTTTGAGTTTGCTCTCTTCTGGCTTATGCCACTCATCAGCCACAAAGGCTTTGCCATCTAGAGCACTCATGGCACTGGTAATACGATCTTGCAGTCCTAAGAAATAGTCCTTGAGGACAGTGATGTCGATTGGGGGTTGTTGTGTTGACAAGAGTGATGTACTTTTGAGTTACTTGATTGCGCGATAACCAATATCTTTGCGATATTGCATACCATCAAACTGAATTTTGCTAATGGCATCGTAGGCTTTTTGTTGAGCACCTCGTACAGTATCGGCTAGACCAACAACACAGAGTACGCGACCACCTGAAGTCACTATCTTGCCATCTTGCAACTTGGTGCCAGCATGAAAAGTGATTTGATCTTCTGTATCCGCTGGAATGCCTGTGATGACATCGCCATTACGTGGTGTCTCAGGATAGTTATGAGCAGCAAGCACAACTCCAAGAGCGGTGCGACGATCCCATTCGAGTTCCACTTCATTTAACTTGCCTTCCACTGCGTGATCAAGTGCGTTAACAAGATCGCTGCGTAAGCGAGCCATGATGGGTTGGGTTTCTGGGTCACCCATGCGGCAATTGAACTCCAGAGTTTTGATTTTGCCATCGGGGGCAATCATGAGGCCTGCGTAGAGAAAGCCTGTGTAAGGTAGACCATCCGCTTCCATCCCCTTAACCGTTGGCATGATTACTTCACGTAATGCCCGCGCATGAATTTCTGGAGTAACAACAGGTGCGGGTGAGTATGCACCCATGCCGCCAGTGTTGGGACCCTGATCTGCATCTAGTAATCGCTTGTGATCTTGACTGGTTGCTAAGGCAAGCACATGTTTGCCATCAACGAGCACGATAAAGCTAGCTTCTTCACCAGTTAGAAATTCTTCAATCACAACGCGTGCACCTGCGTTGCCTAGTTTGTTATCGGCAAGCATCATGTCTACAGCAGCGTGAGCTTCTTCTAAACTCATCGCGACGACAACACCTTTACCTGCAGCCAGTCCATCCGCTTTAATGACAATTGGCGCACCCTTGGCGTCGATATAGGCATGCGCTTCTAAGGCATTCGAAAATGTTTGATAGTCGGCCGTTGGAATGCCATGACGCTTCATAAATGCTTTAGAGAAGTCCTTGGATGATTCCAGTTGAGCAGCAAGTTGGGTTGGTCCAAAAATACGCAAGCCATTGTTACGGAAAACATCAACAATCCCTGCTGCCAAGGGTGCTTCAGGACCTACAACGGTAAGATGAATCTTTTCTCGTTTTGCAAAGTCAGCCAACTCTTGCAATCCCGTAATTGGTAAATTCTCAATGCCAGCAGCCGTTTGCTTGGCTGTGGCAGTGCCGCCATTACCGGGGGCTACAAATACTGTTTGAACTTGAGGAGATTGCGCCAGCTTCCAGGCTAATGCGTGTTCACGGCCACCAGATCCAACGAGAAGAATTTTCATAATAGAAGGGCTAATAAAAGTTTAAAGAGCGGCGTTGGTAAAGACTTCTTGCACATCATCTAAGTTTTCAAGTGCGTCGAGCAGTTTCTGCATGCTCTCTGCTTGATCACCTTCAAGTGCAATCTCGCTCTCAGGACGCATAGCAACGGTTGCTAATTCTGCCTTCAGGCCCGCTTGGGTAATCGCATCTTGCACTTTAGGAAAATCTGGCACGGGCGTTAATACTTCTAGTGATCCATCGTCATGGGTGATGACATCATCAGCGCCTGCATCTAGAGCGACTTCCATGAGTTGATCTTCACTTGTGCCAGGGGCAAATAACATTTGTCCGCAATGCTTGAAGAGGAAAGCAACAGAACCTTCAGCTCCCATGTTGCCACCATTCTTATTAAACGCATGGCGAACTTCTGCAACAGTGCGAGTGCGGTTATCGGTTAAGCAATCCACGATGATGGCTGCACCATTGATGCCGTAGCCCTCGTAACGAATCTCTTCATAGCTCACACCTTCTAAGGTGCCAGTACCGCGCTGAATCGCTCTTTGAACGTTGTCATTCGGCATGTTGGAGTCTTTGGCTTTATCAACAGCTAAACGGAGGCGAGGGTTAGTCGCAAGATCGCCGCCGCCAAGTTTGGCTGCAACAGTAATTTCTTTAATGAGTTTGGTCCAAATCTTGCCGCGTTTTTCGTCTTGACGACCTTTGCGGTGCTGAATATTGGCCCATTTCGAGTGGCCGGCCATACTGGTAAGTCCTTTTAATAATTTGGCTATAAGACGCTATTTTAAGGGGTTCTAGACCCAAGGTAGGAGGCAGTTAAGCAATTTTTGTTACACTCTCATGTCTTAGCAGTAGCAAAGCAGCAAATTAAGCAGAATTTCCACTGCAAACACCTGCCTCGGTGATGGAATTGGTAGACGTGCCGGACTCAAAATCCGGTGCCGCAAGGCGTGGCGGTTCGAGTCCGCCCCGAGGCACCATTTACTGGTTGATCAACCCGTAAATTTCTCCCAAGTTTCCCTTAATGTTAGATCTCGTAAGTTTCCGTTTTCTCGCTCATTGCTTGCTCAACAATTTTCTTGGTGAGTGTGGGTGAAAAGAGTTCGATGAAGGTATACACAAAAGATCTGAGGTAGGCGCCTTGTTTGACGCCGAGGTGCGTGACATTGTTACCAAATAGATGACCTACGGGAATGACTTTGAGATTGCGATCTCTTTCTGGATCGTAAGCATGACCAGCAACAATGCCAATACCCATGCCAGTTTCAACATAGGTCTTGATGACATCGGCATCAATTGCTTCTAAAATAATATCGGGTGTGATGTTGCGTTGAGCAAAGGCTGCATCAATTTTGCTTCTGCCGGCAAACGCTTTGTCATAAGTAATGATGGGATATTTCGCAATCTCCTCAAGCGTCACTGATGCTTGATTGAGGAGTGGGTGACTAAGAGGCACCATGATGACGTGCTGCCATTGATAACCAGGTAGCGCTAGAACCCCTGGCGTATTAGCAATACCTTCGGTAGCAATCGCAATGTCCGCGCGATCATGACTCAATAACTCTGCAATTTGACCTGGACTACCTTGCTGGATGCTAACGCGTACTTTCGGGAAGCGTTTTGTAAATTCAGTAAGCACCTTAGGGAGTGCATAGCGGGCCTGGGTATGGGTGGTGGCAATTACAAAATTACCCTGATCCTGGCTTGCAAAATCCTTGCCAACGCGTTTAAGCGTTTCCACTTCATCGAGAATTCGCTCAATAGAGCTCAAGATACGTTTGCCTGGCTCAGTAAGCGAACGAATACGCTTTCCATGGCGACGAAAGATCTCAACGCCTAACTCATCTTCTAGTTCGATAATGGCCTTGGAAACGCCAGGCTGAGAGGTAAAGAGTGCTTTAGCAGCGGTAGTAAGGTTGAAGTTTTGTCTAACCGCTTCGCGGACAAAGCGAAATTGATGAAGGTTCATATGAAATTCCTATCTATATATCTACAACGATATAGGAATTAGATTCTATATGAATTTTGGGTATTAAGCTTTAGAGACCCAGCGCAAGGCGACGAGCGCTAGCAGGAAATAACACAAGGGCGGTATCAGGGCTGTTAAGAGGGTTGGCCAAGCGCTTAATAGGCCCACATTTGAAAACAGGGAATTGAATAGCTGGAAGCTCATGCCCAACATGATGCCGCCAAATACCTTGATACCGACACTTCCTGCCCGCACTTTTAGGTAAGCAAATGGCAGTGCTAAAGCAAGCATCACAAATATAGTGAAGGGGTAAACCACTTTTTTCCAAAAGGCAATCGAGTGGCGCTGCGTATCTTGTTTATTGTCCCTGAGGTGAGTAATAAAGCGACCCAAACTCACAATCGACATTTTTTCAGGGCTAATTAATAACACGCTCAAAATTTGGGGCGTGACCTCAGACTCTAAAGTCAGCGTGGGGTGTGTATAGGTTTGCGCAGAGAAGGCGGGATTCAGCGGGTCTGATTGTTTGGTCTCCTTGAAGCGCGTTTCAGTGACATCGTTCAAAACCCAAATACCACTCTCATCGAAATAACCAGATGGTGCGCTTCGAATAGACAGCAAGTTATAGGTATCGTTAAATTCGTACATACGAATATCACGAATCTCATTATCTTTATCGACTTTGCCCACATTCACGTAACGCACGCCTGGGCGAACAGGCCCGCTACCGTCTTCATCTCGGAGGCGATCTTTGACCCAAACACCAGTCTTAAATTGTGATGAGTAAGTGGCGCCCAAAGCCTTCATTCGAATTTGCTCTGATTTACTCTCGGCATAAGGACCAGCCCACTCGCTCATGATGAGTGTTAGGACCACCAGGGGTATAGAAATTTTAGTGAGTGCTATCAGGCCTCGTTTTACATCTAGCCCTGCGATGCGCAGAATGGTGAACTCAGATTGACTGGCCAACATCGCGAACACATAAATACTGCCGATCAAGCCTGCAATTGGAATGATTTCTGAGATGCGACTCGGCGCCTTGAGTAATACATGGAGTAATGCAATCGGTAGGGTATAGCCACCCTTCACCGAGCCGAGCTCGCTCAAAATATCAAAAAATAAAAATAGTGCCACCAAGGCAAATAAGATGAAGCCAAAGGCCGCATAGATTTGCTTAGCTAAATAACGCTCGTATATGTAAGGAAAGAGCAGCTTCATTTGTTAGCAAAAGAAGCTGGTAATTGACGACGCCACCACTTAATAGATGGATTGATGCGATTGCGGATTAAGAGTATTGCAATCAAAAAAGCCAAAAGGTGGATGGGCCAAACACCAATAAATGCACTAATCTTACCTTGCGCAACAAAGTTTTGCGTGAGATTGAGTAGATTGCTATAAATTAAATAGATGAGCACCGCGTAGAACATTGCTGTGTAGTTACCTAAGCGCGGATTGACATATGCTAAAGGAATGGCAATCAGCACCAAACCTAAAGCCATTAGCGGAAGCCCAATGCGCCATAACAACTCAGCGCGATTTTCATTCAATGTCATGGGGTTGCCATTGTCTTTGAGTAATTCAGTAACTGTTTTTTCTCGGTCTCGTGGTGCTGGCACTAAAGCCTCTTTACTGCGAATCTTGGTGGTGTAGTCATTAAATTCAAGAATTCTAAAATCGGGTGCAGTGGGTTGCCCTTCATAGCGGCGCCCATTTTTCAGAACGATGGATTTTTCTCCACCCTCGGAATTTTGAATATAACCAGTTGACGCTACGGCAATACTCAAGCGCCCGTTTTTGCTATCTGCTACAAAAATATTTTTTACTTCACTTTTATCAACGTCAAGCTCTTCAATAAAAAAGACGCGCTCAGCTCTTGCGGATTCTTTAAATTGCCCAGCGCTAACCATCGATACATCATCGCGTTGTTGAAAGCGTTGGCTAATGAGTGTAGTTTCACGGTTTGCCCAAGGCCATACGAAAAGTGCTAAGAGGGCAATGATGATGATGAGCGGAGTAGCAAATTGCAAAATTGGGCGGATCAGGTTGCTGATGCTCAATCCGCTAGCAAACCAGACAATCATTTCAGAGTCTTTGTACCAGCGTACTAAAACAATAAGGGTGGCCACAAATAATGAGACGGTTAATAGAACGGCGAGATAGCCTAGAGTAGCTAAGGAAATCAGAACGATGGCATCTTCAGGGTTGACTGCGCCATTGGCCGCATATCCCAAAATCCGAATCACCAGGGTGGTCACCATAATGGTGACCAAGACCAAAAAGACACCGCCTGTAGTAAAGCTAAGTTCGCGGCGTAGGGCTTCTTTGAAAATCATGAATGGCGAATGGTTTGGCTGGGAGTGATTCTGGTGGGGTTAAGGGTGATCTAAAGGGCTTATTTTGGCGTAGGAAAATAGGTTAATCTCATGTCGGAGGATAATGGATAAACATCCTCAATTTGTATCTTTCGCCCCTAAATCGACCTAAAAACACTGCAATAGATTATGACAATTCAATTTAGTACCAAGATTTTCCCCCAAGCCGACCTGCGGAGCTCAAAACAGCTCAAATCAAGCCTGAAGAGCTTGCTCACGCAAACCACCGACTGTTTGGTTTTGGGTTACTCCAAAGCAGACTTTGAAGGATTTGCTGGCAGCAAAGGCGCCAAGGTGAAGGCTGGTGTTTTAGCGGAGTTGGATTCGCTCTTGGGTGGTTCTGTCAGTCACGCCAATGTCTTGGGTGATTTAGATGGTAAGCAAGCATCAGTTTGCTTATTAAGGGCAGATAAATCTTGGTCTGGAGTGAAGGCTAAACGCATTTTATTGCTTGGTATGGGTGATCTGCATTTAACTGCTGATCAAAGTTTGTCTGCTTATGTCAAAGTGGCGCGTGCAGGACTCAAAGCGTTGAGCGGCGGCGCAATTGAAAATGCGCTTTGGTTTGCACCAAGTTTTACTCTTTCTAAAATCTCCGAGATGATTGCGCAAGAAGTGCGCCTCACCATTCAATATGCTGGCGATCAAGCCTATCGTTTTGGAGTTCGTCAACCAGCCATGAAATTTAAGGCTAAAGATAAAGCAGATACGTTTAAGCATTTAGTCTTTGCGGGCAATGATGCCTGTGCAAAAGAATTGAAATTGGCTGTTGAGCAAGGTACTGCCATAGTTGAGGGCATGCATCTAGCAAAAGACTTAGGTAATTTGCCGCCTAACATCTGCACTCCTACATACTTGGGGAAGACGGCGCAGGGCTTAGCTAAAAAGACTACCCTTAAGGTTGAGGTGTTGGGGCTTAAGCAAATTGAAGCTTTGGGCATGGGCTCATTTCTGTCTGTTGCCAAAGGCTCTGAAACCCCGCCACAATTTATTGTGATGCGTCATCAGGGCGGCAAGGCTGGAGAGGCGCCGATTGTTTTGGTCGGCAAAGGCATCACCTTTGATACTGGCGGTATTTCATTAAAGCCTGGTGAGGCGATGGACGAAATGAAATACGACATGTGTGGCGCTGCATCTGTCATTGGCACTATGTATTCCACTGCATTGATGAAGTTGAAGAAAAATGTCATTGGCGTCATTCCTACCTGTGAAAATATGCCATCTGGCAAAGCAACGCGTCCCGGCGATATCGTGAAGAGCATGTCAGGCCAAACCATTGAGATTCTCAATACTGATGCTGAAGGCCGTTTGATTTTGTGTGATGCGCTGACTTATGTAGAGCGTTTCAAACCAAAAGCAGTGATTGATATCGCAACACTGACCGGCGCTTGCATCATTGCCTTAGGTCACGTGCATAGCGGCTTGTTTTCGGATGATGAAAGTCTAGTGCGTGATTTAAGTAAGGCAGGTCAAGATTCTTTAGACACCGTTTGGCGCTTGCCTTTGGATGCTGCTTACCACGAACAACTCAAATCCAACTTTGCCGATGTTGCGAATATTGGTGGGCGTCCAGCAGGAAGTGTCACTGCCGCTTGTTTTTTGTCACGCTTCACTGAAAAGTACAAGTGGGCTCACCTAGATATCGCAGGAACAGCCTGGAAAAGTGGTGCTGCCAAAGGATCCACTGGTCGTCCCGTTCCTTTATTAGTGAATTTCTTGCTAGAGCAAAAGTAAAGCACTAAACCTATATGGCGCGAATCGATTTTCATAGCAATGTGAGCGACAAACTGGAGTATGCGTGTCGCCTGACTCGCAAAATCTGGAGTGCTACTCAGGAAGGTGAGCTGGTGCGTCACATTGTGATCGTAGGCGAAAAAGCAGATCTCAAGAAGTTGGATGATTTGTTATGGTCTTTTAGCGGCACGGACTTCTTGCCGCATTGCTATATTGAAGATGAGGCGGCAGCAGAAACACCGATCGTGCTCACTGATAACTTTGCTTCACCTAGCCTCAACGCCATTCCACATGCTGACGTAATGATCCACTTAGGAATGCGTATGCCGCAAGATGTGCCTGCATTAGTAGGGCGCTTTCCCCGAATTGTGGAAGTGGTTACTGTGAATGAAGCTGAGCGTTTAGCAGGGCGCGAGCGCTTTAAGGCTTATCGAGAGCTGGGCCATGAGCTGTATAACTTTGATCAATCCAAGAGTTAATTTGTATTCTTCATGTTGATCCATCCACAGTTTGATCCAGCAGCACTACGTATCGGATCGTTCGCAATTCACTGGTATGGCTTGATGTATCTAATGGCCTTTGCACAATTTTTATTGTTAGGCCGTTTACGCATTCGCAGTCCGCGCTATCAATCAATGGGTTGGACCTATAAGGATCTTGAAGATCTTTTATTTGCAGGCGTGTTGGGCGTGGTGCTTGGTGGTCGCTTAGGTTATGTTCTTTTTTACATGCCAGGCTTTTACCTTTCTAATCCCTTGAGCATTTTCAAGATCTGGGAAGGCGGCATGTCTTTCCATGGCGGTCTCTTAGGTGTATTGGTGGCCTTATGGTGGTTTGCAAAAAAACGGCAAACTACCTTTTTTGTAGTGAGTGATTTGGTTGCACCCTTAGTTCCCTTTGGTCTGGCATTTGGTCGCCTAGGTAACTTTATCAATGGCGAACTCTGGGGAAGACCATCTGATCTCCCATGGGCGATGGTGTTTCCGATGGTCGATTCCATGCCGCGTCATCCATCCCAAATTTATCAACTGTTGGGCGAGGGCATCCTCCTCGGCCTTGTGCTGTGGGTATACGCCAGTAAACCCCGCCGTGTCGGACAAATATCGGGATTGTTTTTATTGGGCTATGGGATTTGCCGCTTTTTAGCTGAGTATGCGCGTGAGCCCGATGCATTTTTAGGCCTCTTGGGCCTTGGTTTATCGATGGGTCAGTGGCTCTGTGTGCCGATGATGATCTTTGGTATCTATCTCTTGCGCCGCCATTCAGCATCAGCCCTTTCTTAAAGAACATTTCATATGCTTAATGATGAAGTGACGCTCAGAAAGCTAGAAATACTGTGCTCTTTTGTGAGAACAGGAAGCCTGGTGAAGACGGCTGATGAGTTGCAACTGAGTTCAGTCAGTATTCACAAAGCATTACATTCTTTAGAGGCGGGCATAGGTTGCCCTTTATTTATTAAAGAAGGCCGTCAACTCAAAGCACTTCCTGCTGCGATCTATTTAGCTGAAGCAAGCGTAGATCTACTGGATGATGTTGAGCGTGTTCTCAAGAAAACCAGAGCAAAAGCAGGCGTCGAGAGCGGTCAGATTCGTTTAGGTTCGATGTATTCCCTGACTGCCAACATTATTCCGCGCATCATCATGGGTACAAAAATTCGTAGACCAGATTTAGATATTGATCTGTATTTGGGTTCAAACGAAGATCTCATGAAAAAGCTGACCGAGGGTAATATTGATGCGGTAGTGATTGCAGCACCTGCTGATGATTCTTTAGAGGGGGTAGAAATCATCCCCTTATTCGAGGACCAACTCTTTTTTGCCTCTTCTAAAAATAACAAGCCAAAAGAGAGTGTTATTGATTTATCTAAATATGAGTCCGAGAAATTTCTGACCTTGCAGGATGGTTTTGCAACGACATCAGGCTTTTATGATGCATTTAAGTTGGCAGGATTTAATCCAAACGTTGTCATGAAGGTTGGAGACATCTTTTCTTTGATGAATATGGTGTCTGGAAATATGGGTAAAACCTTGCTTCCGGGTCGGGTCAGGGCATTAATGGGGGATGCCATTGAATTCACCTCTTTGTTGCCCAATTACCAGGTCACCCAGCGTATTGCCCTCATGTACCTACAGGCTAATGAATCAAACCCCAATATCCTTGCTTTAGCAGCTGAAGCCCGTATGTTGCATCGCAAGCAATAAATTACTGACTGTCAATATTTCCTCTATCATTAACTTTAAGTTAATGAAAATGCATTTCACTTAATTGATTCCCTAGATCAGCGGGAATACATTGAGGCTTGGATTTATTCACTGTTTTGATAGATAGGCTCCCATGCTGGAAAAGTTAGCAAAAGCTCGATACTTTTCGCGCGTCACTGGCGCAGTAAATCGTCTCATCTCTGAGAGAGGTGAATCGAATGCTGTGAGCATGGCTGATGATGTATTTAACAACTATCGCAAACTGACTAAAGACCAACACGTCAAGTTTTTCACTTTCTTATTTGAAAAGCTTAATCCAGATCCTGCTGCAGTGGTCAGTGCAGCACAAAATTTTTCAGCCGAAGCTAGTGCACGTAATTACATTAAGTTGCAGCGTGTTACAGAGCCTCCTCGACAAGAATTATTCCGTCGTTTAAATCGCGCAACTAATGGTACTGCTGCCTTGGTTGGCATGCGTCGGGATCTTCTACAGTTACTAGAAAAGCAACCAGAGTTGACTGCAGTTGATTTTGATTTACGTCACCTGCTGTCATCCTGGTTCAATCCTGGTTTCTTGAAGATGCATCGGGTTGATTGGAAGTCGCCGGCTGAGGTATTGGAGAAATTGATTCAGCATGAAGCGGTGCATGCGATTGATGGCTGGGATGACTTGCGCAGGCGCTTACAGCCTGATCGCCGTTGCTTTGCCTTCTTTCATCCACAGTTGCCCAATGAGCCATTGATCTTCGTTGAGGTGGCTTTGCTGCCTGAGATTCCGGCGGTGATTACACCCTTAGTAGATAAGAAGGCTGAGACCGTTCATCAAACTTCCCAGTACAAAGTGGCAGCGTTTTATTCCATTAGTAACTGTGAGCCTGGCCTTCGTGGCGTTTCGATGGGCAACTTTTTGATCAAGCGTGTTGCCGAACAGTTACATGCTGAGTTCCCCGGTTTAAAAACGTTTGTCACTCTCTCCCCAATTCCTGGATTCATGGATTGGGTTGCTGCTGGTGCGGATATTGGTAGCGACAAAACCGGTGTGCAATTAAAGCCGGCGGTTCGTACGGCTCGTGAGCAAGCTTTAGAGGTAATGGGTCTGACTAATCGCTTGTGGACCGAGCGCATTGGTGCGGGATGGCATCCAGATAATGCAACTGAAAAAGAAAAATCTGCTTTGTTATGTCTAGCCAGTATTTATCTTGGCTTAGGCTCTGCAGGCAGAAACGGCAACCCAGTAGCGAAGTTTCATTTAGGTAATGGTGCGAAGTTACATCAAATTAATTGGGCAGCTGATCTCTCACGCAAGGGCTTGCGTCAGTCGGCGGCTCTCATGGTGAATTATTTGTATGATCTTTCAGCGGTAGAGGAAAATCACGAGCGATTTACACAGGGGCAGATTGATTATTCCCGAGCGGTGGGTCGCTTGATGCAGCCCTAGGGAGTAAAAAAGCAGAATTTTGGGGGAGACGGTCTAAAGCAGAATCCAGAGAGCATTCGCTTTAGAATGAGTAAAAAACTGGGCAGCAAGATCCAGTATGGTTTTAGAAGTCAACACAAACAATGTACAAACAAGAGCCGAAGAGGCTTTGAAGGAGATAAACATGATGAAGCAATCAACATTGACGGCTTTGCTGCGAAAAGCATTGCTCGTTGCTTGTTTTGCACCTTTGGCCGCAATGGCTCAAGAGTGGCCAAACAAACCAATTACATTTGTGGTGCCTTTTCCAGCTGGTGGCGGAACTGATGCATTCGCAAGACCTTTAGCCGCTCAGCTGACTAAGCAGTTGGGTAAGCAAATCGTGATTGATAACCGCGGTGGTGCTGGCGGAACATTAGGAGCGTCAATCGCTGCAAAAGCGGCTCCAGATGGTTATACATTCTTTATGGGGGCTGCACACCATGCGATTGCTCCAGCGATGTACCCTAATTTAGATTACGACATTGAAAAGAGTTTTATTCCGGTAGCAATGGTTGCTAATCCACCGCAAGTAATCGTAGTAAATCCAAAGAACGTGCAGGTAAAAGATCTTAAAGAGTTCATTGCACTTCTGAAAAAGAATCCTGGCAAATTTAACTATGCCAGCGCGGGTAATGGTTCATCACACCACCTAGCAGGTGAGCAATTCAAAATGCTGACCAAGACCTTTATTACTCATATCCCTTACCGTGGTGCTGGCCCTGCGATGCAAGACCTCATTGCTGGTCAGGTGGATGTTGAGTTTGATGGTTTAGGTTCCTCTGCAGCACAAATTAAAAATGGATCAATTGTGGCTTTAGCAGTTGCATCACAAAAACGTGCCCCAGGATTTCCAAATGTTCCAACTGCTGCTGAAGCTGGTCTAGTTGGTTATGAGGTTTCTACTTGGTACGGTTTGTTTGCACCTAAGGGAACTCCGCAGCCTATCGTTGACAAAATGATTGCAGAAGTACAAAAGGCGATCAATACGCCAGACCTGAAGACGATCTGGACGAATAACGGTTCGGATACACCTAATTTGACTGGTGATGCTTTTGGAAAATTTGTTTCTGCTGATATTAAGCGTTGGGCAGCGGTTGCTAAAGCTTCTGGCGCTAAATTGGATTAACGCTAACTCCCTAAAATGATTGTTTGATTAGAGGTTCTATGAATTTGTATTCAGTATTGGAAAAAGGTTTTCCAAAAGATAAAAAAGCGTGTGCTTTAGAAACGCATGATGGTCTTTACTACTCTTGGGGTGACCTAGAGCGTGCTACTGCAAAGATGGCTAACCTCTTAAAGAGTCTCAAGTTGCCAGCTGGTTCGCGTGTAGCTGTGCAGGTAGAAAAATCTCCTGAAGCACTTTTTTTATACTTGGCCACCATTCGTGCTGGATACGTGTATTTGCCTCTGAATACGGCTTATCAAGCAGCGGAGATGCAGTACTTCATTGAGAACGCAGAGCCTGCGCTAGTAGTTTGCAGCTCTAAGAATTTCTCTTGGGTATCTAAGGTTGCATCTAAAGCGGGTACTAAGCATGTCCTTACATTAAATGAAGATCGCACTGGGACATTGCTAGAGCGTGCTGGTGGCTTGAGCGATACCTTTAAAACAGTAGCTACTAAGGATGATGACTTAGCAGCAATCTTGTACACCTCTGGAACTACTGGCCGTAGTAAGGGCGCTATGTTGACCCACAAGAACTTGTATAGCAATGCGCAAGTCTTGCAAAAGTTTTGGGGTTGGGTAAAAGGGGATGTGCTCCTGCATGCATTACCAATCTTTCATGTGCATGGCTTGTTTGTGGCAGCCCATGGCGCATTGATTAATGGCAGCAAGATGATTTGGTTGCCACGCTTGGATATTGCGCAACTGATGAAGCATATGCCGAAGTCGACTGTGATGATGGGTGTCCCGACATTCTATGTACGCTTGCTCGCTGATAAAGGTTTTACCAAGAATGTCGCGCGCAATATGCGCCTCTTCATCTCTGGCTCAGCGCCATTACTGACTGAAACATTCAATAGCTTCAAGAAAGTCATTGGACAACCCATTCTGGAGCGTTATGGCATGAGTGAGACGGTGATGCTGGTCTCCAATCCATACAAAGGTGCGCGCGTCGGTGGATCGGTAGGTTTGCCATTGCCAGGCGTCAAAGTCCGCGTCGTCAATGAAAACAATAAACCTTGCGGTGTTGATGAAATCGGCAGTATTCAAGTGAAGGGCCCGAATGTATTTAAGGGATACTGGCGTATGCCTGAGAAGACCGCTGAAGAATTTACTAAAGACGGTTGGTTTAAGACTGGTGACGTAGGTCGTTGGGGTGGTGATGCCAATGGTGGCAAAGCACCTAAGGACTACTTATGCATTGTTGGCCGCAGCAAGGATTTGATTATTTCTGGTGGCTATAACGTCTATCCAAAAGAGATCGAGAGTTTTATCGATGATATGGATGGGGTTGATGAGAGTGCTGTGATTGGTATTCCGCATCCTGACTTTGGTGAAGCGGTAATGGCAGTAGTGGTACCTAAAGCAGGCGCCAAGTTAAATGCGGAAGCGATGATTGCAACCCTGAAAACTCAGATTGCTAACTTTAAGATTCCTAAGCGCTTAGAAATTGTTTCTGACTTGCCGCGCAATGCCATGGGTAAAGTGCAGAAGAATATTCTACGCCAGCAATATACCGCGTAATTAAAAGCCAAATGCCTTGCGGCTTTCATTAAACATGAAGGCTGCAAGCATTAATAGCATCACACCAAAGATGCGTTTAAGTTGAGCAACATTAAGTTTGCGTGCCATCTTGGCGCCAAGTGGAGCGGTGAAAATACTGACCGCTACGATACAAGCTACTGCTGGAACATATACAAAGCCGAGAGATCCTGCAGGGAGGTTGGGGTGCCCCCAGCTGCCATACATATAACCAATCGTTGCAGCGGCAGCAATCGGAAATCCTAGGCCAGAAGAGGTGGCCATCGCGGTATGGGGCTTGACGTTGCACCAGAGCATAAAGGGTACGGTAATAAACGCACCGCCTGCGCCGACCAGGCTAGCCAATCCGCCAGCAAAGGTGCCAAAAGAAAATAAACCGAGTGTACCGGGTAACTCACGTCCTGCACCCGGCTTCTTATTGAGAATCATCTGGATTGAGGTGTAGACAATAAAGAGGGCAAAAAAGAGTGATAACCAAGAAGTATTGAGGGCTTCAAAAATTTCACTGCCACCAATCAAGCTGCCAATGACTAAACCCGGACTTAAGGCGGCAACTAACTTCCAGTCAATTGAGCCATGTTTATGGTGTGCCCATATGGCTGATGTAGTAGTAAACAAAATTGTTGCCATGCCTGTGGCAATGGCCATGTGCACGATCACTTCTTGACTAAAGCCCAAGTGATTGAAAACTAGAATCATGAAGGGCACTAAGATCATGCCGCCACCGATGCCAAGAAGTCCCGCCAAAAATCCTGAGATGCTGCCACACAGTGCGAGCATCAAGATATCGCTTAGTAACATGAATTCCCCGCCTTAGCCGCTAGGCCGTCATCCTGAACCCTAAGGTTCAAGGTGGAACGGCTACTCTGCTTCGGGTGCATTAAGAGGTTCAGGGAGTAACCAAGTCTAAGTTGGCACTGTGAACTTTCGAAACGCTCACGCCCACAAGGTAAAGATCGTTCCTGATGCTTGCGCATCGGTTCAAGGAACTATTGGCCTTGGCGAACCAGGCAGGGAAAGGGTTTGCATCAAATTATCCACTTGCTCTTCAAGCCCATGAATTTCTGCTTGAAGACGAGCTACTTCATCAGAGCTTACATTTGAAGAGGTGCTTTGTTGCGATTGATTTTTTTGTAAAGTAATTAAGTCACCAGCAATTTTGAGTGCAGCCATCATACTGGCACGTTCAATGCTGCGATTGCCGCCACTGATGGCTAATTGAATTTGTTCATCAACAAGCACGCATGCGGCACGGAGCAGGGGCTCATGTTCGGTACTGGTCGCTAAGGTGATCTTTTGACCTGCAAGAGTTACTTCAATGCGTTGTTGGCTCACTGTCGTCCTCTGGATTAGTTGGTGGAATTGCTTCGCCTAGTAAGTTGAGTTGGCGACCATCGCTTTGTTCTGGTAAACGACTCAGAATCCGTTGCACACGTTTCTGAGCATCCTCAATCTTGCCCTCAAGTTGCACGCGACTCTGATGAAGGTTACGCACAGCATCTTGAATCAAAGAAATCTTTTCAGAAAGGCGTCTGACGGATGCACTTAGGGCATCCAGATCTACATCGCCAGCGGAATGAGAGATAGGCTCGTTCATACTGGCATTGTAGTCTGAAACAAGAGGCTTATTTCATAGCGTAGCGCAGGCCTACGAATACATTGGATCCTGGGTTGGCATAGCCATAATTTGTCTGATACTGAGAATTAAAGACGTTATTCCAGCGGATAAAAGTGGATAAATTTTTCTCAATTTGATAGCTACCGTACAGACCTACCAATGTATAGCTTTGCATGTTGTAGGTATTCGCCGTTTGCGTTCCATTCACACCTCCCCAGCGAGGTCCTGAAAGGGTGATATTCGTACCGAAGTTGAATTTATTTATTTTGTAATCAGCCAGGAAATTGCCGACCCAGTTTGCTCGATTTGGTACATCTAAGCCTGTAGTTTGGTCTACGGTACTCATAGCATCGGCCGATGCTTTTAAAGTGAGATCATTGATCTTTCCATCAACACCTAATGAAGCGCCTTTAATTTGGACCAAACTAAAGTTCACTGGATGAGATCCAGAATAGTAGGCGGGGTTGCCGCAGTTGTAATCACTGTCATAGCAATTAATTGGAACTATAAAGTTTTCAATCTTGTTCTGATAGGCAGTTAAATGAACTCCATAGTTACGAGTCTCATAGTGAATTCCTGCTTCAAGGTTTTTATTTGTCTCTGGTTTAAGATTTGCAGTCCCGTAGCCTGGGTAGTAAAGATCATTAAATGAGGGGGCCCTAAATCCAGTGCCGTAATTAATATTTGTTCTCAATTCCTTGGTGATGAAATAACCATAGGCTGCGCTATAAGTTACCTTAGATCCATATTGAGATATTTGATCATTTCTAAGGGCTAGCGTTGCTAGATTATTGCCTCGTTTTAATTCGTAAGATCCAGCAATCGAATTAGTTGTGCGCTGTTGATTAATGTTGATATTGCTACAAGCATTTGGATCTCCGCAATAGGTTTGGTATGCAGAGTTATTCATATTTGCATATTGAATATTGCGTTCTAGTAGAACTTGTAATTTGTCTGTGCCAATATTAATGTCGTTTTGCCAAAGAAAATCATAAGATGGGGTTACTAGTCGATCATTACTTTGTGTGGTCAGACTTTGAGAAGCGTTTGTAGAGCTTGACGCCTGAAAGTAGCTTTGCCAGATATCGGAAATTTGATTTTTTGAGTAAGCTGAAAAAATGGCGAGTTGATTGATGCCTTGTGCTACCTCTGCATTGCCGCTTAAATATTCATTACTTGGGTATTGGTAGCTATTTTTACTCGCAAATATCTTTAATCCCAACTCTTGTCCTGCAGACCAAACTGTGGAGAGTGACCCACTTGCTCCCAAGCGGGTGTATCCCGTTGGCGTGGTTGGGTAAGGCGAGGGGAGGGTTGTAGAGTAGTTCGCTCCGCCCTTATAGTGGGGATTGTTTGGTGCCACCGTATTAAAGCCTGCTGAGTTCTCTTGGCTTAATCCAATGGAGTAGTTTGTTTTTCCTTCCACACCAATGGATCCAGACATTGAAGCGCTTGTAATGCTTGTGTTGTAAGTTCCGTAGCCAGCAGAGGCTTCAAATTGTGTAGGTCCACCACCTTTTTTGGTAAATATTTGCACAACACCACCCATGGCATCTGAACCATAAAAAGTGCTTTGTGGCCCATAAATAATTTCAATGTGATCTATGAGTGATAGTGGAATAGCGCTCCAAATTGCCCCACCCCCAGTTGAATCAATTTTGACGCCATCAACCAAAACTAAGCTTTGCGCATTACTTGCACCTCTTAGATAAACGCTAGAGAGATTGCCTGCACCACCTGAGCTTGATATTTGAATCCCTCGTTGTTGTTGCAGTAAGTCGGGAAGGCTAGACTGAGCAGAATTTTCAATTTCTTCCCTACTGATATATGTGTAATCAGCTAAAACATCGTTTCCAGATTTTGGTGTGCGAGTTGCAGTAACAATTACCGGATTAATTGGGTCTAGTGAGTTAGTAACCGATACGCTGGAATTGGTTTGTGAGCTTGCCGTGCTACTTAAGATAAATAGAGAGGCGCATAGAAATGCGTCAAGGTATTTCCTGCTGAACTGCTGCTTCATTGTTGACTTCCTGTTATCGATTGCCTAGCTCACTTCCCCGTAAGCTGGGTCGAACAGAATTTCTCGTGCAGGAGTTTGCGTCAATTTGGCGGCAGGGTTAGACCGAGCGCTGTCATCGGCGCGCGAAGATCCCCGTCCGCGAAATTCCACCTGTCTTGGCCGGTATCCGGGCTAGTAAATCTCAGAATCTGGCCTTCCCATGCGATTGACGCGCACAGTGGCGTATTCAGATTCCTGACCTCAAAAATGGTGATTTTTGAGGCATTTACCTACCGTTGCGGGGGCAGCACACGTTTAGTGTTTCCCGTTTAACTCTATTGCACAGCAATAAAGCACCACGACGCCTCCATTCTAGCTTGAAGAGGCTTGCAAAACAGGGTTAATTCGGCTTTTTGGGGTAAAAAAGCCTACAATGCTAGGTCTAGGACGAAAGATTCATGACTGTATTAGATAAGCACCCCGAAAAAAACTTGATTCGGCTTCAGCTGAGGCAAAACTCAGTCCTCAAAAGCCTAGATGAAGCCGCAATGGCCGAATTAGAGCGCCATCTAGAGGTCTCAGACCTCAAAAAATCAGAAATTTTGCTGCACCAAGGTGATCACCAGATGGAGCAGTATTTTGTCCTGGACGGCATTCTCAAGCGCATTGTTTCTAGTGCAGATGCAAAAGAAATGATTCTGCGCTTTGCCATCGAAAAAGATATTGAAACTAGCTATGCGGCATGGCGTCTTAAGACGGCAGCTCCTTACAGTATTGCTTGTGTCACCAAGGCCCGCGTGGCTCGGATGCCTCTGAAAAAGTGGGCCGAGTTTCTCGATGAGCATAAGTCGCTCAAGGAAAGCTTTGAATTCGAGGTGATGCGCTTGATGAGCGAGATCATGGCTCATACCATCACCCTCCACATGTTAGATGCCCCAGGTCGGGTGGAGCGCTTTTTGCGCAAATATGAAGACCTATTCGAGCTCCTCCCTAAAAAGGAGCTGGCTGCCTACCTCAATCTCTCCCCAGAGACCTTGAGCCGCCTCAAAACGAAGCACAAAGAACTGTTTATATAAGCCTTTTGAAGGTCCGCACCCCTTTGGGGATGAGGGATTTGAGGGAAATTGACCGAAGTCAATGATGAACCCTCACCCCAAGCCTAATATTCACCTCAGCCAAGCGGGAGCATTACCCGTAGTGCGATGAATAACTTAATTGGAGACACTAGCGAAAGCTAAGCTGCATGGGGCCACCCCCTGGTGGTAGCTTGTAGTTCACATAAAAATTTCTATGACAACAGATAACCAAAACACACAATTAACCGATGGCTTCCATCTCGTCATTGATGCTTTAAAAGCAAATGACCTCAATACGATTTTCGGTCTTGTTGGTATTCCAATTACTGACTTATGCCGTTTGGCACAAGCAGAAGGTATGCGCTTTATTGGTTTCCGTCATGAGCAGCATGCTGGTAATGCTGCAGCAATTGCAGGTTATATGACTCAGATGCCTGGTATTTGCATGACCGTTTCTGCGCCAGGTTTCTTAAACGGTTTAACAGCTTTGGCTAACGCTACTGTGAACTGCTTCCCAATGATTTTGATCTCTGGCTCAAGCGAACGTGAAATCGTTGACTTGCAACAGGGTGACTACGAAGAGATGGATCAACTCAACGCTGCCAAGCCCTATTGCAAAGCTGCGTATCGTATTAATCACATTGAAGATATTGGTATCGGCTTTGCTCGTGCAATTCGTGCTGCTGTATCTGGTCGTCCAGGCGGCGTGTATTTAGATTTGCCAGCACAGTTGCTGAGCCAAACTATGCCGGTTGAAGAAGCCAAGAAATCTATCTTCAAAGTGATCGATCCAGTTCCACGTCAAATCCCAGCCGCCGATGCAGTAGCACGCGCATTGGACGTACTCAAAGGCGCTAAGCGTCCCTTGATTCTTTTGGGTAAAGGCGCCGCTTATGCACAAGCCGATAAAGAGATTCGTGATTTGATCGAAAAGTCTGGTATTCCTTATTTGCCAATGTCCATGGCTAAAGGTTTGTTGCCAGATAACCACCCACAATCTGCTTCTGCAGCGCGTTCATTTGTATTGGCTGAAGCCGATGCAGTGTTGTTAGTTGGTGCGCGTTTGAACTGGTTACTTGCCCACGGCAAGGGTAAGACATGGGGCAAAGATCCTAAGAAATTTATCCAAATCGATATTCAAGCAAACGAAGTCGATAGCAACGTACAAATCGCAGCTCCATTAATTGGTGATGTTGGCTCATGCGTAGGCGAACTCTTGAAGGGTATTGCTGTAGTGCCGAAGCCAAGTGCTGAATGGATCAACGCCATCAATGAGAAAAAAGATAAAAACATGGCGAAGATGGCTGAAACATTGGCCAAAGAAGCGAACCCTATGAACTTCCATGGTGCATTGCGTGTGATTCGTGATGTGATCAAGAAAAACCCAGATGTGAACTTGGTCAACGAAGGTGCAAATACTTTGGATTACTGCCGTGCCATCGTGGATATGTACAAGCCACGTAAGCGCTTTGACTCTGGTACTTGGGGCATTATGGGAATTGGTATGGGCTACGCCATTGGCGCTGCTGTCACTAGTGGTTTGCCAACCGTAGCAGTGGAAGGCGATAGCGCCTTTGGTTTTAGCGGCATGGAGCTCGAAACCGTTTGCCGTTACAACTTGCCAATTACTACGGTTGTATTTAATAACAACGGCGTATACCGTGGTACTGATGTGAACCCTACAGGTGGTGCTGATGTTGCGCCGACAGTGTTTGTTAAAGATGCGCGTTACGACAAGATGATTGAAGCATTTGGTGGCGTTGGTTACTACGTAACGACCCCAGCAGAATTAGAAGCAGCGTTAACAGAAGCTATTGCTGCCGGTAAACCAGCCCTCATCAATGCTGTTATTGATGAAACTGCAGGTACTGAAAGTGGACGTTTAACAAACTTAAACCCATCCACAGCAGCTGCTAAGAAGTAATGTCAAATTCATTTGGAAGTAAATAAGAAACACTTAAGGAGAAACAAACATGACTAAACCATTAGACGGTATTCGTATTATTGACTTCACCCACGTGCAAGCTGGTCCTGCATGTACACAGCTTTTGGCTTGGTATGGTGCTGACGTGATTAAAGTAGAACGTCCAGGTTCTGGCGACGTAACCCGCAGCCAATTGCGCGATATTCCAGGCGCAGATGCTTTGTACTTCACCATGCTCAACGGTAATAAGCGTTCTTTGACACTCGACACTAAGACCCAAGAAGGTAAGGAAGTGTTGGAGAAGATGATTAAGACCTCTGATGTGATGGTGGAGAACTTTGGTCCAGGCGCCTTGGATCGTATGGGCTTCTCTTGGAAGCGTATTCAAGAATTAAACCCGAAAATGATCATGGCTTCTGTTAAAGGTTTTAGCGATGGTCACTCATACGAAGACTTAAAAGTGTATGAGAACGTTGCTCAGTGTGCTGGTGGCGCTGCTTCAACTACTGGTTTCTGGGATGGTCCTCCTACTGTTTCTGCTGCTGCTTTGGGCGACTCTAATACTGGTATGCACTTGGCAATTGGTATTTTGACTGCCTTGATGCAACGTGAAAAAACTGGCCGTGGTCAAAAAGTATCTTGCTCAATGCAAGACGCTGTATTGAACTTGTGCCGTGTGAAGTTGCGCGATCAACAACGTTTGGACAAAGTTGGCTACCTGGAAGAGTACCCACAGTATCCACACGGTTCATTCACTGACGTAGTTCCACGTGGCGGTAACGCTGGTGGTGGCGGTCAGCCAGGTTGGGTGTTGAAGTGTAAGGGTTGGGAAACTGATCCAAACGCATACATCTACTTTACAATTCAAGGTCACGCTTGGGAACCAATCACGAAAGCTTTGGGCAAACCAGAGTGGGCAACGGATCCAGCCTATATGACTGCCGAAGCGCGTCAAGATAAGATTTTTGACATCTTCGCAACGATTGAAGATTGGCTCAAAGATAAGACTAAGTACGAAGCTGTGGACATCCTCCGCAAGTTCGATATTCCATGTGCTCCAGTTCTCTCCATGAAGGAATTGGCTGCATCACCAGACTTGCGTAAGAGCGGTTCGATTGTTGAAGTTGACCACAAAGTACGTGGCAAGTATTTGACTATCGGTAGCCCAATCAAGTTTTCTGATTTGGAAATCGAAGTGAAGCCATCTCCTGTATTAGGTGAGCACACTGATGAAGTGTTGTCTGACCTTGGTTACAGCACGGATGACATCGCTAAATTGCATGCAGCTAAAGCAGTTTAATAACGATAATTCATTAGCATAACTTTGAAGGCGCTCCTTGTGAGCGCCTTTTTTCTGTAGACTGAAAATATGAATACCAATATAGATCTGCATCAATTAGTGGAGTGTGTCGGTGATGCCATCATTGTTGCCGATGCTCATGAAAAGATTGTTTTATGGAATCCTGCTGCAACTCGAGTTTTTGGATACTCTGAAGAAGAAGCACTAGGCAGTACTCTGGATATGATTGTTCCCGACCGTCAGAAGCATCAGCATAATGTTGGCTATGGCCATTCCATGGAGACAGGCACAACCCGCTATGGAACATCACTACTCAAGGTTCCTGCAAAGCATAAGGACGGTAGCAAGCTTTCAATTGCCTTTACCGTAGGGATGCTGTTTGATGACAATCACAAGGCAAATGGAGTGGTAGCCATCATTCGGGATGAAACTGCTCGATTTGCTGAGGAGAGGGCTCTCAAGAAACGCCTTGCTGACCTTGAAAATCCCCAGCCCTAGCCACATATAGACCTATTGGGTCAAAAAAGCAGGTCGTGCCCAAAAATTGGGCATAGACCGTTTTCCAAAATTCCCCGCTGGTAAAATTGCATTAATTCAAAATTTTTATTCTTATTGGGACTTAAATCATGGCAAAAGCACTAGAAGGGGTCAAAATCCTCGACTTTACGCACGTTCAATCGGGGCCAACCTGTACTCAGTTGCTGGCTTGGTTCGGTGCAGATGTGATCAAGGTAGAAAAATCAGGAGAAGGCGATGCTACTCGCGGTCAGCTACGCGATATTCCAGACGCGGATAGTTTGTATTTCACGATGTTGAACCACAACAAGCGCTCAATCACCGTAAATACCAAAACCCAAAAGGGTAAAGAAATTCTCGAGCGCCTCATTAAAGAGTGTGACGTATTGGTTGAGAATTTTGCACCGGGTGCATTGGATCGCATGGGCTTTTCTTGGGAACGTATTCAAGAATTGAATCCCATGATGATCATGGCATCGGTTAAGGGTTTTGGTCCTGGGCCATACGAAGATTGCAAAGTGTATGAGAACGTCGCGCAATGCGCAGGTGGTTCTGCATCCACAACTGGTTTTGATGATGGTCCTCCGATGGTGACGGGCGCGCAAATTGGTGACAGCGGCACTGGTTTGCATTTGGCATTGGGTATCGTGACCGCACTCTATCAACGCACTCACTCTGGTCGTGGTCAGAAGGTATTGGCAGCAATGCAAGATGCAGTATTGAACTTATGTCGTGTGAAGTTGCGCGATCAACAGCGTTTAGAGCGTGTTGGTTTGATGCAAGAGTACCCACAGTTTCCGAACGGTGAGTTCGGTGATGCTGTACCTCGCGCAGGTAATGCCTCTGGTGGTGGTCAGCCTGGTTGGATTGTGAAATGTAAAGGCTGGGAAACAGATCCTAATGCCTATATGTATGTAATTGTTCAAGCCCCAGTTTGGGAAGCGGTTTGTAAAGTGATTGGTCGTGAAGACTGGATTACGGATGTTCGCTTCGCATCTCCCATGGCACGCTTGCCACACTTGATGGAGATCTTTGGCGAGATCGAAAAATGGACTATGACTATGACCAAGTTTGAAGTGATGGACGTATTGAATAAATATGACATCCCATGTGGTCCAATTTTGTCCATGAAAGAAATTGCTGAAGAGCCTGCACTTCGTGCTACTGGCACGGTGGTTGAGGTTGATCACCCCATTCGTGGCAAGTACCTGACTGTTGGTAACCCAATCAAGATGTCTGATAGCCCAACCGAAGTGACTCGTTCGCCGTTGCTTGGTGAACATACCGATGAGATTCTCAGTGAGTTGGGTTATTCCACTGATGAATTGATTTCTCTCCGTCACGATAAGGTTATTTAAGATGCGGGTTGCGTTGATTGGGAGTGCCGATTTTGGTAAAGCTGCATTAGAAGCTTTTTTAGATCGTGGTGACGAGATCGTTGCGGTTTTTTGCCCTCCAGATAATCCCAAATCCACTAAACCAGAAGTGCTTAAAGAGGCAGCGTTAGCAAAGGGTTTAACACCTTTGCAGTTCGCCTCTCTCAAGGGGCCTGAGGCAGCTCAGGCCATGATTGATAGTCAGGCTGATATCTGTGTCATGGCATATGTACTACAGTTTGTGCCACAGGAGCTTTGCAAAATTCCGAAACACGGCACGATTCAATATCATCCATCGCTACTGCCAAAATATCGCGGCCCAAGTGCTATTAACTGGGCGATTGCTTTAGGTGAAGATAAAACAGGTTTAACGATCTTCCGTCCATCCGATGGCCTGGATGAAGGTGAAGTGATTTTGCAAAAAGAAGTGGCTATTGGGCCCGATGATACTTTAGGCAAGATCTATTTTGATCACCTATTCCCAATTGGTGTGAAAGCTTTGCTTGAGGCTGCCGATCTAGTAGTTGCTGGCAAGCATCAAGAGATCGTTCAAGATGAATCACTAGCTAACTATGAAGGTTGGTTTGATGCCAATGCGGCGCAGATTCATTGGGCCACACACATTAGTCAAATCTACAACCTCATTCGTGCTTGTAATCCTGCGCCCGGCGCATGGACCAAGTTTGGTGAGCAAAAAGTACAGATCTACGATTGCCATAAGCATGTTGCTGCTACCTTTGGCGCGGTCAAAGGTAAGCCTGGTGAAGTTACTCAGATCACCTTAGATTCTTTCTTCATCGCCTGCCACGGCGGACAGATCGAAGTTCTCAAAGCTAAAGGCGCTGCAGGAAAAGTCACTGGTGCCGAATTGGCTAAAGAATTGAATCTACAGGTAGGGCAGTTCTTTGCTCTGTAGATCAACCTAGAGATTAAATCTCTAGGTTATCAATCAAACGCGTTTTGCCAAGTTTGGCTGCCGTGAGAATCACGAGTGGCTCATTCGCTTGTAAGCTTTCATTGGATGCTGGCGCCAAGTCGCTTTGCTGACGAATTGCGATGTAATCAGGTTGCCAGCCACGACCTGCAAGGCTAGCAACTGCTTTCTTTTCAATATCAGATAGTGATTGCATGTTGCGTTCTTTTAATTGCAGGACTTGATCACGAACCTCTTTAAGTGTCTTTTGTAATTGCGGAGCTTCGGCACGCTCATCTGTTGAGAGGTAGCCATTGCGTGAGGAGAGAGCAAGGCCATCATCCGCACGAATCGTTTCACCAGGAACAATGTCGACTGGTAGCGCAAATTGCTTAGCCATCTGACGAATGATCATCAGTTGCTGGTAATCTTTTTTTCCAAACACGGCAACTTTTGGTTGCACGCAAGAAAACAGTTTTAATACAGCGGTGCAAACACCCTTAAAGAAGCCGGGACGGAACTCACCTTCGAGGATGTCACCTAGCTGCTGAGGTGGATCAACGCGATATTCCTGGGGTTGTGGATAAAGATCGCGCTCAGTCGGCGCAAAGAGGATGTAGACACCTTCTTTTTCTAGCTTCTCGATATCTGCCTGCATCGTGCGGGGGTAGCTATCGAAATCTTCATTAGGGCCAAACTGTAAGCGGTTCACAAAGATACTGGCAACCACAGGATCGCCATGCTGCCTTGCCAAGCGCATCAGTGATAAGTGACCTTCATGGAGGTTACCCATCGTTGGAACAAATGAAGCACGATTCTGTCCGCGCAAGTGGTCGCGCAACTCTTGAATGTCGCTAATGATTTTCATGCAACAGGGGTATAGGCGAGACGCACATAAATCGGCGCGTATGGCTCAGCTTGAGTAATTTCAATTAATGCTTCACGAGAGAGTTCTAGCATTGCAATAAAGTTCACAATCACTACCGGAATCCCATTACCAGACTTAATTGCATCTTCAAACAATTCACCAAACTCAATGAAACGGGTATTTTGCAAGCGACGCAGAATGCGGGTCATAAAGTCACGGACGGAGAGGGATTCACGCGTAATCGTGTGATGCTGATTAAGTTTGGCGCGGTGCAGAACATCACGCCAAGCCATTTGTAAGTCATCTAAATTGACTTCAGGCCAAGTAATGGCCACGGTCGTATCTACAAAGCCATGTGCCACCTGGAAGTCACGACCTTGTTGTGGAATTTGATCTAGTTCTTGAGCGGCCAACTTCATACGCTCGTACTCTAATAGGCGACGGACTAATTCTGCGCGTGGATCATCTACTTCTTCCTCGCTATCTGCTTTCTTCATCGGTAGCAGCATGCGAGATTTAATTTCAATCAACATGGCTGCCATTAATAAATACTCAGCAGCAAGTTCAAGATTGTGATGACGAATTTGGTCGATATAGCTTAGGTACTGTTGGGTCACCTGTGCCATCGGAATATCGAGAACGTTAAAGTTTTGCTTACGAATTAAATACAGTAAGAGATCGAGTGGACCCTCAAATGCTTCTAGAAAAACTTCTAGCGCATCAGGCGGAATATAAAGATCAGTAGGAAGTTTAAAGAGGGGTTCACCATACAGCTTGGCGAACGCTTCCGACATCCCATCGGTAACTGATGGAGTGCTATCTAGTAAATCCGGAATTTGCTCTGCGCTTGGCGCAGCGCCTGAATTAGTCATTCGAATAGACGTAAGCGCGTTGTTTTAATTTAGCGGCTTTAGCGCGACGCTGATCTTCAACGGTAAGGGGCTCTTTGTCCCACAAGAGGGCGCGACCGGCTTGTTGGTCAGCCTCGAGGTGTGGTTTCTCGGATTTGAGTTCATTCAAGAACTGGGTGAATTCAGATTGATATCTTGCCATGGTATTTCCTAAAATACTCAATTAATTCAATAACTTATAGAATTAATACTAAAAGTTATCTGAGGACTACGATCACCATTATAGGTGCTTTTTAGGCCCGTTTTTACAAGTTTGCAGCTAACAAAGCCTCAATTTGAGGGGCTTCAACTCGGGTCATGAGGTGCTTATAGGCCTTAATAGGATTCTTGCTGGAAAGCGGGGTGTTGATATCGCTCCAAGACTGGGGATCCAAGGATAGGAACTCTTCTACACCAGCTGCTACCTGTGGGATTACGGGCTTGAGATAGAGACTTAGCATCCGGAAGGCTTCTAAGGTCACGCTACAAACACGCTGTAAATCGGCCTCACGTTCTGGATCTTTAGCGATTTCCCAAGGTTTGTTTTCATCTACGAAACCATTGACCTTGTCGGCAAGCTCCATGATCGAGCGTAATGCTTTTGCATACTCGCGGCCTTCGTATAGAGTAGCAATTTTTTCACTGGCAGCGGTAATCTCTTTGATTAAAGGATTGTTCATGGCTTCATCAGAAACAATGCCACCAAAACGCTTGACTAAGAAGCCTGCACTGCGACTTGCGATGTTGATGTACTTACCCAATAAATCACTATTCACGCGAGCCACGAAGTCTTGAAGATTTAAATCCAAATCTTCCATGCTGTCATTTAACTTTGTTGCAAAATAATAGCGGAACCACTCAGGATTAAAGCCACACTCAATCACACTGTTCGCGGAAATTAATGTGCCACGTGATTTACTCATCTTCTCACCATCAACGGTTAAGAAGCCATGTGCAAAAACATTGGTTGGTGTGCGATAGCCTGCAAATTGCAAAGTCGCAGGCCAAAATAGAGTATGGAAATACAAAATATCTTTACCAATAAAATGGTATTGCTCGGTGGTGGTATCTGGCTTAACCCACTCATCAAAATTGAGACCTTTAGCCTGACAGTAATTGAGGAAGCTGGCGTAGTAGCCAATCGGTGCATCAAGCCAGACATAGAAGTATTTGCCTGGAGCATCAGGGATTTCAAAGCCGAAATAGGGGGCGTCGCGGGAGATGTCCCAGTCACCCAGTTTGCTCTCGCCAGGCTCACCAACCCATTCTTTCATTTTGTTACGAGCTTCTGGCTGCAGAGGCGTCTTCACTTGAGTCCACTCGCGCAAAAATGTTTCGCAGCGTGGATCTGATAACTTAAAGAAGTAGTGATCAGAAATCTTTTTAATCGGTGTTGCACCACTTACAACTGAGAATGGATTCTTCAAATCCGTTGGTGAATAGGTGGCTCCACATTTCTCACAGTTATCACCGTATTGATCTTTAGCGCCACACTTAGGGCACTCACCTTTAATGAAGCGATCCGGCAAGAACATTTCTTTTACGGGATCATAAGCTTGCTCAATGGCGCGTTTTTCAATCAAGCCTGCATCACGTAGCTTGATATAAATACTTTGCGCTAACTTTTCATTCTCTGGGCTATCGGTGGTGTAGTAGTTGTCAAATGAAATGAGGAAGTGATCGAAGTCACGCTTATGTTCTTTCCAAACATTGGCGATGAGCTCTTTGGGTGTGAGCCCTTCCTTTTCAGCGCGCAACATGATCGGGGTGCCGTGAGTGTCATCAGCACCCACGTAATGAACCTCATGACCGCGCATCCGTTGAAAGCGCACCCAAATATCTGTCTGTACGTATTCCACCAAATGCCCAATATGGATCTGACCATTGGCATACGGTAGGGCGGAAGTGACAAGGAGGCGACGCTGGGGGCTGCTCATGTAAAGCGGTCTTCAATCGGAAATAACAAGGTTAAATTAGGGCTTAATCCACAATTATGCGGGCTCGAGCAATGATTTTAGTCTGCGGTTAAAGTAAAACCCCGATTAGTCTCGATAAAATTGAAATTGAACCCAATTTAGAAGGCGCCTCATGTCAGTAGTGGCAGCAAAACCGAATATCCAGATGTCTAACGCCTCCGTGCCCTTGGTGCACGAGGTAGAGATATTGGATGAGGCTGGCCGTAGCAAGCTAGCCCATATCCCCGGAGAGCGCCCTCTAACGATCTATCTAGATAAACGGGAGGTGGTGACCTTGATGACCTTGGGTAGCGCCCCTGAAGCCTTGGTTTTGGGGTACCTACGGAACCAGCGGCTGGTTGAATCCCCAGATGACATTGAAAGCATTCAAGTGGATTGGGAAACCGATTCTGCTGCCGTCAAGACGCGCCGTAGTACGGTCGATATCGATGCCCTTACCAGCAAGCGCGTTGTGACCACAGGTTGTGGACAGGGCACGATGTTTGGTGGCCTGATGGAAGAGATGTCGGAAATTCGTCTGCCCGATGGACCTCTCTTATCCCAAGAGGCAATTATTAGCTTGGTTGATGCTATCCGAGTCCATGACTCAATTTATAAGAAGTCTGGCTCAGTGCATGCCTGTGCCGTATTTGAGCGTACCGCAGATGGCGGGGTTGCACTCCTACACTTTATTGAAGATGTGGGTCGCCACAATGCGGTCGATTCAATATCTGGATTGATGTGGCTTGCAAATAAGTCTGGCAAAGATTTGATCTTCTTCACCACGGGCCGCCTCACCTCAGAAATGGTGATTAAAGGCGCTCAGATGGGCGTTCCTTTTTTACTCACACGCTCTGGTGTCACCCTCATGGGTCTAGAACTGGCTCGTAAAACCAATCTCACCATCCTGTCTCGCTGTTCAGGTAAACACTTCGAGATCTACAATGCCCCTGAGCGGGTGGTTTTTACCCAAAAACCCCAATAAATTCGTGGGCAGGTGAGGGCGATGGTTTTACAATTCGTCCATGACTATTAAATCTGACCACTGGATCCGCCGCATGGGCGAGCAAGGCATGATCAGCCCATTTGAACCTGGGCAAATCCGCCAAGACGCCGCAGGCAACAAAATCGTAAGTTATGGCACATCAAGTTATGGCTATGACATTCGTTGCGCAGACGAATTTAAGATCTTCACCAACATCAACAGCACGATTGTTGACCCTAAGAATTTCGATGAGCAATCATTTGTCGACTTTAAGGGTGATGTCTGCATCATTCCACCAAATTCATTTGCATTGGCAAGAACGGTGGAGTATTTCAAGATTCCTCGCAGCGTATTAACCGTTTGCGTTGGTAAGAGTACCTATGCCCGTTGCGGCATTATTGTGAACGTCACTCCATTCGAGCCAGAGTGGGAAGGATATGTCACTCTAGAGTTTTCAAACACCACACCATTGCCAGCAAAAATTTATGCGGGTGAAGGTTGTGCACAAGTACTCTTCTTCGAGAGCGATGAAGTGTGTGGTACATCTTATAAAGATCGCGGTGGTAAGTATCAAGGTCAGCGGGGCGTGACCCTGCCTAAGACCTAAGCCATTTTCGGCAGTGCGTAAATTCCCATTAAGTCGCCGTCCTGCAAGGATTAACTTAGATGAGTATCGCGCTACACTCTCGCGCTCTGAAGTAGCGCGCCCTGAAAATAATTTCTATCATTGGCTGCTAGGTACCGGCTGGACAAGCTTTTTGCTGCTGGTGGTCTTTGTTTATTTATCTACCAATCTTCTGTTTGCTTTTGCTTACTTAGCTTGTGGTGATGGGGCTATTACCCATGCACAGCCCGGCTCCCTGCTTGATGTATTTTTCTTTAGCGTGCAAACCATGGCAACCATTGGTTATGGTCGTATGACTCCGATCGGACATATGGCGAACTCTATCGTGACCTTCGAAGCATTCTTTGGTATTGTGTATTCCGCATTAACAACGGGTTTAGCGTTTGCACGATTTACTCGTCCAACAGCTGGTATACGCTTTTCCAAGGTTGCGGTAGTTGGTAGTCATGACGGAATACAAACTTTTAAGTTTCGAGTGGCTAATGATCGCAGTTCGCATATTGTTGAAGCCCAATTAAGACTCTGGTTGATTGCTGAGAGCATGACCTCTGAGGGTGAGCGTTATCGCCGCTCAGTGGAGTTGCCACTGCATCGCTCAGAAAGCCCGGTGTTTTCATTGACCTGGACTGCCATGCATAGCGTGGATGACGAAAGCCCACTAAAGGACTATTTAGGCAAGACTGCCATTGAGCAACAGTGGCACCTCCTGATCACTTTTACTGGCTACCATGAGAGCTTAGCCAACCAGGTTTATGCCCGCCATGTTTACTTGCCAAGAGATGTGCAGCAAAATGCGAGTTTTGTCGATATAGTCACGGTTTCGCCAGATGGCGGTCGGGTCATTGATTTGACCAATTTTGATAAGTGGATTCCGAATACATCGGATAAGTTAGTAGGGGAGTTTTTATGAAATTTCGTTTCCCAATCATCATCATTGATGAGGACTTCCGTTCCGAAAATATTTCGGGTTCTGGTATTCGCGACCTCGCTGAGGCGATCGAGAACGAAGGCATGGAGGTCATTGGTTTAACCAGCTATGGTGACCTCACTTCTTTTGCTCAACAGGCTTCTCGCGCATCTTCCTTTATCGTTTCAATTGATGATGAAGAGTTTGTATCCGACTCTGAGGATCACGACCTTCCAGCATTAAATAATTTGCGTGCATTTATTACAGAAGTACGCAAGCGTAATGAAGATATTCCGATTTTCTTGTATGGCGAGACTCGTACATCACGCCATATGCCAAATGACATCCTGCGCGAGTTACATGGCTTCATTCATATGAATGAAGACACCCCAGAATTCGTAGCACGTCACATTATTCGCGAAGCAAAGGTATACCTCGATTCTTTGGCACCACCATTCTTCCGTGCCTTAACTAATTACGCTTCTGAAGGCTCTTACTCTTGGCATTGCCCAGGCCACTCTGGTGGCGTAGCATTCTTAAAGAGTCCAGTAGGTCGTATGTTCCATCAGTTTTTTGGTGAGAACATGCTCAGAGCTGACGTCTGTAATGCCGTAGAAGAATTAGGTCAGCTCCTAGACCATACTGGCCCTGTCTTGCAGAGTGAGCGCAATGCAGCCCGCATTTTCAATGCTGATCATTTATTCTTTGTCACCAACGGCACCTCAACATCTAACAAGATTGTTTGGCACTCAACGGTTGCTCCTGGCGATGTGGTTCTGGTGGACCGTAACTGTCATAAGTCAGTGATTCATTCCATCACCATGATGGGCGCGATTCCGATTTTCTTAATGCCCACCCGTAATCACCTCGGCATTATTGGCCCGATACCTAAAGAAGAATTTGAGTGGGCCAATATTAAGAAGAAGATTGACGCCAATCCATTCATTAAGAATAAGAACGTTGTGCCGCGTGTCATGACGCTGACTCAAAGTACTTATGACGGTATTGTTTATAACGTCGAGATGATTAAAGAGATGCTTGATGGCAAGGTTGACTCATTGCATTTCGATGAAGCTTGGTTGCCGCATGCTGCATTTCACCCTTTCTATAAAGATATGCATGCGATTGGATCAGATCGTAAGCGCACCAAGAAGAGTTTGATGTTTGCCACTCAATCAACTCATAAGTTGTTGGCGGGTTTATCGCAAGCTTCACAAGTGTTGGTGCAAGATGCTGAAGAGCATAAGCTTGACCGTGATTGCTTTAATGAGGCTTATTTGATGCACACCTCAACCAGTCCACAGTACGCGATCATCGCGTCGTGCGACGTCTCTGCTGCCATGATGGAATCTCCGGGCGGCACTACCTTGGTTGAAGAGTCGATTGCGGAAGCGATGGACTTCCGCCGTGCCATGCGTGAAGTGGATGATAAATTTGGTGCCGACTGGTGGTTCAAGGTTTGGGGCCCAGATCATTTGGCAGAAGAAGGTATTGGCGAACGCTCTGATTGGTTGCTAGAACCCAATGCAAGTTGGCATGACTTTGGCAAACTCGCCGAAGGCTTCAATATGCTTGACCCGATCAAGGCAACGGTTGTGACGCCTGGTTTGGATATCGAGGGTAATTTCGGCTCCATGGGTATTCCAGCGAGCATTGTGACCAAATACCTTGCTGAGCATGGCGTGATTGTGGAGAAGTGCGGTTTGTACTCCTTCTTCATTATGTTCACGATTGGTATTACCAAAGGTCGTTGGAATACGCTCGTTACTGAGTTACAACAATTCAAAGATCACTTTGATAAAAATGCTCCGCTATGGAAAGTCTTGCCTGAGTTCGTGGCAAAGCACCCACGCTATGAGCGCGTTGGCCTTAAAGATATCTGCCAACAAATTCATGAGTTTTATAAGAGCCGCAACGTAGCCCGCATGACGACTGAGATGTATACCTCGGACATGGAGCCCGCCATGATGCCTTCAGAAGCTTGGGCAAAAATGGCGCACAAAGAAGTGGATCGAGTGCCTCTAGATCAGCTGGATGGCCGCGTAACGGCAATGTTGGTTACCCCATATCCTCCAGGCATTCCACTTTTGATTCCTGGAGAGCGCTTTAATAAACGGATTGTGGACTATCTCTACTTTGCTCGTGACTTCAATGAGAAGTTCCCAGGCTTTGAGACGGATATCCACGGCTTGGTGAAGGCCGATCTAGATGGACGTAGCGAGTACTATGTTGATTGTGTCAGGCAAGAGCCTGATATTACCCTCTAGTTTTAATGCATATGGTTTGGGTACCTATCGGCAGATTAATCGAATTTGATTCATGAATACATCAAACTTTATTTTTTCTCTGTTTATCTTCTTTGCGATGTTTACATACGCGGGAGCTGCTTTATTAGCGGTCCAGTTTAGAAAAAATAGACCCGTTTATGTAACTTATTGGATTGCTGGCTGTTTATCGACTGGTACTGGGATCATTTTTCTAACCCTAAGAGAATATGTCCCAGAGTTCATATCTTATAAGGTAGGCAATGCTTTAGCTCTAGTCGGTGGATTACTCTCAAACTATGCCATCTCAAATCTCTCGGGGAAGGTGCGGAATTTCAAAAGGGTAGCTCTCGAAAATATTGCTGCAGGCTTGCTTGCAATAGCAGCCCTGATGTTGGTAGAAATTAATTACGGTAATCCATATCAGCCAACTCTTATTGCTTTTCTAAATGCCAGTATCTTTCTGTACGGATTTTTTCTTACTTACCAATACTATAAAAAGTCTTTAAACATTTTTGGCGGTGTTTTAGCGCTAGTTTATTTACTGGGCGGGTTGATATGGTTAATTAGGCTTTCAACTATTATATTTTTAGGCGTTGGATTTGCGTATCAGGGCGGTCCAATTAATGCGGTTACCTACATAGCATTGCTATTGATGGGTCTCTCGCGCTACGTGATATTTACTGGTCTAGTCCTCGGAATTGAGGAAAAAGAAAGACGTGATTTGTTGATCCAATTCAATGAACTCAAGGTTAACTTTGCCAATCAAAAAGCCACTCAAACTGAACAGCGCTTGCGGCATGTACTCAATGTAACGGGCGATGGCATTTGGGACTGGAATATCCAAACGGGTGAGGTAAAGCATAACGATCGCTGGATTGAGATGCTTGGTGAGGATCCAAATCAAACCTATTTTTCAGTCGAAGATTTTAAGAATCGCATCCATCCCGAGGATTTATCTCAGGTGATAGAAAGTCTAGAGAATGCTTTAGTAGGAAAAAAAGAGTACCGCCTGCAGTATCGAATGATTCGATCTGATCAACGGCAAATTTGGGTTGAAGATAGGGGGGATGTCGTCGAAAAATCGCCCGATGGCACCCCAATAAGAATGGTCGGAGCAATTCATGATGTCAGTGATCAGATTGCGTCTAAAGAAAAAATCGAAGAGCTGATCTTTTTTGATCCACTCACCAGGCTGCCGAATCGCCAATATATTAAGGACCGAATTCATAGGGCTATCGGTGAAGCTAGCCGCGGAGGTGTCTATTCTGGCTTAACTTATCTTGACTTGGATAGCTTCAAGTTAGTGAACGATACCTATGGCCACAATATTGGCGATAACTTATTACGAGAGTTTGGTAATCGTATTCAGCGCGCAATCAGACCGACCGATATGATTGCGCGTATCGGCGGTGACGAGTATTTGATCTTATTTGAGCGTCTTGGGTCTACTGCCGAGAGTGCTCGAGTGGCGCTTGAAGAGGGAATCAAGAGAATCTTAGTTGAGCTATCAGAAGAGTTTGATTTGGGTGAAATGGTCGGCGTTAAGGCTACTGCTAGTATGGGGGCGGTCGTTTTCGGTGGAGATGCGACTCAATTTGATGAGGTCTTAAAGCATGCAGATATTGCTATGTACGCAGCTAAAGAAGATCCACAGATTGCTTACCGATTTTTTGATGAAACCTTAAAGTCTAGCTTTGATCGTAAAAATGAACTCCATTTAGGGTTGAAAGAAGCGGCTGAGCAAGACCAGTTTTTTGTTGAATATCAACCGGTAGTTGACCGTCAACAACAGTGCATTGGCTATGAGGCATTAGCTCGCTGGAAGCATCCTTTGCTTGGAATGGTTATGCCGGATGACTTTATTCCATTTGCCGAGAAGAGTGGGCAAATGAATGAAGTGGGCGAATCTATCTTAAGAAACATTTTTAGCAATCAGTCTCTCTGGGCCTTTTCTGACGCTCATCGCAACTATATCTTGATGATCAACATCAGTGCTCATCAACTAATGAATTTGAGATTTGCTGACCAATTTATATTGCTGGCTGAGCAATATCAGATTCCGCTAGAGCGCGTTCATTTAGAGGTGACAGAAGGAACATTTTTAACGAATACGGAGTTGGCTATTGGCGTGATGGAGCGCTTATGCAGCAAAGGCGTTCAATTTGTGTTGGATGACTTTGGCACGGGCTATTCTTCGCTAGCGTATTTGCAAAAACTTCCTATCGAGCACCTTAAATTAGATAAATCATTTGTTGCCGGCATGATGGCCAATAAAGATGATCAAGCAATCGTAGATAATATTTTGAGTCTAGCAAAAACACTCAATATCCGAGTCATTGCGGAAGGCGTTGAAACCAAAGAGCAATTTGACCTATTACTACTAAAGGGTTGTGATTTTTTCCAGGGCTGGTATTTTGGTAGACCTGGGCAAATTGCTGGCTAATAGATTTTTACTTAACCGGCTTATCTAGTTGGAAGTTTACCGGAGCATCTTCATCCACTTTATTTGCTGGCGTATCTGATTTATTTTCATCGCCTGTGAAGTTAAAGTCCTGACTCTGAGCGACTACGGCGGGTTTATCAAGGAAAGTGGTCACTAGTGCCGGGAAAGCCATCACAAGTACCACCATGATGAGCTGCAATCCCACCCAAGGCAAAGCGCCCCAATAGATATCGCTACTTTTTACTTCTTTAGGGGCTACACCTCTGAGATAGAACAGGGCAAATCCAAATGGGGGATGCATAAAAGAAGTTTGCATATTGACGCACAGCATGACTCCAAACCAAACCAGTGCTGCGCTGGCAGCTGCTTGCGGATTGCCGTTCATAGAGTCCAGCAATACTGGTGAGAGCAACTTGACAGCCACTGGTGCTAGCATCGGCACCACAATGAAGGCGATCTCAAAGAAGTCCAAGAAGAATGCTAAGAAAAAGACAAAGAGATTGACGACAATTAAAAAGCCTACCCAGCCACCAGGCAAGCTGGAGAAAAGTTCTTCAACCCAGCGCCCACCATCGACTCCCTGGAACACTACTGAGAAACAGGTAGAGCCAATCAAAATAAAGACCACCATTGCAGTGATGCGCATGGTGTTTTGATAAGCCTCTTGAACAAGTCCTTTAAGGTTGGAGATACTGGCTCGCCTGATCCAGGCTAATAGTAACGCACCCATGGCCCCCATCGCGCCAGATTCAGTAGGGGTGGCAATACCGGTCATGATGGTGCCAAGAACCAGGAAGATCAATACTGCCGAAGGAATAATGCCCATCAGGCATTTTTTCCAAAGAGCCCAGCCCTTGAGGGTCAGAGCACTCTCTGGAACGGGTGGTAAATCGTTCGGACGAATACGCGCCAAGAAAAATGTATAGAGCGCAAATAAGGCAATCTGTAAAAGCGATGGACCCCAAGCACCAAGATACATGCTGCCCACATCTGCGCTACCACTTTGAGTTTTGAGTTGATCTGCTAAAACAATCAACACTAATGAGGGCGGTACTAATTGGGTAATCGTTCCAGAGGCGGCAAGAACGCCTGTGGCGTAGCGCATGTTGTAGCCATAACGCATCATCACTGGCAAAGAGATCATCGCCATGGCAATTACCTGAGCCGCGACAGTGCCCGTAATAGCCCCAAGAATGAAGCCTACGATGATGACGGAGTAACCCAAGCCACCACGCACGCGTCCAAAGAGTTGGCCCATCGAATCCAGCATTTCTTCTGCAAGGCCACAGCGCTCCAGAATCGCACCCATAAAAGTGAAGAAGGGGATGGCTAGGAGAAGATCATTGGCTAGCACGCTACCGAAGATGCGCTGAGGGATCGCTTGCAAAAAAGCCATTCCAAAAAAGCCTTCGCTCATCGCGATCAGAGAGAAGAACAGGCCTGCCGCCATCAATGAGAAAGCGACTGGGAAGCCTATCAACATAAAGATGATGAGGCCACCAAACATGAAGGGGGGCATCCACTCCAATGGAATCATTGCATGGGCTTTTCGTAATGAAGATCTTCGCGTGGCAAGACAATTTCACCGTTGAGTGCCCCGATACGTTTAATGATTTCCGATAAGCCTTGTAAGCTCAACATGAAGAATCCAAAGGGCACAATAAATTTAATCGGATAGCGCGCTAGACCACCAGAATTCATGGAATGCTCCATCACTAACCAGGATGGATAGAAGAGGGTGGTCCAAGAGAGCCAAGTAAACAAGAGGCAGGCTGGCATTAAAAAACAAACTAGTCCAAAAAGATCAACCCACAGTCGACCACGATCAGAGAGCTGGGAATAAATTAGATCGACGCGAACATGTTCATTGCGCTTAAGGGTATATGAGGCACCCAGCATCACTGCTGCGCTAAAGAGATACCACTGCAGCTCTAATGGCCAATTGTTGCTGATGTCTAATCCATAGCGAAGCAGGGCATTAACTGCGGATACTACGCAGGACAGCAGGATCATGATGCTAGCGGCTTTGCCTAGCAGTTGATTGATACGATCAATGCCCGCAGAGAGCTTGGACCAAAACCCCATGTGATTTAGAGGTCTGTGCGCCCCCGCTTAATGGCAGCGAGTACTTGTGAGGGTGCTGTGCCACCAGCGTGCTGGCGAGATTGCACAGAGCCATCAACCGTAAGTAGTGCAAATACCTCATCACTAATGAGTTCTGGGCGATTATCTAAACCGCAAGCAAAGCGCAGCTCAGAAAGACTCAGATCAGTCAGCATGCAGTTTCTGCCAACGCAAGCTTTGACAGCATGTGCAACAGCTTCATGTGCGTCACGGAAGGCTAGACCTTTTTTCACTAAGTAGTCTGCTAAATCGGTAGCAGTAGCAAAACCTTCTTCAGCCGCCGCTTTCATGACGTCAGCTTTTACTTCTATGTGCGGAACCATATCGGCAAAGATGCGCAAGGTATCTTGCACAGTATCAACCGCATCAAATAAAGGCTCTTTATCTTCTTGATTATCTTTGTTGTATGCCAGAGGCTGACTCTTCATCAATGTCAACAAAGACATCAAGTCACCATAGACGCGACCAGTTTTACCGCGCGCCAATTCTGGAACATCAGGGTTCTTCTTTTGCGGCATGATCGAGCTGCCAGTACAGAAACGGTCTGGTAAATCGATAAAGCCAAAACGAGGACTCAGCCAGAGTACAAGTTCTTCAGACAGGCGTGAGACATGCATCATCAAGATTGAGGCAAAGGCACAGAACTCAATCGCAAAGTCGCGATCAGAGACCGCATCTAAGGAGTTATTGCAGATACCATCAAAACCCAGGATCTTGGCAACTTGGTCGCGATCAATTGGGTAGGTAGTCCCAGCTAAAGCAGCGGCACCCAGTGGTAGACGATTAAAACGTGTACGCAAATCCGCGAGACGACTTGCATCGCGACTGAACATTTCGTAGTAGGCCATCAAGTGATGACCAAAAGTAATCGGTTGTGCAACCTGCAGATGAGTATGCCCTGGCATGATGGTAGCAGCATGCTTTTCTGCAAGATCTAATAAAGCAGTTCGCAAGGCTTTTAAAGTGACCGCAATCTCATCAATACTGCCACGTAACCACAGGCGTAAATCAGTTGCTACTTGATCGTTGCGCGAACGACCGGTATGCAAACGCTTGCCAGCATCGCCAACGAGTTCAGTAAGGCGAGCCTCAATATTGAGATGCACATCTTCTAGCGCTAACTGCCATTTAAATTCACCTGCCTCGATTTCGCTCTTGATCTGAGCCATTCCCTTTTGAATATCGGCTAAATCCTGAGCGCTGATGATTTTTTGGGCTGCCAGCATTTGGGCGTGGGCGAGGGAGCCAGCGATATCCACCATTGCAAAGCGTTGATCAAAGCCGATAGAGGCTGTATAACGCTGAACAAGTTCGTCAACGGGTTCGTCAAAACGGGCCGACCAAGCTTGGGCTTTGTTGGCTAGGGAATTTTTGGATGAGCTCATAAACACAGTATATTGGTGTAGGTCTTTGATTATTTTAAATGTTATGTCCCAAACCCTAAATTCTTCACCTCTATCCGCCGCTCTGGAAGCCCCCCAACGCCTTGTCATTGCCTCCCGCGAAAGTCGCTTAGCCATGTGGCAGGCGCAGCATGTGCAAGCCTGCCTACAAAAGCTCTATCCAGGCTGTGATGTCCAGATTTTGGGCATGACCACCCGGGGAGACCAGATTTTGGATAAAGCCCTCTCCAAAGTGGGTGGCAAAGGCCTTTTTGTCAAAGAGCTTGAGACTGCCCTAGAAGATGGCAGAGCCGATTTAGCAGTCCATTCTTTAAAAGATGTCCCGATGGTCATGCCAAGCGGGTTTGACCTGTCTTGTGTGATGGCTAGAGAAGATGCCAGAGATGCTTTTGTCTCTAATGATTACAGTAGCTTAGAAGACCTTCCTTCTGGCGCAATTGTGGGCACATCAAGCCTGCGCCGAGAGTCAGTCTTGCGAGCCAAGTTTCCCCATCTGAGGATTGAGCCCTTACGGGGCAACCTCGATACCCGCATGGGCAAACTCGATCGTGGGGAGTACCAAGCCATTATTTTGGCTGCCGCTGGCTTAAAGCGCCTTGGCCTAGAGTCCCGGATTCGGGCCTATTTACCCTATGACCCTTACACCCCAGCTGCTGGTCAAGGAGCCCTAGGGATTGAGACCTTAAGTGCGCACCCGCATATCAAAGACTGGCTCGCCCCCTTAAATGACTTACCGACTTTATTGGCCGTATCGGCTGAGCGCATGGTCTCACGTCAATTAGGCGGCTCTTGTGAAGTGCCCTTAGCTGCTCACGCCACTTGGGATCAACACCACCTGCAGATTCGCTCCTTTGTTGCTAGCACTGATGGCAAAGCCATTTGCCTAGCGCAAGGTAGCGCAGCCGTGCAATCCATTGAGGATGCAGAAGCCCTCGGCTTAGCGGTAGCGCAAGATCTGCTAGCCCAAGGTGCGGCGGAATTGATTCCGAAGATTGTGAAGTGATTTAGAGTAACAATCACGATGAGCACTAAAACCATTGTTATCACTAGGCCGAGTGGTCAAGCTCGTCAGTTGATCGAAGTACTTTCGCAGACGATTGAAAAGAGTGGTGTTGCAAAGCGCAGTCTTCCAGAAATCGTATCTCTACCTTTGCTCACGATTGTTCCTAAAGATGATGAACAACTTGCAGACCATATTGCTACCGTTTTAAAGGATGCTGACTTAGCAATCTTCGTTAGTCCTAATGCCATTGAATCTGTCATGCGTTTGCTAGAGCGTGATTGGCAGGATTTTTCTAAAAAGATCATTCCGATTGGGGTGATGGGTGGCAGTAGCGCCTTAGCTTTAAAAAACCACGGCATTGGCTTAGAAGCAAGGCCGACTCCAGTGATGATTCCTGCAAACAATGAACAATGGGATTCTGAAGGTTTGTGGCAGGAGCTTCAAGGTCTGCAGTGGGATTGGCACAACAAGAAGATAGTCATCTTTAAGGGTGAGGGTGGTCGAGATTGGTTAGCTGAGACGCTTAAAAAAGCTGGTGCAACAGTCGAGGCGATTTCTACATACACTCGCGTGCCCTTAGATACCAATAATTCTGTATGGCATGCCATACAGCAAATGGATATTTCTAAATCTCTTTGGCTGTTAACTTCTTCTGAGGCAGTTCGCTACCTAGGACAGGTTGCAAATCATCAACTACCACAAGGTTTACAAAGTGCTAGCGCCTTATGTTCACATCACAATATTGCTGATGCTGCCCAAGCAGTTGGATTTGGTGAAGTGTTTACAACTGATCCAGGCGATGAAGCGCTGATTAAAGCCACATTAGCCTGGCTCACCATTTGATAGGTCGGTAATTCTTAAGAAGCAGAGTAGCTTAATAGGGCTGGCAAGAAGATTTCATTGACTAAGATGGGATGACCCTTTAATCGATAGAGGGTACGACGTGCCCACAAAGGTGAGCTAAGTCCCGGATAATTCTTGGAGCATTTTTTCCACAAGGCGCTGCCTTTATCAAGACGAGCAATATCGCGTGGTGGCTTTGCCTTGGAATTCATTCGGGTTTTAGCAAACAAGACTGCACCCAATGGCTTGGTGCCAAGGCGTAATACAGCATGATTACTGCCACTCGAACTCAAAGTTGGAATCACGCTATGCGCCATCACCAATGGAATATTATTTACGCAGAGCAAGACTTCCCGAACGCGGCAACGTCTGATCTTGAAATGAAAATAGCGACTCTCATCGCTATTTAAGGTTTGAGAACAATCACGCAAAACCTGAACTTGCAGTTTTTGACCAATTGCTTTCTCAATTTTTTGGGTTAAAGACCCAATGTCACTTAGCCATGGTTGCCACTTTCGTGGCGCCCGATGAATTTCACCGGAACCGACTCGATTCCATGAAGAACGGAGACGATTACGGTGAGTCATATTTAGCTGCCGCTAAAGTTACGACGTTGACCGCCAGACTTTGGTTTAGCAAAACGTGGACCTGCCGGACGAGCTGGACGTGAATCCGCAGAACGTGCTGGACGTGAATCCGCAGAACGTGCAGGACGTGAGTCGCCTGAACGGCCTCCACCAGTATTGCCGCCACCGCTACCACCGCCACCAAAGCGTGACTCAGAGCGTGCGCCAGAGCCATAACGACCGCCACCACCGCCAGAGCGATTACCGCCAAAGCCACCGCCAGAGCGACCACCGCCAGGGCGGCCACCGCCACCACCAAAGCTAGGCTTGGCTTGTGGCTCAAGACCTGCGATAACAGAGGCAACGATATCTTGCTGTGTGAAGCGCTCGATATTGCGAATCTTGGCACGATCACGATGTTCAACTAAGGTGATTGCAACACCATTGCGACCAGCGCGACCTGTACGACCGATGCGGTGTGTATAGTCTTCTGGTTTCATTGGCAAGCCAAAGTTAATCACGTGACTGATACGTGGCACATCAATACCACGAGCCGCTACGTCAGTGGCAACCAAAATCTTGGTGTGACCTTTGCGTAAAGACTCAAGGCGACGCATACGCACAGCTTGAGGCATTGCACCGTGAAGGGCAGTTGCTTCGTAACCATTCGCACGCAATGTATCAGCAATCTTTTCACTTTCAACTTGGGTGCTTGCAAACACGACTGCTTGATCCAAAGAGGCGTCAGCCAAAATGTGCTCAAGAAGTTTGTGCTTGTGTGACATGCTGTCAGCCCAGTGCAACTTCTGCTCAATGTTGGCGTGCTTTTCACCGGCGTGAGCAAGTTCAATACGTTTGGCATCGGTAGTCAACTCGTTTGCTAAAGACATAATCTTTGGCGCAAAAGTTGCAGAGAACATCAAGGTTTGGTTGCGACCAGCGCAACGTTTATCAATGGCTTCGAGATCATCGGCAAATCCCATGTCGAGCATGCGATCAGCTTCATCGATAACGAGTTGTTTAACATCATCTAAGCGAATTGCTTTGCTATCGCACAAGTCGAGCAAACGACCTGGAGTTGCAACAACTAACAATGCACCTTTCAATGCTTGGATTTGTTTGCCGTAAGGCATGCCACCCATCACAGTGGCAATACGAATACCTTTCATGCCGCGAACTAAGTTCACTGCATCGGCGGCAACCTGTTGAGCTAACTCACGAGTCGGGCAGAGCACTAACACTTTAGGTTGTGCGCGACCTGGTACAGGTGAATTGTTCGGGTTGCTTTCAATCAGTTGATTAATTAAAGGCAATAAAAAGGCTGCAGTTTTACCGCTACCGGTTTGGCTGCTGACCAATAAGTCACCGCCAGCTAAAGCAGCAGGAATAACCTGAGCTTGTACTTCGGTGGCCTGGGTAAAACCCAGTTCAGCAACGTTTTTAAGGAGTGAGGCCGCAAGGGCGAAATTCTGGAATTCAGATCCAGAGCTCTTTGAGTCTTTCGGCTCGTGTTTAGTTTCTTTAGAAAAAGTCATGCTATTACACATCCCCTTAAAGGGATGTCTCCGTATGTTGCACCCATGGTTTTTTATAGGGTGCGATGGTCAAAGGCATCGACCATCAGACAAGCGGCAGCGCGTTTTTTACCTCTAGTGTTTATGACTTCTAAACGGTACGCTGAAATAGAGCTGGGGGGCGATGAATCAAATTGCTTTAAAAAGCCTCCCATTATGTCAGTTTGAGACCGTCATTACAAGGGTTTTCCCGAATTAATTATCATGTGGTGATGGAATGGTTCACATTCAGCCTCTTATCACCTTCAAATGCAGGAATCCTGGATTTCTCAAGTTACTTGCTTGGGACTGTGCTTGTCATCTTGTTGCCTGGCCCGAACTCACTATATGTACTGACCATTGCTACGCAAAAGGGTTGGCGCTCTGGCGCATTAGGCGCATTAGGAATCTTCATTGGCGATTCGATTCTGATGATTGCTGTTGCTCTAGGCGCTGCATCACTCTTAATGTCTTCCCCTGTGCTCTTCCAGCTTGTGCGCATCATCGGAGCAATCTATTTGGCTTGGATGGGGATAGGCTTATTGCGCAGTGGGCAGCAGCACTGGACAACACAATCTCATTCGCAGGTTTTTGAGATTCAAACACGTTTAATGCAATTGCATCCATTGCTTGCCGCGCTATCGCTATCACTCACCAATCCTAAGGCAATCTTTTTCTTTATTGCTTTCTTCTCGCAATTTATTCAGCCAGATTTTGCGCATCCAGCCATTACCTTTGTATATCTTGCGACGGTTCTACAGTTGATGAGTATGACTTACCTAGCAGGACTCATCTCTGTAGGGCAATTTTTCTCTACGTATTTCAAAAGCCGTTACCGCTTAACTGCGGGACTGTGGATGCTGGCTGGAATATTATTTATTGGCTTTGCAATTCGCTTATTGATTGTTTGATTACTTCAAGCGACGCAATAAGCGCTCAACCTGTTTTCCATAAGGTGGGCGTGCAGGTTTGGTGCCTTTGAGAAGATTCGTGCCCAAGAGTCCGCGTACCTGAAGAATAGGTTTTTGATGGCTGAAGGCATCAAAACCTGCTTTGCCATGGTAACTTCCCATGCCGCTCGCACCAACTCCGCCAAAGGGGAGGGAATCGACGGTCGCATGCAAGAAGACATCATTAATAGTGACACCACCCGAGCGAGTCTGCTCTAAAACTTGCTGCATATTATTTTTGTCTTTACCAAACCAGTACAGCGCCAATGGATTAGGTCTGCTATTTACATACGCAATTGCTGCTGCTGTATTTGCAACGTTGATGATTGGCAGAATAGGGCCAAATATTTCTTCATGAAGTACGCGCGCATCTTGAGGGATATCAATTAAGACAACAGGTTCAAACCGCCTTGCCCCTGCGGCAGGATTATTCAATAGTGGAATCACTTTTGCACCACGGTCGATAGCATCACTAACAAGGTGCTGCCAGTATTGCAATTGCGCATCATCAATCGGCCCAGTGAGCTCCTCCGGATTGCTAAATTGTGTTTGTGCTGCTGTTTGGAGTGCTTGAATGAACTCAGCTTGATAGCTAGCTTCAAGCAAAACATAGTCAGGAGCAATACAGGTTTGGCCACTATTGAGTAATTTGCCATAAATAATTGCTGACGCGGCTTCCTCGAGTTTTGCGGAGGCATCCACAATGGCAGGAGTCTTGCCGCCAAGCTCTAGTGTTACCGGTGTCAGGTTCTCGGCGGCAGCACGCATCACTTTTTTGCCAATCACTTCAGAGCCGGTAAAGAGGAGGTGTGCAAAGGGCAAAGCAGAAAATTGTTCCGCGACATCAGATCCGCCAGTAGTAACGCAAAATTCACTGGGGTGAAAATATTCTTGTATCAAGCCTGCTAAAAATCCAGAAGTGCGGGAGCTGCGCTCAGAAGGTTTGAGCCAAACACGATTGCCAGCAGCAAAGGCTGCAATGGCAGGCACCAGAGCTAGCTGCACTGGGTAATTCCAGGGGCTCATGATGCCAACTACACCAAGAGATTGATTCTCAAGCCAAGCTTCAGATGAGCCCATATAAGAGGGGGTTTCCATTTGCGCTGGTTTCATCCAGCCTTTCAAATGTTTACGCGTGTATTTACAAGCTTGATACACCATCTGAAATTCAGCGAGACGTGTTTCGATTGGGTGACGAACTCCAAAATCTGCAATTAAGGCTTTGCACAATTTTTCTTCATTTGCCTCGAGCATCTTTTGAATACGACCAATGCGCTCCAGCCTTACTTCTAATGTGGGATTAGGTTCTGCAGCGTAGGCTGCTTTGATTTCATCAAGCTGGATGGTGAAGCGATTCATGTTGAATTAATAGTTGGCAAGCATTTAAATAAGGCATTAGGATAAAGCCATGACTGAAATTACTGATAAAAGTCCAGCCACACTAGAGCGAGCTACCCTGGGTGGGGGATGCTTTTGGTGTCTCGAAGCTGTTTACCAGCAAATCCAAGGCGTTAAAAGCGTCGTTTCGGGCTACGCTGGGGGCGCTCGGCCCAATCCTTCCTATGAATCTGTTTGCACCGGTGTGACGGGCCATGCAGAGATCGTGGATGTCGAGTTTGATCCTCAAGTCATCTCATTTAGAGATCTTTTAGAAATCTTTTTTGTGATTCATGACCCCACTACATTGAACTATCAAGGTAATGATCATGGGACGCAATACCGCTCCGTGATTTTTACCCATAGCGATGAACAGACTAAAATTGCGCACGAGGTAGTACAAGAGTTGGAAGATTCTAAAATCTATGCCAGTCCAGTAGTGACGCAAATCGAACCAGCGCCAACGATTTATCCTGCAGAGGATTATCACCAGAATTATTTCCAGCAGCATCCTTATCAAGGGTATTGCGCTGCTGTGGTAGCGCCAAAGTTGGCAAAATTTAGAGCGAAATTTAAATCACTCATTGCGCCGCAATACGTTTAGCGCTGAACTACGGAGCTAGTCGATTAATTTTCCAATGACTACCATTGAGCTTGTAATGGATGCGGTCATGCAATCGGGAAGGGCGGCCTTGCCAAAACTCAATCTCCGTTGGGCGTAGGCGATATCCACCCCAGTGCTCTGGGCGTGGAGGCGCATCACCAAACTCTGATGTAAAGCGCTTTTCTGCTTCTTCCAAAAACTCACGATTTGGAATAGCCGCACTTTGCGGTGAAGCCCAAGCGCCGATCCGCGAGGCTGGTGGACGAGAATGAAAGTACTGATCGCTTTCTTCAGGGCTCACGCGCTCAACCGTTCCCTGAATGCGTACTTGGCGCTCAAGCTCATGCCAATGAAAAAGGAGCGCAGCTTGAGGGCGAATAGCGAGATCTTTGCCTTTTTGGCTCTCGTAATTGGTAAAAAAGGTAAAGCCGTTTTCGTCTGCGCCTTTTAGTAAGACAATACGAGCTGATGGATTTCCGGCTTTATCAGCAGTAGCCAGTGTCATAGAGTTAGGTTCAGGACACTCTGCTTTGACGGCTTGGTCAAACCAAAGCTGAAAAAGTGGCAAAGGCTGGTGTGGAACCTCGGTTTCGGAAAGCTGACCAAAGGTATAGTTTTTGCGGAGTTGAGCGATGGAGTCCATTTATTCAGTATAAAGAGAAGCTATGGCAGAAGACAAGATTGAAGGCGTAGAAGAAGGCGGCATAGAAGAACGTCGTTTCGGAGGAGTTTCTAGGCTCTATGGCCCAGATCTACGCGCACGCTTTCAAAATGCCACGGTTGTCGTGGCTGGCCTAGGTGGTGTTGGCTCTTGGGCTGCAGAAGCTCTAGCGCGCACTGGCATTGGCCATTTAGTACTGGTCGATTTTGATCACATTGCTGAGAGCAATACCAATCGTCAACTGCATGCTGTCGAGGGTCAATATGGCAAAGCCAAAGTCGAGGCGATGACTCAACGTATTTTGCAAATTAATCCTGAAATCAATATCACAGCATGCGATGAATTTCTGGAACCAGAAAATCTCGATCGCATTATTCCTGCAGACGCCTATGTATTAGATGCTACTGATTCAGTGCAAACCAAAATTGCGCTATCCGTTTGGTCTCGATTAAATAATCGTGCGCTGGTGATGTGTGGTGCCGCTGGTGGCAAGACGGACCCTACCTCAGTACGTTGTGATGATTTGTCACGCACAGAGCAAGATGCCTTGTTGGCAAAGGTACGCCAAGGACTGCGCCAAGATCATGGCTTTTCAAGAAATCTCAAACACAAGATTGGCATCCGAGCCATTTATTCCCACGAGCCGCGAGCAGGGGCGTCTACTGGTGGTTTAGCGTGTTCAGGTTATGGCTCAACCGTCATGGTGACTGCTGCATGTGGTCTAGCAGCTGCGGCAGAAATTCTCAATTTGATCGGCCAGAATCAAAAATCTGCCATAAATCCTTAAGGGGATTCCCTGTAGGAAATTACTGATTCTGTTGCAGTCATATCCATCCCGTGAATATGATTCCTGATGTTGCAAAAGCAATTTCTTAATTTCAAGTACTCACTTTTGATTATTTGATCACTTTAGTTATTTTTATCCCCTAGTACAGATCAGAAGTCCTCCCTAGACTTTGCTTCGTTGGTAAACCGCCAATGACAAATCGAAAGGAGGTCTCTTTTGCAGACTGAACAAACCGGCTTGAAACGCCACCTGAAAGTTAGACACATTCGTTTAATGGCCTTGGGCTCAACGATTGGCGTTGGATTATTTTTGGGATCTGCGAGTGCAATCCAAATTGCTGGCCCATCCATTCTCTTAGGATATTTACTCGCTGGAATCGTAGCCTTCATTGTTCTGCGCACCTTGGGCGAGATGGCAGTGCATGAGCCCGTAGCGGGATCATTTGCCGCTTATGCCAATAACTATGTAGGGCCGCTAGCCGGATACATGGTGGGTTGGGGTTATTGGACCTACTGGATTGTGGTCGGTATTGCAGAAGTGACTGCTGTTGGTATCTATATGGGCATCTGGTTTCCAGAAGTGCCTCAGTGGATTTGGGCGCTGTCCTCAATCATCATGATGGGTTTAATCAATCTCATCGCAGTCAAAGTCTTTGGTGAGTTTGAGTTTTGGTTTGCACTCATTAAGGTGGTCGCTATCGTTGCGATGATCACATTAGGGGGATCAGTCATTCTCTTTGGCTTTACGAATGATTGGCAGCCAATTGGTTTAAGTAATCTTTGGCAGCACGGCGGCTTCTTCCCAAATGGCATTAGCGGGATGTTGCTGTCATTGCAAATGGTCTTATTTGCTTACGTTGGTATTGAGATGATTGGCTTGTCTGCTGGTGAAGCTGAGAATCCCAAAAAAACCATTCCCATGGCAATTGATTCCTTAGCGTGGCGCATCTTAATTTTCTACATGGGTGCCATCCTTGTGATCTTGGCAATCTTCCCCTGGAATGAAGTGGGTCAGCAGGGTAGTCCGTTTGTAGTGATGTTTGAGCGGATTGGCTTACGTGAAGCTGCGGGTCTCATCAACTTTGTAGTGATTACTGCGGCACTGTCTTCTTGTAACGCCGGCATCTTCAGTGGTGGACGTCTTTTGTATGCCTTGTCTACCAATGGTTATGCCCCAGCGTCATTTGCAAGGCTCTCTAAATACGGTGTTCCTCATCGTGCGGTAATGGCTACCGTGGGCGTGTGTATGTCTGGGGTAGTGCTGAACTACTTTGTGCCTGATAAGGCTTTTCAATACATCATGGCTGCAGTCACTTTTGTGGGCTTGATGGTCTGGATTGCCATCCTGTTCACGCAAATGAAATTCCGTCGCTCATTGACGAAAGCGCAAGTAGCCGAGTTAGGCTATCGCGCTCCTTGGTGGCCTTATTCCTCATGGTTTGCTCTGGCATTCATTTTCTTAGTAGTGGTGCTGATGGGCTTTCATGAGGATGCGCGGATGGCTCTTATCTTGGGTCCGTGTTTATTGGGTGTCTACCTCGTGATGTTTTACATCGTGGGTTTACATCGCAAAACGAAAACAAGTCGTCAATTTAAATAAAAGGAGATAGCTATGATCATTGGTGTTCCACAAGAAGTAAAAAATAATGAGTTTCGGGTAGGGCTCACCCCAGGTAATGTCAGCGGGCTATGTCGACACGGACATTCAGTCTTGGTGCAAAGAGGTGCAGGGGCGCAAATTGGGCTGAGTGATGAGTCATACCGTATCGCTGGAGCTACGTTAATTAATAGCGCAGCGGAGGTCTTTCAAAAAGCAGAAATGATTATCAAGGTTAAAGAGCCTCAACCACAAGAGTGTGCGATGTTACGTGAAGACCAAATTCTGTTCACCTACTTGCATCTCGCTCCAGATCCAGTGCAAACCAAAGCATTATTGGCTTCAGGCGCAACCTGTATCGCCTATGAGACGGTTACTGCCATGAATGGGGTCTTGCCTTTACTTGCTCCAATGAGTGAAGTGGCGGGGCGGATGTCAATTCAGGCAGCCGCATCTCATTTAGAAAAAACCCAAGGCGGTCTCGGCGTTTTAATGGCTGGCGTGCCTGGTGTTTCACCAGCTAAGATTGTGATTCTGGGTGCAGGCGTAGTGGGGCGCAATGCCTTGCAAATGGCAGTGGGTTTGGGTGCAGATGTTTGCATCTTTGATCGCGATATTGAGCGTCTCAGGCAGATTGATATGTTCTACGGCAATCGCGTACGCACTTTCTACTCCGATAGTTTGCTCATCGAGCAAGAAGTGTGTGAGGCTGATGTAGTGATTGGTGCTGTTTTATTGCCAGGCGGTGCTGCACCTAAACTAGTCACGCGAGAGATGATCAAGAAGATGAAAGCGGGCGCGGTGGTGGTGGATGTGGCAATTGATCAAGGTGGTTGCTTTGAAACATCAAAGCCCACAACGCATGCAGATCCAACTTTCTTGGTTGACGGAGTCTTGCATTACTGCGTAGCCAATATGCCAGGTGCTGTAGCCAGAACCTCCACCTTTGCATTAACTAATGCAACCTACCCATTTATAGAAGCGATAGCCAATCGCGGCGTTCCTAAGGCTTTATCCATTGATCATCACCTTCGTAACGGCTTGAGTGTTCATAAAGGTGTTTTGACTTCTAAACCAGTTGCACAGGCTCAGGGTCTGGACTTCGCTCTGGCGGAGGAGTTTTTTATGGCCTAGTCATCTTGAAGATTTAAACTGGCTAGATACATACTTATTAAAGCCAGAAGATTTATGGATTTTTCAGCCTTAACCCTCTCCGCTGGTGTTGTTGCATTGGCGGAGATGGGTGATAAAACTCAATTACTGTCGTTAATGCTTGCTGCGCGCTATCCCAAGCAGGCGCTCGCCATTATTGCGGGCATTTTTATTGCCACCATTGCAAATCATGCCTGCGCTGCATTACTTGGTCATTGGTTGATGACCTTGGTTTCTCCAGATGTGATGCGCTGGATTTTGGGCGCTAGCTTCTTAGGTATTGGTTTATGGCTTTTAGTTCCTGATCACATTGATGATGCAGCGGACTCTAAAGTAGCCGATCGCGCCTTACAAGTGTTTATGTTGACTGTGGTTTTGTTCTTCTTGGCTGAGATGGGGGATAAGACACAAATCGCAACGATTGCCTTGGGTGCGCGATATGAGGATGTTGTTTCAGTAACGATAGGCACCACATTGGGGATGATGTTGGCCAATGCCCCAGCGGTTTGGATTGGGCAGAAATTTACCCAGCGCATGCCGATCAAATGGGTGCACGCCGTTGCCGCTGTGACCTTTATTGCGATTGGCATAGCAACCCTGGTGTGGAGTTAATGGACCCCTCTGCATCAGCTGGCCTCACGACTTAAAATAGGCAGATGAAAACAGATCTACCCCAGAGCTTTCGTCGGCTCGAATACCGCCCTCCCGTTTATACCTTTGATCAAGTCGAGCTAGATATCGCTTTAGATCCTGCTCGGACGATTGTGAAAAGCAAAATCGAAGTATTACCAGGCAACAGTTTTCAGCCCGGGGCACCGTTGGTGTTGGTGGGTCAAGATTTAGAGTTTGTCAGCTTAAGAATCAATGGTGAGGCGCATCGTCATTTCGAGCTTACGCCAGAAACCTTGACGATTCATTCTTTGCCAAACGATGGCAAGGATAAATTCATTGTTGAAATTATTGCCGTTAATGCCCCTGACAAAAATACCACCCTAATGGGTTTGTATGTTTCGAATGGAAACTTCTTTACTCAGTGTGAGGCAGAAGGCTTTCGCAAGATTACTTATTTCTTGGATCGTCCTGATGTCATGGCACGTTATCGTGTGACTCTACGTGCACGTGAATCTGAGTGTCCGGTGTTGTTATCCAATGGCAATTTATTAAATGAAGAGAAGTTGCCTAATGGTTGGCATAGTGCAACCTGGGAAGATCCATTTCCGAAGCCTTCTTACCTCTTTGCCTTGGTGGCTGGCAAGCTGGAGTGCATTGAAGAAACGATCACGACGAGCAGTGGCGCTAAGAAGTTATTGCAAATCTGGGTAGAGCCGCATGATTTGAAGAAGACCCGTCATGCAATGGATTCTTTGATTGCCTCGATTCATTGGGATGAGAAGCGCTTTGGTCTTGAGTTAGACCTTGAGCGTTTCATGATCGTGGCCGTTGGAGATTTCAACATGGGCGCGATGGAGAACAAGGGTTTGAATATTTTCAATACCAAGTTTGTTCTTGCGCAAGCAGAAACTGCAACGGATGCTGACTTTGCCAATATCGAGAGCGTTGTAGCGCATGAGTACTTCCATAACTGGACTGGTAATCGCGTGACTTGCCAAGATTGGTTCCAACTTTCCCTCAAAGAGGGTTTAACCGTCTTTAGAGATCAAGAGTTCTCGGCGGATCAGATGGGTAGTGAGTCTGGTAGAGCAGTGAAGCGTATTGAAGATGTGAGATTACTGCGTCAATTACAGTTCCCAGAAGACGCAGGTCCAATGGCTCATCCTATTCGTCCTGATGAGTATCAAGAAATCAATAACTTCTATACCGTTACCGTGTATGAAAAGGGATCAGAGGTTGTACGAATGTATCAAACCTTGTTCGGCAGAGATGGCTTTCGCAAAGGCATGGATTTGTATTTCAAGCGCCATGATGGACAAGCGGTCACTTGCGACGACTTCTTGGCGGCAATGGCGGATGCCAATGGTAGAGATCTAACGCAGTTCAGAAACTGGTACAGCCAGGCGGGTACGCCACGCGTCAAGGTTGAAGAGTGCTACGATGCTGCCAAAAAGCAATATCACCTCACATTGACACAAAGTTGCGCGCCAACTCCTGGTCAGCCCGAGAAGAAGCCGTTTCACATTCCATTGAAGATACGCTTGATCACTCCTGCCAATGATCAGTTAGAGCAATTACTGGAATTGACGGAGCCAACTCAGTCATGGACGTTTGACAACATCAGTGAATGTCCAGTGCTATCGATTAATCGCAATTTCTCCGCACCAATTAATCTAGATTTTGAGCAAAGTGAAGCAGATCTCTTAATCTTGTTCTCGAGCGATGATGATCCATTTAATCGTTGGGAAGCGGGACAAAAGCTGGCAATGCAAATGATTTTGAATAATCGCTTGCCTGATGTGGCACTAATTGATGCTTATCGCAATCTGTTGCTAGATCCTAATCTTGATCCTGCATTCAAAGAGCTTTCTTTGACTCTGCCTGCTGAGTCTTACTTATATGAGCAGTGCGCTAGCGTGGACCCACAAAAGATCTTTACTGCTCGCCGAGCCTTCCGCCGAGAGATTGCTAAGCAGTTGCCATTGGTATGGGCTGCGCTCTATCAGCAGAATCAAACACCGGGCCCGTTTAAGTCGGATGCCACCGATTCTGGCAAGCGCGCATTGAAGAACCTAGCACTCAGCATGCTGCTCGAGGCTGATCCAAAGATCTGGGGACCAATGGCAGTTAATCAATATCAGATTGCCGACAATATGACGGATCGCTATGCAGCGCTAGCAGCATTAGTGATTCATGGTGCTAAAGGTGCGGATGATTGCTTAAATGATTTCTTTAGTCGATTTGCCAATGATGCCCTGGTGATTGATAAATGGTTTGGGTTGCAATCGAGCCGTCCACCGGTGGATGGACTTGAACCAACGCTCGCTGATGTTAAACGTCTGCGTGAACACCCAGCCTTCAAGTTGAATAACCCAAACCGTGCACGTAGTGTGATTCATGCTTTCTGCTCGAATAATCCAGCAAGCTTTCATCAGGTAGACGGCAGCGGTTATGCGTTTTGGGCTGAAAGTGTTCTAGCTCTAGACCCCATCAATCCACAAGTGGCCGCTCGCCTTGCGAGAGCCTTGGATCGCTGGCGCGTATTTGCACAGCCCTATCAGGATCAGATGAAAGCGGCTTTGGCGCAGGTTGCTGCATGCCCAACCCTCTCTCCCGATGTGCGAGAGGTCGTTGGCAAGGCTTTAGGTAACTGATTTCCGGGTTCTATGGATAACAAGGCAAAATAGAGTCTATTGAATATATGCAGCAATCATCGGAGAAACCGTTTTGTCTTCTAGTACCCATACCAATTTCAAGCAATATCTAGCAACGGCTAAACCAAAAGGAGCTGAAGTACCTGTTGGTTTACAAGATTTACTCAGTGCTGTCGTCAATACTTGCTCTACCTTGAGTCATGAAGTAGCCCAAGGTGCTTTGATTGGTTTATTGGGTTCTGCTGGTACCGGCAATGTGCAGGGTGAAGTTCAGCAAAAGCTCGACATCATTGCCAATGACTTATTAATTGATGGCGTTAAGGGTTGCAAGTCTCTTGCTGGATTGGCCTCTGAGGAAATGGAGTTGCCAGTTCCAGTGCAAGGCACCGGCGACTATCTTTTATTGTTTGATCCATTGGATGGCTCGTCGAACATTGATGTGAACGTATCGATTGGTACGATCTTCTCAATCCTGAAAAAGCAAGATCCGCAAGCGCCATTAGAAACTGCTGATTTCTTATTATCAGGACGACACCAAGTAGCGGCAGGGTATGTGGTTTATGGCCCTCAAACAACTATGGCCCTGACTTTAGGTGATGGCGTAGTGATGTTTACTTTGAATAAGGTGACCGGTGAATTCCTACTCATCAAAGATACGGTCACGATTTCACATTCCACCAAAGAATTCGCAATCAATATGTCGAATATGCGCCACTGGGCTGATCCCGTGCGCCGATATGTTGAGGAGTGCCTGGCCGGTGTGGGCGGTGCACGTGAAAAAGATTTCAATATGCGCTGGATTGCATCGATGGTGGCCGATGTCCATCGTGTTCTTTCTCGTGGTGGCGTCTTTATGTATCCGTGGGATCAACGTGAGCCGCATAAGCCAGGCAAATTGCGTTTAATGTACGAAGCTAACCCAATGAGCTTCTTAGTGGAACAGGCAGGCGGTGCATCCACCAATGGTTCGGAGCTCATTATGGATTTGCAGCCCACCGATCTTCACGAGCGTGTCTCTGTAATGCTGGGGTCCAAAGAAGAAATCGATCGCCTGCGTCATTACCATTCATAAACTCAAACTTTCGTTGTATATAAAAGCAAAAACCCAATCAAATGATTGGGTTTTTTGTTTCCTGCTTAGAAGGTTTGCTTGATCCTATGGTCGCACCTTTTCTTTAAGATAGGCTAGTGATTCTTCTACCTGGTCAATCAAGATTAAACAGATGTCACCTTCAGAGACTTCACTCAAAGCGGTATCGATAGCCAAGAATTCCCCGTGAATTTCTTTGACTTCTTTCGCCTTGGTAGCTCCGACTAATCCTTCTTGTAAAAGCCTTAAGACTTCGCCATCTTCGCGGCCACGTTGGCAAGCATCTTGATAAAGAATGACATTGTCAAAAGCATTACCTAAAATACGAGTCAAATCCCGAATATCTTCATCACGACGATCGCCTGCACCACTAATAACGACATGACTCCTCTTGGGCTTCATCGCTTCGATGGCGCTGGTGAGCGCGCGCATAGCATCTGGATTGTGACCATAGTCGGCAATTACCGTAGCACCTTTATGCTGGAACTGATTAAAGCGACCCGGTACTGAATTAGCGGTGCTCTCAAAGCTATGTAAACCGCTAGCAATCTTCTCAGCATCCAGACCTAGTGCCCATGCCGCGCCAATTGCAGCCATTGCGTTTTCTATCTGGAAGCCAAGTACACCGTTTTGCGTTAGTGGAATCTCACTGACGGGGAGGCGATACATCACCCGCGCTCCTTTAGAGGCAACTATATAAGTGCCATCAAAGAAAATCACTTTCTTATTCTTGGCGCGGTGTGCGGTAATGACGGGATGATGTTGATTCTGGGCAAAGAAGATCACTCGACCAGAGCACTTATCACCCATTTTGGCAACCATTGGATCGGCCGCATTGAGAACAGCTGCGCCGGTAGGGGCTACGTTTTGCACAATGACGCGCTTGAGTACTGCTAAATCTTCCACGCTGGCGATGAAGTTGAGACCTAAATGGTCACCTTCACCAATATTGGTCACGACCGCAACCTCGCAGCGATCAAAACCAAGGCCTTCACGCAATAAGCCACCGCGAGCGGTTTCTAAAACGGCAGCATCCACATCTGGGTGCATTAATACGTTGCGCGCGCTCTTTGGACCACTGCAATCGCCAGTATCGATGAGGCGATGATTGATATACACGCCATCCGTACCTGTCATGCCGACGCGCAGACCTGTCTCATTGAGTAAGTGAGCAATTAAGCGGACTGTAGTGGTCTTGCCATTTGTACCTGTCACCGCTACTACTGGAATGCGACCATCTTCACCAGGGGGGAACATCATATTGATGATGTCCTCACCAACCGGACGGCTCTTGCCATAAGAGGGCTTTAGATGCATGCGTAATCCAGGTGCAGCGTTCACTTCTACAATGCCGCCACCTTGTTGCTCGAGCGGCTTGTAAATTGCCTCACACAAAATATCGACACCAGCAATATCGAGGCCAATCATTTGGGCGGCTGCAACTGCGCTAGCAGCAACATCCGGATGTACGTCATCTGTCACATCGGTGGCAGTTCCACCAGTACTCAGGTTGGCATTGTTGCGCAGTAAAACGCGCTCGCCAGTCTTGGGCACATATTGCGGTGTTAGACCGTTGCTTGCTAAATGCGCTAGAGCAATATCATCAAACCGAATCTTGGTTAAGGCGGTTGCATGTCCATCGCCACGCAATGGATTTTGATTTTCTTTTTCAACGAGCTCAGCAACGGTATGTTTGCCATCACCAACGACTTGTGCAGGCTCACGACGAGCTGCTGCAGATAAATGATTGCCTACTACTAAGAGGCGATAGTCAGCACCCGGTAGGTAGCGCTCTACAATCGTCTCGCGACCAAAGCCTTGCGTGACTACGAAGCCGGCACGCACTTCTTCTTCGGTTTGGATGTTCGCAACAACCCCTTTGCCTTGATTGCCATCTTTGGGTTTGAGAACAATCGGGCCACCAATTTTTTGGGCAGCGCGCCAAGCATCATCCGCAGTGGTAACGACTTCACCAGTCGGGACAGATACTCCAGCAGCAGCTAGAAGATTCTTAGTGAGCTCTTTGTCTTGCGCAATCGCTTCAGCAATCGCGCTGGTATCACTGGTTTCTGCTGCTTGAATCCGTTTTTGTTTGCTACCCCAACCAAATTGCACCATGCTGCCTTCTGTCATGCGACGGTAGGGGATGTTGCGTTGCACCGCTGCATCCACAATTGAGCCAGTACTTGGCCCAAGACGCACATCTTCATAAAGCGCTTCTAGTTCAGATAAGGCGGCTGCTAAATCAAAAGGGGCATCATTTAAGGTTGCTTGAATGAGCGCAAAGCCAAAGTCAAAGGCCATGCGGCCAACCACTTCTTCGATATATTCGACGACAACTTGATAAACACCTTCATCAATCGTCTGTACTGTACGACTAAAGGTCACTGGGCAACCAGCTTGCGCTTGCAATCCTAGCGCGGCATGCTCCAGTGCATGCGCTAAAGAGAGTGGCTCGGTGAGGCCGCCACGACGCATACTACCAAGCTGAGGAAAACGTTCACGAATCTTGTTTTCAAATTGGGGGATGGCATCAATGGATCGCTCTGAAGCATCGCAAGTAACGATCGCTTCTAAAGCAGTGTGGCGACTCCATAAATTGGGGCCACGTAGCATACGGATGCGGGTGATTTCCAATTAAGCCCCTATTGCAGTAGTAGCGTCTGGCACAAAAGTCTCGGCGCCAGCTTCGATCACATTAAACGGTATATCTAAAGCCCATGCCGCAGCAATCGCTGCACCTAAATTCATGGTCTTCCAGGGCGAAGAGCTGCTCGCTTCAGAATGGCGTGGGACTGGAATGGACTTCTGATCCAGCTTGCCAGACTTCAGGGTGATTTGTTGTTTACCAACAAGCACAACGCGACCACCATTTTGCAGATGGTTTTGAATGAGCTCTGAATCCGAGTTCTCGCTAAAGAAGATCACTTCGCCATCACAGAGTTCAGCCATTTTCACGCACAGCGGATCATCGGCATTCAGAACACCAACACCTGTTGGAAGAACAACATCAATTTGGGTGCGGACAATACTAAAGACTTGATCTTCATCATAGATGGCATACTGTGGGAAGTTGGCTTTAGGATCAATATTCAGCACAACACCAACTTGGCAGCGGTCGTAGGCTAAACCTTCGATCAGCATAGATAGGTGATTGTTTTCGATCACCGCTGCTTCAACTGCGCGATTGAGAAGAGTACGACGAGCATTTTCCCAATTGGATACGTTGGTATTCGGAATGGCGCGGTTACCAAAAAATAAACCCTTGCTACAAGATAAGCCAACATAGACGTTAGTCAGACGTAGGAAGTGGGCAACCATTTCAGCGACAGGTGTCTTGCCATTTTCACCACAAATACCAACCAATGGAACACGGAAATCTGTGCCAACAGGGAAGAGGTGGTTTGCAATCTCTTTACCAACGGGTTGTGGCTTTCCGCTCGCGGGTTTGAGATGCATTAATAGACCAGGGCCAGCGTTGACTTCGACGATAGCGGCATTTTGCTCTGCGAGCGGGCGGCTAATGTCTTGAGCGACTAGATCAACACCCGCAATCTCTAGGCCAACGACGCGCCCTGCTAAGGCAACTTGGCTTGCAACATCAGGATGAATCAAATCAGTGACATCAAATGCGACATTGCCATTACTCTGAATTAATACTTTGTGATCGACTGCTGGAATGCTGTTACCGGTCAATTGTTGACGAGCAAGCTCTAGTTCTACTGCAGAATCAATTCGTACTGGATTGAGTGGATGTTCTTCTGCGGTGCCGCGGCGTGGATCAGAATTAATCTGTATCTGAATCAGTTCTTGAACTGTGTGCTTGCCATCGCCAGTAACCCATACGGTTTCGCCTTTAGCAGCAGCAACTACTTTATTACCAACCACCAGAATGCGATGCTCGTCACCAACAATGTGACGCTCAACTAGCACTTCACTTCCTTCATCAATCGCTACTGCATAAGCAGCTTCAATTTCTTGTTGGGTATACAGGTTGATGAAAACACCGCGACCATGATTTCCATCAATGGGTTTAACAACGACTGGTAAGCCAATGTCTTGTGCTGCTTCCCAGGCGTCATCAGGACTAGTAACGGTTCTACCTTCTGGGGTCGGTACACCAGCGCTACGCAACAAACTCTTGGTTAAATCTTTATCTCTAGAAATCGTTTCAGCAATCGCGCTGGTTTGATCTGTCTCAGCTGTCCAAATGCGACGTTGTTTAGCGCCGTAACCCAGCTGAACTAAGTTGCCTTCGGATAGACGAATAGAAGGAATGCCGCGCTCTTCCGCTGCATTAACGATACAAGCTGTACTCGGACCGAGTAATAAATCATCTCCAAGATCACGCAGCTTTTCAATAATGTCTTGAACTAAAGTAACGCAATCTTGATTGTCTTGTGCCAGCGCGAGATAGAGATCGCGAGCGTACTTCAATGCAGTTAGCGTTACTTCTTCGTTGATAGCGCTCACCATCACTTTGTAAACGCTACGACGATCACCATCACGAGCTTTGCCAAAACCACCAGGAATTCCTGCTAGATTTTGAAGTTCGAGCGTCAAGTGCTCCATGATGTGAGCTGGCCAAGTGCCTTCTTCAACGCGTTTGAGAAAGCCACCGGTTTCTCCATAGCTGCATCGATGCTCAATCAGGCTAGGGACGGCCTTAACCAAGCGGTCGTAAAAGCCAGGAATTAGATTGGATGGGTAGTCTTCGAGATCCCCGATATCGATCCATACCTCAATGACGGGGTGGTAAGTCCACATATTGGGGCCACGGAGATGCTTAACACTCAGGATCTCGATGGATTTATCTAGTAATTGGGGCATTTAAGGTGTTGCGAGGGGTCGACGCCATGTTTTAGAGGTCGGCGCGCTTGACTGTCTCTCAGTTTCTAGTTTTATTCAAAATCCACAAAAATAGCAAAAATACATAAAAAGGACTACCTAGCTAATTTAACGGTTTTCTACCCCTGAAAGTTGACATAAGCAATAAATCTAAAAAAGCTAGCTCCACTATACTTTTGGAGTTGATGAAGCCACAAATCCTACCTTTTGCCCCTGCGCTGCCAAATGATTGGCAGACCGTTTTTAGGGGCGAAAAATCCCCAATTCAAAGCCTAGAGGCAGTGCTGACTTGGGTCGAGCTAGATTTGGATGCAAATTTACGCTTTGAAAGAAGCCTTCTGCTGCTGACCGAGCAAGGATTGTTTTGGTCCGATGGTCAGCAATTTGAATCTTGGCCGATTAGCTCCGAAGCGCATCTAGCGCATGGTGATCACGCTGGGGTGGGACATTTAAAGCTAGAAACGTCAGATGCTTTGCAACGGATTTGGTACTTCACCCTAGCGGTCAATCCTCAGGTCTTACGTCTGCAGTCTAGTTTTAGACAGCTGCTTCGAGGTGAGGAGCACACAGATGCTGAAGTGGGTGAGTATGACAAGCAAGTTTGTCCGGTTTGCTTGAGTCCTAAGCCGGCTAACTCAGACGTTTGTCCAACGTGCGATCCTGAGGATGACAAGCCACCATCGACTTGGACTTTATTTAAGTTGTGGCGTTTCGCTAAGCCCTATAAAAAGCAATTACTCTTGGGTTTCATATTGACGCTGCTATCAACTGGCGCAACTTTAATTCCGCCGTATCTTACGATGCCCTTGATGGATCATGTCTTGATTCCTTATGAGCGTGGTAACCCCATTGATTTTGATTTAGCCACCAAATATTTATTAGCACTTTTTGGTGCTGCCATCATTGCGTGGGGCTTGGGTTGGTGGAAGACTTACTTGCTCGCATTAGTGAGTGAGCGAATTGGTGCCGATCTTCGTAATACGACATTTGAGCATTTACTCAAACTCTCGCTGGAGTACTTTGGCGGTAAGCGTACTGGTGACTTGATTGCCCGTATTGGCGCAGAGACAGATCGAATTTGTGTCTTCCTATCCCTTTACGCATTGGACTTTGCAACTGATGTCTTGATGATCACCATGACGGCAGCCATCTTGGTATCGATTGATCCTTTATTGGCTTTAGTGACCTTAGCGCCGCTGCCATTCATTGTATGGATGATTCATGTGGTGCGCGATCGTTTGCGCTTTGGCTTTGAGAAGATCGATCGCATCTGGTCTGAGGTGACGAATATTTTGGCCGATACCATTCCTGGTATTCGCGTTGTGAAAGCATTTGCTCAGGAAGATCGTGAGCTCAAGCGTTTTGTGGATTCCAATAAACACAATCTCCAAATTAATGATCGCGTTAATCGCGTTTGGGGTTTGTTTTCACCAACAGTCACGCTCTTAACGGAAACTGGTTTATTAGTAGTGTGGGGATTCGGTATCTGGCAAGTTGCACATCAAAAAGTCACTGTCGGTGTGTTGATTGCCTTCCTTGCCTACATCGGCCGCTTTTATATACGCTTAGACTCGATGAGCCGCATTGTGTCGCATACCCAAAAAGCAGCGGCGGGTGCTAAACGTATCTTTGATATTTTGGATCACGTCTCCAGCGTTCCTGAGCCGATTAACCCTGCGCCGCTCGGTCCAGTCAAAGGTCGTATCTCAATGCATGGCGTGGGTTTCCGCTACGGCAATCGTGCAGTATCTAAAGGGATTGATTTAGATATTGCCCCGGGCGAAATGATTGGTTTGGTAGGGCATAGTGGCTCCGGTAAGAGTACTTTGGTCAACTTGATTTGCCGTTTCTATGACGTGAGCTCTGGCTCGATTGCATTAGATGGGCGCGATATTCGTAGTATTGGGATTGCAGACTATCGCAAATGTATTGGCTTGGTATTGCAAGAGCCATTCTTGTTCTTCGGGACGATTGCAGAGAATATTGCTTATGGCAAACCTGATGCTACTCGCGAAGAAATTATCGAAGCAGCTCGTGCTGCTCATGCCCATGAATTTATTCTGCGTTTGCCATTAGGGTATGACTCGCTCGTCGGTGAGCGTGGTCAATCTCTATCTGGTGGTGAACGTCAACGAATCTCGATCGCACGCGCGCTCTTGATAAATCCAAGCATTTTAATCTTGGATGAAGCTACATCATCCGTTGACACGACGACCGAAAAAGAAATTCAGCGAGCTTTGGATAATCTGGTTAAAGGTCGCACCACCATTGCTATTGCACACCGTCTCTCAACCCTGAGAAAGGCAGATCGCCTCGTAGTCTTAGATAAGGGTGAGATTGTCGAGATTGGTTCCCACGAGCAGTTAATGGATGCCCAAGGTGCCTACTACACCTTGTATCAAGCTCAATTGCGCCATGCTGCAGAGTTGGTTGAAGGTGGTGCGATTGGTGAAAGTTTGGAAGAGGGCCCGCAAGAGCAGAAGGAAGAAAGAATAGAAAAGCAGGAAGAGAAATTACAAGAGATCGCAAAAAATATTGGGGGTGGGGTATGACGCAAGCTCATCAAGTTACCCAACAACTTATGCGCGATCCATTGGGACGCTTGGTATTTATTGATGCAAAAGGTGAGCATCACATTGGCGTTTATCCAGTGCGAGCATTTCCGATAACGTCTCCAGGCTCTGGTGTTGGCATCATGAATCAATCTGGCAAAGAAGTCCTTTGGTATCCCGATGTTGCCGCCATATCAAAAGACGAGCTTACCTTGATTGAAGATGAATTGGCTGCGCGCGAGTTCATGCCGGTGATCGAAAAAATTATCAAGGTTTCTACATTCGCCACACCAAGCATTTGGGATATTGAAACCGATCGTGGTCCCACTCGTATTCGCCTCAAGGGTGAAGAAGATATTCGCAGAATCGCTGGCAATACTTTATTGATTGCAGACTCTAATGGCCTGCAGTTCCTTATTAAAGACTCCACTGCATTAGATAAAGTTAGCAAGAAACTCCTAGATCGTTTCCGCTAGAATTTATTGCGGTAAGCCGCTTTAGCTCAGTTGGTAGAGCAGTTCATTCGTAATGAAAAGGTCGCCAGTTCGATTCCGGCAAGCGGCACCATTCACACAGATTATTTAGGGTAAACCCTAGATCTCAACCTTCTGCTATTTCCGAAAATATCATCCCTTATTTTTGTACGTTTTTTGTGCATTCAATGCGATTATTAAGATTGGATGTAAGTACACTAGCCTCTGGTCTTTGGCTTGATTTATCAGGGTTTCTACTAGATTAAAGAAGCTCTCGCGTGTCGATTTTGAAATTATTGATGGTAGTCAAGTTCAACTGGCGCATCTTGTTTAAAAATCACTCACATATTAATAAGCCAAATTAAATTGGTAACCATTTTTGGAGACATACTTTATGAAGATGAAGTTAAAAGGCGCATTGATTTCTGCCGCATTAGCCCTCGGCGTCACTGGTGCTTCACCTGCGTTTGCAGCATGGGAACCAAACAAGCCAGTTGAATTCATCATTCCTGCTGGTCCTGGTGGTGGCGCAGACCAAATGGCTCGCATGATCCAAGGGATCATCACAAAAAATAACTTGATGAAGCAGGCTGTTATTCCTGTTAATAAGGGTGCAGGTGCTGGTGCTGAAGGTTTCTTGGCAATGAAAGAAGCTAAAGGTGATCCAAATAAGATCATCATCACACTCTCGAACTTATTTACAACCCCATTAGCAACTGGTGTTCCATTTAACTGGCAGGACATTACTCCAGTAGCCATGTTGGCATTGGACCAATTTGTGTTGTGGGATAACGCTGAAAAGCCTTACAAGACAGCCAAGGAATACATCGATGCAGCTAAAGCAGCTGGTCCTGGCAAGTTCAAAATGGGTGGCACTGGATCTAAACAAGAAGATCAGATCATTACAGTAGCGCTTGAAAAAGCAACTGGCGCGAAGTTTACTTACATCCCATTTAAAGGGGGTGGCGACGTTGCTGTTCAGCTCGTTGGCAATCACATTGATTCATCTGTGAATAATCCAATCGAAGCCGTTGCTCAATGGCGTGCTAATAAGTTGCGTGCATTGTGCGTATTTGACGATACCCGTATGCCATATAAAGAGAAGATTACGGATACCCAATCTTGGAATGACGTTCCTACCTGTAAGGAAGTTGGTGTGCCAACCGACTACGTAATGCTCCGTGGCATCTTCATGGCTCCAGGCGTAACTCAAGAGCAGGTTGACTTCTACGTTGAGTTATTCAAGAAAGTACGTGCTACACCAGACTGGAAAAAGTTTATGGCTGATGGCGCATTTAACCAAACATTCATGACTGGTAAAGAGTTCCGTAACTGGCTCACATTAAATGAGGCTTTACATAAGCAGTTAATGGCCGAAGCTGGATTTTTGGCTAAGTAATTTTGTTAAAACAAGATAGGGCCTCCAGTAGGGGGTCCTATTTTTTAAGTAAGCGCTTTAAATCAACCTTAGTAAAAATAAAAAATGTCTGAACATACAAATAATTCAAATCAAGATTCAGTAATTAGCGTAAGAGCGATGGACATCATTACTTCGCTCGCGTTCCTTGCCATAGGTCTTACAGTCATGATTGGCAGCCTGAAGTTGGGCGCTAGTTGGGGTGCTGATGGTCCTGAAGCGGGATATTTCCCTTTCTACATCAGTTTGATCATCATGCTTTCGAGCACAGTGACTTTGTATCAAGCTGTCATCGTGAACAAGAATAAGGAAACAGAAACTTTCGTTGAGAGAGAGCCTTTTAAACAGGTGATGGCAGTATTGTTGCCAGCGATCGTTTTTGTTCTGGGCGTTCAATTAATCGGTATTTATGTTTCCTCTGCCCTTTACATTGCTATTTTTATGGTTTGGCTTGGGAAATACCCAATCTGGAAAGCGGTTGTCGTATCTGTAGGGGTGAGCGTAGCTCTGTACCTCATGTTCGAGTTCTGGTTCCAAGTTCCATTGCCTCACGGCTCCTGGTTCAACCCCCTCGAGTTTGTTGGTGTGAACTAAAAAATATAAATAAAAAAGATAAGAGAAAAAGGAGTTCAAGTTGGAAGAAATTAGCGCTCTATTCAACGGCTTTGCCGTTGCAATGACACCCTTTAACTTACTGTTAATGTTGGTTGGTGTAACGCTCGGTGTGATCATCGGTGTGTTGCCAGGTTTAGGCGGTGCAAACGGTATTGCGATTCTGTTGCCGTTGACCTTCACAATGCCACCAACCTCAGCAATCATCATGCTCTCCTGTATTTACTGGGGTGCGTTGTTTGGCGGAGCGATTACATCGGTGCTCTTTAATATTCCTGGTGAGCCATGGTCAGTTGCGACAACCTTTGACGGTTATCCAATGGCACGTAATGGTAAAGCAGGAGAGGCATTGACTGCAGCCTTCACATCTTCATTTGTAGGTGCGTTCTTTGCGATTGTGATGATTACCTTCTTGGCACCATTGGTGGCTAAGTTTGCACTCCAATTCGGTCCACCGGAATTCTTCTCGGTGTACTTGCTCACCTTCTGTAGTTTTGTGGGGATGAACAAGGGGTCGCCGTTTAAAACGATCTCCGCCATGATGTTGGGCTTCGCCTTAGCTACTGTTGGTATGGATACTGTTACCGGTCAATTGCGTTTGACATTCGGTCATCCAGAATTGATGCGCGGTTTTGACTTCTTAATCGCGGTGATTGGTCTGTTTGGTATTGGCGAGATCCTTCTCTCAATGGAAGAAGGTTTGGCATTCCAAGGTGCGGCTGCGAAGATTCGCGGTAAGGTTGTCTTGGAAACATGGAAGCAATTGCCAAAATACTGGGCTACTTCATTACGTAGCTGCTTGATTGGTTGCTGGATGGGTATTACTCCTGGTGGCGCAACTCCTGCATCCTTTATGGCGTACGGTGTTGCTAAGCGCGTATCCAAAGAGGGCGATAAGTTTGGTACTGGAAAAATGGAGGGCATCGTTGCTCCAGAAACAGCAGCTCATGCTGCTGGTACTGCAGCGCTTTTGCCAATGCTATCTCTCGGTATTCCAGGCTCACCAACAGCAGCGGTATTGCTCGGTGGCTTGTTGATCTGGGGTTTACAACCTGGCCCTTTGCTTTTCGTAGAGAAGCCAGACTTTGTTTGGGGCTTGATCGCAAGTATGTATTTGGGTAACTTGGCCGGCTTGTTTGTTGTATTAACTTGCGTGCCATTGTTCGCCTCCATCTTGAGAATCCCATTCTCAATCATTGCGCCAGTCATTATTGTGATTTGTGCGGTGGGTGCATATACCGTTCACAACGCCATGTTTGACGTTTGGTTGATGTTGGGCTTCGGTGTTCTCGGTTATGTTTTCAAAAAGCTCGATTACCCAATGGCGCCAATGGTCTTAGCCTTGGTCTTGGGCGACCGTGCAGAAGATTCTTTCCGTCAATCCATGCTGTTCTCTCAAGGCAGCTTAGATATTTTCTTCTCTAACCCATTGGTAGGCGGCATTACTTCTCTGGCATTAGTACTGCTCTTCTGGCCATTGATTGGCAAGGTGATTGGCAAGAAAAAAGCTGCAGCAGCATAAGAAACTCGCTAGAAATAGCGATTTCAAAGGAAAAAGGGGCGTCAGCCCCTTTTTTCATGGAAAAGTGAAAACTCCGATAAAATTCATACACCATGAATTTCCACAAAAACCGCCTCATTCACTGGATTGCAGCTGCAGCCATTGCGATGAGTGCACTTGCGCCAGCAGTGTCACAAGCGGTATCGCTTGCAAAACACGGACAAGGTTTTGCGATGGAGATTTGTTCTGCTGATGGCACTAAGGCAGAAATCAAGGTGCAGACTGAAGACCAAGAGGTCGCCGATCAAGCGCAGCCTTGCCCGTATTGCGTTGCTCAAAATACGATTACTCCAGCATTCAATACCAACCTTACATTCCAGGCACCGCAAACGCTAGCTTTGCTGCCAGCACTGTTCTATCAATCACCCAAACCACTCGCTGTTTGGGTAACACCTCCCTCAGCAGCTCCGCCAGCAAAAGCCTAAACATCTTTAGGGCATAGCCTAGCTATGTAGTTGGCAACCCAGTTGCCGCCATGTTGTGTGGAGAAGTAAATGTTGTTGAAAAAAAAGAAAATTAGCGTATGCATTGGCATGCTATTTGGGTCGGTATTCATCAATGCGCAGGCGCAGATTGCGCCCCCGCCGGATTATGATCAGAAGCTTAGCAATGTGATTGTTAATGCAACTCGTTCTGGTACGCCGTTAGATGAAATTCCTCTTAACACCACAATATTGACTAAAGAGGTTTTGGAGGTTGCGCCTGACCAAACAATTGACCAGATATTAAAGAATGTGCCTGGCGTAATTATTAGTGATCAACCTTATTACTATAAGGATCCAACCGGTCAGTCTATCAACGTTCGCGGTCTTGGAAACGCAAGAACATTGGTATTGATTGATGGGGCTCCTGCAAATGATGCATTCTATGGAACCGTCGAGTGGAATAAGGTTCCCATGTCTTCTATAGAAAGCGTGGAGTTTGTGAGAGGTGGAGTTTCTAGCCTTTGGGGAAACTATGGCATGGGTGGGGTTATCAACATACTCACTAAAACACCAAAAAATAGTCAGCAAGATGTATCGGCTAGTTATGGTTCTTTTGGGACTGGAAATATTGCTGCCTCGAAAGATATTATTGCCTCTGAGGATATGCAACTTAGATTTTCTGCGGACTATTTCAGTACAGAGGGCTATAAAAGCTATGCAACCATATACCCTGGGAAGCCGTCGAACTGGGCAACTGGTATGAGCGATAGTAAAGCAATGAATTCAAACGTTCGCCTACAGGGCAACTTTAAAGTGTCTCAAGATACAACAGGCTTTTTCAGAACTGGGTATTACACGATGGAGGACCTAAGCACCAATTACTCAGTTGCTAAAAATTTAGTACAAAAGGCAGATTTTGCAACCGGAACTACAACTAGATTGTCAGATTCAGAAAAGGTGGCGGTAACTGTTTATGGGGAGACTAGCGGATTTAATAAACCCAATGCAGGGTCTGCTTCACCTAACGGGAAAATTACAGCAGTTTCACAGGACAATTACACTACTTTTGCTGGATCAGCCCTATATACAAAGAATTTAACTGGGATAGTAGATCAAGTAATGTTTGGAGCCGACGCTCGGACCATTGGCGCCTCCAACGACGGGAAGAACTACAACTCTAATCAAACTACTTTTAATACTGTTTATGCTCAAGCCACCCAAAACTTCTATGGTCTGTTGGGTCAAATTAAAAGTAAGTCAACGTCAATCCCTCTTGAGGTCACCTTAGCTGCAAGGTTGGATCAGTACACAAGTCAGGTTCCTACAAATACTGTGACCCTCACTTCAACAGGTGTTACTACTGCCACTCCAGTGCCAAACATTCAAAAAACGCAATTAAATCCAACCCTTGGCATTCTGTATAACCTCAATAAGGACTGGGATCTGCGATCTGCAGCCTATCAAGCCTTCCATGCACCTGGCATGAATAATTTATTGCGTTCATACTCTTCGAGTTCCGGTGGATCCTATTTTGCAAATCCTAACTTAACGCCGGAAACAATGACGGGTTATGAGGTGGGGACTGACTATCGTTGGCGCAGCGGTTTTTTTCAGTTAACTGGCTTTAATAATTTTATTAGAAATGCAGTTGCTTCTTATACATTAGCCAACAATTCTGCAGACAATGCGCTTGCGAAGACCTTGTGTTCTAATTCGAGCGCTACTTATGCGGGTAATGTGGGCGTATGTCAAGGCAGCGGTGTCAATTACTATACAAATAACCAGAACTTGCAAAGCCAAGGTATTGAGACGCAGTTCCATTACGATATTAGTTCACGGTGGGCGACAGATCTTAATTACGCATATACCCAGACTCGTCTTACTTGGAGTGGAACTGCTGACCCAGCAAACCGACAGGTTGGCGGCGTTCCGTTAAATCTTGGAAGTGCTGGGCTTACTTGGTATCCTGTTGAAAAAGCAAGTCTCACTGCTACAGTTAGATACGCAGGTTTAACGTGGGTTAAAACAAATCATAGCGATCCCCCTGTACCTCCATCTGCAGTCGTTGGATTAAAGGCCAATTACCAAATTACCCCGCAAGCTTCTACTTATCTTGCTATTACCAATTTATTTAATCGAAACTATGTGACTTTCGGAAATTCAAGTGCCTCGAACTATATAGCAGCGCCTCCGCAATCAATCACCGTTGGCGCGCGTATCATCTTCTAATGTTTAAAAGACGCCAACTCCTTGCCTTTAAAGCACTCTTGATCAGTGTTTTAGGATTTGCTGCGCTCAATCATGCAGTGGCGCAGATGTCTCATTCCTCTCAGGTGATGGGTATATCCCCAGCAAAGTCTGCTTGTATTGGGTCAGGCTTGGAGTGTGCCAATGCCGCAACCCCGTTTCTGATGGACGATGGCAGACTACTATTGGCATGGACCGCCAATGGGATGGTAGCTGTAGCGCAGTCATCGGATAAGGGCAGGACATTCTCTATTCCAGTCAAGATTGCTGAGCATGGCAAGTCACTTGATGCTGGATCTGATGCGCGCCCCCAAATTGTTGCGGATGCTCGCAACAATGTTTTTTTAGCCTATGCCTTTTTCAAGGATTCCAATTGGAATGCCCAGGTCAATATCGCAAGATCTTCTGATGGTGGAAAAACATTTACTGCACCCCAATCACTGGTTAATGATGGGTCTAGCCAGCGTTTTCCATCGGTAGTGATTCGGCCAGATCACTCTATCTTGATTGCATGGGTCGATAAGCGCTTAGTAGCGGATGCTAAGAAAGCAGGGCAACAGCGTTTGGGTGGATCAATAGCCTATTCTTTCTCGAGTGATGCTGGAAATTCCTTTGCACCAGAAAAGATTGCCAATGAATCCAGTTGTGAGTGTTGCCGTATTGGCGCCAGCATAGATCCACAAGGTGGGGTTGGCATCATCTATCGAGCAATCTTCCCTGGAGGCATTCGGGATCATGCTACTCAAATCATTACGCCATCCACTGCGGGCAAAGTACAACGCGTTTCTCGTGATGAATGGAAAACTGATGCATGCCCACATCATGGCCCAAGTATTGCCATCTCAAGTACTGGAAAAATGCATGTAGCTTGGTTTACTCAGGGTAGTGCTCGCACGGGTGTTTTCTATGCGAGCTCTAGCAATCAAGGTGAGACCTATTCCAGACCACAAAGGATAGGCGCAGAAAATGCCAATGTTTCTAGACCTTATTTATTGGCTATCGATCAATCGATTTGGTTGGTATGGAAAGAATTTGATGGCATCAAAACCTCTATCTACCTTAAGCAATCTCATGATGATGGCAAAAACTGGTCTAACCCAAGGGCGATTACAAGTACGACTGGCTACAGTGACCATCCTTTGTTGGTAAGCCAAGGGAAAGAAGCGTACCTTTCTTGGCTCACTCGAGATGATGGCTATCAATTGCTTCCATTAAACTCAAAATGATGAAAAAAATACTGATCCTCCTGGCAATATTCTTCGCGCTAATGCAGTCTGTATGTGCACAAAGCCCCACAATAAAGCCCTATCAAAAAGGTGATTGGAAGGCCTTAACCAAACCTTATGCAGGGCAGGCCATAGCTATTCACTTTTGGGGTGTTACTTGCGCTCCTTGCGCAAAAGAAATGCCGCAGTGGGGTCAGTTCCTGACTCAAAATAAAAACGCCAAGATAATTTTTATTCAAGTAGATGATGTTTCACCAGAAAGCGCCATCAAGATGCTCTCGGCTGCCAATGTCAAGCCCGCAAATAGTTACACCCTGACATCACCGTTTGATGATGCTCTGCGTCATGAGATTGATCCGCAATGGCGCGGCGAGACCCCAATGACTTTGTTAGTTGATAAGAACGGCAAAGTCACTCGAAAAGTGGGAAGCATGGATTTCAAGAAGTTAAAGCAATGGTATTTAAGCGGGGCATAACTAACCCAGCCAGATTAATTAAGGAGAATCAAATGAAGAAGACATTATTCAAAGCATTAGCGTTGGGCATTCTTGGCCTAGGTATTTGTGGGTCTCTGATGGCGCAAAATGCTACAGTTGGTCCAATCAAAATTGAAAATGCCTACACACGCGCTACCGCTCCAGGGCAGCAAGTAGCTGGCGGCTTCCTTAAAATTGAAAACAAAGGCGCTACTGATCAGTTGGTATCTGCAAGCTCTCCAGTAGCTGGCGAAGTGCAGTTGCATGAAATGGCCATGGATGGCAATGTAATGAAGATGCGTCAGGTAAAAGATATTGCTGTGCCTGCTAATGGTGCGGTTGAGCTCAAACCAGGCGGTTTGCATTTAATGTTTATGAATATCAAGACTCCTTTGGCTGCTGGTGAAACTGTCCCAGTCAAGCTGAAGTTTGCAAAGGCAGGCGAGGTTGATGTGAAGATGCCTGTGAATGCAATGGGTGCTGGACATGGCGGAGCCATGAAGCACTAAGCAATCTAAGCGTTATAAATAAAAAGCCCCTGAACACAATCAGGGGCTTTTGTTTTGCCGCTCATCTATTTAGGTGAGATCTAGATCTAAATCGGTCACTGCTCCCTTGCTGGCACTGCTTGCAAGACTTGCATACTTTGCCAAGAGACCGCGGGTATAGCGAGGCTTAGGTTGCTTCCAGGCTGCACGGCGCTTAGCAATTTCTTCATCACTTACATTGAGTTGAATGAGTAACTTATGTGCATCGATAGTCACTGAGTCACCTTCATTGATCAGGGCAATCGTGCCGCCAACATAAGCCTCAGGAGCAACGTGACCAACGACCATGCCCCAAGTGCCACCAGAGAAACGACCATCAGTAATCAGGCCCACAGACTCACCTAAGCCCTGACCAACTAATGCAGAGGTTGGGGAGAGCATTTCACGCATACCAGGACCACCTTTAGGACCTTCGTAGCGAATGATCACGATGTCACCATCTTTGATCTTTTGCGCCATGATCGCCGCCATCGCATCGTCCTCAGAATCAAAGACACGAGCAGGACCAGTAATCGATGGGTTCTTGAGGCCTGTAATCTTGGCGACGCAACCTTCTGGAGAGATATTGCCTTTCAGAATCGCTAAGTGACCTTGCTTGTACAAAGGATTGTCTAAAGTGCGAATCACTTTTTGATCAGCGCGTGGTACAGAGGGAACATCCTTCAATACTTCAGCAATGGTTTTGCCAGTGATCGTCATGCAATCACCATGAAGCAATCCGCCATCGAGCAAAATCTTCATCACTTGCGGAATACCGCCAGCTTGATGTAGGTCGGTTGCTAAATACGTGCCCGATGGTTTCATGTCAACAATGACTGGAACACGCTTACGAATGCGCTCAAAGTCATCAATCGTCCAGTCGATTTCCGCAGCACTAGTAATCGCTAAGAAATGCAATACCGCGTTAGTAGAGCCGCCAACTGCCATAATGACACTCACTGCGTTCTCAATCGATTTCTTAGTGATGATGTCGCGTGGGCGTAAATTGTTCTTAATGGCTTCTACTAAAACACGGGCAGATTCTGCAGCGCTAGCCACTTTTTCGCCATCTTCGTTGGCCATCGTAGAAGAGTAGGGCAGGCTCATACCCAGGGCCTCAAAGGAGGAACTCATGGTATTGGCTGTATACATACCACCGCATGAGCCGCTACCTGGACAGGCGTTCTGCTCTACTCCTTTGAGATCTTCTTCATTCATGCGGCCGGATGTAAATTCACCAACAGCTTCAAATGCAGAGACGATATTGAGATCTTTACCTTTGTAATGACCCGGCTTAATCGTGCCGCCATAAACATAAATTGCTGGAACGTTAGTACGAGCAATTGCCATCATGCCGCCTGGCATATTTTTATCGCAACCACCAATCACAACGACGCCGTCTTGCCATAAACCGTTGACACAAGTCTCAATACTGTCGGCGATGACTTCGCGAGAGACAAGAGAGTACTTCATACCTTCAGTACCCATGCCAATACCATCAGAGACAGTTGGTGTGCCAAAGGTTTGTGCTTTTGCGCCAGCTTCTTCCAGGGCAATCACGACAGCATCTGTTAATTTTTGTAAGCCACTATTACAAGGGGTGATAGTGGAATGGCCATTTGCAACGCCAACCATTGGCTTAGAAAAATCCTTTTCTTGATAACCCATGGCGTAATACATCGAGCGATTAGGTGCGCGAGCGACTCCCTCGGTGACCATGCGTGAGCGTTCGTTAAGGCGTTTCATGCTTATTACTCCAGAAAAGGTTCATTGCGAAAGGCTCTATTGTGCCGTGAGATCGGTTCGGAGGTGCCTAGCTTAAAAAGGTAGGCTTGACCTCATAATATGCTGCGCTGCAATACAAAAAAACTATACAAATCATCAATTTAGGCGCTAAATATTAGCTTGATAGCTAATAGCTTAGTAGATTAGGCTGTAGTACATTTTCTTATCAACCCCTTTTTCCTTTAAATTCAATGACTAAAGCTGGACATATCTACCTGATTGATGATGACGAATCTATGCGAGTCTCGTTATCTAGAATGCTGCGTGAGCTGGGCTACCTGGTAGATGACTATGCGTCAGCCAAGGTATTTATGGAAAAGTCCGTACCTGTCTCTCCAGCCGTGATCCTCTTAGATATGCAAATGCCCGATATGACAGGACTAGATTTGCAAGAGCAGCTCCTCAAATATGGCCGCAAAACCCCCATCGTGTTTGTGAGTGGTCAAAGCCATCCACATCAAATTGTTCAAGGCTTAAAAAAGGGTGCGCTCGACTTTCTGTTCAAACCATTCAATTTGGAAGAGTTGTTAAAGGCAGTTGCTGATGCAATTGATTTTGATAGAAGACAATTAAAGCGCGTTTCTATTGATGTAGAAACCAAACGAGATTATGAGAGTCTGACTCCCAGAGAGCGTGAAGTCTGTGCATTGTTGGTACAAGGGCTACTAAATAAGGACATAGCGGTGAAGTTGGGCACTACCGATGCCACCATTAAGGTCCATAAGGCTCGGGTGATGGATAAGATGCACGTGGATTCAGTACAGAACTTGGTAAAGAAATACCTTGAGTCAGACTTAGAGAATCATCCCTTGAGTCACTAGCCCAAAAGCTAATTACCCTAATGGTACATAAGTACTAATATTCAATAAAGTATTAAAGTTATCAACAGATTAGAGTTATCAAAATAACAAATAGTGAGATAGATCCTCAGTGGGCAATCAAGCAAAACTTCCAGAGATTCGAAAAGAAGCTTTTTTAAAAGCTCGGGAGAGTCTTGGTTTAAGCACGAAAGATTTATCTGGAATGGCTTGTCTATCTGTTCGCCAAATTGAACAAATCGAAAATGGTGAATCCAGTTCTTTCTATGGCCCACAAATTAAAGTCACCGCAGCAAAAAAAGTTGCAGCACTGTTAAAGCTGAAAGAAGAAGATGCTTTTGATTTTGGTGCCGCACCACCAGCGAAAAAAATAGATACCGAAGCGGTAGTGGCGGAGACAAAATCTGCTGACGCGAAAAATACTCTGCCAGTAGAAAAAAATACGGCACCAGTGAAGTCTAGTGAGATTAAGGCTGCTGCAAAAGTAAAAGAAACTAGTGTTATTTCATCAGCACCATCTAGTAATCAAAAAAATCCTCAGAAAAAATTATTGATTCTTTTGGGTATTGCTGTGGCATTAGTGTTTTCCGCTGTAAATCTGCGCCCCTTATTTTTTCCGGAGCCGGTGAAGGAGGAGGTCGTCATTATTGAAGAGTCTGCTCCAGTAAATCCACCAGCAGAGCCGCCGGTCGAGATTAAGCCAGAGGAAAAGCCGGGTGCAGCCGCCTTTGCCGTTGCCCCGCCTGCTTCGGTAGCTGCTCCAGCAGTTTCTGCGGAATGTCCTGCGGCTGATGCTTCAGCAGCGAGTTACAAAACGGATGCGCCTAAAAAAGCTGGTGATATGGTGTATTTGCAATCGAAGACTGCGCAAACGGTTTGTGTAGTTGATGCTAGCGGCAAGACTCAAAACAAAACCTTGGAGCCTGGAGTGGGAGCAAGTGTTTTCGGAAAGCCGCCTCTAAAGGTCTTAACCTCTGGGCAGGCTCAAGTGGATATGTATTACCAAGGCGTAAAAGTTCGCCTATCTAATACCACTGCTAAGACGATTATTTTGGAGCCGGTTGAAATCGTTCAGCCTGCCGCTCCAACAGATTCTCAGTTACGTTAATCCCTGAGTTTTTAAAAGGCGGTTTGATTAAACTGCTGATTCGTTTGTTTCGCCAGTGCGAATGCGAATAACCTGCTCAACTGCAGTAACGAAAATTTTCCCGTCACCAATTTTGCCGGTACGTGCAGCTTTGGTAATAGCCTCGAGTGCAACCTCAACACGATCAGTAGGAACAACAGCCTCTACTTTTACCTTAGGCAAAAAGTCGACTACGTATTCAGCGCCACGATAGAGTTCGGTATGACCTTTTTGACGGCCAAAGCCTTTGACTTCGGTCACGGTTAAGCCGGTAACGCCCACTTCAGCCAAGGCTTCACGAACTTCATCGAGTTTGAACGGTTTAATGATGGATGTAATGAGTTTCATGTATTTCTCCCTATTGCAGTAATCATACCTAGAACTGGAAGGAAGTGCCAAATTTGGCCTTCTCTGACCGTCTAAGCTCTAAATTGAGAGGTAATCGGATAGCGCCAGTCGCGGCCAAATGCGCGGGTGGTGACGCGTACTCCTGGAGGGGCTTGGCGACGCTTGTACTCGTTTAATTTGATCAAGCGGGTCACTTTTTCAACGCTCTCAGCGTCAAAGCCCGCGGCAATGATTTCTTGGATTGATTGGTTTTGTTCCATATAGCGCTCAACGATGCCGTCTAAGACTTCATAAGAGGGTAGGCTGTCCTGGTCTTTTTGATCGGGGCGCAATTCAGCGGAAGGGGCGCGTGTCAGGATTCGTTCTGGAATGATTGGAGCAATGCTATTGCGATAAGCACACAGGCGGTAGACCAAGGTTTTGGCGATATCTTTAATCACTGCAAAGCCGCCGGCCATATCACCATAAAGAGTGCAATAGCCAACAGCCATTTCACTCTTATTGCCAGTGGTGAGTACTAATCTACCTGTCTTGTTCGAGAGTGCCATGAGCATCGTGCCCCGCACACGTGCTTGAATATTTTCTTCGGTGGCATCGACCTTCATGCCCTTAAATTGCTCTGCTAAAGATTGTTCTAAAGCATCTACAGGACCACTAATTGGAATCTCATCATATTGAACGCCAAGATTCTTAGCTAGTTCACGGGCATCGATCCAAGAGATGTCGGCCGTATAACGGGACGCCATCATCACGGCACGTACTTTATCTGCGCCCAGGGCATCCACTGCAATGGCTAGTACTAGAGCAGAATCTACGCCACCTGAGAGGCCAATAATCACGCCTGGGAAGCGATTCTTGGTCACGTAATCACGAACACCCAAAACCAAGGCTTGATAGGCTTGCGCCTCAACGCTTTGGGGTGGAGAGATTAAGCCTTTTTCGAGCTCACCTGTGGGGCTAACATCCACAATACCTAGGCCAGTTTCAAACTGGGGCATAGACATCACCACTTCACTGCTTTTATTAAGCGCAAATGATCCGCCATCAAATACCAACTCATCTTGACCACCAACTGCATTGACATACACCAAAGGCATCTTAGTTTGGTCTATGTGGCTACGCAACACATCAATACGCAGTGCTTCTTTTTTCAGGTGATAGGGGGAAGCATTTGCAACGAGTAGGATTTTTGCGCCAGCAGCGTGAGCTTGTTTCGCAGGACTGGGGTGCCAAGCATCTTCGCAGAGAATCAAACCATATTGAATACCTTCGCATTCAAATACGCAGGGTTGATTACCAGGTACAAAGTAGCGCACCTCATCAAAGACTTCATGATTGGGCAATTCTTGTTTGGCATATCCTGCGATGACTTTGCCGTTGCGCAAAACAGATGCATAGTTTTGCAGACCCCTAGAAGTTTGTTTTGGATGACCTACGATGACCGTAAGGTCGGCATGCTGGGCCAACTCTTTCATCAAGATCTCAAGCTGCTGCTCCGCTGCTTGGATAAACGCAGGGCGTAGCAATAAATCTTCTGGGGGATAACCAGTAAGAGAAAGCTCTGGTGTCACCACGAGCTTAGCGCCTTGGGAAAAGGCCTCTAGAGCGGCTTTGTGAATCAGTTGCGCGTTGCCAGCCAGATCACCCAGTAGAGGGTTGATTTGGGCCAAGGCAATTTTTGGTGCGTTCACTCCGAATCACAAAGCCTTTGCTATTAATTAATGAGCGCTAGATTAAGCGTGCTCTTTGTTGTAACGATCGATGCCCTCAAGAATTTCTTTATGAGCATCCGCAACGCCACCCCAGCCTTTAACTTTGACCCACTTGCCTTTTTCAAGATCCTTGTAGTGCTCAAAAAAGTGTTGGATTTGATTTAAACGCAATGGGTTCATATCTTCTGGTTTTTGCCAATGGGTATAGATTGGCAAAATTTTGTCTTCTGGAACTGCCAACAACTTGGCGTCTTCACCGCCTTCATCTTCCATTTGCAAAACGCCAATCGCGCGGCAAGCAACTACCACACCTGGAATGAGGGGGAATGGAGTAATGACGAGAACATCAACAGGGTCGCCATCACCGGCGATCGTTTTATTGATGTAGCCATAGTTACACGGATAGTGCATTGCAGTGCCCATGAAACGGTCAACGAAAATAGCGCCACTCTCTTTATCCACTTCGTACTTCACTGGATCAGCGTTCATTGGGATTTCAATAATGACGTTGAAGCTCTCAGGGATCTTTTTGCCTGGCTTGACGTTGTCGAGACTCATAAATACTCCGAATAATGATTAGTAAATACCCTGATCCTATTGAGGGGGCGCAGGGGTGATTCTGCTACATACTGATACAGCTTAAAGACCATAGTTTAAAGCTTTCAGAAACGGGGTCTACCTAAGCGCGGTTAATACAAAACAATAAAGATCAACTTTAGGGAGTTCAAGTATGAGCAATGTCACTTTAGGCTTGTATTTTGCCTTGGCGTGCGGTGTCCTGGCCGTGATTTACGGTTTTGTGATGCGCGGCTGGATTTTGAAGCAAAGTACGGGCAATGCCAAGATGCAAGAAATTGCAGAGGCGATTCAGCAGGGTGCAGCAGCCTATCTATCGCGCCAATATAAAACGATTGCTGTAGTGGGAGTGGTTCTGACCATTCTGATGGCACTCTTTTTGGATTTTGCGACAGCGATTGGATTTGTCGTGGGTGCAGTCCTCTCTGGTGCTTGCGGCTTCATTGGTATGAATGTTTCAGTTCGCGCAAACGTGCGCACTGCTGAAGCGGCTACTAAAGGAATGAATGAAGCGCTTAACGTAGCATTTAAGGGTGGTGCTATTACTGGTATGTTGGTAGTAGGCCTTGGTCTCTTAGGCGTTGGCTTGTTCTTTATGTTCCTCGTCTCGATTGGCGCAGGACAAGACCTCTCTTCCGTATTGCATCCTCTCATTGGCTTAGCATTTGGATCTTCATTGATTTCCATCTTTGCGCGTTTGGGCGGGGGTATCTTTACCAAAGGTGCAGACGTTGGTGCTGACTTAGTTGGTAAAGTTGAAGCAGGGATTCCTGAAGATGACCCACGTAATCCTGCTGTGATTGCCGATAACGTAGGTGATAACGTTGGTGATTGCGCAGGCATGGCCGCTGACTTATTTGAAACGTATGCAGTGACCTTGATTGCAACAATGGTGCTGGGCTCACTCATGGTGACGGGTGCTCCAGTCGCAGCAATCGTTTATCCATTGGTGCTGGGTGGTGTATCGATTATTGCCTCCATCATTGGCTGTTCTTTTGTGAAGGCAACCCCAGGCATGAAGAACGTAATGCCTGCTTTGTACAAAGGCCTCATCATTGCTGGCGGTTTGTCACTCGTTGCCTTCTACTTTGTAACGAACTTCATCATGCCTGATGACGCATTAGGCATTCCAGGCAGTCAGTGGCGTTTATTTGGTGCAACGATTGTTGGCCTTTTGCTAACTGCAGCCTTGGTATGGATTACCGAGTACTACACTGGTACGCAGTTCAAGCCAGTACAGCATATTGCTGAAGCTTCAACCAAAGGTCACGGCACTAACATCATTGCTGGTTTAGGCATCTCGATGAAGTCCACTGCTTACCCAGTGCTGTTTGTTTGCGCAGCGATTTACGCAGCGTATTGGTTAGCAGGTTTGTATGGCATTGCGATTGCTGCTACTTCCATGTTGTCAATGGCCGGTATTGTGGTTGCCCTAGATGCATACGGTCCAATTACTGATAATGCAGGTGGTATTGCTGAGATGGCAGGTTTGCCACAAGCAGTGCGCGATATTACTGATCCATTAGATGCTGTAGGGAACACCACTAAAGCAGTGACCAAAGGCTATGCGATTGGTTCTGCTGGCTTGGCTTCATTAGTGCTCTTTGCTGACTACACCCATGCATTAGAGGGTATCGGTCAACAAGTATCTTTTGATTTGTCGAACCATATGGTGATCATTGGTCTGTTTATCGGAGGCATGATTCCTTACTTGTTCGGCGCAATGGCGATGGAAGCAGTAGGTCGTTGTGCTGGTGCGGTGGTAGAGGAAGTGCGTCGTCAGTTCCGAGATATCCCAGGAATCATGGAAGGTACTGCTAAGCCTGAATACGGCAAAGCTGTAGACATGCTTACTTCTGCAGCGATTAAAGAAATGATTGTTCCATCATTGCTTCCAGTAGTTGCACCAATTGTTGTTGGTCTCTTGCTTGGACCTGCTGCATTGGGTGGCTTACTCATGGGTACGATCGTGACGGGCTTGTTCGTAGCGATCTCGATGTGTACGGGCGGTGGCGCTTGGGACAATGCTAAGAAATATATCGAAGAAGGTAACTTCGGCGGTAAAGGTTCTGAGGCACACAAAGCTGCTGTGACTGGTGACACTGTAGGCGATCCCTACAAAGACACTGCTGGTCCTGCAGTAAACCCACTCATTAAGATCATCAACATCGTGGCATTGCTCATCGTGCCACTCTTGCCAGTGATCTCAAGATAACAATCGTTGTTGCGTAAATAAAAAGCCTAGCATTGCTAGGCTTTTTATTTACGGGTCTGAGATAGGCTGTAATGAGGGGGATTATTATTTGGGTATGAGTGAAATTGAAATCATAAAAATCCAGGTCGACCCAAGTAATCCAACAACATTCCCCAAGGGGTTTGTTGACAAATCTAAATTAGATGCAACCACCGAAGAGCAAATCATGCAGCAAGAAAAGCAAGATGATCTGGAGTGGGAATGCTTTATTAATAATTCCCCTAAGCTATAGATGCTTAGAAGGGTATTTTTTGGGGATTGCATAGGCGTTTGATGCAATATACAATTGCTATATACACTGGGAGATTAAAAATTATGGCTATTTCAACTGTTTTTACAAATAACCGGACTCAAGCCGTGAGATTGCCTGCTGAAATGCGGCTGCCAGAAAATGTTCGCAAGGTTAATGTTCGCGCAAAGGGTCGGGAGCGAATAATTGCCCCAATTGAAAACATGTGGGACAACTACTTTTTGGGCGATGCTCGTGTAAGTGATGATTTTATGAATGAAAGAGGCTCTCAAGAGCAAAGTGATAGAGAGTCTCTCTAATGCTTAAGTACTTGCTAGATACCAATATTGTTATTTATGTAATGAAGCGAAAGCCACTAGAAGTGCTTAAGGTCTTCAATAAAAATGCAAACCGAATGGCTATATCAACAATTACGTTGGCGGAGTTGATGTATGGCGCAGAAAAGAGTCAACAGGTTGAAAGTAATCTTAATAACATTGAAGACTTTGTCAGTCATTTAGAAGTTTTACCGTATGACATAAATGCAACCCAGCATTATGGTCAAATCAAATCATTCTTGGAGAGTAAGGGTAAACCTATTGGAGTAAATGATATTCATATTGCGGCTCATGCTAGAAGTCATGGTTTAACCCTGGTAACAAATAATCTATCCGAATTTAAAAGAGTCCCTAATCTTGCCCTTGAAAATTGGGTTTAGAAAAAACGTCCCAATAAAGATGCCTAGCATTTCTAGGCATTTTTATTATTATAAGTTTAGAAACTTATTCCAAAGTCTCTAAATAACGCTGTGCATCCAATGCAGCCATACAGCCTGTGCCAGCGCTGGTAATAGCTTGGCGATAGATGTGGTCTTGTACGTCACCAGCAGCAAACACACCAGGGATGTTGGTAGCTGTGGCATTACCCTCAAGGCCTGAGTGAGTTTTGATGTAGCCGTTATTCATATCGAGCTGACCAACAAATAGGTCGGTGTTTGGTTTGTGACCAATCGCAATAAAGGCGCCAGTTACTGCAATATCTTCAGTGCTGCCATCTTGTTTCTTGATGCGAACACCAGTCACACCTTTTTCATCGCCGAGAACTTCGTCAAGAGTGGCATTCAATTTCAGCTCCACTTTGCCTTCAGCAACTTTAGCCATCAGGCGATCATTCAGAATCGGCTCGGCACGGAATTTATCGCGACGATGAATCACGGTCACTTTTTTAGCAATGCCAGTGAGGTAGAGCGCTTCTTCAACCGCTGTGTTACCGCCACCGACTACACACACATCTTGATTGCGGTAGAAAAAACCATCGCAAGTTGCACAACCAGAAACGCCGCGACCCATGAATGCTTCTTCACTGGGCAGGCCAATGTATTGAGCGGACGCACCTGTGGAAATAATTAAGGCATCGCAGGTGTAGGTTCCAGAATCGCCAACCAAGCGAATCGGCTTCTCTTTAAGCGCTGCTGTATGAATATGATCAAAAATGATTTCGGTATTAAAGCGCTCAGCATGTTTCAAAAAGCGGTCCATCAGCTCTGGGCCTTGGACGCCATCGGCATCAGCTGGCCAGTTTTCAACGTCAGTGGTAGTCATCAATTGACCCCCTTGAGCCAAGCCAGTAATGAGGGTAGGCTTTAAATTGGCTCGGGCGGCGTAGACTGCGGCGGTATAGCCAGCAGGGCCTGAACCGAGGATAAGAACTTTGGAGTGTTTTGGGGTATTTGTAGTCATACCCAAATTATAGATTTGCTTGTTTACAATCAGCAGAACATGGCCAGAACCGTATACCCGAAGTCCCAATTACCCCAGCCCCCAGATAATGGTGGGCAAGGCCGGATGCCCCGCCTGCTCCTAGAGGCGCGCTGGTTCATTTCCTTGGGTCTATGCCTTGGACTATTTGCCATTTTGCTGACTTATTCCAAGGCGGATCCAGCCTGGTCCCATGCTAGTTTTGAGGCCCCTAAGAACCTGGGTGGTCGTTTTGGCGCCTATTTAGCCGATTTAATGCTTTATATCTTTGGTATTTCTGCCTTTTGGTGGGTGGTGCTTTTTGGACGTCGGGTTCTCCATGGCTGGCGTGAGCTCTGGAGTATTCCATTGCCCCCTGATCCAGATGCCAAGCCCGACTCTTTATTAATGCGTTGGTTGGGCTTTGGCCTGACTTTAGTTTGCAGTATGGGTCTTGAGTCTATTAGGATGCATTCGCTGTCCTGGGAGCTCCCTAGACCGCCTGGTGGCATTTTGGGTGAGTTGATCGGTGACCCCCTGCAAATGTCCTTAGGTTTTACAGGTGCAACGCTCGTTCTTCTCTTTGGGCTCTGTGCTGGACTGTCTTTGTTCCTCCATTTCTCTTGGTTGGATGTTGCAGAAAAAGTAGGGCGCTTCTTAGAAGTGACTTTTCTACGCATTCGTGAGCATCGAGACAGTGAAGAGGATCGTAAGCTTGGTGAAGCTGCAGCTGAAGAGCGCGAAGAATTTGTTGAAGAGATTCGGGGGCGCGTTGAAGTGGCAGCCCCAGTTCAAATCGTGCGTGCTCCAGTAGAGATTCCAAAGAGTGCCCGGGTAGAGCGTGAGAAACAACAACCATTATTTGTTGACATTCCTGATTCAGAATTGCCTCCACTTGCATTACTCGATCCAGTGCCAGAAGCAAAAGAAACCATCTCTGCTGATGTTTTGGAATTTACCTCTCGTTTAATCGAGCGCAAGCTAGCAGAATTTAATGTGCAAGTAACGGTCATTGCTGCTTACCCTGGTCCAGTAGTTACGCGTTACGAGATTGATCCAGCGATTGGTGTGAAGGGTAGTCAGATTGTGAACCTCTCTCGCGACCTGGCTCGCTCACTAGGTGTTGTGAGTATGCGTGTTGTGGAAACAATTCCAGGTAAAACTTGCATGGCTTTGGAATTGCCAAACCCAACACGTCAGTCGGTTTACTTGTCAGAGATTCTGACTTCACAGGTCTACAACGACAACCATTCATTGCTCACCCTCGCTTTAGGTAAAGATATTTCTGGTAGCCCCATGGTGGCTGACTTGGCGAAGATGCCGCACTGTTTAGTAGCGGGTACTACTGGTGCTGGTAAGTCAGTTGGTATCAATGCCATGATTCTGTCTCTGCTCTTTAAGGCCAAGCCTGATGAAGTGCGTCTGATCATGATTGATCCAAAGATGCTCGAGATGGCTATCTATGACAAGATTCCACACTTGCTTTGCCCAGTGGTCACTGATATGAAGCAAGCGTACAACGCGCTGAACTGGGCTGTAAATGAGATGGAGCGTCGCTACAAACTCATGAGTAAGTTTGGCGTACGTAATCTTGCTGGTTTTAATAAGAAGATTCTGGAAGCAGAAGAAAAAGGTGAGAAGCTCACCAATCCATTTAGCTTGACACCGGACGATCCTGAGCCAATCTATAAAGCGCCCGTCATCGTCATCGTGATCGATGAGTTGGCTGACTTGATGATGGTCTCCGGCAAGAAGATTGAAGAGTTGATTGCGCGTATCGCACAAAAAGCACGTGCTGCTGGTATCCACTTGGTATTAGCGACACAACGTCCTAGCGTTGATGTGATTACCGGCTTGATTAAAGCCAACGTACCAACTCGCATTTCTTTCCAGGTCAGCAGCAAGATCGACAGCCGTACGATTTTGGATCAGCAGGGTGCAGAAGCATTGTTGGGTATGGGTGACATGCTCTACATGGCCCCAGGTACTGGATTGCCTGTGCGTGTTCATGGTGCATTCGTATCGGATGATGAAGTACACCGTGTGGTGGAGTGGCTCAAAGAGAAGGGCGAAGCCAATTACATCGATGGCGTGCTCGAAGGCGCAGATGAATCTAATATCGATGCTTTAACAGGTGAGAGCGGTGGTGAGGCTGACCCTCTCTATGATCAAGCGGTTGCCATCGTTCTAGAAAATAAGCGTCCATCGATCTCATTAGTTCAGCGTCACTTGCGCATTGGCTACAACCGCGCGGCACGCTTGCTCGAGGATATGGAAAAAGCCGGTCTTGTATCGAAGATGGGCAATGGCGGCAATCGCGAGATTTTGCATCGCTCTTCAGAGTAGGAAACACCTTGCAAAGATTCTTATCTGCAGTAACGATTCAAATCACCTTCGGTATTGCAACGATTCTATTTTCAGGTACGGCAATCTCTCAAAGCGAGAGTGGTGCAGAGCAGCTGCGTCAGTTTGTGCGGAATTCCAAAACAGCAGAAGGTGACTTTATGCAGCAACAGTTGCGCGCACCTAAGGCAAATGAGTCACAAGACAAAGGTCTTAAAGTGGTTCGTCAAACACAAGGCCGCTTTGTATTTCAGCGTCCTGGTCGTTTTGTTTGGGATACTCAAAAGCCCTATGAACAAAAACTGATCGCCAATGGCAATCAACTCATTTTGTGGGATAAAGATTTAAATCAAGCAACCTTTCGCCCAGCTGGGCAAGCGCTGGCATCGACACCAGCAGCTATTCTGTTTGGTGAAAATTCTTTAGATCAACATTTTGATTTAATTGAAGGCGAGGAGCGCTCTGGTATGAAGTGGGTTGCCTTGGTTCCGAAAAGTGATCCCAATGCCAAGAAGCAAAATGATTTGCCGTACACCAAGATTTCGATCGGCATGGCGAATGGCCTACCTAAAGCATTGGAGTTAATGGATGGCCTAGGCAGCGTGGTTCTGGTTACTCTGGATAAGATCCAGCTCAACGTCAATTTGCCAGTCAATCGCTTTAATTTCACCCCACCCGCAGGGGCTGAAGTCTTACGCTTAAACTAGAGCCTATATTGAAAACTAGAGCAACATATGATCGATCCGCAATTACTCCGTAAAGATATCGCTGCAGTAGCAGCGCGCTTAGCTACTCGTAAATTTCAGCTTGATGTTGAGAAATTCAACGCCCTGGAGTCTGAGCGCAAGTCTTTGCAAACCCGTACCGAGGAATTGCAAGCAAAGCGCAATCAATTATCAAAAGCGATTGGCATGAAGAAGGGCAAGGGCGAAGATGCCTCTGCTGAAATGGCTGAAGTTGCCGGGGTCAATGCTGATATGGAATCAGGTGCCGCTCGTTTAGCTGTTTTGCAGGCAGAGATTTCTGATTTCTTGATGGGGATTCCAAATTTACCTGACGAGTCTGTACCAACTGGTAAAGATGAAACTGAAAATCAAGAGATCAAACGTTGGGGTACAGAGCCCATGTTTGATTTTGAGGTTAAAGATCACGTAGATCTTGGTGGTCCATTAGGATTAGATTTTGAAGTAGCAGCGAAGATCAGTGGTTCACGCTTTGTTGTTCTCAAGGGACCAATCGCGAGATTGCACCGTGCTCTAGCGCAGTTCATGATCGATACTCACGCTACAAATCATGGTTACCAAGAAGTGTATGCACCCTACATGGTAAATGCTGCTTCCATGCGTGGTACTGGCCAACTACCTAAATTTGAAGAAGATCTCTTTAAGGTGCCACGTCAGATGGGTGGCGAAGATGGGGCAGGCGAGGCCAAGACAGAAAACTTCTATCTCATTCCAACGGCAGAAGTTCCGGTAACCAATTTGGTTCGTGATGAGATCGTCAACGCAGATACTCTGCCATTGAAATTTGTGGCTCATACTCCGTGCTTCCGTTCTGAAGCCGGTAGTTATGGTCGTGATGTGCGCGGTATGATCCGTCAACATCAGTTCGACAAAGTCGAGTTAGTGCAAATCACCAAACCAGAGGACTCTATGCAAGCCCTTGAGGATTTAACGGGTCACGCAGAAAAGATTCTTGAATTACTCGAGTTGCCTTATAGAAAAGTATTGCTCTGTACTGGTGATATGGGATTCGGCAGTACGAAGACCTATGACCTAGAGGTATGGGTGCCCTCACAAAAAGCCTATCGCGAGATTAGTTCGTGCTCAAGCATGGGTGACTTCCAAGCACGTCGCATGCAAGCTAGATTTAAAGCAGGTCAGGGCAAGCCTGAATTGGTTCATACCTTAAATGGTTCTGGACTAGCAGTGGGAAGAGCATTGGTTGCATTGATCGAAAACAAGCAACAAATCGACGGCAGTATTGCGATTCCTAAAGCACTCCAGCCTTACTTGGGTGGCGTAGAAGTACTCAAACCAGTTTAATAATTAATCAAGCAAAAAAGAGCTCTCTCAAATGAATAAGCGCTCGTTATTTTTATTTCTGATTGGCGCATCATTTATTTCTTCAGGTGCTTTTGCAGCCGAAAAAACCTATCGCTGTGAGGTGTTGAGTGATGCCTACATCAAAAGTAATGGTGAGTTAGATATCATTAAAGATAGCCCCAGAGTAGGTCAAGAATTTGCAGTGATCAAGAAAACTGGCGAAGTTATTGGCGATGTAATGGATTCTTTAGGAAAACCTAAGGTAATTGCATCTGGAAGCAAGACCAATTCTTATAAAGTCATTTGGACACAAAAGGCTGCAGGCCAAAATGGCGCCTTTGTAGACTATCTCAGTATCGAAGGGTTTGCAAAAGACGGAAAGTACCCATTTGGATTCTTTTCTGGTGGACTTCTCTTAACAGGCGTCTGTGAGTAATGGTGTACCTCTAGCCTTAATTACCACTCGCTTTGGGTAATTTAAGGCCCGCTATAGTCAGCCCCTAAAGAACTATAGTTTTTATTTTTAGCCGAGAAGCATTCTTTTCGAGTACTTTATCAAGGGTGATGATTGATTTTGCTTTGAAAGATTTTGCGGCTGCGAGATGTAACGCATCTCCAGCCCTTAAATTTGATTTGCTGTCAATCACTAAAATTCCTGCAGAATAATAAGTCTTACTCTCAATGGGCATTAGCTCTATATCATTTTGGCAAAGAGTGTCAAATTTTTTCCAAGCCTCACGACTCTGCTTCTCCGTTATTTGATTGGTTCTGACTTTAAGACTGAGAGCACTGGAAAATTCAGTAAATGCCCAAGTCGAGGAGATCATTTTTGCAGAGCTTTTATCATGCCATTTATCAACGGCATCACTTTTCGGTTCAGTTGTACACAAGGCCACAAAAATACTGGTATCAATATAGATCATCAGTAGCGCGCCTTTGAGCGAACTTCCTCCATTACTGATTTGCCCATCTTCAACGTAGCTCTGAATGCTCTTAGTTGAGCGGCAATTTCTTTGCGTTCTAATTTTTGAGGTCGAATGACTAATGAGCCATCCTTTGAAAGGGTTGCTTCAACTTTGTCCCCATCTTTTAGCTTGATTTCTTTGATGAAGCTAGCTGGAATACGAAGTGCCAGGCTATTGCCCCATTTTGAAATTTGGATATTCATGATTAGTCCTTAAATAGATATACATAAATGTATATCTATACTAATGTAAATTATTGGGTGTGGCCTGTCAATTTTTAAGCCAATATCACCGGGATGGTTTTATGTATCGCTGGCTATAATGACCCATCGATTCGGAGAGGTGGCAGAGTGGTCGAATGTACCTGACTCGAAATCAGGCGTAGGGTCAAACCTACCGAGGGTTCGAATCCCTCCCTCTCCGCCAATTCCCTCAATACAAGGCATTGAACTCAGAAGTATTCCTCTAATAGTTAGTTTGCGATACAGTAAAGCGGTACCAAAGAAGCTAACATTTTTTGTTATTGGAAACGCATATCATGATGACGCCTGATGAGATAGAGAAATTAATTCCTGCAGAAACTGCTTCATTTCGCTCGCCCATTCCGACACAGGCGATTTCTAGTGATGAGTTTATGCCTGCCCCTCAAACACCTAAGCAAAAAGAATTTGAGAGGCGCGTTAGAGAAATTGGTTCAAGGCTTGCAAAGCATCAAGGTGTATCGCGACGTAGATTCTTTCAAGGTGCTGCTGGAATGGCAGCAGCTTTTGTTGCGATGAATGAAACCTTTGGCCCGCTGTATGGGGTTAGTCAGGCTGAGGCAGCAACACCAGAGTTGGCAAACGAACGTGCTGCTTCGCTCAAAAGCCAATTCATCATGGACATGCACACTCACTTTCTAAGAGATGACACGCGTTTGGAAGGGTTTGTGAGATCACGCGAAGCAGTAGGGAGGGCGGCTTGGAACCCTGCTTTGGCTGGTAAGCCACAAACTTTGGATGACTTGAAGTTTGCCAACTACTTTAAAGAAATTTTCTTAGATAGCGATACCAAGGTTGCCTTAATTTCTGGGTCGGGCTCTGAAGATCCTCGAGACTGGTTCTTAACTAATGAAATGAAGGCGCAGGCGCGCAAGACTGTAAATCAAGAGGCTGGATCTAAGCGCATGTTCTCCCATGCGATTTTCATGCCAGGTATGCCAGGTTGGTTAGAGAAAGCAGAAGCTGATTACGAGAACTTGAAGCCAGATTCATTTAAGGGATACACCATTGGCGACAATACCAATAAGCAGCTTTCTACACATCCGTGGCGGCTTGATGATGAGAAATTGCTTTATCCGTTTTACGAAAAGCTAGCAAAGTGGAGTAAGGCACAGCCAAGCCTTGCTAATGTCTGCGTGCATAAAGGCTTATATCCGCCCTCGGTAACGCAGCAGTACCCACATCTTTTGCCTTATGCCAAGGTAGATGATGTTGCTAAGGCGGCAAAAGATTGGCCACAATTGAATTTTGTGATTTATCACTCTGCCTTTCGTTATACAGGCGGCACTTGGGATGAAGGCTGGCAGCAGTTCAGGCGTACTGGTCGAATTGACTGGGTAACAGATTTGGCGCAGATTCCTCAAAAGTCAGGTGTCAATAATGTCTATGGTGATTTAGGGCAAATCTTCGCTCAGAGCACCATTGCTGAACCAAGACTATGCGCTGCTATGTTAGGCCAACTTATTCAGGGCCTTGGTTCGGATCATGTTGTCTGGGGAACGGATGCTATTTGGACAGGCTCTCCACAATGGCAGATTGAGGCCTTACGTCGCCTTGAGATCCCTGAGGATATGCAAAAGAAATATGGATTTAGTCCTTTAGGCGCTGCTGATGGACCAGTCAAGAGGGCAATCTTTGGTGATAACTCTGCGCGACTATACAACTTTACTCAGGCACAGCGTGCTGCGCTTGAGGGTGATAAGGTAGCTTTGGCTAAATCTCATTACGATGAGTTTGGTGATGGTAGAACTAATCTGAGATATGGCTATATGCAAGCATAGAATAGTGCGAATGATTTTGAAGGTAAAAAAATGAATAGTTTTAAAAGTGCATTGAATCGATTTTTCCTATTATGTGCTAGCTTAATTTTGCTTGCATGCTCAACCCCAGCAAGTCAGTTTGGTGTGTACCAGCAATCTGATGGAACGATAGGCGTGCATTCGCCAAAGGATGCTAAGGAGAGTGAAGCTCAGGAAGCTGCTCTTGCAGAATGCAAGAAGCTTGGAAAGCGAACTGTTTCGCTGATCGACAGTCGGAAAACGGTCAATGACCGTTTTCCGATGACGTATAACTATCTATGTAGATAGGTCTTAACTAAGCAACCACTTCTTAATAGACTTATTGACGCACATTGCATCTAAAGCAAGACCAAAGAACTCGGAGCCATTAGTGACCATGCTTTCAATTGCCTCAACCTTGCCAGACTTGATGCCACGCAGATAAGTAGCAGCACGATAGCGTAAGAAGTGCTCTGTTTCGCCTTCTTCATTCTCGGTAGAGCAGAGTTCTAGACTGCCATAGCGAGTTTCTGGGTTGATATTGAGAATAGACAGGCTTAAGGCACCTACCAACTTCTCTGGTACTGGGATTGGTACATAAGAGTAGAGGGAAATCAGCATTTCTTCTTCATCAACTTCAATGATGTGATCAATATCCAATACATCATGTTCCGTTAATTCAGTTTCGCCCGAATCGCCGCCGCCAAAAGTAGATTCAAACTGCAACATGGCAGTATTGCTGCCTTTAGAGATTTCGATCATGTCAGGATAGCCAAGCAAGCCTTTCCACCAGTACATGAGGGAGAAGGTGCAAGGTTTTACTTCAACTAAACCTTTGCTAGTAGATTTAGCAAAGTAGAGGCCATAGAACTCATCATCTTTTTCTAGACCATATTGATCTACCTTAGATGATTTAGCTGCCGACTTAGAGGATGCCTTTTTGGCAACCTTCTTTGCTGCTGATTTCTTGATGGGTTTTTTAGCCGGCGCTTTTTTTGCAGCAGGCTTTTTTGTAGCGACTTTCTTCGCCACTGGTTTTACTACCTTTTTCACTGTCTTTTTGGCAGCCACTTTTTTAGCGGCAACTTTCTTGACAGCTTTCTTTATAGGGGCTTTTTTTACCACCTTGGTAGCTACTTTCTTTTTTGCTGGTGACTTCTTTGTAGCCATGGTTTATTACCCTTCTTTTTGGTAGTTAATGTGCTTAAGCACTGGTAGATATTACTGCAAATTAATTGCAATAAAGACCAAAGCTATATGGGGTTTTTCCTGCCAATTACAAGGGTAGGGGCGGAATTAATATGTTGCCTGACTTATTTTTCTCTTGGGCTGGAATTGATACGCCGAAATCACGTAATATGAATGAACCCAATTACTTTTGAATGAGGGAATCTATGTTTCCAGAATACCGCGAATTAATTACCAAATTAAAGACAACAGACCGTCACTTTTCCCATCTGTTTGATAAGCACAATAATTTAGATGCAAAGATTTTGCGTATGGAAGACCATAAAGAGCCAAGCACACCAGAGCAGATTGAAACTTTGAAAAAAGAGAAGCTGCTAATTAAAGATCAAATTTACGCTGTCCTCAAGAAGGCAAGCACCGGTTAGGCGAATACATTACGCTTTCTTTAGGAAGCAGGCTTTGAGCAACATATTGCCTGCTTCTGTTTTGCAGTCCACTTCATGGTCACCAGAAACCAGACGAATGCCCTTAATCTTGGTGCCAACCTTTAGGGTAGTCGACGAACCCTTTACCTTGAGATCTTTAATCAGGGTCACACTATCCCCATCTGCCAAAAGATTACCATTCGCATCTTTCACAATCAAACCTACCTCCTCCTCAACTGCAGCAGCAATGGGCCATTCATGGCCGCATTGGGCGCAAACATAGTTATTGCCATCGGGATAGGTCATGTCTTCTTGGCAGGCGGGGCATTTCGGTAAGTTATCTGTACTCATCTAGGGATTTTAGTCTAGCCCTTTAGAATGATGATGAAATGAACAAAACACTCAAACTCTTCTTGCTTGTCTTAGCCGCAATTTTTACTATCGCCATATTAGGAGTTTGGTATGCATCGTCATCGATTAACCCGGCTCAGCTCACACAATTACTCAGCTCATCCATTAAGGATGCTACGGGCCGTGATTTGAAAATTGCTGGGCCTGTTAGCTTGAAATTGTTCCCTTCACTTGGAATTACTGCAGAGCAGGTTACTCTGAGCAATGCATCATGGGCGAGTAAGGCTGATATGCTGACAGTCAAGCGCTTAGAGTTGGATATTGAATTACTTCCACTATTGAAAAAAGAAGTTGCCTTCAATGCAATTATTCTAAATGGCGTTGATGCTTACTTGCAGACAAATAAATCTGGTGATGGTAACTGGGATTTCACACTCCCCATTGTTTCCTCTAGCTCTAGTAATGCCTCTGCCTCGACTCTCAATAGCGCTGTAGCTGGAACTGCCACACCTTCAACATCGACCTCGGATCAAATTGATCCAATCAGAATCAGAAATCTCAGTATCACTGATGCAAATTTGAGCTATCAGGGTTTTGGTTCAGCTCCAACCTTGATTGCAATACCGAGGCTTTCAATTATTGGCAGAAGCACCAAAACAGAAATGGCAGCGCAAGCACAGTATGGCAATTATCAACTGGGCATTAAAGGCAATACCGGCAATCTTCATGATGCATTAAATGACTGGAATATTAGTCCAGTCAAATTACCCTTGGATTTCAATTTGACGGTAAATGGTAAGACTCTGGAGATCAATGGTGAAGTCGATAAAAAGCCGAAGGCACTCCCTAGCTTTGATATCAAGCTTAGCTCTAAAGCATTTGAGTTGACACCCTTAGTGGGTTCGGCGGCAATTGCTGGGGCTGGCGGGACAAGTGCTGCTACAGCGAGAGTCTCCCCACCATCAGGGCGATATTTCTTTAGCGAAGATATTTTGCCATTTGATGTCCTGCCGGAGGCTCATGGCAAACTGGTGATGAATATTGAGGAGTTGAGTGTTCCTGGGCACCTACCCATGACGAATTTAAAGGGCACCTTTCTCTTTAACGGTCCAAAGATTGATATTAATGACCTCTCTTTTGGTCTTGGCAAGGGCAGTGCAAATGTGCAGATGAGTCTTTCTCAGTTTCAAGGGGCAAATCCTACAGTTTCAGCGAAGGGCTTGGCGAAGGGGTTCACCTTAGAGCAAGTGATGGATACGATAGATGCTCAGACCAAGGTGAAGGGTGGTGATGCACAGATAGCCTTCAATTTGCGTAGCACAGGAAACTCAATGCATCAGCTTGCCAGTAGGGCAAATGGCGCAGCGCAAATTTCTATTGGTAAGAGCAGTTTAGATTCTCGCTTTATTGATGGCAGTGGCGATCTCATGATTTCGATTGTGAATGCGGTAAATCCCATGCGTAAGAAAACAGACCAAACGCTCTTAGAGTGCGCGGTTATCTACTTGCCGGTCAGCAATGGTCAAATCACCCTGAATGACTCTATCGGAGTTGTAACCGACCGCTTAGATATGGTGCTATCCGGTTCAATAGATTTAAAAACAGAATCTCTCAATATCAAGATTGATCCTAGAGAAAAATCTGGGCTGACCACTGGCGTCAATTTGGGTGGCCTTGTAAAACTGCAGGGCACCTTGCTTAAACCCCAAGCCGGGGTTAATAAAGAGGGTGTAGTGAATAGTGCTGTCAGTATTGGCTTGGGGTTTCTGACGGGCGGTGCAACGATCTTGGCAGAGAATGCTAAATCACTCGCAACCAAGTCACAGCCCTGCAAAGCAGCACTGCACTCTTGGTCGGATATTTACCCTGGTGCGAATTAAGGAAAAAGAATTAGAAAACTAAGCCACTGATAAACAGGCTAAATAGAGAAATAAAGATACTGGCAAAGAATGCGGTCCAGAAACTAGAAATCGTAAAGCCGCTTACGACCGCAGATACCAGCATCAATACCAAAGCATTGACTACCAATAAAAATAGACCCATCGTTACCACGGTCAGTGGCAAGGTCAGCAGGATGAGCAAAGGCTTTACGATGGCATTAGCAAAGCCAAGCAGGAGTGCTGCAATCAAAAGTGAGCCACCATCAGCAAATCGTAGGCCGCTAAAAATATAGCTAGCCACCCAAAGAGACAAAGAAGTTAAGCCCCATTGGACTAGAAATAGCGTTAAGTTACCCATGATCGATTCCTTTGTAATTGTTTTTGATGATTAGTCTTACTTTGGTATGGTATCAGTAGATTAGGCAGCAATTTTTTGCCTAGGAGTCTTAATGGGCCTAAAGTGAATTTGAATTTGGGAATTGGTTGCCTGTGCAAACTTGGCTAAAGTTCTCATGGAAGGCAGGCTGGAGCCACTTTCTAGCCTTGCGATTGCTGATTGTGAGGTTTGCATACGAGCCGCAAGCTCCTCCTGTGATAGCCCACTTTTCATCCTAGCTTCAATGATTTCTCTCGAGATTTCGAATTCAACACGAGATTGTTCATAAGCTTTTTTATAAGATGGTTCTTTTAGCCAGCGTTTGTGTAGGGTTGAAATCTTGGTCATATTAGTTTGGCCTCTTTTGCTCTTTGTTTTGCGATATTTAAGGCTGCAGTTGGTGTCTTTTGTGATTTTTTAATAAATACATGCAAGATCACTATCTTTTTTGATAGGGCAATAACGTAAATGCCTCTTGCAATCCCATCTCTTCCTGAAACTCTGATTTCCCAAAATTTACTTCCTAAACTTCTGATATGTGGCATACCTACTTGTTTGGGGCCAAATTGCTCCAATAAACCAGAAACTCTTACAAACCGACCCCTCATATCATCGGGAAGCTTCTCCAATTCATTGTCAACACATGCATTTAAGGTCTCAACTTCCCAATTTATCATTCATAAATTATATCAATATTGATATATATCAAAAATGATATTAGATAAATCTCAGGAAATCAAGGGTTATTAATAATGCGGTGGAATTTCATCTTTTAAGCTACCACCACCTGCGCTGCCACTACTGGCCTGTTCTTTAATGGCTTTGAGCTCGTGATAGAGAAATTCAATTTGTTGTTGTTGCTTGTAGACAATCTCATTGAGTTTCTCAATGAGGTCTTCAGTAAAACTGAGCTTAATTTCAAGGTCGGTGATTCTGTCTTCAGTCATATTCAGGACCTTATTTATTCAGTAATGAGTTCAAAACGCCCATCTTCCATTTCGGCCCTTGGTCTAATCCAAAAATCATGCGATTGCATAGATTCATAGACATACGCTGGCTCTAATGTGGCCTCCACATTTGCCAGAAGAAGTACCTTATAAAATCCACCAGTCTTCTTATGTCTTAACTTTGTGCCAGGCTTAAAAAGTCCATCATCTGGATCGGCCATTTTGGGTTTACTCATAAAACGTACTTTCTCGGTATGATTTGGTGATGGCAAATTCCATCCCGTACTCCATTCTAGATATATCGCCTATTCCCCAGGGGTTTACGGCGGCCGATGCGCTGCGTAACTCCTTGGATGTAGCTCAGCATGCTGAGAAATGGGGCTATACCCGCTATTGGGTAGCCGAACATCACAATATGACTGGTAATGCCAGCTCTGCAACAGCCGTATTGCTAGGTTATTTGGCGGCGGGTACCTCTCGAATCAAAGTGGGCTCTGGTGGCGTTATGCTCCCCAATCATGCCCCACTAGTGATTGCTGAACAATTTGGCACCCTAGAGTCGCTATATCCTGGTCGCATTGAGTTGGGTTTGGGTCGGGCACCCGGTACTGACCAAATGACTGCGCGTGCCTTACGTCGTGATCTACTGGGGAGTGATGACCGTTTCCCTCAGGATGTACGTGAGCTACAACACTACTTTGGCCCCATTCAAGAAGGGCAGTCTGTCAAAGCAATTCCAGGAGCTAATACCAATGTGCCAATTTGGATTTTGGGTTCGAGTCTTTATGGAGCTCAATTAGCTGCGCACTTTGGTTTGCCTTATGCATTTGCCTCACACTTTGCCCCCGAGCAGTTATTGGAAGCAATGTCGATTTATCGCGAACTCTTTAAGCCATCCGCCCAACAAACTACACCTTACTCTGCATTTGTGATGAATGTGGTGGCTGCCGATACAGATAAAGAGGCTCAACATCTCTTTACAACACTACAACAAAACGTTGTACGTATGCGTCGCAATACCCGTGGTCAATTACCGCCGCCTATTGCAGACCTTGATGAGTTTTGCGAACCCCATGAGCAAGCTGCTGCAGCACATACCCTGCAATGTTCTTTAGTGGGGTCACTAGAAACAATTCAAAAGGGAATGCGCGCTTGGTTGAATCGCACCGGCGCAAATGAAATCTTATTTACTGGGCAGATCTTTGATCATCAGGCACGTCTTAAATCATTTGAGATTGCAGCTAAGGCTGCTCAAAGCCTTTAAGTCGATTACTCGATAATCGCGTTGTAGTCAGAGGTGATGGCCACACCTTCCTGGATAGCCTTATTAGCAAGCTTGAGTACTTCATTGTCTTTGCTGATTAAGATGCAAGGCTTGGCTGTATAGGCAAGGTTTAGAAAGACTTGATCATCAGGATCTTGGCATTGCCATGGCGCCTTGATCAGCATTTCATCAGTAACTGTTCTTGCCAAGTTGCGCCACTGATTCAGGATGGCTTCTTGAGTAGCATGCTCGAGGTTGAAAAGGGGGCGACTGATGACATCGGCTAACTCTTCGATAGTTTTAGGACTAGCTAAAGCATCCACTTGGCCATCAATCAATTTTTGCTTGAGATGAATTGCTCTGAAGTCATTAAATACAAAAATATCTAGTAAGACATTGGTATCAAAGACAACAGACTTCATTTCACCGAGTCAATCTTGAATTAATTTTGGTTGGAGCGCCAGATTTCTGGGGTGATAGTGACCTGGCCATTATCTGAAGAGACATAGACTTCGCCATCTTGGACGTTCACATGAATTACCATGCTTCGTTCAACCAGTTTATTGAGCTCATTGGCTTGTTCTGCAGGGATAGAAACCACTTGTAGGTTACGAGCACGGTTTAATTTGTTGGCGATACCGTCCCACCAAATTTTGCTGGTGTGACCGCCATAGCAATAAACGATCACTTGATCTGATCTGCCGCAGGCTTTCAGGATGCGGCGCTCATCAGGTTGACCAATTTCGATCCAGAGCTTAATCGCATCAGTAAGATCTTTAATCCATAAATCAGGCTCATCGGTATCGCTTAAACCTTTGGTGAAAGCGAGATCTTCATGGGCTTGTAATGCAAAGGCTATGATTCTTACCATCATCCGCTCGTCAGTTTCTGAAGGATGCCTAGCAATAGTGAGGGAATGACTGCCGTAGTAGTGGCGGTCTGAATCTGCGACATGAAGGTCGGCTTTATGAATAGTTGCGCGGAGAGCCATACGGCATTATCGCCTTTAAATGAAAGCGCCCCAGATTGCCGTATCATTTTAGAAATTGATTTCACCCTTGGGGGCTTACATGGACACCAGCAGCACTTGGAAAATTCGCGCTATAGCGACCTTCTTATTGGGCCTATGCCTTGCTTGCGTACATTCCTTGGCATTAGCTGCAGATCCATGGCCAACCAAGCCTATTAAGATCATCGTTCCTTTTTCGCCAGGCAGCGTTCAAGATGCCTTGGCAAGATCATTCTCTAATGAGTTGGGTGCTGCCTTAGGTGTGTCAGTAGTAGTTGAAAATAAAGCAGGAGCGGGGGGTACCGTTGGTACTGGCATCGTTGCTAAATCCGCCCCTGATGGATATACCTTTGTAATGGCAGCCGCTAGCCACAATATCAATGGCAGTTTGTTTAGCAAGCTCAGTTTTGATCCAATCAAAGATTTCACAGGCGCTGCTTATATCGGCACTAGTAGCTACATCATGATGACGAATGCAGAGTTTCCAGCCAAGTCTGTTGCAGATTTCGTTGCTTTAGCTAAAGCAAATCCAGATCAATATAACTACGCTAGTGCTGGTAACGGTAGCGCCTCACATCTGGCCATGGCTTATTTTGATAGCATGGCTGGCATACAGCTCGTGCATATTCCCACTAAAGGTACTGGTGATGCGATTACTGAATTATTAGCAGGACGTGCACAAGCAGTTATTGCCGCAAACGTTGCTGCCTTGCCTTTTGCAAATGATTCACGGATTCGCTTCTTAGGAGTTTCCTCAGAAAAGCCGTCGCCATTTGTGCCTGGCATTCCACCAATTGGCAATACCGTCAAGGGTTACGCCTTTGATAGCTGGTTTGGCTTGCTTGCCCCTGCAAATACTCCAAAAGATGTCATCACGAAAATACAGTCTGAGATGACCAAGTTATTAAAGCAGCCAGAGATTGTTGAGCGTATGCGTCGCCAGGGTATTGAAGTCGGCAATCTATCTTCGGCTGAATTTAATCAGCTATTAATTAGAGACTACGTGCGCATGGCAAATGTAGTGAAGGCCTCAGGAGCGAAAGCTGAATAAGGTCAAATACTGTGTATCGTAGAGCCCCATGATCCGTATTACCGAACTGCGCCTACCAATTGATCACGCCCCAGAAGCGATAGAGGCGGCGATTCTGAAGCGCTTAAATTTATCCCCAAAGGATTTAATCTCTTTTGAGATCTTTAAGCGTAGCTATGATGCGCGCAAGAATGTGGCTCTGGCCTTTATTTACACAGTAGATCTTTCAATTAAAAATGAAGCGACAGTACTGAAGCAACTTTCCAATGACACGCATGTTAGGCCATCGCCAGATACTAGCTATCACTTTGTAGCCAAAGCACCGGATTCTGTAATTTTAGGCAAGGCATTACGTCCAGTAGTGATTGGCTTTGGGCCATGCGGCATCTTCGCTGCTTTGGTATTGGCGCAAATGGGGTTTAAGCCGATCGTGCTTGAGCGCGGTAAGCAAGTGCGTGAGCGGACTCAGGACACATGGGGGTTATGGCGTAAAAATATTCTCAACCCTGAGTCGAATGTGCAATTTGGAGAGGGCGGGGCGGGTACATTTTCTGATGGCAAGCTCTATAGCCAAATTAAAGATCCAAAATTTTATGGACGTAAGGTGATTAATGAGTTTGTCAAAGCTGGCGCGCCTGCAGAAATTCAATATGTAGCCAAACCTCATATTGGAACATTCCGCTTAGTAGGTGTAGTTGAAAAAATGCGCCAAGAAATTATTGACCTAGGCGGCGAAATTCGTTTCTCACAAAAAGTGATTGGCTTTGATATTGAGAGCGAGCAGATTACTGGGGTCAAAATTGAAGGACAAGCTGATTTGCCGGCAAGCCATGTTGTATTGGCCTTAGGTCATAGCGCCCGAGATACTTTTGAAGCCCTGCATGATGCTGGTGTGTATATGGAAGCAAAGCCATTCTCAGTGGGCTTCCGTATTGAGCATCCACAATCTTTAATTGATAAGGCACGCTTGGGCCCACATGCTGGCAATGAGTTGATAGGTGCCGCTGATTACAAGCTGGTTCACCATGCTAAGAATGGTCGTGCTGTCTATAGCTTCTGTATGTGCCCTGGTGGCACAGTAGTGGCGGCGGCTTCAGAGCCTAATCGCGTGGTGACCAATGGTATGAGCCAATACTCTCGTAACGAGCGTAATGCGAATGCGGGTATTGTTGTTGGCATTACTCCTGATGACTATCCAGGTGGTCCGCTTGCAGGAATTGAGTTTCAACGTCAGCTTGAGTCAAAAGCATTTGAACTAGGTGGTGGAACTTATGAAGCTCCAGGGCAATTGGTTGGAGACTTTATTGCAGGTAAGTCGTCTACGGAGTTTGGTAGTGTCATACCGTCCTATAAGCCCGGTGTGCACTTGACTGACTTGGCGCAAGCGTTACCCGCTTATGCGATTGAGGCTATTCGTGAAGCGATACCTGCATTTGAAAAGCAAATTAAAGGCTTTTCGATGAAAGACGCTGTACTAACCGGTGTTGAGACTAGAACTTCTTCGCCTTTACGTATTACTCGTGGCCCAAATTTTCAGAGTCTGAACATTAAAGGTCTCTATCCCGCTGGTGAGGGCGCTGGTTATGCTGGTGGTATCTTGTCTGCTGGGGTCGATGGGATTAAAGTAGCAGAAGCGGTAGCACTTGACTACCTTGAGAAGTAATACGGATATCAGTCAATACTCTATTTATGAATTCAGCAGTAAGTCACAGCAAGGCGGAAGCTAAGGAAGCTCTCTTTCATCCCGAGCTACTCCAGAAGTTTGATATTAATGGGCCTCGCTATACCTCTTATCCTAGCGCTGACCGTTTTCATAGTGCGTTTTCAGAACAAGATTATTTGGGCGCACTCAAAAGAGTAGCAAAGGCGAATGAGCCTTTATCCCTTTATTTTCATTTGCCATTCTGCCCAAATATTTGCTACTACTGTGGTTGCAATAAGATCATTACTAAAGATCATGGTCGTAGTGCAAAGTACATTAAATATCTAGCTAAAGAAATGGCGATGGTGACTAGTGCAATGGGCACTCAAAAAAAGATCCCCATTACGCAGTTACATTGGGGCGGTGGTACGCCAACATTCTTATCTCATGAAGAGATGACCGAATTAATGCATCACACTCGAGAGTATTTTGAGTTATTGCCTAGCGGAGAATATTCAATCGAGATTGATCCACGTCGAGTAACAGAGCAAGACATTGCTTTGCTTGCCGAGTTAGGCTTTAACCGCATTAGTCTAGGAGTTCAGGACTTCAATTTGGCTGTACAAGAGGCGGTGCACCGGATTCAGACAATAGAAGAGACTCAGGCGGTTATGGACTGGTCTCGAAAGTATGGCTTTAAGTCTCGTAGTGTCGATCTTATCTATGGTTTGCCTAAGCAAACCCCGGCTACTTTCAAAGAAACCGTTGATGCAGTTTTGGAAATGAATCCAGATCGCCTATCGGTCTATAACTATGCTCATTTGCCACATATCTTTAAACCGCAACGCCGTATCGCTGAGGCAGATCTACCCCCGGCTGCAGATAAGTTAGATATTTTGTCCAATACGATTGAGCGCTTAGGTGAGGCAGGCTATGTCTTCATTGGCATGGATCATTTTGCAAAGCCGGATGATGAATTGGCCATCGCCCAGAAAGAAGGCAAGCTTCATCGTAACTTTCAGGGCTACTCTACTCAAGCAGAATGTGATCTTTTAGCCTTTGGTATCTCCTCTATCGGCAAGGTCGACGATTGTTACTCACAAAATGTGCGCACGCTTGATGAGTACTATGCAGCATTGGACCTTGGCCATCTACCTGTCTTAAGGGGCCTGCAACTGGACAAAGATGATTTGCTTCGTCGTGAGTTGATTGGCGAATTGATGTGCCAATTTTCTTTAAATACAAAAGCATTCTCAAAGGATCATCAGATTAATTTCCAGGATTACTTTAAGACTGAGATTGAAGAACTCAAAAGTCTAGAGGAGGCAGGGCTTCTAGAATGGCAAGAGGGCGATATCTACGTGCCGATTAAAGGGCGTCTGCTTGCAAGACGAGTCGCCATGACATTTGATCGCCACCTTCGTGAGTCTCAAGCGCTTGGAACTTATTCCAAAGTACTTTAGGGTAAACCACAATCTATTTGATCTGGATCAAACAAGTATCAAATCTCTGTTGCTTTTAAGCAAAGAAAAAAATTACAGCGTTCATTCATTTGATTTAAGTCAAATTGCCTTAAGAGTATCAATTTCAAAATAGAACCATCGAAATTGATAACAAAAGGGGTAATACCATGCGTCTTAAATCACTAGTGGCAGCAATGGCTGCAGTAGCTTCCTTAGCTCCAATCGCATCACAAGCTCAATCTGCCAGCGAGAACCCATGGATGGTGCGCGTGCGTGCAACAGACTTGATTTGGCAAAATGGTCAAACTAGCTCAGTGAGCGCATTAAATGTTAAGGCGCAAGATAAAATTATTCCTGAGTTTGATGTGTCCTATTTTTTCACCAAAAATATCGCTGCAGAATTAGTTTTGACTTATCCGCAAACCATTCAAATTAATTATGGAGCTGGTCAAAATCAACTTGGGACAATCAAGGCATTACCTCCTTCTTTACTGTTGCAATACCACTTCACTGATTTGGGCGCATTTAAGCCTTATGTTGGTGCGGGTGTGAACTACACAATTTTCAGCAGTCGCAATAATCTGGGCAATGGTGCCTACTCAGTTGGCGGTTCAAGCACTGGAGTTGTTGGTCAAGTAGGTGCTGATTACATGTTTGATAAAAATTGGGGTCTAAACCTTGATCTTAAATATGCCACTATGTCTACCAATGTGACTGTTACTTCTACTGGCGCAGATGCTGGCAAGTTGACATTAAATCCTTGGATGCCGTCTGTTGGCATAACTTACAAGTTCTAAGAATTCAGTTCTTGGTACTTGAGATAGGGCTCCTTAGGGGCCCTATCTTTTTTATTTATTGATTTACCAAGTCATCTATGAGTTTTTCAAAACTCGGTTCACTGAATTGCAAATTATCAAAACGCTTTATTGATTCGTGATTCGGTGGATTAATTCTGCGTTTTACGTATTGATCCCAGTGCGCTAGCTTCCAGTCATCCCTGGGATCACCACGTTTTTGCATACGCGCCTTTGCTTCATCGACTTCAAGATCAATCCAAGCAATCGAAATACTGGTTTGGGGTGGCATTCCCAATGCCTCCGCATTAAACATTCTGCCACTCTGAATTTCCTTCGAGAATGGCCCTACCAAAATCACATTGACACCAAGTAATAAGTTCTCCTTGGCGATATCCAATAAGCCCTGATATTCCCAATCGCGTAAATTCTCAAGATAGTAGGGACTATCACGATCATTGGGATTTTGGGTGGTGAGCGCCATCACGTGGGCGCTATAGGCCCCATAAACCGTATCTTTATCCAGAAAGAAAAAGTCTTCCCCAGTCTTCTCAACAATGAGGGGTAGTGCCTTTTTGGCTAAAGTGGACTTTCCAGTCCCGGCGTGGCCTGCGAAGAGGATAAGGCGGGGAGTGGATGGGGTGAGTTTGCAGATCATTTATTGCTAGTCTCGCAGAAATGAGGGGTAAGAGTGAAAAAATCTCCTGTTTTGCTGAAGTGACGATAATGTCGCCATGGCTTTAATCGTACTCACTGATGCAAAACTGGCTTTCGGCCACGTTGACCTCCTCGCAAATACTGCTTTTTCCCTAGAATCTGGCGAACGCGTTGGCCTTATTGGCCGCAATGGCACTGGCAAATCCTCTTTATTGAAGATCTTGGCCGGTATTGAAAAAATGGATGATGGCTTGTTGCAGTATCAGCAAGGCTTACGCATTTCCTATGTTCCGCAAGAGCCGATTTTTGATGCTGAAGAAACCGTGTTTGAAGCGGTTTCTAAGGGTGTAGCGGAGGCGAAGGCTCTGCGTGAAGAGTATGAGGCGCTGAGTGTCGGTGAGTGGGACGATGCTGCTCACCATCGCTTAGATGAGGTCCAATCAAAGTTGGAAGCTTTAAGTGGTTGGAATTGGGAGCAACGTGTTCACGAAACTCTTGATCGCTTGCATCTAGATGCTGAAGTCAAAATCAGCAATCTTTCTGGCGGAACAAAGAAGCGCGTTGCACTAGCTCGTGCTTTAGTGGAAATGCCTGATGTTCTTTTATTAGATGAACCAACTAACCATTTGGATTTGGATTCGATTGCATGGTTAGAAGAACTTCTTAAGGAGTATCAAGGCTCTGTCATTTTGATTACCCATGATCGTGCTTTCTTGGATAACGTCTGCACGCAAATTGTCGAGCTTGATCGCGGTATCTTGCGCAGCTATCCAGGCAACTTCACGCAATACGAGGTGCTAAAAGATCAAGAGCTTAATGCAGAGTCCCTTGCTAATGCCAGGGCCGATAAATTGCTGGCTCAGGAAGAGGTTTGGATACGCAAAGGGGTGGAAGCGCGCCGTACCCGCAGCGTAGCTCGTATCGCTCGCTTAGAAAAGCTTCGCTCTAGTCGTGCTGAGCGACGAGATGCGATAGGGCAGGTTAAGCTTGCTGTATCTGCTGGCGATCGCAGCGGCAAGATCGTTGCTGAGTTAGACGACGTCAGCAAGTCTTACGATAGACCAATTGTCAAAGATTTCACGGCAACCATATTGCGTGGTGATAAGGTTGGCTTGCTTGGGCCTAATGGTGCGGGCAAAACTACATTACTCAAGTTGATTTTGGGGACGATCAAGCCAGATTCAGGAACTGCCACCATGGGAACTCGTATCGAGGTGGCTTACTTTGATCAGATGCGTGAGGGTCTCGATCTCAATGCTTCACTTGAGGACTACATCAGTCCAGGTAGCGAGTGGATTGAAATCAATGGCAATAAAAAACACGTTAAGAGTTATTTAAGTGATTTCTTATTCGCGCCTGAGAGAACCAATTCACCGGTAAGTACTTTATCTGGTGGCGAGCGTAATCGCCTTTTGCTTGCTCGCCTGTTTGCCCGTCCAGCAAACGTCTTGGTTTTGGATGAGCCAACCAATGACTTGGATATTGATACACTCGATTTGCTCGAGCAATTATTGCAAGACTATAAGGGTACGGTGTTCTTGGTCAGCCATGATCGTTACTTCTTGGATAACGTCGTCACGAGCATCATCGCTCATGAAGGTGATGGATTCTGGCGTGAGTATGAGGGTGGATATGAAGACTGGAAGATTCAAAAGGCCCGTTCAGACAAAATCCGCGCTGCTAATTCCAATCAAAAGACACCTCCTAAGATAGAAGTAAAGCCTGAGCCAGTAGCCGAAGTTAAGCCGGTGGCTAAAAGTGGGGTGCAAAAACTTAACGGCAAAGAACGTCAAGAGCTTGAAACCTTACCTTTGCAAATTGAAGAATTAGAAACGGAGCAAGCGGATATCGGGATTGCGATGAGCAACCCGGATTTGTATAAGAATGAGCCAGAGTTAGCTGCCAGTATGCAGGCCCGTTTGAGTGAGATTACTGAGCAGTTAGAGCAAAAGTTACAGCGCTGGGAGCAGCTCTTAAGCCGCTCCGAAAGCTAATTGATGAATAGTTTAATTACCGCGCTTTAGCTGAGAGCGTAATTCAGCGATTTCATCAAGCAGGTCTAAAGCCAAGGCAACGCCCGGAACATTGAGCTCTAAATCATGGGCAAGATGCGCTGCCGTCTTAGCCCTTCTCAAAGAGTCTCCGCCGAAGCGCCAATCTTCTGGTGAGGAGCCACTTGGACTCAATACTCCCTCGGTAACCCATGACATGATCATGTCTTCCGGTGTGCGTGAGGCATGCGAGAGTTCCACAATACTCATGTGCACTTCATTCTCAACAACACTACCTTCAATCCAGGTGATATTGGTTTGGTTCATCGCATCATCCCTTCAAATGGGTTCTAGGGTTGAAATCAAAAGCCTTCTCAAAAGCTTGATAAGCCTCTTTGTGGGCATCAGTATCTGCAGGTGGCAGAGCAATCGTTGGCACAACATAGAGGTCGCCAGGTTCAGCACTCGGAACACCTTTACCTTTAAGACGCATCTTACGACCAGCGATAGTACCCGCTGGAATCTTGAGCTCTAAGGTAGACCCCGCAGGGGTAGGGACATTTACTGTAGTGCCCAATGTGGCTTCCCATGGTGCCAATGGAATATCAATGAAGACATCTTTGCCATCAACGCGATAGATTGGGTTGGGGTGGAAATCAATTTCGAGATAAAGATCGCCTGCTGGTCCCTCACCAATGCCAGGACCACCTTGGCCTGAGAGCCTGAGGTTTTGTCCGGCCTTAATACCTTTGGGAATACTGACATCCAGCTTGCGCTCTTGTGTGCTGACATGACCACTCGCATCTTGAGTTGGCATGTGTAATGCAATCGTACGCTTAGCGCCGTTATAAGCATCAGCAAGATCAATCAAAATTTTGGCGTGATGATCTTGACCCTTGAAATTCATACCCTGGCGAGTATTGCCGCTATGACCACCGCGGCCACCTTGACGATGCTTTCCTCTGCCAAAGAGGGATTCAAAGAATTCGCTTTGATCACCTTCAAAGCCACCGCCGTAACCTGGGTGGCCACCACCATAACCGGCATCAGAATATTCAAAGCCCTCGTTCCAATTCGGTGGAGGAGTAAAGTCTTGGCCGTTTTTCCAGTTTTCACCAAAGCGATCGTATGCTGCGCGCTTCTCGGTGTCCTTCAAAACAGCATAGGCCTCACCAATCTGTTTGAACTGTTCTTCAGCACCAGCTTCTTTGTTGACGTCTGGATGATATTTGCGAGCTAGCTTACGGTAAGCCGCTTTGATCTCTGCCTCGGTGGCCGAGCGGGCGACACCGAGGGTTTCGTAGTAATCCCTAAATTTCATAAGCCTGTATTAATCCTTAAGCATTCATCATCAATACCTTAAGGATTAATTCTACAGGCGTATTAGCTCATCACGCCAATTTGCCAGGGCACAAACTCATAATCGCCCAATCCCAAAAGCTCGCTTTTGGAGGGCTCTCCAGAGGCGGTTCTGAGGAATAGCTCAAAGATGCGCTGACCCATCTCTTGGACGGAAACCGTACCATCTAAAATTTCGCCGCAATTGATGTCCATATCCTCAGTGAGTCGCTGGTACATTGGAGTATTGGTGGCCAATTTGATGCAGGGAGCCGGTTTAGAACCAAACATGGATCCACGACCAGTTGTGAAGGCAATAAGATTGGCTCCACCGGCGATTTGCCCGGTAGCAGATACTGGATCAAATCCTGGTGTATCCATAAAGACAAATCCTTTAGCGGTGACTGGCTCTGCGTATTTATAGACTTCCATCAGTGGGCCTGTGCCACCTTTCATCGAAGAGCCTAAAGACTTCTCAAAAATATTGGCAAGACCACCAATTTGATTTCCGGGGCTGACTTGACCATTGATTTGTACATCACGGCCAACGGAGTACTCATCTTTCCACCAGCGAATCCGTTTGATGAGTTTTTCCCCAACTGCTTGACTAGCGGCGCGACGGGTGAGAGTGTGTTCAACACCATAGATTTCGGGAGTCTCAGACAAAATTCCGGTGCCGCCGTGGCGAGACAAAATATCAATCGCAGCACCTAATGCTGGATTAGCAGTAATGGAAGAAAAACCATCAGAGCCACCGCATTGCAAGCCAACAGTGAGGTGACTGGCCGAAACAGTTTCACGCTTGGCTTTATTTGCTTCCGGAAGAAGTGCTTTAACAGCTTCAATACCTGCTTCAATCGTTTTGCGAGTACCACCAGATTCTTGCATGATGAAGGTATGCAAGTTTGTACCTTCTTTAAGGTCTTCTTGTTCCATCAAACCTTTGAGTTGATTACGCTCGCAACCTAAGCCAACAATGAGTGCAGCAGCAAGGTTGGGGTGACGCGCATAACCAGCCATTGTGCGGCGAAGAAGCTGCATTGGTTCACCACTCATTTCCATGCCACAACCAATGTCATGACTAAATGCCACTACGCCATCTACATTTGGAAAATCTTTTAAGCGCTCGGGAGTAAACCAATCCGCAATTTTGTTCACAACGGTTGCAGAGCAATTCACGGTAGATAGAATGCCAATGAAATTGCGTGTACCCACTTTGCCATTTGGTCTGACATAGCCCTGAAATGTAGCGCGCTCAGATTCTGGCAACATTTGCGTTGGTTTGAATTCGCTGGAATAAGCGTAGTCACGATCAAATTCACGGAACTCCGTGTTATGGCTATGAACCATGGTGCCTGGTTCAATATCGGTATTAGCAAAGCCCACAGTCACGTTGTATTTCAGAATAGGCTCACCCTTAAGAATCTTTTTGGTGGCAATTTTGTATCCAGCAGGCACTTGACTGCGACTTGTAAAGTTCTCGCTAGGCACTTCAGTGCCAATACCAACGTCGACTCGCGCTACGACAATATTGTCGTTAGGGTGGAGGCGAATGATTGGGCCAATCAGGCGTTTTTCGGACATTTCAATCATGGATTTCTTTCAATGAGATGGTTTGATTATTCAGCAGTCGCGCCAGATTTCTTCACAATAGGGCCCCACTTAGCAACTTCTGATTTGATGTATTCGCCTAATTGGTTGGGTGTGCTAGTAATAATTTCAAAACCTTTGCCATTAATTTGGCCTTTGATTTCTGGATTATTGAGAACGCTAATGAGTTGGGCATTGAGCTTATCAACAATCGCCTTAGGCGTATTAGCGGGCGCAACGATTGCGTATACAAGTTCTACTTCAAATTTAGGGAGGTACTCTGAGATCGCAGGAATCTCGGGAGCATTTGGTGAGCGTTTCAGACTAGTAATGCCCAGTGGAATCAATTTGCCAGAGCGTACATAGGGCAAAGCCGCTGGAGTGCCAACGAGTGCAGTTTCAATTTGACCGCCCAGTACATCTGTTAACGCAGGCGCAGCGCCTTTGTATGGGACGTGGAGAATGTCTGTGCCTGCCTGAGTATTAAATAACTCACCACCAAGGTGAAGGGGTGTGCCAGCGCCAGAGGAAGCAAAACTCACTTTGTTTGGATGCGCTTTAGCGTAAGCAATTAGTTCTGGAATGGTTTTAAATGGCGCAGAAGGGTTTGCAACAAATAATAATGATGAGGATGCAACCAGGCTTACTGGTGCAAAGTCCTTAACCAAGTTGTAATTTAGTTTCTTATATAAGGTTTCATTAATCGCTTGCGTACCCACCATCATCAGAAATAGGGTGTAACCATCTGGTTTAGAGTTGGCTACATATTCGGCGGCAAGGTTAGCGCCAGCACCAGGTTTGTTTTCAATGATGATAGGCTGACCAAGATTTTCACCAAGCTTTGGGGCAAAACCTCTGGCCAAAACATCTGATGGACCCCCTGCGGCAAATGGAATCACCAACCTGATGGGTTGATTCGGGTAGTTTTGGGTTTGAGCACTGGTGGCAAAGCTCATGCTGATCAGCGACAATGCTAAAAAGATTTTTCTCATGTAATGTTCTCCGTATTCCTGATGTTTATTCTTATCTAATCTTGCTTTAAATGCTTTACAAAAAATGAAAATTACTCAAGCAACCATTTTTCCTCTATCGATACCACTGATTGAGCCAATCAAGATGGCCAAAGAGCTTATTGTGGATGCTAAAACTGTATTGCTTTGTTTGACGGATGATGAGGGACGCCAAGGCTGGGGTGAAGCCTCAGTTGCGCCACTCATGACCGGAGAAACTCTCGATAGTCTATTGGCTAGTGTGAAATATTTGGTAGAAAAAGCGCGCGCAATCGACTGGAATGACCCGGCACTCTTTTCTAAATCCTGTGATGCCATTTTGTACGGCAATCCCTCTGCCAAGTCCTGTCTAGAGATGGCCTTACTAGACTTATATACCCAGAAAAAATCCATTTCTCTGTGGAAATACTTGCGCTCATTGAATGGCGATGTTGATACCTCAGACCCAGCTGAGATTCCATTGCTGCGTATGCTGGGTGGAACGCTAGAGAAGGAGATGGCTGATGCCAAATCTTTTCGCGAGGCTGGATTTAAATATTGGAAAATTAAGACAGGTTCTTTATCGCTTGAAGAAGATTTGCATCGGGTGGAGATACTTTCAGGTCTGCTAGAAGGAGATGTGATTTCAGTGGACGCCAATGGCGCCATGTCTTTAGAGAATGCCATCCGTTTTTGTGGATCACCACAGGCTAGTAAATTATCGTTTGCAGAACAATTGATTAATGCAGACTCTGCTTTGGCTGATTTCGCAACACTCAAACAGCGCTCAGTTATTCCGATTGCCTTGGATGAATCCATCCATGGTTCAAATGAAATTGAAGAGTTCATGAAGGCAAAAGCACTCGATGGCGCTAGCTTAAAGCTCATTAAGACTGGGGGAGTGCTAGAAGCCTGGAACTGCGCGCAACTCTTGCGAGCAAACCAGCTCAAGCTTAACCTTGCCTGCAAAGTAGCAGAAACATCTCTCTCTGGGGCTGCAACAGCCTCCATTGGTTTTGCGATCGGAGAGGTTCCTTGGGGGTTTAGCATGTCAAATCAGTATCTGCGTTTCGATATTTGCGATCGCCCATTATCCGCAAAGCGTGGCCATCTCGATGTCGCTCAATTGAACGACGTGGGAGTTGGTGTTACACCTAATCTGGAGCGTGTGAAAGATGCTGTGGCTCAAGGCTACTCCATCATTCAATATTAAGAACGTCAAAAGCGGCTTTTAATCTGCGGGAGTAGGAGTCCGAAACCGTTTTGATTTGTTCTGGAGTCCATTTCCGAAAACCTTCGCCTGCTTTCATACCAGTTTTGCCATCGGCCATTAACATCACTACCTTTGGTGGCAGGGTAGTGATGTTGGAGAGCGATGGGTAAATTTCTTTTGCAGCATTAGCCATTCCATCCCAGCCTGAAATCTCTTTTTGGGTCATCGGGCCCACAGCGGCGTATCGGAAGCCAAAGCTATATCGCACGGCATCGTCAATATCTTCTGGAGTTGCAATACCCTCTTGCACGAGAGAGAGGGCTTCTCTCATCAAGGCGTGCTGGATGCGGTTGGCTAAGAACCCGGGAATATCTTTCTTCACTAAAACCGGCTTTTTGCCTATTGCCTTATAAAGCTCGCAGGCTTGTTCTGCAAATTGGATATCAGTCTTTTGTCCCATCACAATCTCAACCAATGGCACTACTTCTGCTGGCATGAAATAGTGGGCACCCATCATGCGGTTTGCAGTCTTAAGACCTTCTGCAATTTTGCTAATTGGAAAGCCAGAGCTATTGCTGCCAATGGGAATGTTGCTGGGTACTACTTGATCGAGGTATTGAAAAACCTGTTGCTTCAGTTCTAGGTTTTCTGCCACTGTCTCAATTACCCATGAGCACTGACCCCAATCTTGCCAGTCTTCGAGGATTCCAACGAATTGCTGCTTCTTAAGGTCAGCTTCATCTTTGGTGGCACCGTCTCCAACCACGCCAATTTTCTTTGCCAAGGTGATGGCCTTGTCTAAACAGGCATCCCCTTTCTCTTTGGATCTACCTAGAATGATTACAGGGATGTTTTGGGCAATAAAGCCGGCTGCGATGCCAGCACCCATGATGCCGGTTCCGATAACAGCTACAGATTTCATAATTTTGAACCTATACGGTTAAGTATTAAATGAGCTCAGATCGATTACGATCAATAAGTGCTTAAGATTAGCATTATTTATGGTTTAATAGGTAAATAATAAAACTTACTTATCCGTATAACTTATCCAAGGAGACCCCTTCATGACGATGCATAACCCCTTTCAACCTGTTGAGAAAATCAAAACGGAAGTTTTTTCAACCATGCCAGCGAAATTTAGGAATAAATCTCGCACAGGTTGGTCTGATCCAAATCGTCAAGGCGCAGAAGTAGAGTGCTTTTTAGAGGGGCCTTCCTTTGATCGCGAAGGCAATCTATGGTTTGTGGATATTCCATTTGGCCGTGTCTTCCGTATTGATACCAAGGGTGAATGGGAGCTGATTACGCAGTACGACGGATGGCCAAATGGCTTGAAGTTTCATAAAGATGGTCGCGCATTTATTTGTGACTACAAAGCTGGCTTACTTGCGCTAGATCCAAAGACCGGAAAGATCGAAACCATTCTCGGTTCGATGTATAGCGAAAACTTCAAAGGCTTAAACGATCTACATTTTGCTTCTAATGGCGATTTGTATTTCACTGATCAAGGGCAGACTGGTATTGCAGATCCAACAGGGCGGGTATTTAGATTGCGCGCCAATGGCCAATTGGATCGCTTGGCGCTTAACGTGCCGAGCCCTAACGGCATCACACTCAATACACAAGAAAAGCATGTATTTGTAGCGGCTACTAGATCGCAGCAAATCTGGAGATTGCCATTGATGGCCGATGGCTCTGTATCTAAGACGGGTGTAGCTGTTCAGTTAACTGGTGGCGTTGCTGGACCTGATGGTATTGAGATGGATTCAGAAAACGGCTTGTTGGTATGCCATCTTGGTATTGGCATCTGGAGATTTGATAACAATATGTTGCCAACCCATTTGATCTATTCTGAGAATCCACATCACCATCATTTAGCCAATATGTGCTTTGGCGGTGCAGACGGAAAAGACCTCTACATCACTGAGTCTTTATCGGGAGACATTCTCAAGGCACGTGTGCCGGTTGCTGGTAAAAAAATGTTTGGACTTTCCTAAATTGGCTGAGCGATTACCGTTATATAAGTCTCTAGCTAATACGCTAGAGCAGCGAATCTATAACGGTGATTGGCCGGTTGGGTCGCTCTTGCCTGCCGAGGCGGATCTCTGTCGAGATTTTCAGTCTAGCCGCCATACTTTGCGTCATGCGCTGCAAATATTGGAGGCCAATGGCTTGATTTATCGCCATCAAGGTGCGCCAACAAAAGTGGTGTCACGCCAGCGCTTGCGTAGATTTACCCAAAGCTTTAATTCGCCAATCGATATTTTGAGTTACTCACGTGATACCTATCGTGAAAATCTGGTTGAAGAATTTATCGAGCTAGATCAATCCTTAAGTCAAATTGTTGGCGCACCAATTGGCTCATCTTGGTATCACATTGGCGGTATTCGTAAACGCCAACAAGCAGAGGAAGTCATTGCTTGGACGGATATTTATATCTTGCCTCGGTTTGCATCTTTAACTAAAGATCCAGAGCATACGCAGGTGATGGTCTATGAGCAGATCGAGAAAAAATATGGTGCTCGAATTGAGCGGGCTGAAGTAGATGTCTATGCAGCACTACCATCGCATGAGATTGCCAGAAAGCTCAATATCAAACCCGATACCTCCTGCTTGGTGATTATTCGTCGCTACTTTGATGATCAGGATAAGTTGTTTGAGGTAACGGTGACGCATCACCCAGAAAATAAATACGTCTACAGTATGGAATTTAAAGCGAGCTCAGAAGCTTAAATTACGATGAAATACTTGGCTATAACCGACGCGCAAGCTTTTATATCGAATGCGCTTCAGTCGCAGAAGGTACCTGCGGCGGATGCTGACATTATTGCTAATCTCATGGTGAAGTCTGACTTAGTAGGAGCAGATGGTCACGGTATTTTCCGCTTGCCGGCTTACCTTAAGAGAATTCGTGCGGGTGGCGTGAACCTCAACCCGAATATTCATATTGAGCGTGAGCAGGGTGCAACAGCACTGATTAACGGTGATAACGCCTTAGGTCATTTAGTGATGAATAAAGCTGTTGAGCTTGCAATCGAAAAAGTAAAACAACATAGCGTCTGCTGGATTGGGAGTCATTACGGCAATCATTCAGGAGCGGCCTCTGTCTATGTGCGTAAGTTAGCCGAGCAAGGCTATATTGGCATCTATATGGCAGTAGGTAATGCCAACCATATGGCACCTTGGGGTGGTATTGATTTGCTGCTTTCCACTAATCCAATCGCGATTGCAGTACCTGCAGGCGATGGCCCAATAGTGCTCTTAGATATCGCAACAACCGTTGCTGCTTACGGTAAGGTGAAAGTCGCAGCACAAAAGGGTGAATCGATTCCAGATGATTGGATGATTGACCGTCAAGGTAAACCTATTACGGATCCAAAAAAATCTGCTGAAGGCTCTTTACTACCTATTGGCGGTTATAAAGGTTATGGCTTAGCGGTGATGATTGGATTGCTCGCGGGCGCACTAAACAATGCGGCGGTTGGCAAAGGTACGATTGATTTCAATGCGCATCACGACTTAGTTACCAATACCGGGCAAACTATTATTGCCGTAGATCCGAGTGCCTTTGGAAACAAAGAAGAGTTTGTTGCTAGGGTGATTGCTTTAGTCGAGGATTTAAAGAATTCTGCGACTCTACCTGGAGTTAAAGAGGTACGCGTGCCAGGTGAAGGGGCTGCAAAAACTATGGCAGAAAGAAGTCGAATGGGAATTCCGGTTGCCCCTGAATTGCTGGAGGCCTTAAATGCTTGCGCAAAAGAGTGCGGCATTCCTGCATTGAATTTATAAATCTACAGAATTACTGGAGGAGACAATATGTTTAAAAAATTCATAAAAAACATAGTAATAAGTGCAGTAATGATTCCGGCGGTTGTTCCAGTGCTCATGGGTTCAGCATTAGCTGCTTACCCAGATAAGCCAATCAAGATGATGATTGGCTATGCCCCCGGAAGCTCTACCGATATTGTTGGCAGAATGATTGCCAATGATCTCAGCCTTGCTCTAAAACAGCCAATCATCGTAGAAAACCGTGGCGGTGCTGCCGGTAGCTTGGCTGCAGACGCTGTTGCAAAAAGTAATCCTGACGGCTATACCATTTTGTTTGCACAAAATGGTCTTGCGATTAATGTGGCGGCTAATCCGAGATTACCATTTAATGGGCAAAAAGATTTATTGCCAGTTGTTGGCGTAGCGGCTACTCCACATATTCTGATTGTGAACAACAATTCTCCAGCCAAGACAGTTGCAGACTTGATGGCTATGCTCAAAGCGGATCCTGGTAAGTTGAGTTTTGGATCTTCAGGTATTGGTAATTCAGATCACATGGCAGGTGAATTATTTTTAGCTACTACTGGATTACAAGCGATTCATATTCCTTATAAAGGTGGATCACCAGCCGCTACTGACTTAGTAGGCGGTCAGATTGACTTCTATTTTGCTGGCATGCCAGTTGGCTTACCTTTATATAAGGGTGATAAGGCTAGAGCATTGGCGGTCACCAGTAAAAATCGCTTTAGCGGTGCGCCAGAGTTGGTCACCATTCAAGAAGCGGGCGTGAAGGGTTATGAGATGGCTTTATGGCAAGGAGTTTTTGTGCCTGCAGGTACGCCGCAAGCCATCATCAAAGAGTTAAATAACTCTGTACTGAAACTCTTAGAGACTCCAGAGATGAAAGATCGTTTTCAGAAAGCTGGCGTTCAAATTGCGCCAATGAATACACAGCAATTTTCAGACCTATACTTCTCAGATATTGCACGCTGGAAAGTCGTGATTGAGAAAGCAAAAATTAAGTTAGATTAAAGCTTCTTTCCCTGTGAGAGTTATTAAGCGCTGAGGTCAAATACCAAGACTTCAGCGTTTTTTCCATTGGAGAGGCTTAACTGATTTTCATCTTGAATCATCAGCGCATCTCCATCATTCAAGGTTTGGCCGTTGACATCTAGAGAGCCGCGAATCAGATGAACATAGGCTTTACGCTTTGGATCTACTACTAGTTGCGCAGATTGGGCGCCATTAAATAATCCCGAGTACATTTTGGCATCAGCTGACATCGAGACAGATCCTTCTTGACCAGTGGGAGAGGCGACCAAACAAAGCGCGCCATTCTTGTTTACTTGAGGAACAGTTTTCTGTTCGTAGCTAGGCGCAACTTCCAGAACATTCGGTTCAATCCAAATTTGCAAGAAATGCGTCGTCTGATCTTTTGCGTGATTGAATTCGCTATGCATGACGCCAGTACCTGCACTCATGCGTTGCACATCTCCTGGGGGTATGCCTTTAATATTTCCCATACTGTCCTCATGGGCTAACTCGCCAGAGAGAACGTAACTAATAATTTCCATGTTGCGATGACCATGCTTGCCAAAGCCCATCCCAGGAGCAACGCGATCCTCATTGATTACTCTGAGGTTGCCCCAGCCCATAAATTTAGGGTCGTGATATCCCGCAAAGGAGAAGGAGTGGAAGCTTTTGAGCCAGCCATGATCGGCATAGCCCCTATCGGTGGATTTTCTGAGAATTAACATATTTAGAGCAGTTTATTCTGATGAATTAGGAATAAGGACATTATCATTAGCTTTTAGGATATTTGCTGATTGGTAGTCTATGGCAAGCTTTAAACAGAGCGTTCATGAAACTTTCTTAGGTATTACTGAGACTGCTCAGGAGTGGTGGACTGACTTTACTCAATTTTTGCAAGAAGCATGGCCTCTCTTAATCTTTTTACTTATGCTCTTGATGGGCATTTGGTGGTACGCAGATCCACCCCCTCCTAGGCATGTGCTGATGGCCACTGGATCACCGGGCGGCTCCTACGAGATGTTGGGCAAGAAGTATGCCGAATTCTTTGCCAAGAAGGGCGTTGTTCTTGAGTTGACGCCAACTAAAGGCGCCCAAGAAAATCTTGCACGCCTGAGTGACCGTAATGATCCAGTGCAAGCAGCATTTGTCCAGGCTGGTGTAGCGCACCCGAAAAGTGTTACCGGCATTCAATCGCTAGGCGCGATTGGTTACGATCCCATTTGGTTTTTCTATGTTGGCCCAGAGGTGAAGTACAGCGAGTTTGAAGTTGTAGGAGGACATGCTAAATTTTTCTCCAATCGCAAAGTTTCAGTGGGGGTGGAAGGCAGCGGAACTCATGCGCAGGCAATGCGCATATTGAAGACCACTGGAATAGATCAAACTAAGGTGCAATTTCTGAACTTGCCTGGCGAAAAGGCAGTAGAAGCTCTTCAAAAAGGCGAGATTGACGGGGCATTCCTCGTGGATTCCTTTGATGCACCAAATGTGCAGGCGCTGCTAGCAGATCCCAAAATGCATCTGGTGACATTTAAGCGCGCTGAAGCCTTTGCCAAGATTATTCCTTATCTGCAGATTCTCAAGGTACCCGAGGGCGCCTTTAGTCTGTCACGTAATTTTCCCAGTGAAGATTTAAAGCTCGTTGCAACGACTACCAATCTCTTAATTGATGACCGCATGCATCCAGCAATTCAATTTCTATTTCTAGAGGCTGCAAGAGAAATTAATGGAAGAGAGTCATTCTTTACCAAAAGAGGTGAGTTTCCCTCCTTCAAGGATTCTTTATTGCCAGAAAGTCCTGTTGCAATTCATTATGAGAAAAACCGCTATCCACTGATCGCGACCTATTTTCCATTTTGGTTAGCGGAGTTTATTAGTAGATTGATTTTTGTCTTATTGCCATTTTGCGTATTGGCTTACCCAGCTTTACAAGCATTGCCAAGCTTTAGAACTAGGCGAATGTATAACAAGATTAATCGCCTATATGGTGAGCTCAAGACCTTTGAGCAGGACTTGTTAACAAACTATGACGAAGCTAAGCGCGATGAATATCTGAAGAAATTAGACTTGCTGGAGTATCAGGCGCTCAATATCAAGGTATCAAAACGCCTCGCTGGTGATTATTACGCTCTACGTACCAGCATTGATTACGTCCGAAATTGTTTGAATAGGGGCGTGCACCCCTATCAATATGACGCTGGCGTTGATATGGATCTCTAGTTACTCACCATCACTGGTTCTACTTGGGAATTTGAAAGAGGCATAACGGACAACTGCATTTGCTAGCGCTAGAACTAAGATGGTGATGCCCATAAAGAGGATGGCCAAGTCAGCCTCATGTTTTGTATTGACCAAGTCAATGATCAAACGGGTCACCGCAGTAATGGCAACATAGATCAAGAAACGCACTGGCATATGGTTGGTCTTGAAATAAATACCCACCATGGCGCCAATTTCTAAATAGATAAATAGTAACAATAAGTCTTCAATTGATGCGGAGCCTTTTTGCATCATCCCTATGAATGCAACAGCTGCAGACCAAACAGTTGCGGCACCAATGCCAAACAAGGCAATTCGATGAAAGAGTGATACAAAGAGATTGCCAACGGGCACAGTCCATTTTTCAATGATGGCCTCGATCTTGGTCGCATCTTTGGGTGAGGTAGGGGTCATACTCATAAAACCTCCAAGGTGGTATAGATTGAGTTAAGTATATTTCTCAAACGGGCTAAATCAATAAAAAAGAGGCTTGATAGCCCCTTTTTTATCAGTGTTGCTCTGGATTAGCCTAGTGAGTCTGCCCAGATGTTATGAGCCCATCCCCAGGCATAAACCCCTTCTAGGGTAGATGGTGCAGGTGAAAGCCCTCCAGAGCCAGGAACCGTTTTAAAGGTCTTCTCTGCAGTGTTGTATTGATGCACGCTCGCAACGTGAACCACTTCACGCTCATTCACAAAGCTATAGCAAGTATTGGTAAGAACAGGGGCTGGATTGACATCCCAACCACTCAGCTCAGCAACAATGGCTGCCGCCGCTACTTTGGCATGTTGGTTAGCCATGTGACCTGACTTGGGCATTGCTGGAGCAATTTGAATGGAGTCTCCCAGCACGTGGATATCTTTTTGTGCAGTAGATTCAAAATTCAGGAAGTTGACATTTACCCAACGACCATTGGAATTTGCTAGACCTGTTTTTACTGCAATCTCACCGGCACTCATCGCAGGAAGTAGATTTAAAACATCTGCCTTAATGTCATCTTGTACTTCAAACTTCAAGGTCTTGGTTTTAGCATCTACCGCAGTCACATTGTGCTTTGGTAGGTACTCAATGATTCCGGAATATTGCTCGGCCCAAACCTTTTTAAATAAAGCCCCTTTAGAAGTGACGTCCTGGTTGGCATCCAATATCAATACTTTAGATTTTGTTTTGTTTTGTTTGAGATAGTTTGCTACTTGGCAAGCCCGCTCATAAGGCCCAGGAGGGCAGCGATAGGGCGCTTCTGGAATGCTGATGGCAAAAGTTCCACCATCACGCATGGATGCTAGCTGTTTATGCAATGCAACTGTTTCAGGACCCGCTTTCCAGGCCTGCAATGTGACGCCTGCCTTATTAGCTTGAGCTAAGCCTTCGATGCTATTCATCATCAAAGCTACGCCTGGCGAAACAATGGCTTTGTCATAAGGCAAGGTTTTGCCAGAAGCCAGTTTGACAGTCTTCTTAACAGGGTCAATGCTGGTCACGCTATCTTGAATTATTTTGACGCCATGACGTTTGCTTAAATTGTCATAAGGACTTGTAATCTCGGAGATAGTGCGCGAGCCTCCTACAACTAGATTGGATAGTGGGCATGAGACAAACGACGCATTTGGCTCAATGAGGGTTACCTTGGCTGTGTTATTCGAAAAGAGACGCAAATACTTGGCCGCAGTAGCTCCACCATAACCACCGCCAATGACGAGGATTTCTGCTTTTTGTAGGTTTGCGCGTGCTTGACCAGAGAAGCCTGCAAGCATGCCAAGTGCTGCTGCACTTTGGCCGATAAAGTGTCGACGATCCATGGTGATCTCCTAATTATTTCTTGCCAAGTTGATTGGCGATGATTTCGAGTTGCTCGTCAGAGTAGCCTTTGGCTAACTGCGGCATGATGGTGCCTTCACGTGCTCCAGATTTAAATGCCTTGAGTTGGGTGAGCATTTGTTCGCTGGTCAGATTGTTAATAAGTGGCATGCCGCCATCAACCACACCTTTGCCATCAGTGCCATGACAGTTTGCACAGGTTGCCGCCAAACTGCGGTGATAGAGCTTAGTAGCATCTGCCGATTGGGCCTGACTGAATCCGCTTGCCGTAATAAGGCTCAATATGGCGCCTAGCAATAAGGCTGATTTCATTTGTTTTACTCGCATAGAAAACAATCTCCGTTCATATGAATATGCGCTAAAAGTAGACTGCCGCATAAAAGTTTTTCTAGCCCTATCTTAAACAAGAAATCCCATATTAGGGGTGTATGCCTCATAGGGATTTTTCATAAGCTCATACGAAAAACTATATAGCTGGGCATTTCTATGGTTAATGGCTTAAGCCTATAAACTATAGCCATGCGTGGCTCATTTCCCCTTCGGTATGCACTTCTAACCCTGGTTTTAGCGGTATTTACCTATCTGTATGGTTTAGATAGTCGCTTTGCCCCCAAAAATGGGGATGAATACCCTTATATGCACATCGTGCGTATGACGGCGGATGCTGGTAATTGGTTGCCACTTCAGTCACAAATGGATGGTATTAAAAATACCAAGCCGCCACTCATTTTTTGGCAGGGCATTGCCAGTACCAGTTGGGCGAGTCAATGGAGTTTAGAAAATCTACGATGGCCTAGCGTTCTCTATACAGGACTGACTGCATTTTTTCTTTTTTTAGCTGTACGTCGATTTACCGGTAAAACGCAAACAGGATTCTTAGCTGCGCTCATTTGGCTATCCTTTTTTGCAACGTATCGTTACGGACGGCCATTCCTCACCGACCCACCTGAAGTGTTCTGGCTCAGCTTGCCATTTTGGGCGCTCTTATATTGGGGCAAGAGTGCTTTTGAATCTAAATTCTTATTCCCAGTTTTAGCGGGTCTCTGCTTCGGTTTAGCGCTCTTTGCAAAATCGTTTGCTTATATCGCCCCAGCTTCTTTAGCTCTGGGTTTGTATTACTGGCATTGGCGCAAATGGAGTATTCCTGAAACGCTGATTCGAGATCTTTATAAATTCATCTTCATTGTTCCATTGGCATTGGGTGTCTTTGCTTTATGGTTTGCATTAGATCCACAGCCAGAGGCAGTTTGGCGGGAGTTTGTGCTGGGTGAGAATGCAGGAAAGTTCACCGCTCGCAGCTCAAACTACTTTATGGATTTGATTCGTGGTGGCGATAGCATTTGGATGCTACTGATTACAACGATCGCGAATACAGGCCTATTTACCTTTGTGCTGGTATCCACCTTGATGCAATGCTGGCGTGAACGTCGTTTCTTATCAGCAGAAGAAACTTTATTGCTATTGTTGATCAGTGCTTTTTTTGTTGTATTTAGCTTGCCAAGCCAGCGCTCCGGTCGTTATTTATTACCAGTGATGCCAGCGTTTGCAGCGCTGATTGCTTTGCACTGGAAGCGCTTACCTTTATGGGGCTTCCGGATTGCTCTCCTATTGCAACTGATTGTGTTGGCAACTTTGCTTTGGCTCGGGATTAACCTACAGACCTCTCACTTTATGGGTGAAGCAGGGTCTTGGACTTACGCACTTTGGCACTGGCTCTTGATGGGTATCACTGTCATTGCAGTCGTCATGGGCTTAATGAAGCGTGATCAATGCAAGGCGCTTGCCTTAGCAGGGTGCTTTTTGACTTATTGCGCTTTAACCAGCAGCCTCAGTCCATTAGAAGCTCAGTTGGGTCGTTTTTCTGCTCAAACCATTACGCAAGTTCAAGGTAAAGATGTCTGGATTCCGTGTGACTATCGGGCAAAAGATGAAGAATACCGCTTGCTATTGCCTGGCACTCAATTGCATGGTTATCTGGCAAAAGATGCGGCCGATGTAGAGGCGCTTACAAAAACCTATCCTTTGGTGGCCGTGCACTCACCCTTAGGTGTCGCACCAAGGATCTGTGAGTCCTGCCAGATTATTGGCCACAGAATGGAAATGAGGGCGCGTCATTCCAATGAGGAAATCAAAGCCATGTTGCTAGGCAACATTGGCGAACATTTATTTGTTACTGAATACTTAATAGCAACCCCAGTTACTAATGCCGATCTGCTGAATGTAAAGGATGTATGTAGATGAGTCGTGTCATAGCGCTGTGCTTTTTATTGTTGGCTGCTGTAGTGGGCTTTATCCATATTGATAGCCGTCCAGTTTGGGCGCCTTTTTCAGTCAATGAAGTTGTTGTACTTGAAGTAGATGAGGCAGATAAGGCCGATAAGGCTGATAAAGCGCCAGTAGAAACAAAAACCACTGCTAAGACAAAAGCACCAAGCCAAATACCGATCCCCAATCCACGAACTGATTGGTTACCAGATACTGGTGCTCCTTCAGTTCATGCTGCCTCACTCATCGCTTTAAAAGATGGCAGTGTGAGAGCATTTTGGTTTGCAGGTAGCAGGGAAGGTGCGGCCGATGTTGTCATTAATACAGCAGTGTTTGATCCAAAAGCTAACTCCTGGGCAGCACCCACTGTAGTCATCGATCGTGTGGCTGCAGAAAAAGGCTTATCACGCTACATCGCAAAGCTAGGCAATCCTGTGCCTGCACGTTTAACGGATGGTCGTCTGCAATTGTTTTTTGTTACCGTCTCCATTGGCGGTTGGGCTGGAAGCTCTATATCCACGATACTTTCCGATGATGATGGCTTGACTTGGGGTCGTCCTCAGCGCTTGATTACTTCGCCTCTGATTAATTTAAGCACTTTAGTGAAGTCGCCCGCAATCCACTTTGCTGATGGGCGTTTAGGGCTGCCTGCTTATCATGAGTGGATTGGACGCTTTGGCGAGTTTTTAAGATTAGATGCAGGTCAAGTCATCGATAAACGACGTATGAGTTCCGGTCGTGGCGCTATTCAGCCAGCAGTATTTGTCAATGAGTCACAAGAGGCTACTGCATATTTCCGCCAGACAAGAAGCGCAGGGCAGCCAAAGCAGATTCCTGTAAGCCATACTCAAAATGCAGGCCAATCATGGCAGTCAGTTGCCGATCTTGAGATTGCCAATCCGAATTCTGCAGTTGCAGGATTGACTCTTCAGAATGGTGCCCATATTTTGGTGCTCAATAATATTGAAGCGGGGCGCCATCGCTTGGTATTGATGATGAGCAATCCTAAATCAGGGCAATGGCACGTGATTGAAACGCTAGAGAATGATGAGGCCTTGCCTGATCCGGAGCGTAAAGAGTTTTCTTATCCTTATCTCATCAGCGCTACTGGTAATGACGCACATTTGGTCTATACCTGGGATCGTAAAAAAATCCGCCACCTCTATTTTTCAAGTCCATGGCTTGCTCGTGCCTATAGTCAATTGCCAGTGCAGACGAATAACGAACCCGTTGCTGATGTGAAGGAGGCACAATAATGAACAATCTGATGCAAACCTTCGCCTTGATAGAGATGTCTATCACTAGCTCTCTCATCTTGATTTGGGGGATTCAGAAGCTTTCTGGGCAAGAGTTCCCATTTGGCGCAAAAGCAATATTACTTCTGATTCTTGCGAATCTCTTTTTCTGGCCTCTCGGAATGTCTATGGAGCTTCCGTTGGCAGCTTACGTACGTGGTGTAGTGGGTGATTTGAGTATTGTGAGTACTTTATTGTTGTGGTCCACCTTGCTGCCAGTCAAGAAGGGTACTCCAATGGCATTCAAGTTCAGCGTCGCCATCATTGCATTAGGTTTTTATCCTTTTGCATTGGGTCTTGGCATGATTGATCCTTATGTATGGGGATACGGCTCTATTGCGTTTTTTATTGTTGTTTTGGTATTTGCCGTGATCTGCGGACTTGCTCATTGGACCAAGGGAGTTTGGATTATTGGTTTAGCCATCATTGCTTGGGGTGTTCATTGGCATGAGTCTCCCAATCTTTGGGACTACCTCTTAGATCCCTTCTTAGCCATTTGGGCTATCTTTGGACTTTTAAGTGCCGTTATGCATAAGCGTAGAGAGAAAGCACGCTCTGGATATTTATTTAGACCAGGTTAATTCCTATTTAAATGCAAAGTAGTAAAGTGAGATCGATACTGAGGCAGACATGAAACAGGTAAGTCAAAAAAATATTTCCGCATGGAATAACAAGGGTGGATTACTTGCGCTAGTGACGATTGCTTGCGGATCCCTCCTGAACGGATGCGTCATGAACCCTGGCCCATATCAGGAGAGTGGATATTATTACCCTCAGGGTTATATGCAAAGCGGCGGCTACGGCAACCAAGGCTACACTCAAGATTCAAGTTATAACGCTGGCCCACAAACCATTTCTACTGCGCAATTACAGTCATTGGTTTCTCCAATCGCGCTTTACCCAGATTCCTTGCTCTCGCTGATGTTGCTGGCTTCCACCTACCCATTAGAAGTGGCTGAAGCCTATAACTGGCGAAACAGCAATGCTTCTTTAAAGGGTGATGCATTACAAAATGCACTCAAGGCACAATCGTGGAACGATAGTGTCAAATCTATCATATCGTTTCCACAGGCATTCAATATGATGGGCAGTAAGTTACAGTGGACCCAAAACTTGGGTAACGCTTATAAGCTTCAAGCTGCAGATACGATGAAAGCAGTACAAGTCTTAAGAAAAAAGGCTTTGGATGCGGGTACTCTGAAGTCTAATAAAGAAATTACCGTCACCACTGATGCAAATGGCAACATCTTGATTGCCCCAGCCAACACCAAAGTGGTTTATGTCCCAAGTTATAACCCTACCGTAGTCTATGGACCATGGCCATATCCCGACTACCCACCGTATCCTGTCTACGACCCCGCTTGGGGAATGATGGCTTTTGGTTTAGGTTTTGCGATTGGCGATGATTTTTGGACTTACCCCAATTGGAATAACGGCACGATCAACTCTACAACCATTAATCCATCTGGTCGCATACCTTCTCGTGCCATTATTGGACCTGCAAGCATTGCTAATCAGCAACGCTTACTCAATGACTGGAGAAATAACGCTACGCCACAAGAGAGACAGGCTGCTCGCACAGATGCTCAGCGTGCTAACAATGCTTTCCAGAAAGACGCCACACCTCAAGAAAGAGATCAAGCGGCGCGTCTAAATCAAGAGGCGCGTAATGATGCCCAAATGGATAGATCTGATCCCAATATTTATCGTGAGGCTGCCCAAGAAAATGCCATGCGTGATCAAGCACGTTTTGATAGCGACCAAGATCGCTCACGTGGCTTTGGCGGTGGTCACATGGATGGATTCAGTGGGGGCGGTGGCGGAGGTCATATGAGCGGATTCGGTGGTGGCCACATGGGTGGATTTGGTGGTGGCCACATGGGTGGCTTTAGGCGTTAACTTTTTTAGAGAAGAGAATTATGAAAACATTACCAGCAACATTCTTACTAATTGCATCCATTCTTTCCTTCACGCCTGGTGCATTTGCGCAGAAAGACCTTCCGGCTGATGACGCTAGCACGGCCGCATTTGTTGAACTCTGCAAAAATCCTAATGATGAGCAAGGCCGCAGTTTTTGTTTCGGTTTTGGTGAGGGCGTATATCAGCAATACTTAGCGAGTCGCGCTCCAAATGCACAGCCATCCATTTGCTTTGCGAGCAAGACCGAGACTCGCAACCAAGTCTTACAAAAGTTCTTGGTATGGACTAATGCCAATCCTCAATTCAGCAAAGAGAAGGCAGCCAAATCTTTAATGCGCTTCTTTACCCAGAGCTATCCGTGCAAGTAGACAATTAAGCAGTAACTGGGCAATAAAAAACCAGCCGAGGCTGGTTTTTTATTGGATGCAGATCGATTAAAAACTTAGTCTGGGATATTCGCTTTACGAATGACTGGACCCCAAACGTTGATTTCAGTATCAAGGTGATCCTTAAGTCCCTTAGGTGTTGCCTTGCTCGCTGAAACGATATCAATGTTGGCATCATCCAAACGCTTTTTCACGTCTGGTGAATTCAACGCCTTCTTCAGAGCAGCATTGAGCTTATCCAAGACAGGTTGTGGAACGCCTTTTGGTGTGTAAATGCCGTGCCAAACTTTCACTTCAAAGCCTTTCATACCCTGCTCATTAAGGGTTGGCACGTTTGGAATCGCTGGCAAGCGCTTCAAGGTGGTTGTACCGAAGGCCTTCACACGACCATCTTTGATGTAAGGAATGGTTTGTGTAGTTTGGTCACACAAGAGGTCAACTTGACCGCCTAATAGGTCAGTCAGGGCTGGGCCAGTACCTTTGTATGGGATGTTGGTCAGCTTAACTCCCAAGCGACTTTGGAATAACAAACCGCAAAGTTGTGAAACTGCACCAGGACCGGCGTTGGCCATAGTGACTTTGGAGCCGTTGGCTTTGATGTAAGCCTCGAGTTCTTTAAAGTTGTTTGCTGGCAAATCTTTTTTACCCAGCAATACCATTGGTACGTCGGCTACTTGACCAATGTATTCAAAGTCTTTCATTGGGTCGTAGGGTAATTTGTCGTAGAGCGCATTTGCAGTAGCCATACCCATGTGGTGAATGTAGATGGTGTATCCATCTGGGGCAGAGCGGGCAACCTTAGTGGAGGCAATCGTGCCACCAGCGCCGGGAACGTTTTCAACTACAACGGTTTGACCTAAAGCTTGACCCATTGGCACAGCAATTAAGCGCGCAATAGAGTCAGTTGGACCGCCCGCAGCAAAAGGAACAATCATCTGGATGGATTTGGTTGGCCAGTCTTTTTGGGCAGCAGCAGTACCAGCATTAAATGTGCTAGCAGCGATTGCACAGAAACTAGCAAGCAGTGATTTACGTAATTTCATGGTTAGTCTCGAGTCTTTGTTATTAAAAGCGTTTGGATACAACTTTACTGCCGTTCATTTTGCCATTTTTTTGGCGAAATTGAACTTGTCCGTATATTAGTGTTTACCAGCAACTGCTAAGGTTCTTTGCGCCAATAACACTACTGGGCGATCAATCATTCTGCCATCGAGCTTCACTGCGCCGCCTTTTGAGGCATGATCCGCCTCTATAACCCTCTGCGCCCATTGAATTTCTTCTTCGGTCGGCATGAAGGCTGCCTTCACAATAGCCACTTGCTTAGGATGGATGCAGAGTTTTGCGCCAAAGCCCATGCGTTTCGCACGTTCCGCATCATCTGTAATGCGAGGAAGATCATCCGTTGAAGGCGTAACCCCATCTACAGGAGGGGCAATTTGGGCTAAGCGAGAAGCTAAAACGATTTGATAGCGAGCCGTTTGTAATTCTGTTTCTTGTGGATCACACATCATTCCCAAGTCAGCTTGCAAATCAAGATTGCCAAGCGCAAGACGAAGTACTTGATTGGCATTGGAAATTTCACGCAGGCGATCTAGGCCAATCGCAGTTTCAATCATTGGAATGATGGCAGTGTTTGGAAGTACGAGGGCTGCACCATTAATTTGATCTGCTGACTCACTCTTGGGAATCAGTAAACAGCCTACATTTAATTCCTGAGCCAAAATAAGATCGGCAGAATAAAACTGGGTTCCAGGTGCATTGGTACGAATCACTAGGCGTTTTTTCTGCTCTACAGAAAATGAAGGCCAGGCAGTACGAATAGCATTGCGTGCGGTTTCTTTATCTCCTTCTGCAACCGCATCCTCTAGATCCAGCACAACACCATTCGCGCCACTATCTAATGCCTTGATAAAACGCTCAGGGCGCGTGCCAGGTACAAATAAAAAGTTGGAGCTAAAACCTAAAGGGGTATCAAGTGGATTCATCGAAGTGCTGATTTATTGGCTAGGAAGTAAAGAGCCTATCTTGGCTTGTTTGCGGATATTCCACAAGAGATCAATTGCTGTATTCATCTCTTCAGGGCTTGCGCCACCACTAAAGGCAGCTAAGCGCATGGCTTTAGTGGTGATCTCAGTGCGAGAGAGGGTATTACCAGGATCGCCCTTGGGTTCATCAACTCGACCATCCAGTATCTGACCATTATTTAAGTGCACTTTGACTTTGCCAATCCAGCGTTGTGGATAAGCGCCATCAACTTCAGGATCGAGCGTCATGGTAACGCGATCTCTAAATAAGCAAATCGCATCATCATGAAAGTGTTCATCGAATTCTTGTAGGCCAGCAAACTGATAGTGAGCGATCAGTGCTAGCACGGTACCCATTGAGAACTTTGATTGATGCACGGTCGCTGGATCGGTCACTGGACCTAAGACGTCAATCGCGCCTTGGTGCACTAAGGTTTCTACTTTAGCGATATCACTAGGCTTGAGTTTATTTGCCAGCATCACCTGGAGTAGTGCATCAGCAGCAGGGTGGGTATGGCGGCAAGAGGCGTGATATTTAAAGCTGGTTTCTGCTAAAGCCCAGCGACTACCCAAGCGGTCAACTAATTTGCTGGGGTTTGCATCGCTAGACATGCCAGCAGCCAAACCTTGTTTACCTTCTAGGATATGTTGTGCACCTGTAAAGCCGGCTTGCGCAATGTAGGCAGACATTAAGCCGGTAGCGGCAGCGTGTGCAGTGTGTAGTTGTTTAGAGTCCGCGGCATCGCGTAAAAATTCCCAAAGACCTGCTGATTGTGTGCCGGCAGAACCAAAGGCATGTAGCATTTGCTCAGCATTGAGCTTCAACAAGCGACCCACCGTAGCGGCAGCAGCAATTGTGCCGGCAGTACCAGTGGTATGAAACACTTTGTAGTGTGAGCGACCTAAGAATTCACCGACTCGAATACCGACTTCATATCCTGCCACTGCGGCAACCAACATCTCTTCACCTGAAGTGCCAATCGCTTGTGCGCAGGCCAAGGCTGGAGGAAACACTACAGTAGCCGGATGAAAGACTGAGCCGTTATGCACATCATCTTGTTCTGCCACATGGGATGCAGCAGCATTAGCCATCGCTGCCAAGAATGGACTGGAAGTCTTGCGTGTGATGAGGATTTCAGAAGGGCCGGCGTGAGCAGCATTAAAGCCACCCATGTTTTGAGCAAATTGAGTGATCGTCTCCACTGGACGTGAACCTTTACCCGCCACTGCCGAGCCAAACCAATCCACTAAAAGATCTTCGGCACGACTAATGACATCCTGAGGAATGTCGGTAATCTTGAGATTAGCTGCAAAGCTCGCAAGCTCTCGTGATAGATCTTCAGTAGTCATTTCGTATTGTCTCTATTGATTTGAATTTGCAATTGGATTAAGCGAGTACAGCAGTCGCTTGCATGGTGAGCCAGCCTTCATGATCTTGCGCCCAAATAGAAATCGTTTTTCCAGAAGGATCTTCTTCTAAATCTGGCTTAGCGCAGACTTTGAATAGATTGATATCAAAAGTAGGGCGTATGGCGCGGAACTCAAAGCTTTTCAACTGGCAACCTGGAATGCTTTGACGCACGAGATCGACGAGCAGAGTGGCAATGAGCGGACCGTGCACAATCAGGCCTGGATAGCCCTCAACTTCGGTTACATACTTGCGATCGTAGTGAATGCGATGCCCGTTAAAAGTTAATGCTGAGTAGCGAAACAAGAGAACATCATCTGGAGTAATAGTCTTGCTCCATTTGGCATCTGTAGGCGCTGGTGTTGGCGCTACCGGTTTGTCATCAGGACCTGGAGCATCGCGGTACACGATGTCATGTTCTTCAATAATCGCCAAACCTTTTTGATTGAAGATCTCATGCTTGACTAAAACAAAAATTAAATCCCCAGTACGGCCCGCTTTATGGGTCACCGATTCAATTTTGGAAACACGTTTGATCTCATTGCCAACAGTAAGCGGCTCTAGCCATTGAATACGACTTCCAGCCCACATCCGACGCGGTAGTGGCACAGGTGGCAAGAAACCACCACGCTTAGGGTGACCATCAGGACCAATTTCAGACTGACGTGCATGGGGCAAGAAATACAACCAATGCCAAAGTTCTGGCAAAAAGCTACCTTTGGTTGGCTCGGGATCGGGTCTATCTAAAGTTGCCGATAAAGCCCGTACCGGCGCAGCAGTCACAGTGTCGGTAAGAGTCTCGGTTTTGCCGAGCCACTCTTGAAGATGGGTGATGGTTTGAGGTTCGATTCGCATATCTTCCATTATGCCAATCTTGGGAAAAAGCTTAGCTGATCAACATTCCGGCAAAGTAGATCAGTAGTCCTGCTAGGGCGCAGCCACCAAGAACCGTCATAACGCCTTTTTGGAACTTCAATAAGGCTAATCCCGCTAAGCCACAAATGATGATGGAGATCCAAGAAATCGAGCCACCTAAGCCATGAGGTAAAAACACATGATAGGCAAAAAACAGACCCAGATTGACGATGACGCCAACTACTGCTGCAGTGATTGCAGTCAGTGGTGCAGTAAATCCAATCTTGCCATGCGTTGATTCCACCAATGGACCGCCAACCAAGATAAAAAAGAAGGATGGCAAAAAAGTAAACCAAGTGGCCACAACAGCACCGAGTGTGCCAAACCAAAAGGGGCTGCTATTACCGATGAGATGCTGTATGTGTCCGGCGAGATAACCGACAAAAGCCACTACCATGATGAGTGGTCCTGGAGTGGTTTCACCAAGCGCTAATCCATCAATCATTTGATTGGCGCTCAACCAATGAAATTGATCGACTGCACCTTGATAAACATAGGGCAGTACTGCATACGCACCACCAAAGGTGAGGAAGGCGGCCTTAGTAAAGAACCAGGCAATATTGGGGTAGAGCGTTTTCCAGCCAAAGATAGCAATCAAGAGGCCAATCGGTAGTAGCCAGCAGGTAAAAGCAATGGCGCTATGTAACAAAGTCTTTTGATAGTTGAACTGCGCATGTGCTGGTGTGGGCGTGTCGTCATCAATGAGGGCACCACCATCGCTGTTGACAGCCTTGCTACCATGACCTACTTGTTGAAAATATTCTGGATACTGTTTGCCACCCCAATAACCTATTGCTGCAGCAATTAACACAATGATGGGGAAGGATAGGTTCAAAATAAAGATGGCCAAAAATGAACCCAATGCAATCCACTGCAATGCTTGATTGTGAATCGTGCGTTTACCAATACGGATTGCCGCATGCAGAACAATGGCTGTCACAGCGGGTTTGATGCCAAAGAAAATCGCTGCGATCCAAGGCACTTGTCCGTAGGTGAGATATACCCAAGACAAGGCAATCAAAATCAATAGTGAGGGCAGTACAAACAAAGTACCTGCCAAAATGCCGCCCCAGCTACGATGCATGAGCCAGCCGATATAAGTCACCAGTTGTTGTGCTTCAGGTCCAGGTAAGACCATGCAATAGTTGAGCGCATGTAAAAAGCGCCGCTCAGAAATCCAGCGACGCTTCTCAACTAACTCTTGATGCAGAACGGCGATTTGTGCTGCGGGGCCTCCAAAGCTGATAAAGCCTAGCTTGGTCCAGAACTTGAGGGCCTCACGCAGGGTGACTGCTGAAGGAACGCTCAAGCGTCTTCCATTCCACCTATAACTTGGCTAAAGCCGTTGTCTACATAAATGATTTCAGCGGTAATGCCGTTTGCCAAATCAGATAACAAGAAGGCGGCAGTATTGCCCACATCATCAATCGTTACATTGCGACGTAGTGGTGCGGTTTGTTCAACAGCTTCTAAAATCTTGCCAAAGCCTTTGATACCAGAAGCAGCCAATGTTTTGATTGGGCCCGCAGAAATACCGTTTGCACGAATGCCCTTGGGCCCAACGGAACCGGCAAGGTAACGTACAGATGCCTCGAGCGAAGCTTTTGCTAAACCCATGGTGTTGTAGTTGGGAACATTCTTCATTGAGCCTAAGTAGGTCAAAGTGAGCAATGAAGATTTATCGCGCAACATGGGTAATGCTTCTTTTGCCATGGCTGGGAAGCTGTATGCAGAAATGTCATGCGCAATCTTGAAGCCTTCGCGTGAGAGACCTTCTAGAAAGTCACCGGCAATTGCCTCGCGTGGCGCAAAGCCAATCGCGTGTACAAAACCGTCAAACTGAGGCCAGGATTTTGCTAAATCCTTGAAGAGGGCGGAAATCTGCTCATCGCTGCCTACATCACAGTCAAAAATGAGCTCGGTATTGAATTCTTTTGCAAAATCGACAATACGGTCCTTAAAGCGCTCACCTACGTAGGTAAAGGCAAGTTCAGCACCTTCACGGTGGCAGGCCTTGGCAATGCCATAGGCGATGGAGCGGTTGGAGAGGAGGCCGGTAATGAGGATTTTTTTGCCGGAGAGAAAGCCCATGTTGTGTCCTTTGCTTCAAATATGATTTGCTATCTACAATTGTTGCATATATGCCAGCTCAAACCCTTTTTCGCCAAACTGCCCATTTCTTACTGCTAGCTCTGCTAGTGGGGCTTAGCGGCAATTTTGTGCAAGCGGCCCAAGGAATTGCGCAATACGGTAAGCCAAAGTATGCAGATGGGTTCGCCCATTTTGACTACGTCAATCCCAATGCGCCTAGAGGCGGCACCCTGACTTTGCCAAATCCAGGTCAACGAACCAGTTTTGATAAGTTCAATCCCTACACCTTGCGTGGTGTCACAGCTCCTGGAATTGATTTGATGTTTGAATCTCTTGCCGAGGGTAGCGCGGATGAAGTGTCGAGTATTTACGGTTTACTTGCTGACGATATTGACGTTGCTAAGGATCGTAAATCAGTCACCTTTCATATTCGGCCAGAAGCCAAATTTTCTGATGGCACGCCAGTGATGGCTGCAGATGTCAAACATAGCTTTGATACATTAATGAGTGGCCTTGCACATCCTCGTTATAAAACGACTTTTGCCGATGTGAAGCAAGCGGTCGTGATTTCAGATCGAGTGGTGCGCTTTGATTTCAAGAATAACAATACAGAACTACCGATCATGGTAGGGACGCTACCCATCTTCTCTCGCAACTGGGGCAGGCGTCCAGACGGCACCATGATTGCGTTTGACAAGATTGCCTTTGAAACTCCGATTGGTAGTGGACCTTATCTGATTGAGTCCTTCAAGGCTGGCAAGTCGATTACCTATAAGAGAAACCCACAGTACTGGGCCGATCAATTGAGTAAGCCTTTAAATGTGCGCGTTGGGTTTTATAACTTTGATCGCGTCCTATACAAACTCTATAGCGATGATGCTGTGAGACTTGAGGCATTTAAAGCGGGTGAGTTTGATGCATTGGTAGAGTACCGTGCCAAGATCTGGGCTAAAGGGTATGTCGGCTCTAAGTTTGATAACGGCACACTCTTAAAGAAAGCCTTCATTAATCATAATGGTGCTGGTATGCAGGGCTTTGCCATGAATGTGCGCAAACCCACTTTGCAAGATCCACGCGTTCGCCAAGCATTGGGTTTGGCTTTAGATTTTGAGTGGCTCAACCGCCAAATATTTTTTGATCAGTACGGTCGCATCAATAGCTACTTTACCAATAGCGATTTGAGCGCCAATTTCGATGGTCCTCGTAAACCTACAGAAGCTGAGTTGAAACTACTGAGACCACTCAAAGCTAAATATCCACAGTGGGTGCCTGATGCCGTCTTTGGTCCGATGCCTGCGCCGCCTTCAACCAAGTCGCCAGGCAGTCTGCGGCAGAATCTTCGCCAAGCCCGTGAATTACTCATGCACGCTGGCTGGCAATATCGCGATGGTGCACTCCGCAATGAAAAGGGCGAACCATTTCGGATTGAGATGGTCGAGAACGGCGGATTTTTCTTAAGAGTGCTTTCTGCTTATGGCCGCAACTTAGAAAAGTTGGGTATTCAGTTAGACATTCGTACGAGTGACTTTGCTTTGTATCAAAAGCGCATGAATGAGTACGACTTTGATATGACGACAACGCGCTTTCCTGATTCACAAAATCCTGGAAATGAATTATGGGATCGTTTTGGCAGTCAAGCGGCCAAAGAAAAAGGCTCTGACAATATCATCGGCATTCAATCACCCGTTGTCGACGCTTTAATTGAAGAGATTACAAAGGCGCAAAATCGTGAAGAGTTGCGTGCTGCTTGTAGAGCGCTCGATCGTGTACTGTGGAATAGTTATTACGTGATACCCCAGTGGTATAACCCAACACATCGTGTTGCCTTCCGCAATGAGATGCGTTACCCAGAGCCTCCTTTGTATTACCAGGCAGAGCCTTGGATCATGCAAAACTGGTGGAAAGAGGAGGCTAAATAATGCAAGGACAAATGCGCGCCTACATCTTCAAACGTTTATTGCTCATGATCCCAACCTTGTTGGGCGTCTTGACCTTGACCTTTGCTGTAGTGCAGTTTGTACCAGGCGGCCCTGTGGAACAAATGGTGCTCGAACTCAAAGGTAAGGGCGATGCAGCAGTTGGCGGCACCGAGTCCTCTGGTGCTGGTGCGACGTACCGTGGACGCCAAGGTATCGATGCCCAACGCTTAGAAGAAGTTAAAGCCCTTTATGGTTTTGATAAGCCACCGCTTGAGCGTTATTTCATGATGTTAGGTCGCTTTGCCCGCTTTGATTTGGGTGATAGTTATTACCAGCATGAAAGCGTGTGGCGTTTGGTGGTCTCTAAATTACCGGTGTCGATCAGTATTGGCTTGTGGACATTCTTTATTACCTATTTAGTATCGATTCCACTGGGGATTGCTAAAGCAGTACGTGATGGTTCACGCTTTGACGCTGTAACGAGCACAATGATCTTGGTGGGTTATGCCATTCCTGGTTTTGTATTGGGTGTGCTCTTATTGGTGATCTTTGGCGGCGGTAGCTTTCTGCAAATCTTCCCCTTGCGAGGATTGACCTCGGATAACTGGACCGAGCTGAGTTTGATAGGCAAGGCGATGGACTATCTTTGGCACTTAGTCTTACCAATTACTGCATCTGTTTTGGGCAGTTTTGCAGTGGTCACTATGTTGACCAAGAATTCTTTCTTAGAAGAGATTCGTAAGCAGTATGTCTTAACTGCAAGAGCAAAAGGCTTAACTGAAAAGCAAGTGTTGTGGAAGCATGTCTTTCGCAATGCGATGTTGCCGCTGGTTACTGGCTTTCCTGCAGCCTTTATTGGCGCCTTCTTTACGGGATCGCTGTTAATTGAAACCTTATTTTCACTCGATGGGCTCGGTTTGCTCTCTTATGAGTCGGTGATGCGCCGTGACTATCCAGTAGTGTTCGGTACTTTGTATCTATTTACCTTGATCGGCTTATTCACAAAGTTGATCTCTGATCTCTGCTACGTCTATGTTGATCCGCGTATTCAGTTTGGTGCTGGAGGTGGCTCATGAGTCGCTGGCAACGATTTAGAAGTAATCGTAGAGGCTATGCCAGCTTGTGGATCTTCGTGATTCTCTTTGGCCTTTCTTTATGCGCTGAAATCATTGCGAATGACAAGCCATTGATCGTGCGTTATGACGGCCATTTTTATTTCCCGATCGCCAAGAATCAAGCGGAGACAGTATTCGGTGGAGATTTTGCAACACCAACGGATTTCTTGGACCCAGATATTCGTCGCAACATTACGAGTAATGGTAATTGGGCTATCTATCCACCCATTACCTATAGCTATGAGACGCTCAATTACTTCTCACAAGTTCCCAATCCTGCACCACCTTCATGGCAAAACTGGCTAGGCACTGATGATCGTGGGCGCGATGTGCTTTCACGTCTCATTTATGGTTTCCGCTTATCCATATTGTTTGGCTTGGCATTAACCATCGTAGGGGTAACGGTTGGCATCATCACGGGATCCTTGATGGGATTTTTTGGTGGCAAATTTGATTTGATCTCTCAACGATTGATTGAGATATGGTCAGCCATGCCAGAGCTTTATCTCTTGATCATCTTTGCCTCGATTTTTAATCCTAGCGTTTCGCTTCTGATTATCTTATTAGCAGCATTTGGTTGGATGGGCTTATCTGATTACGTTCGTGCTGAGTTCTTTCGCAACCGCGCCTTAGAGTATGTGCGCGCTGCCAGAGCATTGGGCCTGACGAATGTACAAATCATGTGGCGTCATATTCTGCCTAATAGTTTGACGCCGGTGATTACTTTTTTGCCGTTTCGTATGAGCGCCGCGATTTTGTCGCTCACGAGTTTGGATTTCTTGGGCTTAGGCGTGCCTCCGGGTACGCCAAGCTTGGGTGAGTTGCTTTCCCAAGGCAAGGGCAATTTAGACGCATGGTGGATTTCACTATCAACCTTTGTGGTCTTGGTGGCAACGCTACTGCTACTCACTTTTATGGGCGAGGCACTGCGTGACGCCTATGACTCTCGAAAAGCGGGTCTGATGAGTGGAGGTCGCTCATGAGCTTGCTACGTTATGAGGATTTGTCAATTTCCTTTGGAGGAGGTCGCCGCGAGAAGTTCGCCGTCAATCATTTGGATTTAGAAATCGGTATTGGCGAACGTGTTGCCCTGGTTGGCGAATCTGGCTCTGGCAAAACCTTAACAGCGCTTGCACCATTAAGGCTAGAGCCCGAAGGTGCCAAAGTCTCTGGAAAGATTCTGTGGAACAAAAAGGATGGCAGTGGCACGCTAGATTTGCTGTCTTTGCCGATTGAAGATATTCGTGAAATACGTGGGCGCGAGATCGCTATGGTGTTTCAGGAGCCGATGACAGCGCTTAATCCACTCTTTACGATTGGCAATCAAATTATTGAGGCAGTGCAGATCTATCAACCCCTCATCTCAAAGTCTGATTGCATTGATGCAGCCATTGATTTGCTCAAAAAGACAGGCATCCCTGAACCAGAGCGTCGTTTCCATTCTTATCCCCATCAACTCTCTGGGGGGCAACGTCAGCGCGCGATGATTGCCATGGCGCTGGCTTGTAAACCACGTCTCTTGATTGCAGATGAACCAACAACGGCTTTGGATGTGAGTTTACGTTTGCAAATTTTGGATCTACTCAAGGAGTTGCAAGAAGAATCCAAAGAGCATGGTGGCATGGGTATTCTGCTGATTACGCATGATCTCAATTTAGTGAAGCACTTTGCGCAGCGGGTTGCAGTGTTAAACCAAGGCAACCTCATGGAGTCTGGCTCAACAAAACAAGTCTTTGAACATCCAAGCGATCCTTACACCCGTGCCTTGGTTAACAGTGAGCCTGTGCGTGAACTTGCACCGGTCATGCCTTTGGCGCCAGTTCTCTTAAAGACGGAAGAGTTATCTGTTGCTTACCCAAGCTCAGAATCAAGCTCCTGGTTTAAAAAAGCGCCACCACATAAAGTATTGAAAAAAGTGTCCTTCAATCTCAAGCAAGGCCAGACGATTGGCGTTATCGGTGAGTCAGGCTCAGGCAAGACCACCTTAGGCATGGCTGTCCTTGGCTTATTAGGTGACTCTGCGGCGCAAGTAACGGGTGATGTCGATGTGCTGGGCAAGGATTGGCAGAAATTAAAAGCAGTAGAGCGTCGCGCAATGCGCTCAAGCTTACAAGTGATTTTTCAAGATCCGTTTGGCTCGTTATCACCGCGTATGAACGTGATGCAAATTATTGCTGAAGGATTGGATGTGCATTATCCGAAACTGTCTGCGGCGGAACGTGAATCTCGCGTAGTGGATATGCTCAAAGAAGTTGGTTTAGATCGCTCGGCGTTAACGCGCTACCCTCATGAGTTCTCTGGTGGTCAACGTCAACGTATTGCGATTGCGCGTGCCTTGATTTTGCGCCCACAGATTTTGGTCTTGGATGAGCCTACTTCAGCATTGGATGTATCCATTCAAAAACAGGTCTTAGCTTTGCTCTCAGAGCTACAGAAGAAGTACAACCTGGCTTATCTGATGATCAGCCATGACCTGGCCGTGATTCGGGCTATGTCGCACGAGGTTATTGTGCTCAAAGAGGGCAGAGTGGTGGAGTTTGGGGATACCGAAACCCTTATCAAGCACCCCAAGCAGATCTATACCAAAGAGTTATTTGCGGCCGCCGAGCTTACTTAGCTCTAGTTCAAAACCACTCTTTTGGGACTAATTTGGTGCATTTTTCCAATAATGACCCCTAAAAGGTGCAAAAAATTGTTTATAAACAAAGACTTAAGACTACAGTCAAGGCTTGGTTAAATAAGGGTTCTTTGTTAAACTGATCCGATGTCACTGAAAAAAGCGCTACTTTCTCAAACCTTGGGTTTTGCCTTGGGTTTGACTGTCTCGTTTACTGCCTTCGCAGCGGATACGACTGCGCCTGACAATTCAACCGCAACTGCAGATGCAGTGGTTCCAAAAGAAAGTATGTTCCAGGCGGGTAGGGCTTATATCGCTCGAGTATCTGATCGTTTGGCCGATACCGTTACCGGAAAATCTGAAGAGTTAATTAATCGCGCGATGGAAGTGATTGGCGTGCGCTATCGCTGGGATGCAGAATTGCCTCAGTCTGGTTTGGATGGCAGCAGTTTTGTTGGTTACGTCTTTAAAGATAAATTGGGCTTCTTGTTACCACGCAAGTCCACACAAATGAGTCGTGTTGGAAAGCCAATTGGTCGCGATGAATTACAACCTGGCGACCTCGTATTTTTTAACACGATGCGTTTAACGTTTTCGCATGTGGGCATTTATGTTGGGGACAACAAATTTATTCACTCACCATCCAAAGGCACTAGTGTTCGCGTTGACGATCTTGGTAGCCTGTATTGGGATAAACGCTTTGATGGCGCCCGTCGTCTCGACGGTAGTGACAACCTCAATGATGCTGAGCGTCAAGAGTTGTTAAACGAAGTGAAGAACCTCAAGCGTAAGTCACGCAGTCTTTAGAAAATTTAGTCACGTCAGTGTATGTTCTTCAAGCCATTGCTTGAGTGCATGATCAATTTTCGTTTGCCATCCAGATCCAGTTGCCTTGAAGGATGCAATTACATCACTCGATAAACGAATGGTAGTAGAGACTTTAGTGGGGCTTATTTGCGGACCTCTAGTTTTGCGTGCTGCAAGTTTTAATTGTAGAGATTTTGGAAGCGAATTTATTTTTTTGGATGCCTTCAGTTCCGTCTCGGTCCATTCAAAATCATCTTTATCGTTTTTATTTTTTCTGTTCATAGATTGCTAGTTCTCGTTTATTTGCCTTCCTAAAGCTAATTACCCGAATTCCTTTTGGCGTTTCGGTGAATACTAGGGAATGCAGCCTGCTTCCAAGGTAACCAATCGCACATCTACGAATTTCTCCGTAGTCTTTTCTCTTGTCGATCGTGAAATTTGCTGTCTCGAAATCAAAATCCACCACCCGGTCAAAGGGAAGATTTCGTTCGAGGATGTTTTGCGCGTTTTTTGCCCAGTCATAAGTAATCTCCATAGGTCTAATTGTAACTACAATTAGACCTATGGAACTATACCATGATTACAAAAAGGACATATTATTCAGGGGTTTATGACCTGCCGGCTCAGCCTTTCAGCTTTTCCTTAATCAATGCTATTTGCTCTTGGGCTGCGACTTCGCCAGCCAAGATCGCCGCGTTTCTAGATTTGAAATCACCACTACTCATTTGTTTGAGTTGTGGGGTAATCACAATATCCGCACTCTTGAGTTCATATTGATTAATGCTTCTTTGCATAATCGAAATAGTGTGCTGTAGAACGCCAAAGGTTCCACTCGCGTCTTGATGAACAGGTTCTGAAGAAATATTCACCGCAATCACCAGGGTCGCACCCATCTGTCTTGCAAAGCTGACGGGTACCGGTGCCACTAGGCCGCCATCCAAATATTCTTTGCCACCAATTACAGTAGGTTGAAAGACTCCAGGTACGCTGCACGATGCACGTACTGCTTGACCAGTATTGCCTGTGCGAAATAAAACCCCTTTGCCAGATTGCAATTCAGTAGCAACAATTCCCAAAGGAATGCGCATCTGCTCAATCGTTTTGTTCTGTACTTCACGGTTGACCATGTTTTGAAGGGCATCGCCTTTAATGAGGCCGCCAAAACGTCCAGCAAATGGCAAACCCCAGTCAGCAATCGTGGCTTCATCGAGATTTTGAGCCAGGCGATTGAGATCGTTCCCAGTGGCACCAGAGGCAAAGAGGGCTGCGATCACGCTACCAGCACTGCTACCAACAACGATATTGGGATGAATGCCTTGCGCTTCGAGGGCTTTAATGACGCCCACGTGGGCAAATCCCCGGGCAGCGCCAGCACCAAGAACCAATCCGACCACGGGCTTTTTGGGCCCCATGAGACTACATGAACTCAAGCCGCTTGCACCCAATAGTGCGCCCATTCCGATGCCAAGACCTAATAAATGGCGTCGTTCAGGGGAAACCGGGGGTTTTGATGAAATATTGTGCATGTGGCTATTGTATTGAGCCTACCTTATAATGGGTGCACGGTGAACGAAAAGGACTTCGTTGCAGCGCGGGCATATTCCCTAACTAGAAATTATGAGATGGATTGTCCGTAGTCGCTAGAGAACACCAAAACCCATTACTGAAATACATTTTTTAAAGCCTACTCAGGTTCAATCCTGATAGCCCGACTTTTATGGACGACCACAACAAGCGCGTTATTGAAACAGCCCTCCTGTGCGCGCAGGAGCCACTCTCAGTTGCTGACCTTTCTCGCCTGTTTGTTGAGGACATCACTACCGCTGATATTGATGAGGCCTTAGTAGAGTTGCAACGCGCTTGGGATGACAAGGGTATGGAGCTAGTGCATATTGCTACTGGCTGGCGTTTTCAGAGTCGTTTATCAATGCGCGAGTATCTTGACCGCTTGACGCCTGAGAAGCCACCTAAGTATTCCCGTGCAGTGATGGAGACCTTGGCGATCATTGCCTACCGTCAACCGGTTACTCGCGGTGAGATTGAAGAAATTCGTGGCGTTGCTGTGAGCAGCAATGTGATGAAGCAATTAGAAGACCGTGGTTGGGTTGAAGTGATTGGTCATAAAGATACGATTGGCCGTCCCGGTTTATATGCCACGACGAAACAATTCCTAGATGACTTAAGTCTGACTAACCTACAAAGCCTACCGATTTTGGAAGATGCTGCACCGATGGCAGCCGCAGAGCATTTAGGTCAAGCAGTCATGGAGTTTGATCCTACCGCCACTGTAGAAACGGTTGTGATTGAAGAGGCAGAAGCAGTAGTGATCGAAGAAAGCAGCGAAATCATCACCGAAGAAGTTACCCCTGAGTCTGATGAGCAATCAGACGAAACAAAACAATAATTAATGACAAGTTCTAACGAAAACGATTCAAGCCCAGTAGTACCTGCAGCAACATCATCACAGACTGATACAGGGTCTTCTCATACAGAAGCCCCTCAGGGTGAGGGTGGTGAACGTGCGCCCCGCGAAGATCGTGGCCCACGCCATCCTCGTCGTGCAGGCAGCGGCAAGCACCCATTTAATAAGAAGCGCCCCTTCAATAAGGACAAACCGCGTCGTGAAGGTGAGGGTTCAAATGGCCCTCGTGAAGGTGGCGGCAATCATTCCGCAAAGCTAGCACCAAACCCTGCAGATGTTGAAGCCTTATTTGCTTCAGTTGTTTCGGGTGAGTTTGACGCTGCATTAGATGCGCCAGAAGTATTGGAAGCCAAGAATCCAGATGGCTTAAACGAAAGCGAAATCTCTCATCAAACGGGTGCAGAGCGTCGTGCGCAACGTGCACAGCGTTCACGTGAAAATGAAGATCCGGATGCGCCGACTGAAGAAGAGATGAGTAGTCTGCAGTTTGCAAACATCGATGAATTGCCGCTGAGTTTGCGTGATGAAGTATGGTCTGATCTAGACGGTCTAGACGATGATGCGGATGATGAAGATACCGTTAAACTTCATAAAGTATTAGCTGATGCCGGCATGGGTTCACGCCGCGACATGGAAGATTTAATTGTGCAAGGGCGCGTATCTGTTAATGGATTGCCTGCACATATTGGTCAGCGTATTGGTCCGACCGATCAAGTACGCATCAATGGTAAAGCAGTGCATCGTAAGATTCAAACAAAACCGCCACGCGTCATCATGTATCACAAACCTGCTGGCGAAATCGTTAGCCAGTCAGACCCAGAGGGTCGTCCAACGGTATTTGATCGTTTACCAAAACCCCGTCAAGGTCGTTGGATTGCTGTAGGTCGCTTGGACTTCAACACTGAAGGTTTATTGCTATTCACTACTTCTGGTGAGTTGGCGAATCGTTTGATGCATCCACGTTACGGTGTTGAGCGTGAATACGCTGTGCGTATCTTGGGTGAGTTGAGTCAAGACAATATGGCGCAACTAAAGAGCGGTATTACGCTCGATGATGGTCAAGCTAAATTCTTACGCCTAGCGATGGGCGGTGGTGACGGTGCTAACCGTTGGTACCACGTTGCATTAACTGAAGGCCGTAATCGCGAAGTGCGTCGTATGTTTGAAGCAGTTGGTCATACGGTATCTCGCTTAATCCGAACTCGTTACGGCATTTTCTTATTGCCTCCACGCTTAAGGCGCGGAAAGTGGGAAGAGATTGAGGCCGGCGGTATCTACAATTTGATGAAGTCTGCAGGCTTAAAAATGCCACAACCCCAAGACAAGGCTCGCAACCCAAATGCTGGTGGACAAAGTCGTAACCCTGCTGGCGCAGACTTTCAACCTGACCCAATGCAAACTTCGGTTTCTTACTGGGGTTCACGGGACGCTTTAACCCTGGCAAGTGGTCACAATGGTCTCACTCACCAAGGTAGGGGTGGCAAACCTGGCGGTGGCGGTGGATCTGGCGAGGGACGTGGTCCTTTCCGGGGTCGAACCCAAGGCGGTAGGCCTGGACAGGGTGGTCAAGGTGGGCAGGGCGGAAACGGTCAAGGCCGTAATAAAGCTAAAAAAGTGCACCATGGCCAGTCTGCATTCGTGACAGGCAACCCCCAAAGTCCTGGAAATGGACCCAAACGGGGCGCTCCTAAAGGGCGCAAACCCTTCAATAAGGGCCCTAGAAAACCCCGAAATCCTGGCGAAAGCTTCTGATTTCTAACAGTTTTCTCTAAAAATCAGCTATAATTTTGGTCTTGCAGCACAAACATGCTGCAAGTGTTGTTACCGACTGATGTTGCGATCAACGTAAGTCGGCCTGTTCTGAATTTCGAGAATATGGGCTTTGAAGCCCATTTTTTTTTGCCGTTTTGGTTTGAAGGGTGTTGTGAAGGATCAAAAGATCATCGCTGCAGAGTTGGAAAACTTGGGCTACACGCTAGTAGATATCGAGCGTGAAGCTGGGGGTTTGCTGCGCGTCACAATTGAAAACCCAGATTACGAGCGTTTGATTACTGTTTTGGATTGCGAGAAGGTGAGTCATCAGTTGAGCTACACCTTGCCAGTAGAAAACATTCCTTACGAGCGTTTGGAGATTTCCTCTCCAGGTTTAGATCGTCCTGTAAAGACAGCAGTCGATTTTGAGCGCTTTACTGGAATGGAAGTGGATATGAAGTTGCGTGTTGCTGTTGGTAACCGTAAGAATTTTCGTGGTGTGTTGCAAGGTTTGCTGAGTGGTGAATTGAATTCACCTGATGCGAAATTTGGTTTGGTGTTCGAGGCAGTTGATGGTCAGCCGTCTCAATTGGAGTTTTCTTTAGCCGAGGTCGATAAGACTCGGTTGGTCCCTGTTATTGATTTCAAAGGAAGAAAGTCATGAGCCGAGAAGTTCTCATGTTGGCAGACGCCCTAGCGCGTGAAAAGAACGTTGATCAAGTGATTGTGTTTGAGGCGCTTGAAATGGCGCTGGCATCAGCCACTAAGAAGCGTTATCCCAATGAAGATGTGGATATTCGTGTATCGATTGACCGTGAGTCAGGCGAATACGAAACCTTCCGTCGTTGGTTGGTTGTTCCTGATGAAGCTGGTCTACAAGAGCCAGATAAAGAGATTTTGCAATTTGAAGCCAAAGAGCAAATTCCCGACATGGAAGTTGGCGACTACATCGAAGAGCAAATCGAATCTTTAGCATTCGGTCGTATCGGTGCGCAAGCGGCTAAGCAAGTGATCTTGCAACGTATTCGTGATGCTGAGCGCGAACAGATTTTGAACGACTACCTCGAGCGTGGCGAAAAAGTCATGACCGGTACCGTGAAGCGCGCTGACAAGAATGGTTTGATTATTGAATCTGGTCGTGTTGAAGCTTTGCTCCGCCGCGATCAAATGATTCCAAAAGAGAATTTGCGTTCCGGTGACCGCGTACGTGCTTACATCCTCAAAGTGGATCGTGAAGCTCGTGGCCCACAAATCGAACTTTCTCGTACCTGCCCAGACTTCTTGATCAAGTTGTTTGAGAACGAAGTGCCAGAGATGGAGCAGGGCTTGCTAGAGATCAAGGGCGCAGCTCGTGATCCTGGTATCCGCGCAAAGATTGCTGTTGTAACTTATGACAAGCGTATTGACCCTATCGGTACTTGCGTTGGTGTTCGTGGCACACGTGTTACTGCAGTCCGTAACGAAGTGGCCGGCGAAGCAGTAGATATCGTGTTGTGGTCTGAAGATCCAGCGCAGTTTGTAATTGGTGCTTTGGCTCCAGCACAAGTATCTTCAATCGTGGTTGACGAAGAGCGTCACGCGATGGACGTGGTTGTTGATGAAGAAAACTTGGCAATCGCCATTGGCCGTAGCGGACAGAACGTGCGTTTGGCAAGCGATTTGACTGGTTGGCAGATCAACATCATGACTCCTGAAGAGTCTGCTGAGAAAACTGAAAAAGAAGCTTCTTCTGTACGTCAATTGTTCATGGACAAATTAGACGTAGACCAAGAAGTGGCTGATATTTTGATTGAAGAAGGTTTCAACACATTGGAAGAAGTGGCATACGTGCCATTGTCTGAAATGTTAGAGATCGATTCATTCGATGAAGATACTGTGAATGAGTTGCGCACCCGCGCACGTGATTCTTTGTTGACGATGGAGTTGGCAAAAGAAGAGCGTATTGGCGAAGTGTCACAAGACTTGCTTTCCTTAGAAGGAATGACCACAGAATTGATTGCCAAACTTGCTGACAATCAAGTACATACCCGTGACGACCTGGCTGAACTAGCTGTTGATGAGCTAGTTGAGGCGACACAAATTGACGAAGAAACTGCGAAAACGCTCATCATGAAAGCGCGCGAACATTGGTTTACTTCATGAGAGGAAGTAGTGCATGGCAACAACAACAGTAAAAGTACTCGCTAAGGAACTGAAAAGAACTGCGGCTGACCTCTTGGAGCAATTGAAGGCAGCTGGGATCGAAAAAGGTTCTGAAGATGAGAGCATTACCGATAAGGACAAAACTGTCCTGCTCGAGTATTTGCAAAAAGCACATGGTAATACCGAAGCGGGCGCTCGCAAGAAGATCACTTTGATCAAGCGTGAGAGCTCTGAGATTCGTCAAGCAGACTCTGCTGGACGCACTCGCACTGTGCAGGTTGAAGTTCGTAAAAAGCGTGTCTTGGTAAAAGCGGGCGATAAAGCACCTGTAGCCGAAGAAGCGCCAGCCAAGCCAGCAAAAGCAGCTACAGCCGCAGCGTCAGCGAAGCCAATTTTGTCTGAAGAGGAATTAGAAAAACGCGCAGCTGAAGCTACTCGTCAAGCTGAGTTATTGGCTCGTCAAGAAGCGGAAATGAAAGCAGCAGAAGAGGCGCGTCAAAAAGAAGTTGCTGCCCCTACTGAAGCTGAATCTGGTGATGCCCCTGCTGCAGCGGCTGCTGAGAAAAAAGCCAAAGCAGATAAAGCGGCTAAAGAAATTGCTGCAAGCAAAGAAAAAGAGTTGGCTGATATTCGTGTACGTCGTGCTGCTGCTGAGGCTGAAGCCTTGGCGATTCGTGACATGATGAGTGCACCTGCTCGTGTTTTGAAAGCGCCAAGCGAAGTTGCTGCTGAAGAAGCGAAAAAAGGTACTCTACACAAACCTGCTAAAGCAGAGGGTGCTGAGGATAAGAAAAAATCACCAACGAAGGTTGGTGGTAAAACAATCAAGTCTTCCGAGACTTCATCAACTTGGCAAGAAGAGGGCGCTAAGAAGCCGGGCGGTCTCAAGACTCGCGGCGATACCTCTGGCGGTGTTGGTGGTTGGCGTTCAGGCGGTGGTCGTAAGAAACAGCGTCAAATCGCTGAAGCAAACGTCGACACCAACTTCCAAGTTCCAACTGAGCCAGTAGTACGTGATGTCCATGTTCCAGAAACGATTACCGTTGCAGAGCTTGCACACGCAATGGCAGTCAAGAGCGCAGAAGTAATCAAGTTGTTAATGGGTATGGGCCAAATGGTCACAATTAACCAAGTGCTTGATCAAGATACAGCAATGATCATCGTTGAAGAGATGGGTCACAAAGCCCATGCTGCTAAGTTAGATGATCCAGACTTAGATCTCGGTACTGACGGCCACGATGCTGAAATGTTGCCACGCCCACCAGTAGTTACTGTGATGGGTCACGTTGACCACGGTAAAACTTCTTTGCTCGACAAGATTCGTTTAGCGAAAGTAGCCTCCGGTGAAGCGGGCGGTATCACTCAGCATATCGGTGCATACCACGTAGAAACACCACGTGGCATGATTACCTTCTTAGATACCCCAGGTCACGAAGCGTTTACTGCGATGCGCGCTCGTGGTGCTAAGGCGACCGATATTGTGATCTTGGTAGTAGCAGCAGATGACGGCGTGATGCCACAAACCAAAGAGGCGATTCACCATGCGGTTGCTGGTGGGGTTCCATTGGTTGTTGCTATCAATAAGATCGATAAGCCAGAAGCCAATTCTGAGCGTGTTAAAACGGAGTTAGTTGCTGAGCAGGTCGTTCCAGAGGAATACGGTGGCGATGTGCCATTTATTCCGGTATCTGCAAAAACAGGTGAAGGTATTGATGCATTGCTCGAGAACGTTCTCTTGCAGGCTGAGATCCTGGAACTCAAAGCCCCTAAAGATGCTCCAGCACAAGGTCTCGTGATCGAAGCACGTTTGGATAAAGGTAAGGGTCCGGTTGCAACTGTATTGGTTCAATCAGGCACGCTCAAACGCGGTGATATGTTGCTCGCTGGTTCAACTTTTGGTCGCGTACGTGCCATGTTGGATGAAAACGGTAAGCCATGTAACGAAGCAGGTCCTTCTATTCCAGTAGAGATTCAAGGTTTGGCGGAAGTGCCTGCTGCTGGTGAGTCGGTACAAGTGGTTTCGGATGAGCGCAAAGCTCGTGAGATTGCACTGTTCCGTCAAGGCAAGTTCCGTGATGTGAAGTTGGCTAAACAACAGGCATTCAAGCTCGAAACCATGATGGAGAATATGGAAGAGGGTGCGATTGAAGCGAAGTTGCTACCATTAATCATCAAGGCAGACGTTCAAGGTTCGCAAGAAGCCTTGTCACAGTCCTTAATGAAACTCTCAACTCCAGAAGTCAAAGTACAAATCGTCCACGCAGCAGTTGGTGGTATCACTGAAACTGACGTGAACTTGGCTGTAGCTTCCAAAGCCGTCATTATTGGCTTTAACTCACGTGCCGATGCTGCAGCGCGTAAGTTGGCTGAGAACAATGGCGTTGATATTCGTTATCACAACATTATTTATGACGCAGTGGATGAAGTGAAACTTGCCTTGAGTGGTATGTTGACTCCTGATAAGAAAGAAGAAGTCACTGGTCTTGTTGAGATCCGTCAAGTCTTCTTGGTATCTAAAGTTGGCGCGATTGCGGGTTGCTTGGTGGTTGACGGTATCGTTAAGCGTACTTCAAGTGTTCGTCTCTTGCGTGATAACGTGGTTATCTGGTCAGGTGAATTGGATTCCCTCAAGCGCTTCAAAGATGATGCTAAAGAAGTTCGTGCCGGTGTTGAGTGCGGTCTTTCATTAAAAGGCTATAACGATATTAAAGAAGGCGATCAATTGGAAGTGTTCGAAGTTACTGAAGTCGCTCGCTCACTCTAATTGCTCAAATTTATCAAGCATGCATAAAACCAGCCCACATCGTAACCAGCGTCTTGCCGATCAAATTCAGCGAGACCTGGCTGAGCTGATTCCACGCGAATTGCGTAGCTCTAGTTTGGGTTTGATTACTTTACAAAGTATCGAACTCTCACCTGACTTGGCGCATGCCAAAGTGTTCTTCACCGTTTTGGGTGCAGAACCTGAGCATGCCCTAAAAGCGCTTCAGGAAAAAGCAGGTTATTTACATTCTTTATTGTTCAAACGTTTGCATATACACACTGTGCCAACTTTGCACTTTCACTATGACAGCTCAGTAGAGCATGGCATAGAGATGTCTCGATTGATCGACCAAGCTCTAGAGAGCGATCAATCAGGCGAGAATAAATAACATGTCCACGCGTATCGACGGCGTAGTATTGCTAGATAAGCCTGCAGGAATGAGTTCCCAAGGTGCAGTCACTGCTGTGAAGCGTGCTTTCAAGGCTGAAAAAGCTGGGCATACAGGCACCTTAGATCCAATGGCAACTGGCTTATTGCCGATTTGCTTGGGTGAGGCGACTAAGTACTCTCAAGACTTACTGGAAGCAGATAAAACCTATATCGCTCAAGTCAAGTTTGGCTCCCGCACTGATACTGGTGATGCCGAAGGCCTTGTTATTGAAGAATTACCATTACCCGCCTTTGAAAATCCAGCAGCACTGCAAAAAGCATTAGACGCTTTACTGCCCAAATTTTCTGGCTCCATTACTCAAGTGCCACCAATGTATTCTGCACTCAAGCGTGATGGCAAACCTTTATATGAATACGCCCGTGCTGGTGTTGAGTTAGAGCGCACTCCACGTGAGATCACGATTCACAAGATTCGTTGGACGAATATCCAGTGGCCTGAAGCAACTTTAGAAGTGTCTTGTAGCAAAGGTACCTATATTCGAGTATTGGCTGAAGATATTGGTAATGCCCTAGGCTGTGGTGCTCATTTGGTTGGGTTGCGTAGAACAGAAGTAGGGCATTTGAGTCTTGAACATTCTTTTACGATTGAATCAATCCAGAATGCTTTGCACGATAGTTCTAGCTACATTCTGCCGGTCGACGCACTCTTGCAGACCTTGCCACACTTAACGGTAGATGAGCAACAAGCTAAGCGTCTAGAAATGGGACAACGCGTTCCTCTAAACCTGCCTTCGATTGAAGCATTAGTGCGAATTTATCGCGCTACTGCTGCCCCCCATAACTTTATTGGTACTGCTGATTGGCGCTCTGGAGTATTGCATCCCAAGCGTTTAATTTCGCAGGCACATTAAACCATTATTACTAATAACCCTTTTACTTATCTTTAACTTTAGAAGCTTCACATGACTAAACGCGCACTTCGTAACATCGCCATCATCGCCCACGTTGACCACGGTAAAACTACTTTGGTTGACCAACTCTTGCGTCAATCTGGCACATTCCGCTCCAATGAAAAAATGACCGAACGCGTCATGGACTCAAACGATCTTGAAAAAGAACGCGGTATTACCATTTTGTCTAAGAACTGTGCGGTGGAATATGACGGCACACACATCAACATCGTTGATACCCCAGGACACGCGGACTTTGGTGGTGAAGTTGAGCGGGTACTCTCGATGGTTGACGGTGTTTTGCTCTTGGTGGATGCGGTTGAAGGCCCAATGCCGCAGACCCGTTTCGTGACCAAGAAAGCCTTGGCTCTCGGTTTGAAGCCAATCGTGGTGATCAATAAAGTAGACCGCCCAGGTGCACGTTGCGATTACGTCATCAATGCTACTTTTGAGTTGTTCGATAAGTTAGGCGCTACAGAAGAGCAGCTCGATTTCCCCATCATTTATGCATCCGGTTTAAACGGCTATGCGGGTATCAGTGAGGATGTGCGTGAGGGTGATATGCGGCCATTATTTGATGCCGTGATTGAGCATGTTCCAGTTCGTGATGATGATCCAGATGCTCCTTTGCAGTTCCAAATTTCTTCTATTGACTACAACAGTTATGTAGGAAAAATTGGTATTGGCCGTATTAATCGAGGCCGTGTTAAGTCTGGAATGGAAGTGATTTGTATGAATGGCCCAGATGGTGTGCCATTCAAAGGCCGAGTCAATCAGGTATTGAAGTTCAAAGGCCTTGAGCGTGAAGTAGTAGACGAGGCGATTGCTGGTGATATCGCCTTGATCAATGGTATTGAAGAGTTAGCGATTGGAACAACGGTTTGTGCGGTTGATAAACCAGATGCATTGCCAATGCTGAAGATCGATGAGCCAACTTTGACCATGAACTTTATGGTGAACACGAGCCCATTGGCTGGTCGTGAAGGTAAGTTTGTAACTAGTCGTCAGATCCGAGAGCGTTTAGATCGTGAGCTCAAGTCAAACATGGCTTTACGTGTCAGAGAAACTGACGACGATACTGTTTTTGAAGTATCTGGTCGCGGTGAACTGCATCTCACTATTTTGGTTGAGACAATGCGTCGTGAAGGTTACGAAATGGCTGTTTCTCGTCCGCGTGTCGTGTTCCACGAAGAAAATGGTGTCAAGATGGAGCCATATGAAAACTTAACCGTTGATGTTGAAGATGCAACCCAAGGTGCAGTGATGGAAGATTTGGGTAAACGTAAGGGTGAGTTGCAGGATATGGTGAGTGACGGTAAAGGTCGCACCCGTCTTGAATACCGTATTCCAGCGCGTGGTTTGATCGGCTTCCAAGGTGATTTCATGACCATGACCCGTGGAAATGGCTTAATGAGCCATACCTTTGATGCTTATGCACCAGCTAAAGATGGTATTTTGGGTGAGCGTCATAACGGTGTATTGATTAGTCAAGATGACGGCGAAGCAGTTGCTTATGCCATTTGGAAATTACAAGACCGTGGTCGTATGTTCGTAAAACATGGTGATCCTGTTTACGAGGGCATGATTATTGGTATTCATAGTCGCGATAACGACTTGGTTGTGAACCCCATTAAAGGTAAGCAATTAACCAACGTTCGTTCATCTGGTACTGACGAAGCAGTTCGCTTGGTAACTCCAATTGACCTCACTTTAGAATATGCAGTTGAATTCATTAGTGATGATGAGCTGGTTGAAGTTACACCAAAGAGTGTACGTGTCCGTAAGCGTTATTTGAAAGAGCATGAGCGTAAAAAAGCGTCACGCGAGTAATCCTTGCTGAGTTTCACAATCAAAGCCACCTTCGGGTGGCTTTTTAATGCTGTCATATACCTGTAATATATTTCTATATAATTGGAAATATGAAAAATATCAATGCAATCCAGGCTTTCCTGGCATTAGGGCAGGAGTCTAGACTCAATATCTTCCGGATGATTGTTCAGCGTGGAGAGATGGGCTTAACACCTAGTCAAATCATTGAGAAATTAGGTATCCCAAATGCCACACTGAGCTTTCACCTCAAAGAGTTAGTTCAGGCCGATCTGCTTTTGGTTGAAAGACAAAGTCGTAATTTGATTTATCGACCCAATGCGAAGTTGGTGCAAGACCTTAGCGAATTCCTGCTAGAAAACTGCTGTGACGGCAAGGCCTGCGCACCTATCAAAATTCAAAAGAGGGCAAAGTCAGCATGAAGCAATACAACATCCTATTTCTCTGCACCCATAACTCCGCTAGATCAGTATTGGGTGAAGCGTTAGCCTCAACTCATCTGAGCGGTAAGTTTGTTGGCTACTCTGCGGGTTCTACGCCGGGCACTAAGGTCAATCCCTTTGCGGCTGAGATCGCAAAAGAACTAGGTTATCCAGAGTCAAAGTTGCGAAGCAAGAGCTGGGATGAATATGGATTGCCAGACGCGCCTCAGATGGATTTCATTGTCACGGTGTGCGATAACGCTGCGGGTGAGGTTTGCCCACTCTGGCCAGGTAAGCCAAGTACCGCTCACTGGGGCTTTCCTGATCCATCTCAAGTGCAAGGATCCGATGAGGACAAGAGAAGGGCGTTTAGGGATGTCATGATTGGCCTTAAGAAACGCCTTGATCTATTGGCTGATATGCCCCTAGAAACGCTTGACTCATTATCTCTAAAAGAAATTCATACCAAATCATGACAGCCCTCACCAAACAACTTTCTTTTCTGGATCGCTATTTAACGATTTGGATATTTGCAGCTATGGCTGTGGGTATTGGCTTGGGATATTTCATTCCTGGGGTAGAGGGGCTGATTAACTCCTTTCAGGTGGGAACTACAAACTATCCCATTGCGATTGGCTTGATTTTGATGATGTATCCCCCATTTGCGAAAGTGCGTTACGAAGATCTGCCGGATGTCTTTAAAGATAAGCGCATCTTCGGAATCGCCTTTGTGATGAACTGGATCATTGCCCCGGTCTTTATGTTTCTCTTGGCGATCACCTTTGTGCCCAATCAGCCTGAGTACATGGCAGGACTGATTCTGATTGGTATCGCGCCCTGTATTGCAATGGTGATTGTGTGGAACGATATCGCTAAGGGCTCTACAGAATATGCTGCAGGATTAGTGGCATTCAATGCTATCTTTCAAGTACTGTTCTTCAGCCTTTATGCCTATGTGTTCTTGACCGTCTTGCCCCCATGGTTCGGTCTGTCTGGGACTAATGTCAGCGTATCTATTGGCGAGATCGCGCAGACGGTCTTTATCTATTTAGGTATCCCTTGTATTGCTGGTCTCCTAACACGCTTTGTCATGCTCAAGTTTGTCTCTAAAGATTGGTACCACGAACACTTTGTTCCCAAGATCGGCAAGATTACCTTGATTGCATTGCTTTTTACCATCGTGGTGATGTTTAGTCTTAAAGGAAAACTCATTCTCCAGTTGCCAGGTGATGTGTTAACCATTGCCATTCCGCTACTAATCTACTTTGGAGTCATGTTTGTGATTACCTTTGTGATCACCAGCAAAATGGGGATTGACTACAAGCGCTGCTGCACCTTATCTTTTACGGCCTCTAGTAATAATTTTGAATTAGCGATTGCGGTAGCTATTGCCGTATTTGGAATTAACTCTGGAGCAGCATTTGCGGCAGTCATTGGGCCTCTGGTAGAAGTGCCCATCATGATTGGCTTAGTTTCCTTGGCGCTAGCTATTAAAGAGCGCTATTTCAAGCCCAATTTGAGCTAATAATTCTTAAGCTGTAAGGAATGACTTGTTTCGGTGCATAAGATGGGTGCACCGAAGATAGTCCCGTCCAAAATTGGGCAAAGAGCGTCAAAAAAGGGCATTTTATAAATGGCATCCAATCCCATAGGAATAAGTTAACGACATAGACATTCTTCATTTTGCAAAAAAGGAGGGAAATATGGTCGTTTATATCACTCGCAATACCGTCGCCAGGATGCGTCGCAATGATGGTACTGACAAAGGCTGTTTTTCGTTAAATCCTGGTAAATATGAAGCGAACAAAACGAAGGATGGCGCCTTGGAAATTCTACAAGGTACTAATGAGCCAGTCTATTTACTGCCATTCGTTTGGTGGGAGAAGATGGAATTAGGCGATATTTTAATTGCTGCATAACAGCAGCAATAGCAATAAGACAAAGAAATAAAAAATAAGACAAAAGAAAATCCAAATGAATTATCAGTACATCAAAACAGAGCAGGCAGATCTGATTGCCACGATTCGATTTAATCATTACAGCAAACGGAATGCATTAAGCGAATGCTTAATTGAAGAGATGCACCATGCTCTAGAGGTCTTTGGTAAAGAAGACGTCCGCGTACTCGTGCTGCGATCAGACCAAAAGAATAAGGTATGGTCGGCAGGGCATGATGTGATGGAGTTACCTCGGTCAGAGCGTGACCCCTTGCCAGCTGATGATCCTGTGATGGTACTGCTCAAGTCTATTCGTGCATTTAGGGCACCAGTCATTGCGATGGTTGATGGTTCAGTCTGGGGTGCATCTACAGACTTGATCATGAGTTGTGATATTGCCATGGGTGATCATGATTCCACCTTTGCCATTACGCCAGCAAAGCTCGGGCTGCCCTATACCGCCAGTGGGATCTTGCATTTTATGTCTCGTATGCCGCTCAATGTCGTTAAGGAAATGTTCCTCACTGCCGATCCTATCGGTGCTGATCGCGCATTACAAATTGGTATCCTAAATCACCTCTATGTCTCTGGTGAATTGGAGGCAAAGACTTATCAAATGGCCAGAACGATTGCTTCACGCTCACCCCAGGCTAACTCTGTACTCAAAGCACAGGCGCAAATGCTCTCTGATGCAGCTGTCATGAATCCTGCAGTATTTGAACACCTACAATCCTTGCGCAAGAATGTCTACATGGGAAGCGATTACCGTGAAGGCATCACTGCATTCCTAGAAAGACGTGCCCCTGTGTTTGGTCAAGCAAAGTAAGCGAAAGCCAGCTCAATAAAAGCATAAAATAGAGCTCTAAGCTACGGGGCACTATGAGTATTCAGGTTAATTCAGAAGGGGTTTCAGCATCCAGGGTGTTTTTACCTGCGGATCAGTCTTACCTCAATCTTCTGCAATTCTTTGTTGCCCAGTTTCCGCATATTCAAGCAGGTGAGTGGGAGCGGCGCTTCCATGACAACCTTATTCTCGATATTGAGGGGCAGCCTCTAGCGGCAAGCGACCCATATCAACCTAATACGCATCTGATGTATTTTAGGAGATTGGCACGCGAACCAGAAATTCCTTTTGAAGAACAGATTCTATTTCAAGATGATCATATTCTGGTTGCCGATAAACCCCATTTCTTGCCGGTGACGCCGAGCGGACTTTACTTGCATCAAACTTTACTCAATCGCCTGAAGAAAAAAACAGGTATTCAGACGCTCAGCCCGCTTCATCGGATTGATCGTGATACCGCAGGCTTAGTTATCTTCTCTGTTAATCCAACAGAAAGAGCGCAATACCAAAATCTCTTTCGAGATCGTGCAGTCAAGAAGGTTTATGAAGCTATTGCGCCATACTCACAAGTCTTAGTAGACAAGCTGCCCATGATTTATCAAAGTCGCCTAGAAGAATCAGAACACTTCCTACAGATGCAGGAAGTGGAGGGCGAACCAAACGCAGATACGCTTATCGAGCTGATTCAAGTCAATAAGTCATGGGCTAAATATCGCCTCATTCCAGGCAGTGGCAAGAAGCATCAATTGCGTTGCCATCTCAATGCGCTAAGCATCCCAATCAAACAGGATCAGATTTATCCAGTTCTCACGCCATATCAAGAATATGACTTAGACGTTTCTAAGCCATTACAGCTATTGGCTAAAGAAATTGCCTTTCAAGACCCCATTACGAATCAAGCAAGGTTCTTCATCAGTCAAAAGACCTTGGAGTTCTAGTCGTTCTGCTCTTTGAGGTCATCTATTTGATTTAAATCAAGCTTATCAGCGATTTAAAGACGCTTGCAGGAGTATCCTGAAAAGGTAGTCTTTTATAACAATAGGATAAATATGTCATTAAATCATGCAGTCATCTGGATTGACCACAAAGAAGCTCACGTGATGTTCTTGAGTGAAGAGGCTAGCGAAGCAGAAGTCATTCGCAGTAAATCTACCCATAGTCATTTGCATCACAAGGGCGGAGAAGTGGGTAGCGGTAAAGCTGGCTTAGATTCTAAGTACCTTCACTCCGTTATGCAGGCAGTCAATAAATCACTGGAAATTTTGATTCTGGGGCCAGGTTCAGCCAAGTTGGAACTGATTAAGCATGCCCACCAGCATGATGCCAAGATTGCTGAAAAGATTGTTGGTGTAGAAACTGTAGATCATCCAAGCGATAAAGAAATCCTTGCATATGCCCGCAAGTTTTTCTATAAAGTAGATCAGATGCTTTAAAGAAGGAAAAAAATGAGTAAAGATACTAAAGAAGCGCTAGGGCCTGATGGCTTACCAGGCCACGATTACTTTTTGGATGCGGTAAATCATATTGATGAAGCGGTAGCCAATAATACGATTGCCGCTGGAGCAGCCAAAGGAATTGTTTTTAGTCTTGTTGAAACCTTAGGCGCTATGGTTGGCGACCCAGACCTGCCAAATCATCTGAAGTCTGGCTACATGGGCGCACTAGATCTTGCAGTAGAGCTAGAGGCTAAGCTAGCTAAGCTGAAATAGGTAAGAGCGGTATCTTCATCTTCATTAAGGGCAACTTCGGTTGCCCTTAATGATTGGGAATGACAATGGTTTTTAGAGTAGAGGTGAAGTGTTGTTTGATGGAAGGTTCTTAATCTAGGTTATATGGTGATCTTAATATATGTACAATGTACATATGAATTATTTCGGCCCGTAAGGCAAGCTCTCGAGAGTTAAAGGTTTATAAAAGGTGATTAATATGCGAAAAGAATATGATTTCTCAAAATCCCGAAAAAATCCATATGCTTCTATGCTTAAGAAGCCTATTACGATTCGATTGGATGAAGATTCTGTGACCTATTTCAAATCAATATCTGAAGAAGTAGGTATTCCTTATCAAAGTCTGATTAATCTCTATTTGCGAGATTGTGCCGCCTCTCATAAAAAGTTGAATCTTAGCTGGAAGTAAGTTAATCAGTAATGCTCAATCAATGACTGATTCAACAAAGTCCCTGTGAAAATTCAAAATAAGAAAAGATTGGCCGTAGCCCCCATGATGGAGTGGACCGACCGCCATTGCCGTTCTTTTCATCGTGCACTCACTAAAGAAGCTGTTCTCTATACCGAGATGGTGACTACTGGCGCTCTGATGCACGGGGATGTGCCACGCCATCTAGATTATTCGCAAGATCAACACCCCGTTGTTTTGCAGCTGGGTGGTTCAGAGCCAAGTGATTTGGCGAATTCTGCAGAACTAGCGCAGCAGTGGGGCTACGATGAAATTGACCTCAATTGTGGATGCCCATCAGAGCGGGTTCAACGTGGTGCCTTTGGGGCTTGTCTAATGGCCGAACCACAATTGGTTGCTCAGTGTGTCAAGGCTATGAAGGGGGCGGTGGATATTCCGATTTCAGTAAAGCATCGCTTGGGATTAGATTCCATGGATGCTGCCAGTTCAGAAAAGGATTATCAGTTTGCGCTTGATTTCATTTTAGCTGTGGCGGATGCTGGTGCTAGTCAAGTTACCATACATGCGCGCAACGCAGTACTCAAAGGTTTATCTCCTAAAGAGAATCGTAGTAAACCACCTCTACGTTATGAAGTTGCTGCTAGATTGAGATTGGATGCGCAAAAACATTTTCCTAATCTCAAAGTGTTGCTCAATGGTGGTTTAGAAACGAACGAGCAAATTGCTGGTCACTGGGATGACTTTGATGGTTTTATGGTGGGAAGAGCTGCATATCATTTCCCAGCATTACTGTTGGGATGGGATGACTTAATCAACACTGATGGAGATGCCGCAGGTTATCTGTTTAGTGAAACTGAATGGCACCGTATTCAGATTGCCTTGGTGCATCAGGTCTGGGCTTGGTTTGATGAGTGCCAAGCAAAACAGAAGCCTTTTTATATCGGCGCATTCACGAGACATATTTTGGGCTTGGCGCATGGTAGGGCAGGGTCACGCTATTGGCGTCAGCGCCTCTCAGATCACCATGCATTAGCCAAAGTCCAGAGCAAAGCGGCTATTGCAGACTTCTTTCTAGATGCCAGTCTATGCCTTGGGGATTGGGCTGCTTTTGAGCTAGAAACCGCAGAATAAGGCTGTTTTGGCTGGTTTTTACCCAAAAAGGCTATAATCTCACCTTCTACAACGGCGGACGTAGCTCAGTTGGTAGAGTCCCAGATTGTGATTCTGGTTGTCGCGGGTTCGAGCCCCGTCGTTCGCCCCACTAAATTCTGTAAAAAAGCTCCCAATAGAGATTGAGGAGCTTTTTCTATTTCTAGTTACTTTGTGTGATTATTTCTAGCGAGTCTTGCAAATTCAGCTGCCATATTCGACATCTTGACTGCTTCAGCAGCTGCGTCTGTAGCTCGCTTAGTTGATTGCGCTGCTTCTGCCGATGCTTGTACAGAGGATGCCTCTGCTTGATGAGCAACTGCGGCTGCGGCGGCTGCGGCTGCGGCTGATGCTGCAGCAGCTGCTTGAACCGCTGCTTCAGCCGATAAGGCGGCAGCTTCTGCAGATGCTTCTGCAGCCTCAATGACAGATTTGCTTGCGGCCTCTTTAGCTGCTAAAGCGCATTTATTGGTGGCAAGTGCCGCTTGCTCGGCAGCAGTGCACGCCTTCTTAGCGGCCAATGAGGCGCTATTGGTAAGCTCTTTGAGAGAGCTGAGTGCCTCTGTATAACGCTGGTTAACAACAATATAGCCTTGACGAAGATTGCTCACCTCAGTCTCTAGACCGACGATTTTGGCGTAAATCTTATCGATATCTTCTTGCATAAACCCTTAGAAAGTGACGTATCTCTTCATAATGTGCTTAATCAGTCAATATTGCAATTCTTATTCTATTTCTTGGGTAAATTCCTAATAAATTAAATAAGTATTGCTATAGCGGCCACAGTGGAATAGGGTTGTCTTATTAGATTGAATTTCATATGGTGTGCTATTCGCAAATATTTCTCATCTCGTGCTAGAAGTCCACGAATAGTTATCGCAGGTTTTTTAACTTGCATTGCTTTGGTTTTGCCACAATTGGCTTATTCCCAAGAAGTGCCCAACCTGCAAACTGGCACTGGCGCATTGGAGGAGTTGTCTTTCAGCGGCTCCGTTCGTCCAGCAGTATTTGATGCTGCACCCTATATTGAAGTCGGCTCTAGTTTTGATCAATTAACCAATAACTACGCTAATTGGAGTAGTCAATATCTCAATCTTTCATTGCCACTGCATGAAAATGGTTTAGTCAATATTCAGGCGCAAAATGTTCAGCGTTTCAGCATGGTTGATCAAGAGCTTGATGTAACTTATGCCTATCCATTGAAATACGGCGTTATTAATATTGAAGGTGGATATTCTGCTAACCCCAATTTTTTACCGCAGACATCAGTAGGTCTCGGTTGGAATGGTAGATTACCGCAAAATTTTGGCTACATCATTGCTGCGAATCAAAAGCAGTACTCACAGTCTTACTCCAATGCCTCTACCAATTTATATAACCTCGGGCTAGAAAAGTATTGGGGGCAATTTCGTTTTGCTTATGTTGGGATGATTTCATCAATCAATCGCGACCAAGGATCATTTGCGTCTAAAGTTCAGGCGCAATGGATAGGTGAGACCAATAATCGCCTTGGCGTGACTTATGCCCAAGGTATGGAGCCTACTGTCGTGGCGCTCAATAATTTATCCAGCATTCAGTTTCAGTACATTCAACTCGATGGCTTGTATTGGATAAGCAAAACTATTGGCATCACATCAGCGGTTTGGCATGGCAAAGAAGGTTCTTACTACCAACGTAATGGCGGGCAACTTGGCCTGCGAGTTTCTTTTTAGGATGATATGAATATATTAATTACTGGTGGGGCAGGGTTCATAGGATCGCATCTAGTCGCTTACCACCTTGCAAAAGGTGACACTGTGCATGTAGTTGATGATTTATCAACCGGCCAAGTCGGCAACATCTCCGCACACTTTAAAGATCCTCACTTTCAATTTGATGAGGCCAATATCCTTACATGGGATGGTTTGAAAGAGGCGGCTCGTTGGTCAAATCGCATTTACCATATGGCTGCTATTGTTGGGGTGAAGAAAGTCTTAGAGGATCCTCGCGCAGTGATGGCTACCAATATGGCAGGAACTGAGCGAGTATTTAGAGCAGTAGCTGAAGTAAACCCCATGACTCAGATCATCGTTGCTTCGAGCTCAGAGGTTTATGGATTTAATACCAAGCCAGCATTCGTGGAAACGGACGACATCGTTTTGCGTTCAGCGGGGCGATTGCGCTGGTGTTATGCGGTCACTAAATTAGCCGATGAATTTTTAGCCTACTCATTTCTCAAAAAATCCCATATTAAAGTAGTCATTGTGCGTTTATTTAATACAGTAGGTCCACACCAAACTGGTAAGTATGGCATGGTGTTTCCGAACTTTATTAGGCAAGCGGTTCATGGTGAGCAAGTCACGGTATATGGCGACGGGTCGCAAACTCGCTCATTTTGTAATGTTGACGATACCGTCAGAGCTTTGGATATGTTGGCCTCAACTCCTGCGGCCAATGGTGAAATCGTTAACGTCGGCAATGATGATGAAATTTCCATTGGTGATCTAGCTAAATTAATCATTGAAAGATCGGGCAGTAAATCGGGTATTAAATATATTGGCTATGAAGCTGCTTACGGTCTAGAGTTTGAGGACATCACACATCGTCGACCGGTGATCCAGAAATTACAAGACTTAACAGGCTTTAAGCCGCGGTGGAGTTTGTATGACACGATTGATCAGCTCATTGCTCTTGAGCGCACCACTGGTCTGAAGTGAGTAGACTATTAATCTAGGATTAAGCCCTTCGGTTTCACCCATCTTTGTATTTTTTGCATACGGAGTACTTCTCCTATTAGTACTTGTCATGGCCCTGTCTATGGGCGTGATTATTTACAACCTATATGCTAACTACCGGCAAAAGCAGTATCTCGTTCAGTATGAACTTCTAAATAGCGGAATTAGTGCTTTTCTCAAGGGTGTTATCGCCAAGAACGCTCTCAAGGGGTTGGTGCTGGTACACCAAGAATGCCTAACAAGTGTATTGGCGCAGGTTGCACAAACGGCTAGTAAGGCTGATTGCCATAAGCTCATTGATATTCTGGTCGAATGTGAATCTACAGCAGTTGTCGATAAAGAGTTGCACCAGCTAAATGTTGGTAATTGGCATGAGAGACTAAATGCAGCCACGTATCTGCCATTTATTGCGCATACTGAAATCATCAGTGAGCCATTACTGGGCGCCCTTACGGATGAATTTTTAGATGTGCGGATTGCCGCTGCGAATTCTCTTGCGCAATTAGGTGTGGTGGCTGCCATAAAGCCAATTCTCATCAACTTAGCACTTGAGGGCACATGGCCAGTGCAACGATTAATAGAAATCATTGGGCAGTTTGATGTCGATGCAATACCCCATTTAAAAGCCTACCTAGAAGATTCTCATGCTAGCCATCCTGGTAGGCAGGTGGCGATTGCCAGCTTGGGAATTATCAAAGATGAGGCATCTGTAGCTTTCTTAGAGAAACTCAGCAATGATCAAAGTGTTGATATTCGGGTTTGGGTATATCGATCCTTGGGCCAACTGCAATATCCATCCGCCTTGCCGGCGTTATTAATTGGCATCAAAGATTCAGCCTGGGAAGTGAGGGCGACTTGCGCAAAAGCTTTGAAGCATTTTTCAGGCGAGCAGAGTATTGATTCGCTGCAAAAGGGGATGAGTGACTCAGTATGGTGGGTCAGATTGAACTGCGCGACATCACTCATGGCTATGGGTGCACCTGGTAAGTTGGCTTTAGAGAAAATGAATGATAGCCCCGATCAATTTGTTCGCGACATGAGTCAAATGACTCTCTCCCAAAATACAAACAAGGGGATCGTATGAGTCCCTGGCTTGAGCAAGATCTCATTTTCATTACACGATTGCTAATTGAGGGAATATTGGTGTATTTCCTCCTAATGCATTTGATTTATTTGCTGCTGATCATCCTAGGAGCGCTTGAGCAGAAAAAATATCACCAAGGAATTCATTTTGGCGAATTTAAGCGCATTAGTGAATCTAAATTAACCTTACCAATATCCATCGTGATCTCTGCGTATAACGAAGAGAAGATGATTGTCGATACCGTCCTCAATAGCTTGCAGCTTCGTTATCCTCAGTTTGAGGTCATTGTGGTTAATGATGGGTCTGAAGATAGTACCCTCAAGATACTCATAGAGCGATTCAAGATGTATCCCGCTGAACTGGTCTATAAGAAGCAGTTGCAGACTAACCCGATTAGGGCAGTTTACCGCTCTAATGACTTTCCATCTCTATTGGTGATTGATAAAGAGAATGGTCGAAGAGCGGATGCTAATAATGCAGGTGTGGATTACGCACGTTACCCGATTATTTGCCAGATCGATGCTGATTGCGTCCTAGAAGACGATGCCTTATTAAGGATGATTCGTCCTTTTCTAGAAGATGATTCTGTCGTTGCTGCTACCGGCATGATTCGACCATCCAATGGATTAATGGTTAGCAATGGGAAGATAGTCGATCGTTCCTTGCCGCAGCATTGGCTGCCCATGTTTCAGTATGTTGAGTATTTGCGCGCCTTTCAGTGGGCAAGGGCAGGCTTGTCGCGCCTTAACAGTATGTTGTGTATGTCGGGCGCCTATACCTTCATTCGTAAGGATATCTTTTTAAAAGTAGGCGGGGCTAATGTCAATGCAGTAGTGGATGACTTTGAGTTAACAGTCGATATTCACCGTTATATTCAGGAGCATAAAGATTTAGGCCCCATGCGAATCGCTTATGTACCTGACCCCGGTTGTTATTCAGAGGTTCCGGAAACCCTAAAGGCCCTTTCTTCGCAGCGAAACTTTTGGCAGCGCGCCATTCTGCAATCCATGATTTGGAATCGAGATATGATGTTTAACCCAAAATACCGCATGGTAGGCATGTTTGGAGTGCCCTTTTTCTTTATCTTTGAAGCACTCTCAGCCTTAGTAGAGGTAGCATCTTATCTATTGGCGCCTATTGCCTATTACTTTGGAATAGCTACCTTGGATGATGTCATCTTGCTCTTTATCTTTGGTGTGGTATTGGGTACGGTGTTATCTGTCTGTGCTGTCTTACTTCAGGAGTTTTCCCGTTTTAGACAAGATAGAACAAAAGACTTAATTCGCATGCTCAGCACGGGCTTTCTAGAGCAGTTCGGCTACCACCAATTTCATACCTATAGCCGTTTGATCGGTATCTATGACCTACTCGTGCGCGGAAAGATCGCTTATGGTTACCGAGTACGCTCTGGATATCTTACCCCTACTAATAATCAATATAAGAAAGACCAAAAATGACAACCATTGCAATCGTTGGGCTAGGATACGTCGGTATACCGCTAGCAGTAGAGTTTGGAAAAATATATCCGACGATCGGATTTGATCTTTACAAAGAAAAGATTGAACTATTCAAACAGGGAATCTCACCCACAGATGAAATTACTGCCGAAGAGTTGCGCTCGGCAACCCATCTGACATTTACCGATGAGCCCGCGCAATTAAGGAAGGCAGACTTCATTATCGTGGCTGTGCCAACACTGATTGATGAGGCTAACCAGCCCGACTTTTTGCCCCTCAAAAACGCTACTGAATTGGTCGGCCGTAATATGAAAGAGGGCGCCACGGTCGTTTATGAATCCACTGTCTACCCAGGCGCTACTGAAGAGGTTTGCATTCCGATTTTGGAATCCGCCTCTGGAATGATCTGGAAGAAAGGCTTTCATGTGGGTTATTCACCAGAGCGTGTAAACCCAGGAGATAGAACCCATACGCTGGTCAAGATCATCAAGATTGTTTCTGGAGATACTCCACAGACCTTGGAGATGGTTGCAGAAATCTATAGCAAGATCATTACCGCAGGAATCTTCAAGGCATCTTGCATCAAGGTGGCGGAGGCTGCAAAAGTGGTTGAGAACACTCAACGTGATCTCAATATTGCGCTGATGAATGAAGTAGCGGTCATTTCACATCTGGTTGGTATTGATACCAATGAGGTAATTGATGCTGCATCGACCAAATGGAACTTTATGTCAGTGCGACCAGGCTTGGTTGGCGGGCATTGCATTGGTATCGTGCCTTATTACTTAACCTATAAAGCAGAGATGTTGGGATATCACCCCGACGTAATTCTTGCAGGTAGAAGAATCAATGATGGTATGGGTAAATATATTGCTGATCAGGTAGTTAAGCAATTGATAGCTAACAATACCAATATTAAGGGCGCCAAAGTCAATGTTTTTGGTTTGGCATTCAAGCCGGACGTTCAGGACACCAGTAACTCCAAAATAGTAGATGTTATTGCTGAGCTCAAAAGCTTTGGAGTCGATGTTTATGTATATGACCCAGTTGTTAAAGTGAGTGATGCTAAAGCACGTTACAACATCGATCTGATTCCATGGGATGAGCTTCCCGTTGCTGATGCCCTAGTGATGGCTACGCCCCACCAAATATTTCTAGAGATGCCGCTTGATAGACTTTTATCCAAGGTATCAAAGGGCGGCGAATTTTTTGATATTTATAGCAGCTTTGATCAAGCCCATATTGAGTTATGCGGATTAGTAGTGTGGCGCTTATAAATGACCCAGGGGATCAATATAGGAACATAATCAAAGGATGACCAACAAATCCCTTAGTAACTTCGTTTCTGATAATGCTGCTGACCTCAAGCAAGAGATGCAGAAGCGCGGAGCTGCTTTATCAGCTCTTTCAGAGGCTGCAGCAGCACTCGCGAGAGCAAGTTCGACCGATGCATTGATCCGGGAAGTTTGTTCTGCCATTGCATCAAAAACTCCCTATGTCTTAGCTTGGGTTGGCAAGGCTGAAGACGATGCCGAAAAGACAGTGACCATCATGGGTGGCTCTGGTTCTGCCATAGCCTATACAAAAGATATTTTGATCACTTGGAATGATCAAATTCCATCAGGCTTAGGTCCTGCTGGCGCTTGTATACGCTCCGGCAAAACTACTTTCGTAATAGATTCAGAGACTGATCAACAGTTTTTGCCTTGGCGTGACAGAGCACGAAAATATGGCATACGCTCTGCGATTGCTTGTCCTATTCAGGATGGTGTAGAGAAGTTGCGCCGTTGTTTATTGGTGTATTCATCCGAACCCAATTCTTTTGGAGAAACCGAAATTGAGCTTTTTCAAAGTCTTGCACATGAAATTGGATTTGGTCTTCGCTCTATCGAACGACAAAGGCAGTTGGATGAGCAAATTCATCAAAAACAGCTGACACAGGAGCGCCTGGCAAGCGCATTGCGCTCCACTATTGAGGCGATGTCTAGAACCATGGAGTGGCGAGATCCCTATACCGCAGGACATCAGAAACGAGTGGCTTTGATTGCAATGAGAATTGCGGATAAGTTGGGGTGGAGTAATGAAGATTCCCAGGCACTCTATATGGCAGGAATGGTCCACGATATTGGTAAGGTAGCAGTGCCCTCAGAAATTCTGACCAAGCCAACACACTTGACTGACTTAGAGATGAAGATGGTGCAAGGGCACGTAGAGGCTGGCTATCAAATTCTGAAAGATATTCCTTTTCCATGGCCGATAGCTGAGGCAGTCTATCAGCATCATGAGCGCTTAGATGGTAGTGGCTACCCAAATGGATTAAAAGGCGATGCAATTTCTCAAGGGGGTCGTATCTTAGCTGTGGCTGATACGATTGAGGCGATGTCCACCCATCGCCCCTATAGGCCAGCAAGGGGCTTAGCTGCTGCAATGGATGAAATTCAAGCAGAGTCCGGCGTGAAGTTAGATTCAACAGTAGTGAATGCCGCTCTAGATTTATTAAAAGAGGGCAATGAGCTGCAAAAAATTATTGAGTCTGTCTAACGATGATTCTGGCGCTATCCCTCTATTCAGTCGCATTAGCGGCTCAACTTATAGCGGTTCTTTATGCTATTTATCTTTTTACCCTTTCTAAGTCCTACCGATTAGCTGGCGGTTGCCTGGCTATTGGCCTAGGTCTAATGCTGGGTAGACGACTTAATCCGATTGTCTTTATTTGGAATGGTGGTGACATCAATATTGTCGATGCCTTTTTAGTGGTACCGATATCAGGCTTTCTATTATTGGGCGTACTTCATATCAAAGCCTTATTAAATCGCTTGGAAGTACAAAATTTTTCATTAGGCCAAATATCCAAGATAGACCCGCTCACTTTAGCCTTGAGTCGTGCCGAGACCTTCGCTAGATCTGAACTAGAAATCCTAAAAAGTTTTCGTAGTAAAAAAAGTATTGCTTTCATGATGGCGGATATCGATCACTTTAAAAATATCAATGATGCCTATGGTCATCCCATAGGGGATGTCGTGCTCACCAATTTGGTCAAGACTTGTCAAATGGAGTTGCGCGAGATTGATATTTTTGGTCGTGTAGGAGGTGAGGAGTTCCTCATTGTTTTGCCTGAAACTACTCAAGAAAAAGCCCAAGAGGTTGCGGAGCGCTTGCGCATCTTAGTTTCAGAAACTATCTGCGCAACCGCACAAGATCAAGAGATCCGCATTACGATCAGCATCGGACTGGTGATGTTTGACCCTCTCAAAGCTATGGATAACGATCCAAGCTCAATCCTAAAAGATTGTTATAACGCTTGTGATCAGGCAATGTACCGCGCTAAGCAAGCCGGCAGAAACCAGATCAGCACATAAAACACATATTTGCTTTATAAATACTGCATTGTTGACTATTTATTGCAGGTGAGTCCTTGGTATGAAAAAGTTTGATATCTCCACCATCCTCTTTGGCATATTGCTTACAGCAATTGCTGTGTATTTCATGCTGAGATCTGCGCCAAGTCAAAGTGCTCCCGCAACATCCATATCCAATACTCAGATTGGTGATTTAGTTTGGGATCAAACTGAAATGACGATCGGTGATGTTAAAACATTTGCAAATGCAACAGGATTTACCAGTCAAGCAGAAAAAAATGGCGGGGGCCTTTCTTATGAGGCAGGCTTTGTCCAAAAGAAAGGGTGGACCTGGAAGACGCCATATGGTGTGCCTGCAAGAGATGCAGAACCAGCAGTGCACCTCAATCAAAAAGAAGCTGAGTCCATTTGTCGTTATTTCGACAAACGTTTACCTACCGATGCTGAATGGGCAAGTGCTGCTTTCTTGGAGCAAAGATCTAATCCACCTAGTGGATATGTCAAAGGACAACGTTATCCATTTCCGGGTGGGGCTACCCCAACACCATCACACTGTTTAAGTGCTTGTGGAGATTACAAAGGACTTGCACCAGCAGGCGCATTGAATCGTGGAACGGGGCACGTCGCGACAAAGACAACTAAGCCGGGTGTGAATGGTTTATACGACATGGGTGGCAATGTCTGGGAGTGGACTGCCACAGAAAGAAACGGTGGCTACATTACTCGGGGTGCTTCGTGGTGGTACGGACCAGAACGACAGCAAGAGTCTGATGTGGAATCTAAGCCAGCAGATATTGCTGTTGTCTATATTGGCTTTCGTTGTGTCAGGAATCCCTAATCCATATTTACCCTGATTAAGGACGATCCTTTTGCAGTGAGTGCTTAGTATCTACATACTCTTTTGGGCCTATTTCAGCGTTTTTACTAGTTTTTACGGTATCTAGTTGTTAATCTGACGTGAATTTAATTCCTGATTTTCGTCATCGCTTTTATGGCAACTAAGCCCACCTATACAACGAGTCAAATTACGACTCAGTTAACCACCTCTTGGGGTAGTACTTATACGGGCTATCAATTTACGTGGATTTCATCTGCCACAACGCCAATCACCTATTCGATTAATACGGTAACACCCACGAACTCCGGGTCAGCGCCCTTAGAGGGCGGTGCTTCATTGGTAGCAATGACGCCAACCCAAGTCACTACAGCAAGACTTGCCTTCCAGTTGTGGGCAGATTTGATGGCCAAGCCATTGGTGGAGAGTGCTAATAATCCAGCTGCCAATATCACGCTGGATTATTCCAGCAATACGGGTGGTGGCACTTATACCGTTCCATTTGGAACCGTCAATACATCTACCAAGACCGCCTCTTTAACTGCAGAGCAAGTGTGGATGAGCTCAAGCTGGACAACGAATGCCGATAGTGGCATGGCATTGGGAGCCTATGGTCTATTGACGATGATTCATGAGATTGGGCATGCACTTGGGCTTTCACATCCAGGCGCATACAACGCGGGTAGCGGCGGCACGATAACTTATGCCACCAATGCTGTCTTTGCTCAGGACAACCGTCAATACACCGTGATGTCCTATTTTGGAGGATATTTACCGGGATCTGGCTGGCAGCAAGACGGTACAACCCTGACGTATATCTATCCTCAGACACCAATGGTGTATGACATCGTGGCTATTCAGTTTAAGTATGGTGCAAACATGAGCACCAGAACTGAAGATACAACCTATGGATTTCATTCAACAGTTGGGGGCATTGAGGCAGCGATCTATGACTTCACTATTAATAAAACACCAATTCTGACAATTTGGGATGCGGGGGGTGTGGATACGCTAGATCTCTCTGGAAGTTCAGCTAATCAAAATATTGACCTGACTCCAGGTGCTTATTCTTCTGTTGACGGGATGACAAACAATGTTGCCATTGCATTCAACACAACTATCGAGCGCGCAATAGGCGGAAGTGGCAACGACACCTTAACTGGTGGAAGTTCCAGCTCCTTTTTAGATGGTGGCGCCGGTAACGATCTATATATTATTAAACTAGCTGGTGACCATACATCAAGCAATCTGATTCAGGATTTAGCCGGTAGCAAAGATGAAATTCGCTTCACTTCAACGATCGCCTCAACCCTAAAACTAAATAGCGCCGATACTGGTATTGAGTTAGTGACTATTGGGACGGGAACAGCAGCTACAGCGGTTTCTACAGGAACAACAGCGCTCAATATAGACGCTTCAGCAATGAAATCTGCCTTAACTATCGTTGGCAATGCTGGTGCTAATAATTTAATTGGTGGATCTGGCAATGACACCATCTTTGGTGGCGCCGGAAATGATACGCTGACTGGAGGAGGTGGTGCTGATTACTTTGTATTTAATTCGACATTAAGTACATTAGCTAATTTAGACCTTATTACCGACTTTCAGGGTGGCGTAGATCACCTGCAGTTGAGCAAGTCGATATTTAAATCACTCTCAACTACAACGACATTGTCGCTAACCCAGTTTTATGAAAACACTACCACCACTACTGTTGCTGCAAATAGTGCTACTGATTACTTAATTTATATGTATAAAACAGGTGGGCTCTACTATGATGCCGATGGAAGCAAGGCTACCTCAAGCCCAATAGAAATCGCAGTTATAGGTTCTAGTACCCACCCCCACTTTACGGTTAGCGACATTCTGCTAGTTGCTTAAGCCCTCTTTAGACCCTTTCAAGAAGGGTTTCTCAATTCTTGCTTTATCAACTTATTCCTTTGGTTAGGGTAGGCCTTCTATTACGAAAGTTATAGTCCGTAATGAAGGCTAATGACCTTTCTACTAGGTGGTCTACTGATCGCAATACTAGGACATCCAAATAAAAGTTGGGATATTACTCACACTTTTTCCACTCAAAAAATAATTAAAAGTCACTATTGAGAAGAGTACGCGTTACTCATTTCTCCGCTTCATCTGATCTCTATCCTTTGTCCATGAGCAAATTGACTCTTTAAAGTACTTTTATTGGATGAGCGTGAGACAACAAATTAAAAAACACCAGCCAAGGGCGGAGCGAATTGAATCCAATATTCCTCTGCAGATCAATGGTTTGGTTACCAGCGCAAAAGACATTAGCGCAACAGGGATTTTTTTCGAACTCGATGAGACTCACGAGGTTGGATCAAAAATTCAATTCCAACTTGACATCAGAACGCCTGGGGGGCCGCTGGTAGTGATCTGCGAAGCCCAGGTCACACGAGTTGTGAAAAAGAACGGCCAATTTGGTATTGGCGCAAAAATTTTGAATCAAGAAATTAAAGCAGGGAAATAAGGAAAAATTATGGCTACTACATCAACTTACAAATTACGTTCTTTTGCCATTAATGGCTCTGATCTTTCATTCCTGTATTCGCAGGTAACCTTCAAGCCGCTCTTTGACAAGAATGGCGTGCCTATTGTTAATTGGGCAGGTACAACTGCTATTTATGACATTAATGGCAAGAAACTCTATGACCCTAATGATTTGGCCTTTAATGCAACACAAGGCCTCTCGGCCATTGATAGCGTTACGGCAGCGCTTGCTTATTTTGGTACCTCTTATGATTCTGTAACTGATGCATCTGGCCTTCGAAACGTTTCGGGCTTGATGAATAACATCATCCAGGGGCATAGTCACTGGGGTCAGGCAGATACGCCGTTCATTCGCCTGGTAAAGGCGGATTTCAATAGCTACACTAAAACTTATGCACCAGATACAACTGGCGCTAGCTATGGCAATAATTTTGCTGCTGGACAAACTGCCTATGACTCATTAGGTGTTGCTCACACAACCACTGCTAGAGCCATGACAACTGATTACTCCACTACTAAAGGAGTGAATGGAGCAGTTGTTCAGCATACTGTGACTGACTATACCCCTCGTATGATTAGTCTCTTGACGACTACAGCAGGCGTTACCTATGACACAGATCCAGTTACTGGAAGAATTGTCTTTACCAATGGCCTTGCACAGGTAAAAGACTGGGGTATGTTATCTGCTGATAATGGCGGTCAGATTGACTATCAGAATCGTGATGGCGTTACTGCAAAATTAGATGCTTATGGCCACTTAGTTAAAGATGCTAATGGCGTAGTGCAAACTCTGAATAATCACGATGCCAACGGTAATATTACTAATCCTGAACAATTTGTAGGCTCAATTAACCCAGGTGTATCTCCTAATAACGGTTGGTTTGCCTTGTTTGGACAGTTTTTTGATCACGGCCTAGACTTTGTGGCAAAGGGTGGACAAACCGATGGTGGAAAAGTCACCAAGGTTGTCATTGCTTTATCTCCTACTGATCCTTTGTATGTGGCGCCTGCCTATCCTGGAGATCCAAACGCTGTCACAAGCATGACGATTAGTCGTGCGACAGTAGCTGGGTTCGATGCAAAAGGGGATCCGTACTATAACGATCACGATTCTCCTTATATTGATCAAAGCCAAACATACGGTTCAAATAGCCAAATTACCAATTTCTTGCGCGAATGGGTATCTACCGATGGCGGTAATACCTATCATGCTGGCACTAACCTGTTTAACGGTTCCACATCTGTTGCTTGGACTAAAGCCGATGGCAGTACAACTCATGAGACATTGCCTACGATCAATGAATTACGTGCCCAGCTTTTGGCAACCCATCGTTCAGACTTAACTTGGGAAGATATTTCTAACTTTAGAAATCGTGATGCTACTGGAAATGTCCAGGTAGATGCATTTGGGAAGCTAGTCAATGGCACTTCAGGCTCAGCTCTTCTGTTGGATATGAATCCGCACTTTGATGTAACTAAGGGTACAAATACTAGCGGCCACATAACCCAAAGTTTGCTCAATCAGATTAATGCGCAGGCAGTAAAAGAAGGCCTATTAATTACTCCTACAAATCCTACTGCACCGCTGAAGTATTACGATGCTAATAATCAGTTAAGCACAGATGCAAACGGTAATCTTCCGCTCTACCCAGGAAATGGCCCGAGCCTGTTTGATTTAATTGATTTTGCAACCTTTAATCCAGTTTCTACTCTCAGTGCCACTATGAAGGCGTTGGTTGGCGAATTGTTATTGGAATCTGTAGGTGATCACTATGTAGCTGGTGATGGCCGCGTTAACGAAAACATTGGTTTAACTGCTATTCACCATGTATGGCATGAAGAGCATAACTATCAAGTTGCTAACCTACAGGCTAGTATTGCTGCTCAAGATGCGGCTGCTACATTGAAGGGTGATACAACCCATACAACCCTGCATAACTGGCAAATTGCGACAAGCGTGATGGATGCCCAAGGCAACTATCGCTTGAACACAGGCGAAATTAGTTGGGATCCCGAAAAGATCTTCAATGCTGCTAAGTTGATTAATGAGATGGAATATCAGCACGTTGCGGTTGACCAATATGCCCGTAGCGTTACTCCAAACTTACCTGAATTCGTAGGCTACAACAGTAATATTGATGCCAGCATTTCTGATGAGTTTGCTCAAGTTGCCTTCCGTTTTGGTCACACAACTATTCGTGAAACGATTGATACGATCGATCCAACGGGTGGTTTAACTGGAAGAATCATGAGTTTGACACTCAAAGATTCATTCCTGAACCCAAGTTTGTTTGCAAGCGTTGGCGCTGGATCTATTGCTTTGGGTATGTCCCATCAGCAAATGAATGCGGTCGATGAGTTTGTCACCCCGGCCTTAAATCAAGGTTTGCTTGGTCAGCCTCTCGACTTAGCAGCAATCAATATTGCTCGCGGTCGTGATATGGGCATGGCTACTCTCAATGAGATGCGGGCTGCCTTAGGCTCTGCAGGTAAGCAAAACTTTGCTGCTTATGCCAACTGGAGCGAGTTCGCTCAAAACATGAATCATCCAGATAATCTGGTGAACTTCATTGCTGCATATTCATATGATGGTGATCTTCAGCGTGCCACAGCATTATTTAATCTCTTTAATACAGGCATAGAAGTTAAAGCTGATAAAGACTACATGGCTTCCAAAGGCTATACCTACACCCTAAAAGCGGCTAGCGACATGATGTTAGTCGATAAAGGCATTGATCATGTGGATGCATGGTTGGGCGGTTTAGCTGAAAGATGTGTACTCGGTGGTTTGTTGGGTGAGACCTTTGATGCGATCTTCTTAGATCAAATTGAGCGTTTGATGGACGGCGATCGCTTCTACTACCTCTATCGCTTAGTGGGCCAACAGATGGGTGATCAGGTTGGTAACGAGCAGTTCAAGGATATCGTCGAACGTAATACGGGCGTTACCCATTTGAACGGAAATATTTTTGCTTATGCAGATCAGTACTATGATTTATCTGCAAAGGCTCTTTCATCATCAAGTCAGGGTATTGAGCATAAGTATGCCGATGCTTTAGCAGTTTATGAAGCTGCAAATCCTAGCAAGCATATTGGCGTATTTACTGACGGCACCAATAACACAGGCCTTTCAGGTGAATTGCTTAACGGCACACTTCAGACCATTAATGGTAAGCAGTACATTTATGACCTTCGCCCAGAGATGATGGTGGGTGAAACCAATCTTGATGGCACCCCAACTACAGGTGCTAATTCATCAGAAGTATTGGTTGGTACGGCATATGACGACTTCATCTCAATGCAGGGTGGTGATGACACAGCTTATGCTGATGGCGGTAACGACATCATCTACGGTGGTGATGGCATGGATAAGCTCTATGGCGGAACTGGCAGCGATACAATTTTTGGTGGCGAGGCGCCTGACGTCATCGACGGTGGTGATGGTAATGACTTAATTTACGGTCAAGGTAGTGGTACTGCCATGAACGGCTCAGACCAGTTAATTGGTGGAAGCGGTAACGACACTATTTATGGTGGTGATGGTATTGATAAGCTGTCAGGCGAAAGTGGTGATGATGTTATCTACGGCGGTGCTGATACTGACCCATTCACTCATGGTGGTGATGGTAATGACTTTATCGATGGCGGTAGTTCTGGAGATTTGCTATACGGCGATAACGGCGACGATATCATCCTTGGTGGTTCAGACCAAGACGTTCTCGAAGGTGACAACGGTGATGACATCTTGCGCCCAGGCCCAATGTCGGCGGCAGCACTTGCAGCTGGACCAGATGAAGTGTGGGGCGGTGATGGTGTAACCGATACTGGCTTTGACATTATGGATTTGAGCGATTGGGCTCTCAGTCCAACAGGCGTAACAGCCGATTTTGCTACTCAGTCAGCCCCTCAGGCAACAGTAAAAGGCGGCACTAACTTCCCAGCCTGGTTTCAGGTTGAAGGTTTAGTTGCAACTGCCAATAACGACACGATTATTGGCGATGCTAATGGCAACTGGTTAATTGGTGGTAGTGGTAATGACACCATTACTGGTGGTGCTGGTAATGACGTCATTATTGGTAACAGCATCCGCTTAGATACCCTGGATGGTACCTATCAAGTTGGTGGCACTAATACTGCCTATAGTTTCTCGATTGATGGAGCAACCAATAGGGCAGGCAGTGCTGTTACTGGCGCCACTCTAGCAAGCAATGGTCTGTTAGATAGCAATACTCTGAAATCTGGTGGTGTAGCGCTATTTGATAAGCACTTTACTGACATGCTCAGTACAGAGCTATTCAAAAATACCGTTCTTGGTGATGATGTTGCTCAGGTAGGTGGTAGCGGCACAGGTAAAAATATGGCCGTATATTCAGGTGCGCATACCGATTACACTTTTACAAAAGTAACTTATAACTCGCAAAATGAAGGCGCCATTACTAATGCCTATAAGGTTGTAGATAAAAGAGGAGATACCTTTACTGATGCCAATGGCATAGTTCAGTCTGGCGATGGTACTGACTTAGTTGTGGGTATTGATTACTTCCAGTTTAGCGATGGTGTTTACACTGCGACTGGCACTAAGATAACCCCAACAGTCATGCAGGCTCCAGCACCATCTGGTGGATTACTGCAAATTGGATCCAATCCTGTAGCACTTCCTGCCGCTGGTGTCTCTACTAATGAAAATAGTACAAGCTCGATTGTTTCTTTAGTTGCTAGTGGTGCTGCAGGAAGTCAATTTGCTATCAGTTTAAATAGGACGCAGAACGATAGTGATTTATTCCAAGTTTCTAAAGATGCTGTAACGGGTAACTGGAATCTGTCATTCAAGGCTGGCGCTAACTTTGAGAGCTTGACACATGCTCCAACGTATACCGTTAATTTGATATCTACCGATACCACATTGGGGATTTCATCGGAGCAATTGTTGACTGTCAACCTCAGCAATCTGAATGAAACTGCTACTGGTAGCATTGATATTGCGGGCTACTCTGTTGCTAAGTCAGGCGCCAATAATGTGGCAAAGTTAAATGCCGTTAATCTTGCTTATGATCCTGATTTGGTGTCACCTTCTAATCCCACTGGTGCAGTTACTGGTGTGAATGCTACTGGAACAACTGAGTACCAGTGGGAGTCATCTACTAATAATGGAACCACTTGGACCAAGATTAATGGTGCGACAGGTGCAAGCTATACGGCGCCGACGAGTGCTGGTCTATATCGTGTGACGACTACGTATACAGACCCATTTGGAGTTCAAAAAGTTATTTCGGGACAAACTGCTACTGTAGGCACTAACTCAGGCACCACAATGACAGCGTCCGGCTCTCAGTCACTTATGCTTGGCTTAGATGGCAATGACACGATGACCGGTACTGCAGGCAACGATACCTTGGATGGAGGCGCTGGTAATGACTCTATGAGCGGTGGCTTGGGCAACGATATTTATGTCGTTGATAGTGGAACTGACGCTATTTTCGAAAACGCTGGAGTTAATACAGGTACTGATACTGTCTATTCCTCAGTTAGCTACACACTACCTGCTAACGTAGAGAATCTCGTTCTCACAGGTACAGCAAATATCAACGGTACTGGAAATACTCTTGATAATGCGATTACTGGTAATACTGGTAACAACATTCTTTCGGGCCTTGCAGGTAACGATACCTTGACCGGTAGTGGCGGTAATGACACTCTGATTGGTGGTACAGGTGACGATACCTATGTTGTTACAGCACAGGTTACTAATGCAGTTAATACCCTGACCATTACTGAGAATACAAATGAAGGTATTGACACTATTCAAAGTTCTGCAACCTTTACATTGGCATCTTTAACCAATATTGAAAACCTCACTTTGATTGGTTCAAATGCGATCAATGCTACAGGTAATGCTGGCAACAACGTAATGATTGGTAATGATGGTAATAATATCCTTGATGGTGGAGCTGGTGATGACACTTTAAATGGTGGAAATGGTTCAGACCAGTTAGTGGGTGGAGTTGGCAATGATACGTATGTAGTCGATACTGCATCTGACCTCATTATTGAAAACGTTAATGCTGGTACTGATACTATTCAAAGCTCTGTCACCTTTAGCCTTGCTAATATAGTCAACGTCGAGAATCTGACCCTCACAGGTACAGGCAATATCGATGGCTCCGGAAACTCTTTAGCAAACGTGATTACCGGTAATGCCGGCAATAACCAGCTTTATGGCGGTGGAAACGATATCTTGATCGGTGGTAATGGTAACGATACTTACTATATAAATGCTATAGGCAATACTCTTACCGAACAGAGCAACGAAGGTATTGATACTGTCATTAGTTCAATTGACTTTACCTTAGGTAACAATTTAGACAACCTAACGCTCACAGGCCTTACTGCAATTAATGGCACTGGTAATTCTTTAGACAACTACATTATCGGAAATGAGATCGATAACGTATTGACTGGTAGTGCTGGTAACGATACTTTCAATGGCGGTTCAGGTAAGGACATATTAATTGGTGGCGACGGTAATGACGTTTACGATGTGGATACAACTACAGATGTCATTACCGAAGCTTCTGGAATCGCTGGTGGAGTCGATACCGTGCGGGCTTATATTGATTATGATTTACTCAATGTGGCTAACGTTGAAAACCTGACATTAATGGGTGCTGCAATCAACGGCACTGGTAATGCTGGCAATAACGTGATTACTGGTAATGCCGGCAACAATAGCCTCTCAGGCGGTGCAGGTAATGATACCTTGATTGGCGGTGGCGGCAACGACACTTTAAATGGTGGCGCTGATGACGATACTTATATTGTTGATTCACAGCTCACTTCTGGTTCCGTGATTGATAGCTCAGGAACCGATACTATTCAAAGCTCTGTCAGTTTTTCATTAGTGGACTTTAATAATGTGAATGCTGCGATTGAGAATTTGGTCCTCACGGGCTCTGCAATTGCAGGTACTGGTAATGGTCTTAACAATACGATTACTGGTAATAGCGGTAATAACGTGCTTGATGGTGGTGCTGGTGCTGACATCATGATCGGTGGCTCAGGTAATGACACCTACACGGTAGATAACATCGGTGATGTTGTAACTGAGAATGCGGCTGAGGGTACTGATACTGTATTTTCATCCCTAACCTACACTATCAGTACGAATCTAGAAAACCTCACTCTGACTGGTGCAAGCAATATCGATGGTATTGGTAATGATGTTGATAACGTGGTCACTGGTAACATAGGCAATAACAGCCTGTCAGGCGGTCTAGGTAACGACACGCTGATTGGCGGTAAAGGTAATGACACGCTGGATGGTGGTGCAGGTACTGATACGGCCAGCTATGCTAGTGCGACTGGTGCTGTTACAGTGAACTTAACAGCTGGTTTGGTCACTGGTGGTGATGGTAACGATACCTTAAGCAATATTGAAATTGTGATTGGTAGTAATTTGAATGACACCTTCACTGGGCGTAGCAGCGGTGCTGATACGATGAGCGGCGGTTTAGGCGACGACTCATACAACGTCAATAATTTAGATGATGTCATCATCGAGAATGCGAATGAGGGTACTGATACTGTAATTTCCTCATTAACAAGCTACATCCTGGGTAACGACATTGAGAATCTCACTCTCACTGGCTCCGCCATTAACGGCACAGGCAATACGCTTAATAACCTGATTATTGGTAACTCAGCTGCAAATAGCTTGGTGGGTGATGCTGGAGATGACACATTAAATGGTGGCGGTGGTACAGATACCCTTAACGGTGGCGCAGGAAATGATACTTATATCGTTACAGCACAACAATCCACAACTACTGTTGTAGATAGTGCCGGTACGGATACTATTCAAAGTTCTGCAGACTTTACACTGGCAACTCTCACGTATATTGAGAATCTCACCCTTACTGGCTCTGCTATTAATGGCACTGGTAATACAGTGGCAAACGTGATTACCGGTAATGCTAGTAATAACGTTCTTGATGGTGGTACAGGTGCCGATACCATGATTGGTGGGGCAGGTAATGATACCTATACAGTGGACAACGCTGGTGATGTGGTGACCGAGAACGCCAACGAGGGAACCGATACCGTAAATTCATCGGTAACCTACACTCTTGCTGCCAATATTGAGAATCTAACTCTCACAGGCACTACTGCCATTAACGGTACAGGTAACACTGGTAACAACGTGCTTACGGGGAACACTGCTAATAATAATTTGTCTGGTGGCGCAGGAAATGACACGCTGATTAGCGGTGGCGGTACTGACACACTCGTTGGCGGTATTGGTGACGATACCTATAGAGTTGTTAACACCCAGACAGTGGTTACCGAAAATGCTAATCTGACGTTAGCAGGATTTGTTATTGTCAATGAGGGCGTCGATACTGTGGAGGCTGATATCACTTCAGGAACCTATACCTTAGGGGCTAATATCGAGAAGCTGATTTTGTTGGGTGGTACTGCAAACATCAACGGTACTGGTAATACTCTCAACAACACTATTACTGGAAATAATGGCAATAACACTCTCGATGGTGGCACTGGCGCAGATACGATGATTGGTGGAGCAGGCAATGACACCTATGTAGTAGATAACACTGGTGATGTTGTAACTGAGGTGGCAGGCGGTGGAACGGATATCGTGAATTCATCTGTAACGTTCACATTGGGCGCTGAAGTTGAAACTCTCAACTTGACTGGAGCAGCTGCGATTAATGGTACTGGTAATGCTACCGCTAACACCATTGTTGGTAATAGTGGAGCCAATATCCTGAATGGCGGCCTTGGTAATGACAGCTTGACTGGCGGTGGTGGTGTTGATTACTTTGTTTTCAATTCTGCAACTGGATCAACTAATGTGGATACGATCACTGATTTTAAAATTAATGGCGATGCAGATCTATTGCAATTTAGTAAGGCAGTTTTTAGTAAAGTCACGGCCGCTTCAGGTTCCGGAGCAGGTACTGCGATAGGGGCAGCAGAATTTACCTCTGGTGCTGGTACCATAGCTGCGACTACTACTGCCCAGCACTTTATCTACAACACTACTGATGGTGCACTGTATTACGATGCCGATGGTAGTACCGCAACAATCGCGGCTGTTAAGGTGGCAATTATTGGAACTACTAGCCACCCAGGCTTAGCTGCGGGAGATATTCACATCATTGCTTAAGTAATGGAGATGCTGTATTCCTGCTAGGATAAGGGGTGCTTCTATTGAAGTGCCCCTATTTTTATGAAGATTCTCTTTATCCACCAAAACTTTCCAAGCCAGTTTAAGCACTTGGCCCCTGCGCTTGCCGCGATTCCTGGCAGCGAGGTGCGTGCTCTGACGATGCGTGACTTAGGTGTGAGTGACTGGCAGGGCGTTCAGGTCACTCGGTATGGAACTGATAAGAAAAATACTGTAGGTATTCATCCTTGGATATTGGATTGGGAAACCAAGATTATTCGTGGCGAAGCGTGTTATCTCGCTGCCGTCCAGTTGAAAGAGGCTGGCTTTGAACCGGATATCATTATATCTAATCCGGGCTGGGGGGAATCCCTCTTTATTAAACAGGTTTGGCCAAATGCGAAGCTAGGTATCTATGGTGAGTTTTACTATCACGCGCAAGGTGCAGATGTAGGTTTTGATCCTGAGTTTGCAGATGTTGATTTAACTACTGAACCCAAGATTCGTCTAAAGAATCTGAACAATCAGATGCATTTTGAAATCGCTGATGCAGGGATTTCTCCAACGGAGTGGCAAGCCAGTACCTTTCCAGATCCTTTTCGCTCAAAGATTACCGTTATTCATGATGGTATCGATACTGAAACGATTAAGCCAAATCCCAATGTCCAAATAACTTTAAATCAGCAATTAACACTTACCAAAAATGATGAAGTCATCACCTTTGTCAATCGCAACTTAGAGCCTTATCGCGGCTGCCACACCTTCTTCCGAGCTTTGCCAAAGATTCTAAAAGAGCGACCTAATGCTCAAATATTGATTGTGGGTGGGAATGGCGTGAGCTATGGTCAGGCACCTAAGGGCGGAGGAAGTTGGCGAGATATTTTTGTATCAGAAGTGCGAACGAAAATATCTGATGCAGATTGGAAGAGGGTGCATTTCTTGGGCTCACTGCCGTATGATCAGTTCATTGGCGTATTGCAACTCTCTACGGTTCATATTTACTTAACTTATCCATTTGTTTTGAGTTGGAGTTTGATGGAGGCGATGAGCGCTGGATGCGCCATTGTCGCTAGCAATACACAACCACTTCATGAATTGATCCAGCATGACCAAAATGGCAGGCTCGTTGATTTCTTTAGGAGCGAAGATTTAGCTAATGAAGTGATTGCATTGCTAAATGATCCGGATGCTCGAAAGCGTCTTGGCCTCGCAGCCAGAAAAACTATCCTAGAGAAATATGATTTGAAGAATGTATGCTTGCCTCAACAGATAGAGTGGGTAAAGCAATTGACGCGGCTTTGAATATCTAGCTAAAAATAGTATTTATCTACTAATTTAGTTCTAAATATCATTCATTTTCAACGTTTTAACCATAAGTTCCTAGCCTTAAATCAAGATTCTTTTTAAGATGTAGTTATTGAACTATAACTTTAGTATAAATATTGATGGCCTCCTAAATGCATCGTTTTTTTAAAATCTATACCAAATCCGGCGTTATTGCAGCTTGCGCATTTGGTCTCGCTCATGCATTGATTTCAACATTCATTCTGAAGTACTTTTCTGGTGTTGTTGGTGAGAGTGTAATTTGGGTTCCTGCTGGAATTGGTCTGGGAGCGCTTCTAGTGCTTGGTTGGCAATATTGGCCATTTATATTGTTGGGTGCAATTTTTGGTGAAAGTGGTGGCGGCCACACTATTACTATGGCATTCCTCTTGGCGAGTGGTGCCCTCATAGGTTATTTAATCGTTTTCGCGCTGTTAAAAAGATTTTTCAAGTTCGATAAAGAAATTCAATCCTTAGCGCAATATAGCCATTTATTAATTTCTAGCTTTATTGGTGCGCTAGTTAGCACCACCATCAATGTGCAATTTTTGGTTTGGGCTAATTTACTCTCGCCAGACATGGTAAAGGGTATTTATCAACAATGGTTTATTGGCGACTTCTTTGGGTTTGCATTTTTTACACCCATCATCCTTGTACTTTCTGGCCGATGGATTCAGGATTGGTCTAAGGAAAAAATAACCCAGTTTGTTTTTTTTATTCTTATTGCTGTTTTGCTTGGGCAGGCGGTATTTTTTGGTTGGCTAAAAGAATATATTGATTTAACAGGAAGAGGTTTCGGAGCCTTTTTCATCATTGCATTTTTTGGTTATCGATTTGGTCGCCAAGGTGCAATGGTGTATTTTTGTATCCTTCTTGTGCAATCTATCCTTGGTGTATTTGATGGGTCGGCATTCTTTGATCGTCAATTGATGACCCATCATGCCCCAATGGTGATTTGGGCATATTTAGGGGTTGCCTGTTTTATTGGTTTATCGGTTGGATTAGTAGTGCAAAGTTTTCAACAGAAAAGCCAAAATTTATGGGAAGCAACTAAGGTTATCCTTCAGTCAGAGGAGCGCTTTCGCGAGATTGTTGGTAATACACCCGTGTTGATGGCCACCTATAACCTCAGCACTCAAATTACGGATTACGTCAATCCATATTTTACAAAGGCACTTGGGTATACGACCGAAGACCTACTTGAACCTAATGCGTGGTGGCCGCTAGCATATCCAGATCTTGAATATCGGAAGAAGATACAAGAAGAGTGGGGTCGTCGCGCTGATGAAGTCAAGAGCTCAGGTGATCCATTTGTCCCAATTGAAACCGAAACGCGTTGTAAAGATGGTTCCGTTAGATTGATTTCCTGGGGTAGCTTCTTTGCCTCAGACCGCATGGTGATTTACGGTATTGATATTACTGAGCAAAAGCGCTCTGAAGATATTCTTAAGGTGTCCTCTGCTGTATATCGTGCCATGGGTGAAGCAGTTGTTATTTGCGATGCGAAAAATAATATTCTCTTGGCTAATGACGCCTTTAGAGAGTTAACAGGCTATTCTGAAAATGATCTACTAGGTTATGGATTCTCAGACTTCTTAGTAAAGCGCCATGGCGCTCGCTCTTATTCCGACATTTTTACTTCCCTTGATGCTACAGGGCGCTGGGAAGGTCAAGCCTGGATCAAGGTGAGGGATGGCGTCGAAGAACTGCGTTTCTTGTCCATTTACTCTACCTTCGATAAAGATGGAATTCCTTTACAGCGGGTTGCCCTGGTATCAGACGTCACGGATCAACGCAAGGCGCGAGAACTGATTAATCAGCAAGCCAACTTTGATCCACTTACCGGTTTGCCTAACCGTCGTCTGATGCTCGATCGTCTCGGGCAATTGATCAAACAATCAACCCGCTCACAAACCAGTTTGGCAGTCATTTATATTGACTTGGATAACTTTAAGGACGTGAACGATAGTCGTGGCCATGACTTTGGCGACGAGTTATTAAAAGTTGTAGCGCAACGTTTACGTTCTGAGGTCCGTGATACTGATACGGTAGCCCGAATTGGTGGCGATGAATTTGTAATCTTATTGGGTCAGCTCGACAGGCCAGAAAAAGCGGATATCATCATTCGCGAAATTCTTAAAAACTTGAGTGAGCCTGTACCAATCAATGGCGAGATGATTTATGTCACTGCCAGTTTCGGTATCTCGATGTTCCCCAATGACGGAGATGATGGTAAAGCGCTTCTCTTGGGTGCTGACCAAGCCATGTATGCAGCAAAGTCTAATGGTAGAAATGGCTTCCAGTATTTCACGAGCTCTTTGCAAGTTAAGGCTAATTACCGTGCTAGCGTGATCTCAGAACTCCGTACTGCGATGGATAACAAACAGTTCCGCTTAGAGTATCAGCCTATCTATGATTTAAAAACAGGTGTGATTACCCATGCTGAAGCCCTATTAAGATGGCATCGCGCTAGTGGCGAGGTAGTGATGCCATCCTCATTTATTGAGATCGCCGAAGAGTCTGGCCTCATTGTAGAAATTGGCAACTGGGTCATGAAAGAAGTATTAATGTATCTGAAGTCGCTTGGTCTAGATAAAGCGCCATCAATTGCGGTGAACGTTTCTGCTGCGCAGTTTCATTCAACCGATCACTCTGTGGTTCAATGGCTTGATTGGATGAAAGAATTTGGTATTTCTCCTAATAAGATTGTTCTTGAAATTACTGAGCGGATGATGTTGATTCAGTCTCAAAGGGTATTGCGCAAAATATCGATGCTACAAGAAGCAGGTTGTCAATTTAGCGTCGACGATTTTGGAACAGGCTACTCATCACTTGCATCCTTGAAAAACTTTAACTTTGATTTCTTAAAGATTGATTCTCATTTTGTTAAAACCCTGGCGCCAGATAGTCTTGATGCATCGTTGGTATCTGCGATGGTTGCCATGGCAAAAGGCTTGAATCTAGGTTCCATTGCCGAAGGGGTGGAGACAGAGCAGCAGGCTCAAATGCTCAGAGAGATGGGATGTTCTTTTGCGCAAGGCTATCTATACAGCAGGCCTTTAAGCCCAGAAGCCTTTAAAAATATCCTGATCTAGCATCTATCTGTCTAATCTCTTAATTTAGACATATTCCAGCCTTATTGATCAATATATTGTTGGATTTAGACAACTAATTATCTAGTAGTTATCTACTTTTATACACTAAAAGGCTGTCTAAATCTCTTATATATCTGTATAAATGATCTCCCGGCCATTACTTTTTATTGGACAGATAGATAAATGATCTCTAGCAAGGCATTGATAGACCAAACTGGAATATCACGTGCCACCCTTAATAACTACATTCAGCTTGGCATTTTGCCTAAGCCGGATGTGCAGTCTTTATCCGCAAGCGCAGATGAGGGTGGGGCTAGGGTATTGGGTTTCTTCCCGGACGATGCATTAGAAAGAGTGCAGGCTGTCCAAATTTTGAAGGGCCAAGGCTTATCAATGGCTCAAGTCGCTGAGCGCTTAGCTCAGACCGATGCTTTATTGGAAGTGCAAGAGCTACAGTTAGAGACAGCAGGCTCTCGTCCAGCAATGCGCCCGATTGGCAAATCTAACCAGGCCAATCAAGCGCGCGCGACGAACACTGCAAGCAAGCCTTTCTCAGATTCATTAGGCAATCTCTCCTTATCGCTTGATACCCTGACGCATCCTGCTTACATGCTCAATTACAACTTTGAGCTCACTTGGTTTAATGAGCCAGCACGTAAAGCGGTATTTGGTTTTGCAACGGCGCCATCTAAAAGTACCGATCGAAATTTACTGAACTTGCTGACAAGACCTGAAGTATGTCTAACCATGGAAGATCAGCGCTCATTGGTAGGTTTGTTATTGCAATTGGCTAGCTCTCGTATTTCTTACGAGTCGCTCTCTAAGCTAGTAGCGCAGAGTGATCCAGACCTTATGCCGCTATTGGAAGGCTTATCTTCTGAAGAACAAGCCCAAGAACAAGCAGTCAATGAAGTCGAGTTTTTTCAAAGAGATTCACGTGGTCAGATTGTTTGTTACCGAGTCTATGCGGTGTATTTCCGTGAAGGCATCTTAGTAGTCCATGCGCCTGCAGAGGAGCGAGGGGATGACTTAGTTAATTTCTTAGCTCGTCGTGATCAAGTGATTCACTCATTACTGAGCAAACGCTTGCCAGTAATGACGCCTTTAGCAGTTTTGGTGGCTGACTTGCAGAACTCCGTTCGTATTTGTTCAGAATTACCGCCAGATGAGTATTTCGCTTTGGTCAATCAGATCTGGGCGACGATGGGTCCGATATTGCGAAAATACACGGGTACTCACGGTAAGCACGTAGGTGATGGAGTCGTGTACTACTTCTTCCCACAAGCTGAAAGTAATTATTTATTTAATGCTGTTGCTTGTGCTGATGAATTACGCCAAGCGATGCGTAAGATTAGCGCTGAATGGCAGCTCAAGAAAAATTGGTTTACTGAACTGCAGCTTAATATTGGCTTACATGAAGGTCAAGAGTGGTTGGGAAGTTTCCAGTCGGCAAACCATATTGAGTTTGCCGTATTAGGTAACACGATTAACCAGGCATCGCGTCTGAGTGACTTTGCAAGACACGGCAGCATTTGGGCAACCAAGGATCTCATCAGCAAACTCAGTAACGATGAGCGTAGCCGCATTGAGTTTGGTGTTCTCAGAAAGAGCCAAGAGAATGGCGATCGCTTCGTAGCATCTTCATATGCTCAGATTGAATCGATCATCGATCTCAATCAAGATAAGCACGAAAAATTGAGAGATATCTCCCAATTAGCCGTCGCTGAGATCAAGCGCGTCAGCAATACGCGCCTCTATTGAGAAGTTAAGTACTGACTAGAATTTATTGCCGACTAAATTGGTAATCTGGCGGCGGTGGGTTGTAGCCTGGGATCTTGCTAACATCAACCTCATCAATCTGGCTCTCATCTAAAAACTTCAAGGCATATTCTTCATAGACTTTTTCCCAGATGAAGATATCAAAGAGGTCGGGGTCTACATGTTGTCCTAATTTCATCTTGCCAAGGATTTCCAGAGACTCACTGAGCGTCTTACCTTTCTTGTAGGGACGATCTTTAGCAGTTAATGCCTCAAAAATATCAGCAATACCCATGCATCGTGCTGGTACAGACATTTGCTCACGGGTTAAGCCCTTCGGGTAGCCTTTGCCATCCATCTTCTCGTGGTGACCGCCTGCGTATTCGGTGACATTGCGTAAATGCTTGGGCCAAGGGAGTTTTTCTAGCATGCTGATGGTGAGATCAATATGGTGATTGATGATTTTGCGTTCTGCATCATTCAGGGTGCCCGCACGAATCGTGAGATTGCCGATTTCTTCGTCGCTGAGGAAGGGATGATTAGTACCAGAAACATCTTGCCAGATATAGCGCTTAGCAATGTCATGCACGCGTTGTACATCTGGGTCTTTCATAAACTCACCACCGATGTTGCAGTGGCTTAAGAAGTTGTAATCATCAATCAGTTGAGAGCGACGTTGTTCTGCCTCTTCTTCAGAAATAAATTTTTGCGCTAAAGCGAGTTGAATATCACGCAATACGACTTCTGCCCGAATTTCAATCAAATTAATGCGATCAAAAATCTTTTCAAGCTTAGTCGCCTTATCTACTACGTGAACAGGAGTGGTAATTTTTCCGCAGTCATGTAATAAACCAGCAATCTTAAGCTCTTGACGATCACCATCATTGAGGGTGAACTCCTTGAGAGGTCCAGCATTACAGCGATTGACAGCATCAGCTAACATCATGGTGAGATCGGGTACCCGATTGCAATGACCACCAGTGTAGGGCGACTTATCGTCAATCGCGTGGTTAATCAAACCAATGAAAGATTCAAACAATTGCTCCAAATGCAAAATCAATATTCGGTTAGTCAGTGCTATAGCGGCTTGAGAGCTTAATGCTTCAACAATTTCCTGACTTTCAGCAGTAAAGGGAATCACTTTGCCTGTATTAGGATCGGTTGCATTAATCAGCTGCAGAACGCCAATGATCTCTGATTCGTGGTTCTTCATTGGCACAGTCAGAAATGAAATAGAGCGATAGTTATTTGCTGCATCAAACTTATGGGTACCAGTAAAGTCAAAGCCCTCGGCGTTATAAGCATCAGCAATATTGACAGTTTCATCTTTATGAACTGAATAAGTCACGATGCGGTTTAGTTCGGGCTCCCCTTTTTCATTAAATAAGGGGAGGGGCGGTATCTTAATCTCATGACCACTTTTGCCGCCTAAGTGAACGCCCTTGCTTTTGGTATGCACGATCTCAAATTTTAAGAACTTTTCATCCACCACTCTATATAGAGTGCCGGCATCTGCATTCGTTACCTGCATGGCTGTTTGGAGAATATTCTCCAAAAGCTGGTCAATATCCTTTTCGCTGCTGAGGGACGACCCAATCTTTAGCAGGTGCTGCATCATCTTTTTGTCGATTGGATTGGTAGTCATGTGAGGCACTCATTTAAGCGATTTCTCATTATCAACAATTTCGGGGAATGCGTTTTGATATCAAGAGACCAGTTTACTTAGTAGATAAGTACTAAAAAATAAATTTCAAAATCAATCGCTTAATACCATAGGAAAAAAGACATATTTTGATTTAATGAACTTCTTCCTGATAACTAAAGTTATAGCCGTGGCAAATAAGCGATCAAACCATGAAGTTCGAGTGCAAATAAAGCGCCTGCCAATCTATTTGGCCTGTATTACTTTGGCTTTATCTGGGTGCACTACGCCAATCGTAAAAGAGGGGGATGCCCCTGATGGACCAGAGTATGTACGCTGGATGCCAAATACCTTTAAGGCGCCGGTAGAACAGAGTCTGCCTCGACCAACTGAGTTATGGTGGCAGGATTTTGGTAGCGATGAATTAAATTCTTTGGTTGATACTGCCCTAACGAACAACTACGATTTAAAAGTTGCTATTGCTAGGGTGGCGCAGACCCGTGCTCAGGCTGATGTGGTTAAAGCAGCTGAGTCACCCACCATCGATGCAACTGGTAAGTATGGCAATCAAGCGCCATTGCCTGGACCAGGTTATGCAACCAGTACCTCACAGTGGGGTACACAACCACTTTGGCAAGCAGGTATCTTGGCAAACTATGAGGTGGATTTGTGGGGTAAAAAGGGCTTCAACACACAATCTGCATTCTCTTTAGCGCTGGCAAGCGAGTACAACAGACAAGCGGTTGCCCTTAGCTTAGTCGGAGATGTGGCAACCGTGTATTTCCAAGTTGTTTCTTTGGATGAGCGCATTGGAGTGGGTGAACGAAATCTAGAAGCCATTCGTGCAGTTGGGAAGGGAATGGCTAGGCGTGTGGATCTTGGTGATGCCACGATCATTGATTTATCCCAACAATTAATTTTACAAACTAATACTGATGCCCTAGTTACTGGTTTGAAGTTACAACGTGAGCGGGCATTTAACCGTTTAGCCTTGTTGATTGGTAGAACGCCATCAACTTTGAAAATCAAAGGAAGGTCTGTTGAGCCTTTGAAGGCTCCAGTAGTTGCACCAGGCCTTCCATCAGACTTACTATGCCGCCGCCCTGATATTCGCAGGGCAGAAGCTTCTCTTGAATCAGCAAAGGCTGATTTATATTCAGCGCGAGCCAATCTCTTTCCGTCATTTGCCATTACAGGCGGTGCTGGCTATGGAAGTTTCTTGTTATCACAACTAACAATGCCACAAAGTTTGTTCTACAACATTACCTCCAATCTAGTGCAAAACATTTTTGATGGCGGCAAACGCCGTGCAGAGATTCAGGTCGCTAGCGCCAAGAATGTGGAGCTATTGGAGGCTTATGCCAATACTGTTCTAGCAGCAATGCGAGATGTAGAAGATGGACTTTCTGGCGTGGCATTAACAGCAAAGCAATATGAGGCTTTAAACGATTCCAGATTACGTGCTCAGCGCCTTGCAGTGATGAGTGCCAAAGTAGTTGAGCGTGGCGGCATGGACTATGTCCAGTTATATGAAATTCAAAGAACTGTTTTGGCTGCCGAAGACTCAGCCATTGCTGCAAAAAATGATCAATTAGTTGCTTCAGTCAACCTTTACAAAGCTATTGGCGGTGGTCTGACTTTAGACAACAACCCTTGCTTCGGTGGAGGTAAGCTTCCCAAGGCTGATGCACGCTGGACTGAAAATGCAAAAGAAGTCGATTCTGCATTTGATAAAAAGCCTGCAATTGGTGTGAATGCTGCCAGTCAACCAATGTATGAGGGCAGTAAAACGCCTTTGGTAGCTAAGCCACTAGATACCTTGCAGCCACCTGCAAATGTTGCACCAAAACAGGGTGGTAGCAAAGCCAATACAGCAGCTCCTCCATTCTCCAGATTTGATTTGAACCCAGCAAATCCAATGGGTCCATCTGATTTCACGGTTACACCGCAAACCACTCCTGCCTTGGAGAGTAAGTAAATATGTCAAAACTTTCTCAATTCTTTGAAAAAGCATCGGCAAAGCTTAAGCAGCTTGCTGCCGGAGTTCTACATATTCTTGGCTTAATTGCTAAGGCTATTTCCAATATTGCTAGAGCATTTCTTCATGGGATCAAAAAAATTGCGCCCCATTTGTATCCATTTCTCAAATCGACTTTAACAAAGCTGAAGCAGTTTGGCTCGATAGGTCTCAGTATTCTTGGTTCAACTCTAGCTGCAATGACTCATATTGCTGGGAAAGTGCTCGGCTGGGTAAAGCAGACATTGCCAAAGTTATATCCTATTGCCAAGAGGACACCGGAATTATTGAAGCAGTTTGCAATGAAGGCGCTTTATGTCGCTGGAATTTGCTGGGAGTTTACGGAACGTGCAGCGGTAGCGCTTTACTCAGTAGTTCGCTCTGATCTCGAATATCTCTGGGAGAAAGTTCTTAAGCGTTTTCATCACCTCAAGCGTGAAGGTGGTCAGCTTCATCCTGACTCTTTAAAAGATCGAGCTCAAAAAACCATGCAAGCTGCCCAGCCTCAGCAATTAATGGCTGATGGCAAGCTCCACTGGAACCAGATTGTTCAGCGCTTCTTAAAAGAGTGGGAAGAATTTAAGGCTGAGATGTTGGTTCTGCGTGATCGCATACATCAGATACGCAATGAAAGTGGCACACAAAGAGCGATTGGCATGCTCTCGCCATTTAAGGACGAAAAGACAACTATCATTACTTCCAGCATCGTTATTAATGTGCTGGCACTTGCATTCCCATTGCTGATGCTGCAGTTGTACGATCGTATTTTGCCGCATCAATCGTTAGATACCTTAAGCCTATTTGCATTCGCAGTCTTTTTAGCAATTGCGATTGAATCCATTGTGCGGGTAGCTCGCTCCTATACAACAGCCTGGATCTCGGCACGTTTTGAACACAAAGCCATGATGGCTTTGGTAGAGAAATCCTTGGCTGAGCCGCTACATGAATTTGAGCGCAAGGGTACGGGCACTGTGATGGAGAGTTTTAAGTCGATTTCGACGCTCAAATACCATTATTCTGGCCAAACCTTCCAACAGTTAATGGATTTACCATTCACACTGTTATACATTTTGATTGTTTTCATCATCAGCCCATGGGTTGGTCTTTTATTAATCTTCGGCTATTCCATCTTTGTCTATATCACATGGAAAAACGGTCGCGAAGATCCTGAATTGATTCGTGAACAAAAGACTGCAGATTTGCGAAGAGGTAATTTCTTAAATGAAACTCTGAATAATGTGCATACCCTTAAATCAATGACGATGGAGTCATTGATGTTAAGACGCTATGAGCGATTACAAGAAAACTGTGCTCGTATCATGTCCCGAGTTGCATACGCATTAGATATGTCATCTGGTATTGGCAATATTTTCTCTCCGCTGATGACAATGTTGGTCGTAGCCTTGGGCGCCTGGTTAGTCATTAATCATCGCCTAACGAATGGTGAACTAGCTGCTTGCATTTTGCTCGGTATGCGTTCATTGGCACCATTGCAACGTTTAGGTGGCATGTGGGCCAAGTACCAGCAAGATGAAGTATTGCGTGATGGTTTAGCAAAATCTCTAGATCAACCTGGCTTGAAAGAGGAGCCTGCTCAAGACGTAGACCTTAAAAAAGATGCTGATCGCCCATTAAAGGCTTTAGAGCTTGAGTTAAAAAATGTTTCCTATCGTTTTCCAGGCAGCCAAACTGAGATCTTTACTAATCTTTCATTAAAAGTCGCCGCTGGTGAATGTATCGCTATTGGTGGTGAGAGTGGAGTGGGTCGCAGCACACTTTTACAGTTGATGGCTGGTGTTTTGTCACCAAGTTCTGGTCAAGTGTTGATTAACGGCAAGGATGTTCAAGAGTACGGTTTAAATGAACTTACTGAATCTGTAGCCTACTTGCCGCAAAAGACAATGATGTTTGAGGGATCATTGCTCGATAACGCCAGCGTCTATGACGCTGACCGTGTTGAGCGTGCCTTGCAAACCGCCCAATCATTGGGATTGGGCGAATTTGTTTCTAAGATGCCTAGAGGCTGGGATTCACAAGTCGGCGATATGGCAACAGATTCATTGCCACCGGGTTACCGTCAGCGTATTGCGATTGTGCGTGCGCTATCGAATCAACCCAGCATCATTTTATTTGATGATCCTACTTCGACCATTGACTCAGAGGGCGATGCCTTGTTCTTGAAGTTTATTGAGTCTGTACGTGGCAAGGTCACTTTAGTGATGGTATCTCAGAGACCTTCTTACTCCCGTTTAGCAACCCGCACTCTGTATTTGCAAGATGGCAAATTAACAGAGGCTGAGCCCGGCAAGATAATCTCTTTGAGAGATGCCTCGAATGCTAGCAATCCTGATGCAGTCGTTGCAGGAATGGTGGGTTCCTCTGGACAAGCATTAACCTACAAAGCTATTCCAAATGGTGAGTACTTTGAATCGACCTTGAAAAAAGGCCATATCGATACTAAGCGCTGGGAAAGAACTCATGAGACAGTAAGTAGCAACTTCAAAGAGCAAACTGACTTGTCTGGCTGCCTTACTTTGCTCCTGAAACTCATGAATGCTCGTGGATCGGCTCGTGACGTTGCAGAGTCTTTGCCATATTTTGCAGATAGTTTAGATTTGCCAAGCTTTCATAATGCTATGGCTCAACTTGGGTACAAGGTTGCAGAAGTGCATTGTTCTTTAGGCGAGCTCGATACAAGAGCCTTGCCATGCTTATTTGTGCCAGATGGCTCGTCTGCATTTATTGCGATGGGTAGGGTGGGTCAGCAAATGCGCGTTGCTATTAACGAAGCTGGCGAGGTAAGGCTCGAGCCAAATCTCAGCATTATGGGTCATGCGTATTTTTATGAGGTAGCAGAGTACAAGATTCCCGAGGGAAGCTCTTGGGTAGCGCGGGTACTTAGACGTTTTTCTCCGCTAATCGGTCAAGCAACACTCTCTGCATTGATTTCTGGATTGGTGATTATGGCTGGTCCACTCTTCATGATGGTGGTTTACAGCACTGTGATTCCATCAGGCGCTAAAGATACGCTGGCCTATCTTGCATTAGGCGCAGCAATTGCCTTGAGTGCATGTTATTTCTTTATGCGCCATCGTGCCAGAATTTTGGCTTATATCGCCGGCCGTATCGAATATTTATTCGGCGCCACAATCTTGCAGCAAGTATTCCAAATGCCACCTGCTTATACCGAGCGTGCTTCAGTAGGTTCACAGACTGCACGTTTGCAAAGTTTTGAGGCTATCCGTGATTTATTTACTGGACCCCTAGCGTCTACTTTGCTTGAATCTCCAGCTACATTGGTTCTATTGATTGCTTTGTCAATCATTAATCCAATTGCATTATTAGTATTTGCGATCATGGCGTCGGTCTATGCACTCTTATATTGGATTTTCTCTGGCCCAACTCATGATCGTGTTGCCGCGGTAAGTAAGGCCTCAACTAAACGCAGTGAGTTTTTGGTGGAGATGGTTGGCAAGATGCGTATTGTGCGCGAATGTGGGGCACAGCGCTTATGGCTAGAGCGTTTCCGCGAGATTTCTGCATCAGCAACGATGGCTTCTTATAAAGCAGAACAACTCTCTTCTTTGTTGGTAGGTATTTCATACTTTGTCATGATGTTGGCGGCATTAATTATTGTCTCGGCTACTGTGCCAGCAGTCTTTACGCAGGCTGTATCTTCAGGTGCCTTGATTGCATCCATGATGTTGATGTGGCGTGTTCTCACTCCAATTCAAACCGTGTTCGTCAATATGAACCGCATTGAGCGCGTGAGATCTGCAACAAGACAGATTGATGGCTTGATGAAAATTAAAGGCGAGCGTCAAGAATCAGCTTCATCACTCGTGGCACGTGGTCTTGAGGGTCGCGTTGAATTTGCCCGCGTTTCCTTTAGATATTCACTAAATGTAGACCCAGCCTTAATTGGTGTGGAGTTCAAAATCAATCCTGGTGAATTGATTGCCATTAGCGGTCCAAATGGCGGCGGTAAATCAACGCTGCTGAAATTGCTATTGGGCATGTATCAGCCCCAAGCTGGTGCCATCTTGATTGATAACGTTGATATTCGTCAGCTAGATCCAATTGAGCTGCGTCGTATGGTGGGCTATGCACCGCAAGATACGCAGCTATTTAGAGCAACCATTGCGCAGAACTTACGTTTAGCCCGTCCAGACGCAACTGATGATGAGGTTTATCAAGCATTAGATATGGCTGGTGGCCTTGAGCAAGTCCTTGCTTTACCACGGGGTATTGAATATCGCGTGGGTGATAACACTAATGAATTGCCTTCGAGTTTGAAACAAAAACTGTCTTTAGCACGTGCCTACCTAACCAGAGCTCCAATCATGGTTTTTGATGAACCAGGTGCTGGTTTAGATGCAGAGGGTGATCAGAAATTTATTCAAACCCTTAAAGACTTAAAGGGCAAAGCAACTGTCTTGTTTATTAGCCATCGTCCAAGCCATATTCGTTTAGCAGACACCTTATTGGTGTTTGACAAGGGTTACTTAAGAGCTGCTGGACCACCTGAAGTCTTATTAAAACAGCCTAGCGCTGCCTGATGTATCGATGAACCAATCAATTCACTATTGAACCTGAGAGTAGAACTATGAATACGCTAACCCCATTAGAGCCGGAAAAGAAAAATTCTTTGTCTCTGGGAAACCGCACAGACAATTACGTCGCAAAAGCGATCTTGCTAGAAGAGGCGGCGCCACCTTCGTACCTGAAGACAACGGTAAAGCTAGCAGCCTATGCTATTGGGATCTTTCTGATTTGGGCAATGTTTGCCACTTTAGATATCGTTGCTTTAGCTCCAGGTCAAATCATGCCAATTCAAGCGGTTAAAGTCATTCAGCACGTTGATGGTGGCCGTATCGCTGCGATCGAAGTTGTTGATGGGCAAACTGTGACTGCTGGTCAAGTGCTCATGAAGCTTAACTCAACAGAAGCTGGTGCTGAATACCAAACATTGGCTGCGAAGTATTGGGGTTTATATGTGCGGGTAGAGCGCCTACGTGCTTTGTTGGGTAATCGCGATGCTGACTTCTCAAAAGTGCCAGAACAATATGCACAATTGGTACAAGAGCAGGAGTTCACTCTCAAAACCTCACGCTCGCAAGTAAACCAACTGGAAGCTGAGATTAAAATCCTTGGTGAAGTCAGCTCGATTCGTGGTGATCTAGCCAGAGAAAAATTGGCTACCCGTGTGCAGGCATTAGATGCACAGCGCAATTTAAGTCAAGCGCAAGCAGAGCTATTACGCTTTAGGCGTACCAATATGGATGATTTGAATGCATCCGCAGGTGAATTAGCACAGACACAAGAGCAATTAACCAAGTTAGAAGACCGTTTACAGCGCGTAGATATTGTTTCTCCTGTAGATGGTGTTGTTCAGGATCTCAAATTCAGAACCATTGGTGGCGTGATCCCTCCGGGCGCTATCTTGATGAATGTGGTTCCCCTTGATGGAAAAATGCAAGCAGAAGTACGCGTTTCACCAACCGATATTGGTTTTGTTAAAAAAGGCCAAACTGCCCGTCTCAAAATCGGCACCTTTGACTTCATGCGTTATGGAACGATTGAGGGTACTGTGGCGATGGTTTCTTCCTACAGTACTTTGGATGAAAAGCAGACTCCGTATTTCAAAGTCATCATCAGCATTCCACAAAACTATGTAGGTAATGATCAGGCAAAACTCATCGATCCTGGTATGACAGTGCAGGCTGACATCTTGACTGATCGCCAATCTGTATTGCGTTACTTGCTAAGGCCAATCTTTATTGCCTTCTCACAAGGAATGCGCGAGCGTTAAACCATGCTGGCTATAACAGAGCAAAAGTCGACATCTAGTAAGTCTCGTCCGTCCCTTTCGGGGCGGCAGCGGGACATATTGGCTTTGCTAGCCGAAGGCAAGAGCAATAAAGAGATTGCCGATGAGCTTGCAATTGGCTACGGTACCGTGAAGCAGCATCTGTTCGTTCTGTTTCGCAAACTAAATGTCACTAACCGTGCTAAGGCAGTACTCGTTGCTACGCAGTTGATGAAGGGCATGTCTCCCGAGGACTTAGCTAAAGACGCTAAAAAATCAAAAGGACGTAATGTCGATGGCGCTCAATATGTATGGCGTCTGGTTACTGCAGTATCGGTATTTGTTCCAGATACTTCTTTGAGTTCTCCGGGTGAGATAGCTCTACGTGATCAATATCTCTCAGCGCTTAAAGAGGAAGCAGTTAATTTGGTTGATGCTTTGGATGGAAAATTCCTATCCTTACCCTATGGTGGAATGTTAGCCTGGTTTGGACACCCTGTTGCTCATTTGGATGATGCTGATAGAGCGGTCTTTTTGGCACAACATCTACAAAACTGGTCTAAAGATTTTTACCAGAAACATCCAGATCCTAGCGAACAGTCTTTGCAAAAATTTGTGGGCATTGGAGTTGCCTCTCATCCAGAGGTTGTGGCAGATAAGGCACCAGAGCTATTTGGCGCCGATGCATTCCGAATGGCTGCTATGTTGGCTCGCTACTCGAGTGGCGTAGGTCGTCCTTTTGCAGATGGTTTGACTCAAAAGTTGGCTCCGTTATGTGTACCTTGGTTGGCAGTGAAGTCCAATAATCAAGATTTGCTTGCGCAGAAGGTGCGTTTAGGCAAGGTGGCCGCAATCGGTGGCGATGAACTTTCTTTACCTGAAGTAGCTAAACGCTTTGGTGGCTTGCCATTTTTAGCGCCGATATTTCAGACGGTTGATGATGGAGTGGCGCAATGGCTTTCAGTAGAGTCTTGGCCACCAAATTCTGCCACCTTATTAATCGATGTCATTGGTAATTTGGCTAAGAGTCGTGGTTATCAAACCTTACGCTTACGTACGCCGAGCCAGAATCGACGTGATCGATTTCTAACCAGTTTCTCAATACAGAGTGAGACGGGACTTGATGAAGAGTTCAGAATTGAAGATAGTGCCAGCACTAGCGGTGGCGAACGCTTAGCAGCGATCTTAGCGGCGCACTCTCAACGTCAACCATTAGTAATCCAACTGTATGGATTGAAAGCTTTAGAAGCATTCAAGCTGGTCTTAGGGGATCGGGGAATTGATCGATTGGCTTCCAGGCAAATATTAATTGTCGCTGCCAACCTACAGGAAACGGGTACGCCCCAAACTTCAGTGCGCTTACTGGGCCCTAGACCAGTACAAATGCCCTTCTCCAGGGTATTCACATTAGCCATGCCAGTGATAGATGCTTTCCCAGAAGGCATTCGTGTGGACTTGCGTGCAATGCTTGATTCCTTATCTGATCCTAGCCGCGCATTTGTCATGAAGTATGCCCAGAATTCTGAAGTAGAAATTGAAGAGGTGTTTACTGTTTTAGCGATGCCTCACCATCAAAGTCAGGCTTGCCTACAAGAATTGACAGCGATTGGCTTGCTCAATACCAAAACCGGCGGCGGCTTTGAATTTAGAGATCGTTCGACTTTAGAGGCAATCCAGCGACTTTCTGTTAGTTTGGCAGCGGGATAGAGATAGCAAGCAATGTTGAACTTCCCATTTTTTATTAAATGTTTAGCGCTATTAATGCTTTCGGCTGGAAGTGCTATGGCACTTCAGACTTCGGCAGAGATCTCACAGAATCAAAGTGCTGACTCTGCTTCCCCGGAAAAGCGAGTGGTAGTTATGGGGATTAATGGGCAAATTTCTAAGAATGTGTTGGCTGCTGTTCGCAAGAATATCGATCAAGTGACTGGTGACCCAGTCCCTGCAGGACTTATTGTTTTACTGGATTCCCCGGGTGGTGATGGCATAGCGGCTATGAATATTGGTCGTCTACTAAGACAGGCGCATGCTCATGTATTTGTTACTGGCCAATGTGCGAGTGCCTGCATTTTTGTTCTTGCTAGTGGGGTAGTGCGCGGCGCACCAGCATATACCGTTGGTATTCATCGTGGGCGTATCACGGTGAGTGACTCCAATGCCAAGATTATTCGTGAGATTGATGTCAAAGACAATCCTGAAGCTAAGAAGTTATTAGATCAATTTGAAAAATTTGCCCCTCAGTACTTTGCAGAAATGGGTATGCCACCAGACCTATTTCAGGCAATGCAGTCGCATCAATACCGAGGCGTATATCGTTTAAGTAGTCAAGAAATCGTTTTTTATGGTTTAGGTGGTTTTGAGCCATCCTATCTTGATAAGCGTGCCCAGTTGTATGAAAGCCTGGCTAATCCTTATCGTATGGATAAAGATGAGCTACATGCCCGTACTATGAAAGTCGCTTCTCGTTGTGCTGAGTTTGACCGTAAGCATACCCAATTCATTCAGTGCTACAAGCAAGTACTGCGTGACCCTTATTTGAATTAATGATTTCACAATGAAGATGAGCCGATCACTACAGTTAATTAAACAGTTCGCACAAGAATGCGGGCTTAAGCTCATCCCGCTTGTTAAGCAAGTTGATCAAAAAGCAAAAAACTTTTACCTACTAGTAAGTCAGCGGACTTCTGAGTGCACTCAGAGCTTAGAAAAGGCATATCAGGCTTATAAGCCACTTATTAGATCTAAGGCAGATGAAACTTTTGTGCTGTCTAAGCAGATAGTTGCAAAACAGGTTATCGAATTTTTGCAGTTAAAGGCAAAAACGATCTTATTGATGCGACTGTATGCCCCAAAAGTTAAAGGCGATTTAGTACGCCAGTATCAATGGGCTCTTAATTTCTATAAGGATGGCTTAAAGAAATTAAAACACCTTGCAATTCAATTAAAAGAACTTGATTGCCAGAAAATTTGCATACGACTATATGCGAATGCTAAAAACTACTACTACTTTTATAAGAACCAGCCGTGGAAACAGTTTTGCTTAGATCTTATTCATGATATTAAGGCATTGCGCAAAATAGATCTGCGTAAAGTGCTGATTTGCATTGTATGCGGCCTGTATGGAGTGACCTCATGGTCTGATGTGCCTGATGAAATCAAGGTATTGATTGAGCAGAAAAAACCGAAAGATGCTTACGAGCTAGGCCTAAGACACCCAGAAATGATGGGCGACCCACTGTTTGATTACTTCTTCGGGGTTGCTGCGGTGGAGGCAGGGCGCGCATCCTACGGCGTATTGGCTTTAGAGCGCGTACTACTGAGTAATCCAAACGATGACTTGGCACGCTTAGAGTTAGCAAGAGCATATTTCACGCTAGGCGATTATCAAAGAGCGCGTGAAGAGTTTGAGATTGTCAAAAAATCACGTCCACCTGCTGGGGTAGTGAGCACGATCAATATTTATCTTGATGCTATTGATAGAAAAGAAGGCGAACTAAAAGTTCAGTATGGTGTATACGGAGAGCTAGGTATTGGTTATAGCAATAACGTTAATACTGCCGCGGCAATCAATAACATTATCTTGCCTTATGTAGGACCAGTTCAGCTCAGTACTACATCACAACCACAGCCCTCCATGTTCTCTTACACCTTGATCGGAGCAAATGTGAGTGTGCCGGTTGGAACCAATACCCATGTATTTGCTAATGTGAATAACAGTGCGCAACGGTATTCTCAAGTGAATGGTTATGACTTAAACGTAACCAATGCTACGACGGGTGTCAAAACTATCGATGGTGATAATGAATACAAAGTGGTTGGTTTTGGTAGCTTGGCAAAGCTAGACCAAGTGCCTGTACCAAATACCCTGGGTGCAGGCGTAGAGTATGTGCGACATTTGACCGGAACTCAGTCTATCTTGTTGGGTGGTGGCACGAGTAGCCTAGCCTACGGCAGTCAATATGGTGCCTACGACTCTAATCTTTCGGTTGCAACGGCTGGTTATCGTAAAACATTCCCAACTACTAAGTGGAGCCCTGTGGTTGATGTGATGGCAAACGTCGCCAATCAAAATAACACTAGCAATCGCCCTGATTTGGGTAGAAAAATCGCTGGCGGCAACGTGCAGTTGAGTATGTTGCCAACGGATAAGCTAGGAATCTCAGTTGGTGCGGGCTATGCACGGAGTAACTATGGCGGAACTGACCCACTGTTTTTAACGAATCGCTCTGATAATTTGCTTTCTGGTAATGCGGTAGTGCAATATAAACTCACCAAAGACCTATCTGCCCGAGCAGAGTTTACTTACTTTAATAATCAGTCCAATATCAATCTATACGGATATGAGCAATGGACTGGCGCACTTAAATTGCGTTATGAATGGAATTCCAACTAAGGAACCATGATGAGAATACTTCAACAAAAAATTACTCGCACCCTCATGCAAGCTTTTGTCTTGCTATCTTGTATCTATATGGTAGCGACCCCAACAGCATATGCACAAACAGCAGATGAGGCAGGCAAAGTACTCATGGCGATTGGTGAAGTCAAGGCGGTACGTAAAGGTCAATCGATCCCATTAACTCGTGGCGCTTCGATACAAGCTGGCGATAGCTTAATTACTGGAATTGCCAGCAATGCTCAGGTCAGAATGAGTGATGGTGCCATTATTGCTTTGCGTGCTCAAACCGAATTCAAAATCGATGAATATAAATACAACGGCAAGCAAGACGGTTCAGAAAAAGCATCCCTTAGTCTAGTCAAGGGCGGGGTGAGGGCGGTGACTGGTGCGATTGGTCAGCAAAATAAAGATAATCTCCAAGTCAATGCAGTCGTAGCAACGGTTGGTATTCGGGGTACTGGATTTAATATCAATTACTGCGAAGCCAATTGCTTTAATCAGAATAAGACTCCAGCTAAAGACGGACTCTATGCTGGTGTATTTGAAGGGCAAATTACCGTCAAGAATGAGGCTAAAACCGACACTTTAGGTGTAAACCAGTTCTTGTACGTAGCAGATAAAAACACGGCGCCAGTCAGACTCAGCACCCCACCAAATTTCCTACCAGATCCACTGAGTGGACAAAAGGCTGCCAAGAAAGATAAGAGCAATGCTGCAGAGATTCCATCGCTCAATGCGGCGGTTGCACCCCCAAGGCAACCAGCAGACTCACAAGTTGCACCCCCATTTAGTCCGCTGCTGAATGTGGGCGGCATCACCATCAACCAGGCACCAGCGATCACCGTCACTGGAAGCTTTGATCCCCCAACTACTTGGTATAACAAACCTAACTTAGGTAATGGTTATACCCTCCAATCTTTTTATCAGGATAACCCCGCAAAGCCTAATTATCTCTACTACCTTCAACTTGCTGAGACTTGGCCTGCTGGAACCCCAGGTATGGATGGTTTGCCCCCACATAACATCGGCACCTATAATGCAGATAGGGATCTTAACGAGTCACCGAATGTCAAAGCTAATTATGGTGAACAGACTTATGCAGGTCCTGGAACAACTGGGCAACCCACTAATGGATTTCAAGTTGTAAATTTTGGGACTGGTCAAACTGCTTACCCTAATCAAATTACTCTTGCTAGTGGTTATTCTGCTAAAGATCATCCTGGTGTTCGTGTTAATTTCGCAATTGGCGATGCGCAACAGAAGGAAGGTGGTAATTACGGCGTTGAAATAACTCCGGGCGTATATCAAGGCATTGTTTCTTGGGGTCGCTGGGCCAATGGGAATGTTCAACAGATTTCCGCTTATGGTACCCCTCCTGGAGATTTGGTTTACATTCCAGCTGGATCGGGCTTTCACTACGTTGTAGGTGAGCTTTTTAATATTACTCTTGCCCCTGTAGCTCCAACTTATAACTTCACATTAATGGGTGCCACAACCCCTACGGCTGTGTCTAATCCACAGGGTACTTGGTTAGTAACCGGAGGTAATCTAACGGCTAACTTAGCTACCACCGCCAGCCCTGGCATATCTGGAAATCTGTCGCTCTATACGTCTCAAACAGCTGGCTATGGAAATTACAACATGGCGTTTGCTAGTAGCGGCCCCATTAGCACCATTAGCCCTGGGAGTAATGTGGCATTAGCGCAAACTCAAGTTAGCACTGCTGTAACCAAGCAGAATGGTACTTTAGCCACTTGTGCTGGTGGCTGCGCCGGCTCTGGAAACGTTTCTTTTTATGGTTCTAGCACTGCAGCTGCAACCGGTCCACAGGCAGCCGGTTTATCTTATAACTTCAATACTGGGTCAAATGTAGTTCAAGGCGTCGCAGTCTTTAAAAGATAAGACTTTTTTCATTATTAACTATAACTTTAGTTACATAACTATTATCCGAATTGTATAGCCATTAAGTACTCAATAAAGTCTTATTAATTGGCATTTTTGACAGCATTAATTTGACCTATTGGGGCGCATATCGTGGCTGAAGCAAATACATCTGGCGTACAAGCAGCAGAGCAAATAGATAACCTTGCATTAGAGCAAGCATCTCCTGCTGAACAATCTGGCGCAACGCAGAATGCGAATGCACGTGGAGACGTCAATCTGACTCCCAACAATGCGTCATCACCAGACGGCCCTAATTCTTATAACGCGACTACAAACCCAAACAATAGCAATAGCAATTTAAATAGCGCTGGTACAAATTCTGCGCTTGCTGGCGAAGCTTTGGTTGCAGCTGGCGGAGCAGAAGGTGGTGGTGCTGATGCAGGTAACGGTGCAGCAGCAGGTGCTGCTGATGCGAATGGTGGCAATACAAACGCTAATGGTGGTGCATTAACTGCAACAGTATCTGATGCAACTATGAATACTGATAGTGGTGTTGCGGGAGGTGGTGCAGGTGGAGTAAGCGGTGTTAATGGCGCAACAGTTCGTGCTGCTATCGTTGGCGGCGCTCCCGCTGCTGAAACTGCAGCTTCAGCGCCAACTAATGAGGGGGGTACAACACCAACTGCTCCTGCGGCAAACTCACCAGCGGTTCAAAATAATCCAGTAACAAACCAGGTTCCAACAGATGCAACTGCCGGTATCCCTCCTGGCACTGATCCTAATTCAGAAAACAATGGCTCTGGGACTCCGGTTCTTGCTGGCTTAACCTGGGCTAACCCGACTCCCTTGTTGCCTGCCTTACCTCCTGCGTCGCCTGCTATTGTTAATGCATCCATCAGTGATATTGCTGATAGCGCACTACCGCATTCCGATGCTGACACTCTGAACACTTCCGGCACTATTTTTGCTAAATCTGAGTTTTCCATTACTTATGGAATTACTAACGGAAGTGATCTAAATGAGCCAATTCAGATCGGCGATATTTATTACCAACAAGAATACGTTGGTGATTACGGAACACTGTATTTAAATACTGATGTAACAAGCCCAGATCTTGGTCAGTATGTATACGTCCCCAATCAAAGCGCCGTTGATTCCCTTGCTAAAGATGAGACAAAAACAGAAACCTTTACCTTTACTGCAAAAGATGAAGCTGGATCGGAGGCTCCACCTCTTGTTTTTGATGTTGCGATTAAAGGAGCTGAAGACAAACCAGAAGTAGAGTCCACCGATGTCACTGGCGCAGTGACTGAGCTAGACACCACAACGGTAGGCAATCTGACTGACACTGGCACGATTGCCTTTAGTGATGTTGACCTGATTGATACGCATAG